>CAZMBB010000001.1:0-184027 GCA_964564575.1 uncultured Dehalococcoidales bacterium
CCCATGAACCGGCGCGGAATGTGCGTTCGGATTTGAGGAGTTCGTGGTCTAGGGCCACGGCGACTGCCATGACCCATTCGGCGATTGGTGCTTCGTGGTGGTAGGCGTTTGCTACGGTGCAGCCTTGGGGGACGGCTTCGGGGTCGATGCGATCGTATCCGGCGGCTGGGATGAGGATTGCGCGCAGGGAGTCGGCGGCGGCTCCCATTTCTTTGGTGAAGTCAGTGCCGATGTAGACGTGTATCCCGCGGAGGGATTCGGGGGCTGGTTTGTTGTCGGTGAATTCGGTGCGGACCCACTCGACGGGTTCGGTAACGGGGAAGGGGTCGGAGGTGGGGTCTTGGTTGCGATTGGCGTTTACTAGGACGCGGAGGATTGGGGGCATGGGTTGGTTGGGTTGGGGGTGTTTGTGTATCTGGGTAAAGCGTAATGGATTTGCCGGGTAGACAAGGGAATTTGATAGACCAGAAATCGATAAGCAATTCCGCTGTACGGCGGAGTTCGCCATTTGGGTAGGGAATATGCAGCGTCGTAACGTAACCTGATCGTATGTACTTCAAAACACGTAAACAACATCGTCGTGCGAAGACTATGCGCGAGGCTCCGACGCAAGCAGAGGAATTGATGTGGGAGCAGTTACGGGCGAAGCGGCTCGGAGGTTACAAATTCCGTCGGCAGGTACCAATTGAAGGGTTTATCGCGGACTTCGCTTGTTTCGCGTCCAAACTTGTGGTCGAGTTAGACGGGGAACAGCACAGGGATCGAGCGGTGTATGACGAGTTTAGGAAGAGGGTAATCAACAAAAGTGGATATCGCGTGTTGCGGTTTTGGAATCACGAGATATTTGAGGATTTGGATGGTGTGTTGGCGGTGATACGTGTGGAATTGGAGAGGGGGACAAACTCTGTCTCGCCACCGCGCGTGGAAGATTGAGTTGTGGTGGTACGGTCGTTTGCGCCTGACGGCGGCCTCCCCCTGCCCCCTCCTGAAGGAGGGGGTGAGAAGAGGGGGTTTCCCTGCTCGTTCCTGAAGTTCGGTGAAGGGTGGGATGCTCCAATAGCCGGTGCTTGAGGGAGGAAGGTATGATTGTCTGCGCCTGACGGCGGACCTCCCCCTGCCCCCTCCTGAAGGGAGGAGGTGAGAAGAGGGTTTTCGCTGCCCCTTGCGCTTTGTGAAGGGGAGGGGTTGCCCCCTTTGTCCTTCGGACATTTCCCCCACGAGTGGAGGAAACCCGAACTGGATACGACAAACGGCTGCCCTTCCCCATTGGATTCCGGCTTTCGCCGGAATGACGGGATCAGAATGCTGGTTTGCCGGAGGACCAGTTCCAGTTGTCGGGTGGCCAGACGTTTCGGCCTCTTCGGGCTCCCATGTTTCCGGCCATTGATGCGTCTCGGCGTTCTTCGTCGTACCAGTCGGCTACTGTGTCTCGCCATTGTTTGATGTGAGGGGTGCCGACGTGGTAGTCGAAGGCGTCTCGGTTGGCGTAGACCTCGTAGAGGTAGAGTTCCGTCGGGTCGTCGACGTTTTGGTAGACGTCGAAGCGAAGGCAGCCGGGCTCTTCGTGGGTGGAGCCGATGCCGTCGAGGGTGACGGCGGCGATGAAGTCGTCGACTTTGTCGGCTTGGACGTATTGGGGGGCGTGGATGACGTGGAGAGTGCCGTTTTGGAATGCGGGGTCGTCGACTGCTCCGGGTCGGTATGCGTCCCAGTCGGCTGGGCCGGCGGGGTATACGGATCGGCAGAAGGAGACTTCGGGGTCTTCTGCGAACATGTCGGCGGATGCGTCACGCCACTGATGGAAGTGGTAGGCCATCGTGTGGTACTGGAACGCGGCTTCGTCTTCGTAGACCTCGCAGAATGCGAATTTTGTGGGGTCTTCGTCGTCTTGGATGATGTCGAAGCGGTAGCAGTTGGGTTCGCCGAGGACGGATCCGACGCCGTCGCCGATAGAGGCTTCGATGAAGTCGTCGATGCGGTCGTCTTTGACCTTTAGACGGACCATTAGGATGTACATTTGGTTCTCCTGGTTGGTAGGTGGGCTGTGATTGCCGTAAGTGAGTATATCGCGGGGAGGCGTAAGGTTAGGCAATGTCGGTTAAACACCAAGGTGCGGCCTGGTTGTAAAACGGTCGCCAGATATTGACGCAAAGGATGACAGAATGAAACAGCCAGACGCTACCTATATCGGAGCCGGGATCGCGCTTGGTGCTGGGATTGGTGCAGCCATAGGCGTGGCTTTCGACAACGTCGCTGTTGGCATCTCGATAGGGATCGGCGTGGGAGTTGCAATGGGTGCGGCGTTTAGCCAGAGGTCGGGATGAGGGTTAAGGGGACGGTGACCTTCCTAGACCCTACTGGTTGTAACGACACTGGGGAGTTGGGATTTTTCCGCCTGACGGCGTTCCTCCCCCTGCCTCCTCCTGAAGGAGGGATGGAATTATGCCATTCCCGATGCCATCGAGACTAGCCTCGGCCGATGTATAGCTGCTGGTTGGGGATTACGATGGCTTCTAGCATGTTGACATCAGGTGGGAGGGTTGCCATTAGGAGGGCGGTTCGGGCTATGTTTTCGACGTCCATCATTGGTTCGGGGCCTTCGTCTCGGCCTGAGCCTGATCGGGCGTCGGCTCGTCGTTCGACCATGGTGTTGCCGGGGTGGAGGGCGGAGACTGAGATGTTGATGTCTCGTCCTTCGATGGCGGCGGATTGGGTTAGGCCCCAGACGGCGTGTTTGGATGTTGTGTATGCGGCGGCGGAGTGTCGGGAACGTTGGGCGGCGATGGAGCCGATGTTGATGATGCGTCCGCCACCTTGGGGTCGCATGATCTTGAAGGCTTGTTTGGTGCAGTAGAACATTCCGGTGACGTTTGTGTTCATCACTCGGAGCCATTTTTCGGAGGAGAGGGTTTCGATGGGGTCGCCCTCGATGGATCCGGAGTTGTTTACTAGGATGTCTAGGCGTCCATGAGTGTCCATGATGGATTTGAAGACTGAGGTGACGCTGTCTTCGTCGGTGACGTCCATGGATGCGGCGGTGACGGTGTTGCCTGATTCGGCGGATAGTTCGTCGGCAGTGGCTTGGAGTCGTTCGAGGTTTCGTGCGGCGATGGTTACGTTAGCGCCGTTGTTTGCGAAGATTCGTGCGATGCCTTTACCGATGCCGGTTCCGCCGCCGGTTACGAGTGCGATTTTGCCTTCGAGGGATTCGGTGCTTGTTTTGCTCAAGGGGAGTTCCTCCGGTGCTGCTATGTGGGTGTGGTTTCGTGTCTGCTTGGTTTGGTCAGGAATGATGTTACGAGAGCTAAGGCTACTATCCCGGTGGCGACGAAGTATGCGTAACTCCAACCGTCGAGGAATGCCTTACCGGCTCCGGGGGTGTCGTCGAGTTCTGAGAGGGGTATGTCGAAGCCGCGTGCGATCATGACGCCGGCGATGATTGCGGTAACTATGGCCTGTCCGCTGACGTTTCCGAGGTTGCGGGTGAGGTTGATGATTGCGCTTACGAGACCGTAGGAGGATCGGGGGACTGAACCCATGGTTGCGGCGGCGTTGGGTGCGGACCATGCTCCTTGTGCTAGGCCGTTGACCAACGTAACGATGGCGATGTAGTACAGAGGTGAGGTTGCGCTGAGGGTTGCCAGTGCGACGCCGGTAAAGATCAGGACGACGAAACCGCCGACCATGAAGGGCCGAGTGCCGTAGCGATCGGAGAGTCTGCCGAAGACTTGGGCGCCGACTCCCATTCCGATTGCCATGAGGAGCATGACGCCAGAGGCGTAGATCTCGGGCCAACCTCGGAATGCGACTAGGAAGATTGGCATGAGGAACATGGTTGCGGAGGAGCGCATGAAGGCGAAGTATCGGGTGAGGATGGCGAACTTGAAGACGCTTATTTTGAAGAGTCGGAGGTTTACCATCGGGTGCTTGGTCTTGAGTTGCCACCAGATGAATACAGCGATGGTTGCGATGCCGGCGAAAGCTCCCGAGATGATGATCGGCGATCCCCAATCGAGTGCGAATGGATTGGTGATGGTTAGGATGACGATGGCTGTTGCGACGGCGGAGAGGATTGCACCTAGCCAGTCGTAGGGCGGTCGTTCTTCGCCCGAGAATGATCCGATGCGTTCGTCTTTGAGGATGTACAAGCCCCAGAAGAATGCGACGGCGGTGGGGATGGCCATGAATATGAACAAAGCCTGCCAAGGAAGGAACTGAAGGGTGACGCCTGAAACGATCGTTCCGGACGCGCCGCCGATGGCGACGGCGGTAGTCTGGGAGCCAAGGGCCTTTCCGCGTTCGTTTCCGGGGAACACGGAGGTGGTTATGGCGGTCGAGACTGCTTGTCCCATGGAGCTGCCGAGGGACATGATGACACGGGTGACGATCAAAAATGTGAGGTTGGTGGCGAACGCGCATGCGATGGCTCCGCCGCCGAAGAGGACGAGGCCGATGAGGTGAAACTTTTTGCGTCCGATCATGTCGGCGACTTTGCCGAGAGGGACCATGAATGCGGAGACGGTGAGGGATTGGGCGATGACGAGGAGGGAAGCTTCTTTGAACGTGATGCCGAAGTCTTCAGCGATTGCGGGAAGGGCGAGGAAGACGATGCTGAAGCTCATCACCATGGTGACGAGCGAGAGCCCTACCGCCCAGAATGCTCGCCACTTGTACCAGGCGTTTTCGGGTGCTGCTGGATCCCATGCTGGGGTTGGGGCCGCGGGTGGTTGGATGGTTTGAGTTTCAGCCATGGGCTAGTGCGACGCGAGTGCGTCGGCAAACGAGTGACATAAGAGTATAGCGAAGGTTCTCACCGTGGATTCGGCCGTCACTGGAATGACGAAACGCACCTGGCTTGGGCGCCGGCCTTCGCTGGAATGACGCATGGGTGCGTCAGAACGACGGGAGGGTAGGCCGGAAAGGCGATTGGGGTCAGTGGACGTCCATGCGTTTTAATCGCCAGATGGTGCCGAGGTTGGTGATGATGATGATGGCGATGATTGCAGGGACGGCGAATTCGACTGGTGGCGGAGCATTGCTGCCGGATTTGGGTGCGTCGACGAGGGTTGGTCCGAGTTCTTGCATGATTGCGATGGTCATGCCGCTGATGCTGATGTATTTGAGGCCGGGGATGGCTGAGGAGATTAGAGCTTCGAATCCGAAGACGTAGACGATACCGAATACGACGGCGCGGGTGGTGAGGGTGCCGACGAATGCGAAGAGGGAGGTGAAGGCTAGCGCGCCGATGAGGATGCCGAATGCTCCAACGATGGCTGAGGTGTAGATGTCTTCCTGCCAGATGATGATGACGGAGGCGAAGGTTGAGATCGCCATCGGGATGACAACCACGGAGAGGGCGGCGAGGGTTTTGGGGATTGCGACCTGCCATCGTGCAATGGGGGAGAGCATGAGGTTTGTCAGGGTGCGGTCTTCGATTTCGTCGGCGAAGACTGGTGCGGCGACGATCAGGGCGACTAAGGGGAGAGCGGTGTTGATGATCAGGGCTTGGATGAAGCCTTGCATCTCGTCACCACCCCATTCGACGTTGAGGATTTCGCTGACGATGGCGATTGTGAGGGGGATTGCGGCGAGTATGAGCAGGATTGCGACTCGTTTTATCGACAGGGATTGTCGGAGGGTGAGGACGAAGATTGTGTCTGACATATCGCGTACTAGCCTTCGACCAGGTATGAGAAGACGCTTTCCAAGGAGTCGTCGATCGGTTGGAAACGTGTCAATCGGATGTTGTGCTGTTGTGCCAAGGATGGTAGGTCGAGTTGGAGGGTGGCGACGTTGGTGGTGAGGACGACGATTGAGCCGTCGGGGTCGAATTGGACGGATTGGACGGATGGGAGTTTGGCTAATTCGCCTCCGAGTTGTTTGGGATCGGAGGACTCGATCTTGACGTGGTAAGGGCGGTCGTCGAGAGCGGCTCGGATGGCGTGGAAGTCGCCTTGAGCGGCGAGTTTGCCGTTTACGACGAGAACGACGCTGTCGCTGACCTCTTCGACTTCTTCGAGGATGTGGGAGGAGATGATTACGGATCGACCTTCATCGGCGGTTTCGCGAAGGATTTTTTGGAATCGGAGGCGTTGTGTTGGGTCGGCACCGTTAAGGGGTTCGTCGAGGATTAGGAGATCGGGATCGCCGACGAGTGCGGCGGCAAGGCGTATGCGTTGTCTCATGCCGCGTGAGTAGGTAGAGATTTTTCGATCGAGGGCAAAGGACATATCGACGCGTTCGATGGCGGCTCGGAGATGGGATTCTTCGCGTCGGAGGTCTTTGAGGCGTGCGGAGAGACGGACGAATTCTAGCCCGGTCATGAATTCGTATGCGGACTCGTTTTCGGTCATGATGCCGATTCGTTTGTAGACGTTGTGGTCGGTGCGAGGGTTGGTGCCTAAAAGGCGCACTTCGCCTTCGGAAGGGGAGTGGAGGCCGCATATCATGCGGAGCAGGGTTGTTTTTCCCGCGCCGTTGGGTCCTAGGAGTCCGGTGATGCCGGGGCCGATATCTAGGGTGACGTCTGAGACGGCTACGACGTTTCCGAACCACTTCGAGACGGAATCGAGGGAAACGATTAGTTCCTCGTTGTATCGGGGTGTCTTTACGTCCGTCTGCATTGTCTATTTATGCGGGCTATCTTTGTGCTTGGTAGAAGCGCCACGTTGCGGCGATGGAGCCGATTGTGAAGAGGATCACCCACACGATTGGGATGGCGATGTTGAGGTTGTAGTTTTCCGAGTATGTGTCGAAGAAGATTGATGGGACGATGTTGGATGAGAGGTCGATGAGACCGATCAGGTTGATCAGTTCAGTTACGGTATTGGAGGGGTTGAAGATAGAGATGATTCCGGGGGCGATTGATGCGATCATGATGATGCCGATGATGATGAGGGTTGCGATCATGCGGCGGTCGGTGATGGAGCTTATGGCGATGGTGATTGAGGTGGTGAAGATAGCGAAAACGACGCTGTTTCCAATGAATCGGGGTATGTCTAGCCAGTTGTCTTGGATATGTCCTAGGGCATCTGCAACGCCGAACAGAAGTCCAACCCATAGAGTGATGTGAGGTAGCAGGCTTGCGGCGAGGAGGAGAATGAACAGTGCGCACCATCGTGCACCTAGGTAGTCGAACATGGTGATGGGACGGACGAAGTAGAGGTGGATGACGCGGTTTCGGCGGTCGGGACAGACGAGTTCGGGTCCGACGAATGCGGCGAATATGAGGATCATGAATGAGATGACAGAGGTGAGGTCTTCGTGGCCGGGAAGATCGATTACGTTTGCTCCTTCACCGGTGTCGACTTCAATTCCCAATTGCTCGAAGAATGCGGCGATTGCGGCGAAGACGAGGCCAGTGGCGATGGTGGGGGAGAGGACTAGCCAGGGGAGGAATTTGGCCCAGCCGCCGCGTCCGATGCCCATGCCGTTTTTGACACCATCGATGATGAGGGTTTTCCAGGCTAGGCTGCGTCCTTCGCGGGTGCCCTCGTAGGACTGGTATCCGATGTCGAATACAGTGCCGGTGCGTTCTTGTTGGTCGGTGGTCAAGGATACGGATGCTTAGGTTCGGAAGAGGTCAATTAAGGCTCGTTGGCGCGGACCCATGCGGACGAGTCGGGCCTCGGAGGCGACTAGGGAGTCGCGGATGGCGTCGAATTTGGGGCCGTCGACGTCGGGGATTGAGATTGCGTTTGTTTCGAGAGTTGGTTGGAGGTTTCGACTCTGAAGTTCGGAGATGAACTCGTCGCGATTATTTGCGACCTCGATGTAGACGAGTTCGGTTTCCTGAGTTAAGGATTTGACGTCGGCGGATTCTTTGACGCGTCCGAGGTCGAGTAGGACGATGTTGTCGCAGGTTCGCTCAACGTCTTGCATCAGGTGAGTTGAGAGGACGACGCTGATGCCGAATTCTCGGGCGATGCGTCGGATTAGGTTAAGCATCTCGGTGCGGCCAGTGGGATCTAGGCCAGCGGTTGGTTCGTCTAGGAGGATGAGGATGGGGTCGTGGACGAGGGCTTGGGCGAGTTTGACGCGCTGTTTCATGCCGGTGGAGTAGCCACCGATGGGGCGGTAGCGTTCTTCGAAGAGTCCGACGTGTCGGAGAGTGTCGGCGGCAAGTGCTCGTGATCGGGATGGAGGGATGCCGCTAACTTCGGCCATGTGAGTGAGGAAGTTTGCGGCGGACTGGTTAGGGGGCAGGCAGTCGTGTTCGGGCATGTAGCCGAGGCGGGTGCGTGCTTCGGGGTTTCGGGTATCGGCACCCATGACTAGAGCTGAGCCTGATGTGGCATCGGTCAGGCCGAGAAAGATGCGGATGGCGGTGCTCTTTCCGGCGCCGTTGGGGCCAAGGAGGCCTGTGATACCTTCGCCGACGGTGAAGGATGCGCTGTCAAGGGCCTGGACGTTGCCGTAGAGCTTTGTGAGGTCTCGGGCTTCGAGAAGGGGGGAAGGTTGGGTGAAGGCGTTCATGAAAGGTATTGAGAAAGGGTCAATTGTGTTTTCATACGTCCAAACGGTAGAAATCGATTGCAGTTTGGCCGAAGATGTAATCGGATTGTTCTTGCGGGAGGTTTTTCGTCATTTCACGGGCGGTGTTGGCCCAGTTTGGATAGGTAGTGCCTTGAGTTGATACAGGCCAGTCGGATCCGAACATGAGGCGGTCGACGCCGAACATGCCGATGACGTGGTGGACGTATGGGAGGAGGTCGTCGATGGTCCAGTTCTCCATGTCGGCTTCGGTGGTCATGCCGGAGATTTTGCATCTCATGCCGTCGATTGATGCGACTTCACGGAGTCGGGTGAGCCATGGTTCGACTTCGCGTTCTTTGATATTGGGTTTTGCGATGTGGTCGATGACGGCTCTTAGGTTTGGGACGTGCTCCATGATGCGAGGGACAAACGGGAGGTTCCATGGTCGGACCAGGAAGTCGTAGCAGAGGTCGCGGCGTTCGATCTCCTTAAGGCCTTGGATGGGAGCGTCACCCGCGAGCCAGCCATGGTCTTCGTCCATCTCCCAGAGGTGACGGACGCCTTTGAAGTAAGGGTTTTGCTGGAGTTCGTCGAGGGTTTCGCCTACGTTGGGGTCGCTCAGATCGACCCACCCGACGACACCTGCTACAAAGTCGGTGTTTTCGGCGATCTCGAGGCACCACTTAGTTTCCTCGACTGAGGCGTGCGCTTGGACGATGACGGTTTTATCGACGCCGGCTTCCGCTATTAGGGGGCGGAGTTCATCTGGTCCGTAGTTGACTCGGAGAGGGCTGCCTTCGGGCATCCAGTCGTAGGGGCGTAGGTCTAGGTCCCAGAAGTGGTGGTGGCTGTCGACTACGGTCATGGCGAATTCACTGTCTCGTTACCGGACATGATTATGTGCCCTCACCCTAGCCCTCTCCCACCGAGCGGGAGAGGGGACGATATCAATCAATTACCGCCGGTTCCTCGTGGGTAAGGGAATTGTAGTTTCGGTTTGGTGACGGGAATGGAGGTCTCGTCGCTGATCAGCGGACGATGGTTCCGATGGAGGGTTCGCCTCGGATTGCGGTGCCGTGGCTTCCGGCGAAGTTGGCGTCACCGAACCAGAGCACGCCGTCTTTCTTGGAGAGGCCGTGGATGAAGGGGTCTTCGGGGCCCATCGCAACGCGGTCTAGTTCCTTGCCGGACTCTTTGTCGTAGAGGACTACAACGTTGTCGGTAGTGTGAGCACACCAGATAGCGTCGTCGCCTTCGAGTGCCAAGCCGTGAAGCCGCTCAAGTTCGACCTCGAATTTGTGGACGACTTTGAAGTCGTCGGAGGGGTCGACGAGGATTATGGCTTTGGGGCTGAAGGCTGTGACCCAGAGCAGATTTTCGTTGTGGTCCCACTCGATGCCGTGGATCCCGCCGCCGTCGGGAGTGCGCCATCGGTCTACGGTCTCACCGGTGTCCATGTCGCATTTGATCACGAATCCGAGATGGGTGTCGGTGCTACGGTAGGGGCGGGAAGCGGTGCTCCCGTTAGAGCCTGTCCAGATGTGGCCATCGCCAACGGTGATGCCTGAGCCGTTCTCGGTAGCGGTGTATACGGTTCTGAGGACGTTACCGGCTTCGTCAATGACATAGACGTTGTCGGTGAGTTGGTCCATGACGAAGAGTTCGTTGTTGTACCACTGCAGGCCGTTAGGCATTTCGCAGGGCGAGGGTATAGTAACACCGACCTTTGATTCGGTGGCGGTCATTGCCATTTTGGGGTCTCCGTTCGCAATCGTGTATTGCTCGACACGTTTGCATATAGTTTAACTTGAAATCAATTGCAACGTATCGCTAAGGTACGGATTGGCGGAGAATTGACGCGACGTGTCAGTCTGATGTGGACAAGGGGGAATGGGTGTCTGATAGAATGTTTGATTGTGAGAGTAGGCGAGTAAAAAAGCCCGATTCGAACGGGCAATTTACCTTAACCCACGATTTAACCAATCGCTTCAACTCCAAGAATCGCCTACGGAGAAGTCGCTTGGCTGATGTGGTGCTGGCTGTAAGAGACAGCGATCATACTACCTGAGACATAGATTGAATAAGCAGGAGAGGGCGGTTGAGATGAGAAGGAATGAAAGGCATGAGGAATCACGGCTACGGTAACGGCGCGAGCCGTCGTGTGATGATTTTCATCGACGGCAGCAATCTTTACCACGTTCTGAAGCAAAATACCGACAAACGAGACCTAGATTACAAGAAATTTGCGGAGAAGCTTTGCGGCGATCGCGAGCTGATTCGGACTTATTACTACAACATCCGGCAGGAGTCGGCGGACAATCCGAGTCTGGGGGAATCTCAAGAGCGATTCTTGAATGCTCTGTATGAGACGGATTATCTGGAAGTGAAGTTGGGGATCTGGAAGCAGCGGGGCAACACGATGGTTGAGAAGGGCGTGGATGTGATGATTGCGTCGGACCTGATCGCACACGCATACGAGGACCACTACGACACGGCGATCCTGGTGAGCGGTGATGCGGATTTCTATCCGGCGTTGCAGGTGGTAAAGGACACTGGCAAGCAGGTTGAGGTTGCGGCGTTCGATTCGAACTTGTCCTCGGAAGCGGCACGGTTGTCGGATGTGTTGATCAAGTTCGATCGCAGCTATTTCGATGATTTGTGGATGTCATCAAGTCAGAAGAGCAACAACATGCGAGCGGCTGCAAAACGGCGGTTGGTGACGGATGAGGCTGCATCTCCGAATGGCGAGGACAAAGGCGCGGTCAGAGGCGCTACTCATTCTCGGCGACCATTCACAGAGCGGTATGCGGATCGTCGCAATGCGTACAAGGCTAAGGCTGCGGCAACTAAGAACGGATCTCGAGGAAAGAGCGAAGAGGCGCCGGTTAGTCGAGTGCGACGCACGGAGACGCGACGTAGTCTTTCTTCAGTTCTCGAGGGAAGTGCGACGCCCGCAGCGCGTACGCAACGGCGAGGTTTGGCATCAAGGGCTAGGACTTTGCCGCCGGATCAGCGAGCGAGGAAGAAGGTCGCTACGGCTGGCGGCTCCGATGAGGTTAAGGCAACTGCGACGGCTAGGCCTGCCAATGCGAATGGCAGGCAACGAGGCCCATCGCGCCGAGATTCTTGGGTCTCTCGGATGTTTGGGGCGCGGAAGTAACTGCCAACTGCCGATCTACCAATCGGCGGTGATGATGCTGTTGGGTGCTTCGAGGACGCGCTCTTGGCTACCGGACTTGAAGTCCATTGCGAAGAGGTGATATTTGCCGTCGTTGTCTGAGCGGAAGAGGACCTGTTCGCTGTTTAGGGACCATTTGGGGTCGGCATCGTTGACACGGTTTTGGGTGAGGCGACGTGTGGTCTTATCGGCGGTGTCAACGGCGTAGATTTCAGGGTTTCCTTCGCGTTCGGAGACGTAGATGATGTTCCGACCGTTGGGTGCCCATTCGAAGTTGGTTTCGTCACCGTCTTCGTCTGTTAGTGCTTTGGCAGCGCTCGGGCCATTGCCGGTTTCGACCTCGAGGGTGTAGATGTCGGTTGATCCGTCGGAGAGTTTGCGCGCGAATGCGACGCGTTTGCCGTCCATTGAGAAGCGCGGTCGGCTGTCTTCGTAATCCGTTAACTGGACTTCGTCGACGCCGTGTATGGATCGTTTGTAGATCCCTTGCGAGCCGTTGATGTTGAGGCACATTATGATCCACTGGTTGTCGCCTGAGAAGTTTCCGAGTTCGACGTTGCCGGCGGGTTCCGAGACCAAGGTGTTTGTATCTTCGTTTTCGAAGTCGTAGACGTAGACTTCTGATTGGGAACCGTCTTCTGTATCGGCTATGTATGCGATCATGCGCGAATCGGGCGACCAGAAGAATTGTTCGACGTTTGAAGGTGCGTCGGAGAGCCTTTCGGCGTCTTCGGTGTCGCGGTGCCAAACTTTCAACTGACCTTTGCCGTCATCTGCGTTGGACAGATAGGCCACCATTCTCTGGTTGGGCGACCATTTCGGATTGGTGACGGAGTCGTTGATGACTTTAGATTTTTCACCAGCCCGGTCAAGGAGGTACATGTGGTTGCTTTCGTTGTCGATGACGTAGGCGACATCTTGGGCAACCTTTTCGCTTCCGCAAGCGAAGGATGTGATCACGAGTGTTGCGATCGACAGGAGGATGGCTGGAGCGTATTTGTTGCGCATATCTCTAGTAATCTCTGCTTGTTGCGCGGGCGCGAGCGTGGTGCCGATGCCCGGAATCGTGGGACAGGAACTAACCGAGATTTTCGGAAAATCTGCTTTGCGATTGCAAGAGAAGCGCGTGCAACTAAAATCGCTTAGCGAGAGTGAACTACAGGATCGGAGTTAGAACGATGAAGTTCGCGTTCTTCATGATGCCGTTGCATACGCCCAACGAGAATCCATCGTTGGCGTTTGAACGCGATATCGAGATGATCAACTATGCCGAAAAGCTCGGTTTCGATGAGTTTTTCATTGGAGAGCATCATTCTGCGGCTTGGGAGACGATGCCTACTCCGGAGCTGGTATTGGCGAAGGCTTCGGCGACGGCGACGCGGATCACTTTGGGAACTGGCGTGGTTTCGTTGCCGTTCCATCACCCGTTTCACGTTGCGGAGCGGTTTGCGTTTTTGGACCACCTGACGCGTGGGCGAGCGGTGCTAGGTGTCGGACCGAGCGGGTTGCCTACGGACCCGCAGCGGTTCAAGATTCCCGCTCAGGACTTGAACCCGATGATGCGTGAGTCGACGGACATCATCGTTAAGCTGCTGGAATCGCCGGATCCGATCTCGTACGAGGGGAAGTATTGGTCTATTGATGAGATGGCGTTGCAGTTGCGGTCGTATCAACAGCCGCGATTGAAATTGGCGACACCGTCGGCGGGGAGCAAGCGGTCGTTGGACTTTGTTGCGCAGTACGAGATGATGTGTTTTTCAATAGCTGGTGGAGGACCACCGGATGCTGTGCCGCTGGCTAGACAGTGGGACGAGGTGGTTGATGCGTCAGCGAAGTACGGAACCTCGCCAAATAAGGAGGACTGGCGAGTAGTGACGTACGTGCATCTGGCGGATACGAGAGAGGAGGCGTTTGAGCAGGCGCGGGAAGGGGCGATTCGTGATGTTCACAACTATTTCTACACGATCAACACACCAAGGGGGTGGTTGGTGAGGCCGGACCAAAATCCTGCTGATCTGACGTTCGAGGAGATTGTGGGCAGCAAACGTTGGATCATCGGGACGCCAGATGATGCGATTGAGCAGATTGAGGCGTTGGTTGAGGAGACGAACGGGATAGGCGGTTTGATGATGACAACGCATGAGTGGATGCCGATGCGTCATATCAAGTATTCGCAGGAGTTGTTTGCGCGGTACGTGATGCCTCGGTTCAGGGGGCATGTTGCGGACTTGGAGAGTGAGTGGGAGAGGACGAAGGCGGATCGCGCGGCTGGTCGGATACCGAATCTGTTTGCGCGGGGTGAAGGTGGGGCGGATGATGGGAGGAGTAATTTGTTTTTGAAGGTTTGACGGATACGACGAGCCTGTTGGTGGTCTATGGCTCTGATCATCGTCAGAGAATTCGAGTGTCCGGCAGGCCTGTCATCCTGCGATCAAGAGTCAGAATCTCCAACCCCGACTTTTCGTATTCGTTAGCGATTAGGCGGTCAAACAACCCTGCTCCGCTTGTTTCTTCGAGGATCGAGAGGACATCTGGGCCATTTAGCGGCAAAATCAATCCGCCCTGCAATGCGGATATGATTGACGCGCTAGCGCGAGATTTGGGCGCTCCGTAGTGGTGTTGCACTGCGACGTAAGTCTCACCGATTACTTGATTAGACACGTAGATTTCGGCCCCTTCGACGTCAGCTAAATGGTGCAACGAATTGAGGCAGTACTGGTAGGTGTCTTTAGGTTGGCCAGTGACTAATCTTACGAGGATCGAAGTGTCAATCCCGTAGCGACGAATCATAGGTACCGTCCCTGAACTTGCGAATGTCGAATGGCTCGTGATCCGGGGGTATCATATCCGCAAGAGTTCCGAACATTTCGGGACGGAAACGTCTCGGTCTCAACATGAATCCATCTGCCGTCTCGTTAAGTTCAATCTGATCTCCTGGGCTTACACCTAGAGCATCGAGGACCCGCTTTGGAAACGTGACTTGGCGTTTCGAAGTTACCTTGATGTACATCTCCGTTCTCCTTACGTTCATCTTAATATAAGTAAGGCAGCAGATAGACTGGTTGGGGCATACCATTCGATGTGACTTGTGGAACAGAGCGACAATACGTTGTGCAGGTGACAGATCACAGCGTAAATTGGTAGAACCGGAATGTTACAGAAGCGATAGGAATGAAGCGATGGCAACACTGGAACAGCTAATTGAGGAAGTCGATGCGTCTGCGGCTGAGATTGTGGAGCTTGAACGGCAGATGATCCAGATACCTACGGTGAATACTGGTCAGATGCCGACAGGGAATGAGACGCCGTTGGCGGAGTTCATTCAGGACTGGTTCCATGAGGAAGGGATCACGGATACGCAGATTTTGGCGAGAGACCCGGAGCGTGGGAATATCGTTGCGGTCTATCCGGGGAGTGAGCCGAAGTGCCGGTTGATGTTCATGTCGCACACCGATGTGGTGCCGGTTGAGGATGAGTCGAAGTGGTCTTGGGAGCCTTTTGGCGCGGAGGTTTCGGGAGGTCGGATATATGGTCGGGGAGCTTCGGACTGCAAGGCATTGTTGACGGCGCAGATGATGGCGATGGCGATATTGAAGCGCAACGGTGTGGGATTGAAGCACGGTTTGAGGCTAGTGAGCGGCGCGGATGAGGAGCATGGCGGTAGATGGGGTTTTGGTTGGTTGGCGGACAATCATCCAGAGGCGTTGGAGTCGGAGTTGGCGGTGAATGAGGGTGGCGGCACGCCGGTAGAGCAGGGAGGTGCGTTGTCGTATCTGTTGGGGACCGGTGAAAAGGGTCGATTGGAAATCAAGATCACGTTGAGGGGGGAGAGTTCTCACGCCTCGGTACCGTGGCAGGGGGTAAATGCATCCGAAAGGTTGTGGCGGGTGTTGCAACGGATCGAGAGTTATGAACCGGAAATTGATACGTCGTTACCGACCTTTGAGCATCTGAATGTGTTTGGGGTTGAGGAGGAGCCGACGCCCGAGAATATCGATCGGATCATCGGGGAGATTTGGGAACGGTCGCCAAGGCTGGGCTCGATGTTGAGGGCGTTGTCGAGGATGGTCTGGACTCCGACGATGGTGAGCGGAGGTATCAAGTCGAACAGTGTGCCGGAGCACATCACGGTTACTTGCGATGTCAGGACATTGCCGTTCCAGACGGAAGAGTACGTGAGGAGCGAGATCGAGAAGACGATTGGGGATGTCGAGGGCGTTTCGTTTGAGATCGACTACATGTCGGTACCGAACTCGTCACCTTTCGAGACTGATCTTGCGGAGTCGATCAAGCGAGCGCAGGCATTGGCGGTTTCGCGGGACGATATCCAGTGGATTCCGGCTGTGAGCAACGGGTTCACTGATTCCCGGTTTACTCGGAACTTGGGGATCATCACGTATGGGTTTACTGGCACGCATCCGGACGATGATCCGATGCTGTCGAGGGCTCATGGGACTGATGAGTCGGTAGGGATTGAGTCGTTGATCAGTGGGACGAAGTGCATGATTGCCTTGGCTTGGGATTTGTGTGAGGCGCAGTGGGGATGACCGTGGATTTCGTGATGGTCGCTGATGAATTGGCGGCTGAGTTGAAGGCCAATGGGACTGAGGAACGAGCCGTCAATGAGAAGCGTTATCTGAAGTCGGAGATCGAGCATTACGGAGTAAGTGTGCCCGTCATTCGGAAGCTGGCGCGTCGATTTGCCCGAGAGCGCAAGGATCTTGGGAAGTCGGATGTGGGGGTGTTGGCTTTGGAATTGTGGGATCGGAATGTTTACGAGTTGCGGAAGTTGGCAGTAAATGTCTTGGCGGCCCGGGCTGGGGATTTGGATTTGCAGGATGTGCCATTCGTTGAGGATTTGTTGAGACGGTCGTGGACTTGGGCGTTGATTGACGATTTGTCGATTAACGTTGTTGCGCCGATGTTGTCGGGCGTAGATGGTGCTGCGGCGATTCGCGAGAGATGGTCAAGGGATGAAGATTTCTGGGTGCGACGGACGGCGATGTTGGCGTTGCTGCCGAGTTTACGGCGTGACAGGGACGGTTGGCAGGAGTTCGCGGGTTACGCTGATGCGATGCTTGGCGAAGAGGAGTTTTTCATTCGGAAAGCTATCGGTTGGGTTTTGCGGGAGGTTTCGAAGCATTCGCCCGAACTGGTGTTTGAGTGGATGGAACCTCGTGCTGTGAATGCTTCGTCGGTTACGATGCGTGAGGCGGTGAAGTATCTGCCGGCGGATCAGCGCGAGTTGCTGAATGAATCTAGAAGATCGGGACAGCGGAGAGTAAAGAGATGAAACGTCCGAATGTTTTGTTCATCATGGCGGACCAGTTGAAGTGGTCGGGTTTGAGGATGTATTCGGAGATCGGGGTTAAAACGCCGTCTCTTGAGAGGTTAGCGGCTCGGGGTGTGATGTATCGGCATGCCATCACTCCTCATCCTCTTTGTGTGCCTGCGCGGACATCGGTGATGACGGGTAGGTATCCACATTCGACAGGATGTCGTCGAAATGAGACTTTGATGCCAGCGATGGAGACGCACGCATTTCAGATTTGGCGGGATGCTGGATATACGACGGGGTTGATCGGCAAGAACCACTGCTTTGTGTCGGATGAGGACCTTGCGTTGTTTGATGTGCGATGCGAGATAGGTCATGGTGGCTTGCCGCAGGGGGATTATCCGGGAGGAGTTCCTGGGACGCGGGGAATGGATTGGGTTAGGCCGATTGAAGCGATCAACGCAGCTCACGAGGATCGGGTGCACCTGAATGAAAACCGACAGAGTCCGACGATTGCATATGCAGTCACGGATCATCCGATTGAGGACTATGGGTCGAGTGTGGTTACGGCGCAAACGGAGGCATTTCTGGAAAAAGTTGCGAAAGGAGACACCTTTGGCCGTGGCGATGATTCCCGGCCGTTTGCGCTGATGGTTTCGTATCCAGATCCGCATGAGCCGTACGAGGCGCCGCGAGAGTATGTGGATCTGAATCCGCCGGAAGAGGTTCTGTTGCCGCCTATCCGTCAGGGCGAGTTTGGTCAGGATGGGGGCGTGGGTTCGCTTGATGATGCTCCGTATGCGCCTAGTAGAGAGGTTAGTCCGGCGCCGCAGGTGAATCGGGTGCTATATGCGATGTTGGGAATGGACGAAGATAGCGAGGAGGACATCCGGGGACTGGTTTCGGTTTATCACGCGATGACGCGGCTAATGGATGATGGGATTGGTCGGATTTTGGATAAGTTGGAGGTGTTGGGAATGTTGGAGGACACGATCATCGTGTTCACGGCAGATCATGGGGACTTCATGGCAGAGCACAATATGGCGGTGAAGGGTGGGGTGTTCTATGACTGTTTGACGCGAGTGCCGTTGATCTTGTCATTTCCCAATGGCGGAGTGCCTTGTGGGGAGATAGATGAGTCGATGGTGAATACTGTCGATATCTTGCCGACGCTGTTGGAGTTGCAGGGAGTGGCACGATTTGAGGGTATTCACGATGGTTGGACGGGGAAGTCTCTAGGTGTTGGGGGCAACGGAGGATCTGATTCGACGCTTGATGACGATGGATTGGTGAGAGGAGAGTTGTTGCGCCGAATCCAAGGGAATCCCTTGCCTAGGGCGACTGGTGCGGAGCCAAGGGTTGCAGCATATTCGGAGTATGGCGCTGGCGGTCCGCCGGTGAAGATGAAGCACGTTGAGGAGTGTGAGAAGCCTTGGGGATACAGGACGTTGATCGAGACGTTGTGGGGTAGGGAAGCGCAGGGACGACGGAAGATGGTTCGGACTGTGGATTGGAAGTATGTGACCGATCCGATGGCGGAAGAAGCCGGGACGGGAGATGTGGCTGATCCCGAAGATGAGTTGTATGACTTGGTGAATGATCCTTGGGAGCTTTACAACGTCGCGCACGATCCGAAGAATGCGGGCGTTGTTTCGGAGATGCGACGGCTGTTGGCGGAGTGGATGATCGAGACGGAGGATTCGGAACCAGTAGGTTTGCCGCGGACTATCGGGCGATCCTGATGCGAGGCCTGTTTGGTTTAGAAGATGCCTTTGGGTTCTAGGCCTAAGTAGAACTGTCCGGCGGTGTCGTAGTGATTTGGGCGGCCTTGGATTTGCTGTCTGATGGCGTGAGCGTCTTGGAAGCAGCGTTGGATGGTGTTGGTGTCGAAGATTGCGGTTGATCCGCAGATGGTGTAGGCGGAGTTAACGACATCGGCGGAGGTTCTGATGGCGTGGGTGCCTGCAAGGCGGACTTGGATGCGTTCAGCGGTCGGGAGTTGGTGGGTTTCGGTCACCGTTTGCCACATTTTGGATGTGGCTTCGTCGAGGAAGGTTCGTGCTGCGTTCCACGATGCTTCGGCTTCGCCGATCATTCGTTGGGTTGTTGTGTCAGCACTCAGGATGCTGGTAGCGCCTTGGATGATTTTTCGTTTGGTCAGATCAGTGGCAAAGCAGAGGGCGGTTCGTGCAACTCCCAAGGCGACCGTAGCGAACCCCGAGGCGAACATTGGTGTGGTGTGAATCACGTAGAGGGAGCCGGGTTCGGAAGACGGTTCTTCTTGGCCGTAGGAGCGTTCGGTCGGAACGAACAGATTTTCGGTCTTGAAGCTCAAACTCGCGGTGCCGCGTAGACCACCGACGAACCATTGGTCGATGATTTCGACCTGGGACTTGGGGATTAACAGGACACGCATCTCTTTGGTTGCGGTGCCGTCGGATTCGTGTATTGGGGTAAGAGCGGCTACCCAAGTGGCGTGGGAAATGCCACTGCTGAAGTCCCAAGTTCCGGTCAGGAGGTATCCGTCGTCGGTTTTGACGGCTTTTGTGCCTGATCGGGGAGGTCCGTTGGTGACGACGGTTTTAGGGTTGCTCCATATTTCTTCAGCGACGGATCTATGGACGCGGACCGCGTTCGTTGAGAAGACGTTGTTTTGGTTGATACACCACCCGACGCTTGCATCGGCTTCGGCGAAGATGCGGACGATCTTTAGGAAGTCGGGATGAGGCAATTCGGCTCCGCCTAGGGATTTGGGTAGAAGGAGGCGGAAGAAACCGGCGTCGATGATTGGTCGGATGATGTCTTCGGGGATGCGCCGTTCGGTGTCTATGCGGGAAAGGGCGGGGGCGACCGTCGATGCTAGATCGTGGGCTTGGTCGATGAGTCTTTCGAACTCGGGCAAACGAAACGCGGCTTGATCAGGCCAGCTCTTCAGGGACTACGATATCGTTTTCGAGTTCCAAGGGATGGCCGGGGAAGAAGTCTCGCCACGGCTGGAACTGCTCGACGAACTGTATGCCATGTTCCATGGAGGGAAGGTGTTTCATCGCTCTGCCGGGGTCGTATCCCATGGTTTTCGCCATGGCTTCGATACCGCCGCGGCGGGTTTGACGGACGCCTCCGACGTTGAACATGTCGCCATCGTCATCTTCGACGATGAGGTCGTAGCCGCGTTTTCGTTGTCGCCAGTAGAGACGCATGGTGAGTTCAATGAGACTAGTGGAGGTCGGTTAGGTAGGGTTTGACTCTGTCTAGTATCGCATTGCCGACATCGTACTTGCTCATGAGGGGCAGAGATTCGATGGAACCGTCGGTTCGAACGATGTCGACGCGGTTGGTGTCGGTCCCAAAACCGCTTCCTGGTTCGGTGACGTCGTTGGCGACGGTTAAAGTTGCTCCTTTTTTTGCCATTTTTGCCGCGCCTTTTGCCGCTGCGTCGGCAGTTTCAGCGGCAAAAGCGACCTTGATTAGGCGCGGTCCGATTGCCTCGGGCATCCAGTCCTCGATCTGTTCAAAATCCATGGTCAAGCCGTTGCCGGAACGTTTTTTGATCTTTTCGTCGACGAAGTTTTTGGGGCGGAAGTCGGAGATTGCGGCGGCCATGATGAGAACGTCGGCCTTGGTGGATGCGGGGATCGTGGCGTCGCGCATTTCATCGACGGTGCTGACATCGATGGTGTTGACGCCCCATGGTGCTCGGATGTTGGTAGCGGATGTTACGAGGGTGGTTTCGGCACCTCGGTCGCGGGCGGCTTCGGCGATTGCGTATCCCATTTTTCCGGTTGAGCGGTTGGTAATGACGCGGACGGGATCGATAGGTTCGCGGGTGCCGCCGGCAGTTACGACGACGCGGCGATCGTTTAGGTCGCCGTGTTGTTTGCCGATTGCCAGACGGACAGCATCGGCGATGTCTTCGGGGTCACTCATTCGGCCCTCGCCGACGAGACCGGATGCGAGACGACCAGATTCGGGTCCGACGATGGTTGCTCCGCGCTCGCGCAGTGTGGCGACATTAGTTCGCGTCGGGTGCGCGGCGAACATATCGGCGTCCATGGCGGGAGCTAAAACGAGGGGTGCGTCAGAGGCGAGGACGGTGGCAGTGATGGGGTCATCGGTGATGCCCAAAGCTATTTTGGCGAGCAAGTTAGCCGTTGCGGGTGCGATAACGATGCAGTCGGCATTTGTGGCGAGTGCGACGTGATCGATGCTGATTTCGGAGTTTGCGTCCCACAACGAAGTGGTGACTGGATTGTGACTCAGGGCTGAAAAAGTGGCACTACCGATGAATTTCTGGGCCGCTTCTGTCATTACGACATCGACGCGAGCACCGAGTTTTACTAACTGCGAGGTCACATAAGCTGATTTGTATGCCGCGATTGAGCCGGAGACGCCGAGTACGACTCGGCGGTTGGCGAGGGGTAAAGGTGTTGTGGAGTTCATTTCGATTCAACCCGGCATTGGATCGGTAACAGAGTATTGGCGGGTCACTCTCTTTCGGCAGTGAATTGCGACGGTAGGACAGCGTCTGCTTCGCCCTTGCGATAGGCCATCACGATGTCGTAAATCTCTTGCACTTCACGTCGGCTCAGTAGGGTTGGGACGTCGATGCGTAGTTTCTCGTCGCCATCTACGTCAACGAGTAGCCGCGAACCCAATGAGGAGCGGTAACGAAATTCGAGATTCCAGAATCTTGCCAACTCGACCTCGACGGATCGAGCGCGCAGGGTCAGTCCATCCTTTGTGATGAAATCGACGCCGATTCGGGCGCGTTGCAGCGTCATGGCGTCGTTGTTCCATCGGTAGTGGGCTTCGAGATGAAGGTAGTCGTTGACGTAAGGGAGGCAGGCGTCCGGGTCGGGTCCGGCGTAGTGTCGGGGGCCGATGGTGAATTTGATGCCTGATATTCGGTTGTGACCATGGATAACGCCGTAGTTTCTGAGATCGCCGTCGGCGGTTGCGATGTCGGTCAACTGGTCTGTGGGCCAGAAGTCTTGGGAACGCCAGACCCATTCGACGCGTCGGTCTTTTACGGCGATGATGTGATCGAGGATGCGGAACTCGTCGTTTTCGATGACGTGATGGAGGGTTAGATCGTTCTTTTGGCTGCGTTTGTATTCCGTGGGCCGTAGTTTCGAACGGGCCTTTTGGACGTAGTTATCGACGATCTCTTCGAGAGACGGTTTCGGATTAGCCGCCATGTTTTGTGTCAGCAGGTTCGCGTTTCTGAGTTGTTGGTACTGGCTACGATGCTAACGCACGAAACGCGTCGGGTATATGCGCGATCAAGTCGCTGGCGGTCATTGCATAGGGAGTGAATCGTTCTCGTGCCGCTTTTCCGGTTAGAGAGTGCAGATATACGCCTAGCGATGCGGCGTCGAACGGGTCTGACTTTGCGGACAGCCCGGCGACTAAACCGGCGAGGACGTCTCCGCTACCACCACGTGCAAGGCCATGATTGGGCATCATGTTGATGCGCAGTCGCCCGTCGGGTGCGGCGATGAGAGTTGTAGCACCTTTTAGGACTGCGATGCAGTTGAACCTCTCAGCCGCCGTTTCGACTGCGGATCTACGATCAGCTTCGACTTCCGATACAGGGACGCCTAATAGGCGCGACATTTCACCGGGATGGGGCGTGATGATGAGGTTGCCGTCAAAGACCTTCCACCAACCGGGGATTTCGGACACGATGGTGAGACCATCGGCGTCGATGATGGCGGTGCGACCTTCCCAGATTTCCTGATGAGAAGTGAGTTGGTAGATCAGCTTGCGAGCACCTGAGGATAGCGAGAATCCGACACCGAAAAGGACTGAATCGGCGATAAGGATTCGTTCTCGGATTTGCTGGAATCCAGGGCCGGGGACCACTCCGTTTTGATTTTCTTTGAGCGGGACGTAAGTTGCTTCAGGGATGTTTCCCGCGAGGGCTTGGTAAACGCTCGTTGGAGTGGCGAGAGCGACGAGTCCTACGCCAGAACGGAGGCAGGCTTGCGTGGCTAGCGATGCAGCGCCTACGTAGGTGTTGGAGCCACAGATGAGAAGCGCGCGACCGAAATCGCCTTTGTGAGATATGGCATCTCTGTCCGGGAGTAGCGTCTTGGCTAAGTCGAGGTTATTGATTTCTCGTTTCTGCGATCGTGTCAAATCGTGTGGAATGTTGACGTTCAACACCGACATCTCGTTTCCGAATCGCGGGTCGCCGAAGCGAACAGCCGGGCCGATTTTGTGGAGTCCGACTGGGAGGCAGACATCCGCTGGAAGGCCGTTGGGATCGAACTCTCCGGTATTGGGGTTTGCGCCGCTGGGCAGGTCGATGGCGACGACTGTTTTTGCGGAGTTTCTGACGATTTGGAAGTATGACGTGATCGGCTCTTCGATTGGTCTGGAGATGCTGAAACCGAAAACTCCATCGAGGATCAAGTTTGATTTGTTGCATAAGTTTGCCAAATCGCTTTGTGCGCGTGGTCCGGTGATGAAGAAAACCTTCCCGCCTGCGGATGCGAATTGTTCCAGAAGCGGATCGTCGCTTTCGCGAGGCATCAGGAGGGCTAACTTCGAGTCGAATCCTGCCTTGACCAGATACGTTGCAGCAACGATTGCGTCGCCTCCGTTGTTGCCTTTGCCGACCAAAGCCAAAACTTCCGAATCGTCGGCATGTTTGACGAGATAATCGATGATCCAATCAGCGATAGCTGCTCCGACGCGATCCATGAGTTGATCGAGGGTTATCGCTCCTGAAACGAACCACTGGTTTTCGATGGCCAGCATCTCGGCGGCGGTGACGGCCTTTTGGATCTTGGGCATGTCGTACTTGGAAATCAGGGTCGCCACGCGTTGTCGGTAGCTTCCATTACGACGGATGCGACGGCGAATTCTTTGGAGTGGGAGAGGCTGAGGGCGATGCGTTGAACACCCATCTTTTCGGCGCGCTCGCGGGCCGGGCCGTGAAGAGTGATCTCTGGTGGGCCACCGCGTTTGCGAGTGACTTCTATCGACTTCCACGGGATGCCGCGAACGCCGGTGCCGAGAGCTTTCATCACAGCTTCTTTGGCAGCGAATCTGCTGGCAAGTTGTGGAGCGCGGTTGCGGGCGTAACGCTGTTCTCCGGGCGTGTAGACCTTCTTCAGGAATCGAACTGGGTAACGATCGCGTACGGTGGCGATACGGGGGATTTCGATGAGGTCTACGCCGGTGTATATCATGGTTCGGGTACGCGATTGAGGTGGACGATGGCTTCACCGATGGAAGGTCGCGTTTGCACTTAAACCGTAGAGCATTGACGGGAAGTTGGTCAACTTTCAATATGACGACACGCATCATCAGCGGCAACGAGATCGCCAAGAGAGTGCACGGGGAGGTGGAGCAGAAGGTCAGGAGATTCGAAGAGGCGCACGGATATTCGCCCGGTTTGGCGGTGGTTCTGGTAGGAAATGACCCTGCTTCACGCTCTTACGTGAGGCGTAAGGAACGGGCTTGCGAAGAGGTAGGGATCGTCACTGAAACGCTCAACATCTCGGCAGATGTGAATGCCGATGAGCTTGCGGGAATTGTCGACGAATTGAACAGAGACGATCGCTATCACGGGATTTTGGTGCAACTGCCGCTGCCGGACCACATCGATGCGGACAACATCATCAACGGGTTGGATCCGTTGAAGGATGTTGACGGACTTCATTCTCAGAACGCGGGGTTGTTGTCTCTTGGTCGTCCGAGATTTGTGCCGGCTACTCCGTTGGGTGTTCAAAGGATGCTTATTGAGGAGGGGATTGAGGTCAATGGTGCGGAGGTCGTGATCGTGGGTAGGAGTTCGTTGGTGGGTAGGCCTTTGGCGTTGCTTTTGACGCAGCGTGGTCGTGGTGCCAATGCGACGGTGACTATGTGTCACACCGGGACGCGGGATGTCGGCGCGCATACGCGTCGGGCGGATATTTTGGTTGCGGCTGCTGGGGTGCCAAACACTGTGACCGCTGACATGGTGAAAGACGGAGCGGTAGTGATTGATGTAGGGGTGTCGCGAGTTGAGGATTCGTCGCGTCGTAGCGGGTATCGGTTAACGGGAGATGTCGATTACGAGGCTGTTAAAGAAAAGGCGTCTGCGATTACGCCGGTGCCGGGTGGCGTGGGTCCGATGACGGTTGCAATGTTGCTTGAAAACGTGGTGTTGGCGGCCAAACTGCAGAGCGAATGACAGTAAAGTTGGACTGGAAGTGCCGGATTCGACGGTTGTTTGGTTTGGTATAGAATCGTGATTCGACTCAACGCAGATGAATTTGCGCTTCATCGATTTGTACGGAAAAGGTCTGTGCAGACGAGTCGAAACCTTTCGGGGTAATGGAACAAGCCGAAAAACCTAGGATCACCGCGACCGGTTTAGTTAGACCTGTATCCAACGGTCCTGCACCAGTTTCGCAGAGCAACAACGGTTTCGACGCTTCACGCGTTCCGGTTCTTTCCGAAAGTCTCGATGACTCGGAACTCTTGCGAATGTATCGGTTGATGTTGCTGATTCGCAGGTTCGAGGAGACGTGCGGTCAGCATTATTCGCTCGGTAATATCCGGGGATTTTTGCACCTCTACATCGGTCAGGAGGCGACCGGCATCGGCGCGATCACTCCGCTTGAAGCTCGGGATTACATCGTCACTCACTATCGCGACCACGGCCATGCGATAGCGCGTGGGTTGGACACTAACCGCATCATGGCGGAGATGTTCGGCAAGAATACGGGGTTGAGCAAGGGCAAGGGCGGATCGATGCATATTTTCGATGCCGCGCAGCGGTTTATGGGTGGTCATGCCATTGTTGGGGCCCAGTTGCCCTTGGCTGCTGGGATCGCGCTGGCTCAGCAGTATATGGAGACTGACGTGGTGACGATGGTCTTCTTCGGTGATGGAGCGACGAACCAAGGGACTTTCCACGAGACATTGAATCTGGCGTCGGTATGGCAATTGCCCGTGATCTTCTTCATGGAGAACAACCTTTACGGGATGGGTTCAGCGGTTGGAAGGGTGCGCCATCGTGGGTCTGATTTCAGCGATGCGATGGGTGCGTACGATGTTGATGTCGTATCGGTAGACGGTATGGACGTGCTTGCGGTACGCGAGGCTACACAGGCGGCAATCGATCAGGTTCGGGCTCACGGGAGCCCGATTTTTATTGAGGCGAAGACTTTCAGGTTTGTAGGCCACTCGTTTGCCGACCCGGGTGATCAGTATCGGGAGAGGTCAGAGGTCGATCTTTGGCGACGGCGTGATCCGCTGGTCACGTATCCCAAGAGGTTGCTGGAGTATGGCGTGGTAACGGAATCGGACTTGGATGACCTGTCGGCCAGTGTGGATGCGGAGATAGAGGCGGCGGTTGAGTTTGCCATGAACAGTCCGAATCCGGATATGTCAGAAGCGTTCGATGACGTTTACGCGTAAGCGATCTGGCGGCCGTTGCTCAGTTATTCGTGGTTGTCATGACTGAAATCACTTTCCGAGAAGCGATTACCCGGGGGTTGGAAGAAGCCATCGAAACTGATGAGAATGTCTTCATCATGGGTGAAGATATCGGGGAGTACGGTGGGGCGTACTCGGTAACTAAGGGATTTATCGAGAAGTACGGGGAGAAGCGGATAAAGGACACTCCGATTTCAGAGGCTGCGTTTGTTGGTGCAGGGGTCGGTGCTGCTAGTGCGGGTTTGCGTCCGGTTGTGGAGTTGATGTCGATCAGCTTCTCATTGGTGGCGTTCGATCAGATTGTGAATATGGCGGCGAACCTTCGCTACATGTCAGGTGGTCAGATCAAGGTGCCGATGGTGATTAGGGCACCGACTGGGGCAGGTGTGCAACTTGGTGCGACGCACTCACAGAGTTTCGAGACTTGGTTGGCGGAGGTGCCGGGGATGTATTGCGCGTGTCCATCCAATCCGGCTGATGCTCTAGGGTTGCTGAGGACGGCTATCAAGTCGGACAATCCGGTGATCTTCGCGGAGCATTCGCATCTATACGGTTCGCGAGGCGATGTGCCAGAGGGTTATTACGAGATACCTCTTGGCGAGGCGAGGGTCGATCGTGTTGGTAGTGATTTGACGCTGGTGTCCTATGGTTACGGTGTGCATATTCTCCGAGAGGCGGCGGATGCGATGGCAGAGGATGGGATTGACGCGGAGATAGTCGACTTGCGTAGTTTGAGCCCGGTTGATTATCCGACGGTGGTGGCTTCGGTGCAGAAGACGGGCAGGGCGGTGATGCTGGATACTGCGCGCAGGAATGGTGGTGCGATGGCGGAGATCGTTTCGGAGGTCCAGGAACGGGCTATGGATTGGCTCGACGGGCCGATCATGCGGGTTGGGGCTAAGGATGTTCCGTGGCCTTACAACCGAGGGCTTGAACAAGATATATTGCCGAATGCAGAGGATGTCGTTGCGGCGGCTATGCGAGTGATTACATTCTGAAGTGTTAGAGCCGATGGTTTCGGGCGTTACCCGAATCCTTAATCGAACCAATCGAGGAGCTGAGAGTTGATCCACGAAGTCACGATGCCAGCGATGGGTGCCGACATGACCGAAGGCACTGTTGTTAAGTGGTTGAAGAATGAGGGTGACGAGGTGGCTCGTGGGGACAAACTTGCGGAGATCGAGACGGACAAGACCGTCGTGGAGATGGAGGCGTATAACGCCGGTATTTTGCGTCGGATCGTATTGGGAGACGGCACGAAAGCGGCGGTAGGTTCACTTCTGGCGTATATCGGTGATGCGGATGACGAGTTGCCTGCGGTCGATGAACCGATGGTTGAAGAAGCCGAAGTGGTGATTGAACCGGAGCCGGTTGGGGAGGTTGAGATAGTTGCGCCGGAGCCTGCGCCTGTCGCCCAGGCGGTTGCGGAACCAGTTGCGGCGGTGCCACCCGCGCCTACGGTTGAGGGCGGTAGGATCAAGGCGTCGCCTCTTGCACGGCGGTTGGCTCTGGAAAAGGGGTTTGATCTGGCGGCGATTCCGGGAACTGGCCCTGGTGGACGAATCACGCGTGACGATGTTCTTGAATTCAAGCCTGCTCCTGCATTCGCTCCGTCTGGTGTTGATGTGGCGGCTCCGTCGGTGGTGATGGACGGTTCGGATGTCGAGTTGACGACGATGAGGCAGGCGATTGCTCGTGTAACGCGTCGCAGCATGGATGAGGCACCGCATTACTACGTCACGACTGGCGTTGATATGACGGATGCCATGTCGTTCCGTGCACAGTTGAATTCGGAACTTGCGGAGGCGGGAGTGCGCGTTTCGGTCAATGACATGATCATCAAGGCACTTGCGATGGCTATCGTGAAGTATCCGAAGTGGAACACGACCTTCCATGACGACCGTTTGGAGGGCCACGACAGCGTCAACGTTGGTGTGGCGATTGCGCTTGAAGCGGGTTTGATCGTGCCGGCTTTGATTGGTGTTCACAACATGTCTCTAGTGGATGTTGCGAATGCTTCGAAGAGTCTAGGAGGACGTGCGCGAGGCGATGGCGGCACTTTGACTCAGGAAGAGTTAACTGCAGGGACGTTTTCGACGTCTAACCTCGGGATGTTTAGGATAGACACCTTCGCGGCGATTATCGTTCCGCCACAGGCTGGGATCTTGGCGGTGGGTGCTGTCAAAGCTAGTCCTGTTGTGCAGGGAGATGACATCGTGGTTCGTCAGATGATGAACGCTACGATCTCTGCGGACCACCGGGTTGGCGATGGTGCGGAGGCTGCCGTGCTGCTCAACGAGGTCAAGGACAACCTTGAGCGTCCGTTGCGGTTGATTCTCTGACCTGCAACCTTCGGTTTTACGGCGGGTTTTCGGGCATGTGCGAAGATTGACGCACTGTGTACGCGCGAGAGTCATTCACTGATGAAGAACGCTCGATCCTGAGCCGGTTTTTCACGAACACTGATCTTCCGGTGTTCGCGGTTGTTAATCTGCCGGAGATCGTCAAAGGTGCGATGTTTGCGCGTTACAGCAGGACGCATATGTCGTTGCGGCAGTTGTTTTTGAAGGAGTTTTATGAGCAGCCCGAAATAGGGATTCAAGCTATCGCGGATCAAGTTGAGGATGTGACAGGGTTAGGCCGGGCTGAGAAGCTGTATGAGACGGTTTTTGTGGAGTATGGGGATGATTCAGTGGCGCAGTTGGGAGGAGCGCATCTGGCTTGTGAGCAGGCATCGGCGATCTTGACGAAGGTGCTTGAGAGGGGGCGATTGGCGGCATATCTGGAGCAAAGTACTCGGTATATCTACTACGACGAGAAGCTAAAGGGGGAAGACGGAGCCGAGAGATTCAGGTATCGAATTCCGCCAGAGATAGCAGAAGGGCCGTTGGCGGCGCGTTATTCCGAGACGATGGACCGACTTTTTGAGAGTTATTCGTTCGTGGTCCGAGCTTTGAGCTCGTATTTTCAGACGGCAATGCCGAAAGGCACTCAGGAAACTAGAGGCGCATATCGTCGGGCGACTCGGGCGAGGGCCTGTGACACGGCGAGGGGCTTGTTGCCAGCGGCGACAACATCCAACTTGGGGATATTCGGCACGGGACAGGCATATGAGGCGTTGCTGATGCGGATCAATGCCAGCCGATTGGCGGAGGCACGCGAGTATTCGCGAATGATGTTGGTTGAGTTGCGGAAGGTTATCGCTGGGTTTTTGTCTCGGGTGGATGTTGAGGATCGCGGGGTTGCTTGGAGCGGCTACTTCCGGGGAGTGGCTGATGAGATGGATGCTTTGGCTGAAGAAGAGATGGGAACAGGGGACGCTCAGGAATTTGATCTGGATCGGGATGAGGTGAGATTGTTGGACTGGGATCCGGATGCGGAAATTCGGATCGTGGCAGCGGCCTTGTATCCATACTCCGATCGGTCCGAGGAAGAACTGCTACGACGTGCGACTGAGATGGACGAAACGGAACGTCACCATGTTATCTCGACGTATGTCGGCGATAGATTGAACCGTCGGCACAAACCTGGCAGAGGGATGGAGCGGGTTTACTACCGGTTCGATGTCTTGTCGGACTTCGGCAGTTTCAGAGATTTGCAGCGACATCGCATGATGACGATCGATTGGCAGCGGTTAACGCCTCGACATGGATATGCGACGCCGCCAGAGATTGAGGAAGCCGGGAAGGAAGTTGAGAGCAGATGGCACGATGCGATGTCGGAGATGTCGGAGTTGTATGGGGATGTGTTGAAAGTACATGGATCGGATGTCGCTCAGTATGTTGTGCCGTTCGGGTATCGGATTCGATACAACATCCAGATGAACGCTCGTCAGGCGTTTCACATGTTGGAGTTGCGAACCGGTGAGTCGGGTCATTCGGACTATCGGCGTGTTTGTTTGAAGATGCACAGATTGATCCGCGACAAGGCAGGGCATCGGGTGATTGCGGATGCGATGAAGTACGTCGATCCAAAAGATTACGGGTTGGGCAGGCTTACGTCGGAGTTACGGCAAACGGAACGGCAGCAGCCGAGGTTGTTTGAACTGTCATGAAGCCCAAGGGTAGTGGACTGGTCCTTTTTTGACCCCACATGCCTTTGCGAGCCAGTCTTCTTGGGTGATGTGGTCGAGATGGCCTTTGCCTAGGTTGATGTTTACGGTGGTTTCGCCGGATAGTTTGGCGGCTAGTTGGTCGTAATAGTCTTTTTCGCCCGCACTTGTGGAGAAGAGGATTTTTTTGGCGTCAATGCCGGATGCTAGTTCAGATGGATCGAAGTTAGTTAGGGTTGCTTTTGCCTCGCCCCAAGATTCGGGGTGTGAGCGTTTGAAGTCGTTGAATTCGGCGAGGGGGTAGTCGGGGTCACCTTTGGTTCGGTTGTCAATATCGGCGAACATCAAGGCACCAGTTTGTAGGGCGTGGACCCCTTTGGTTAGGGCAGCGGTGATGTAGGCTAGGTCGCCGCCGGTGATTGCTAGTCGGGATGCGTCTATGTTGGGTTGCTGGAGGAGGATTTGGACCGCGGTTATGCAGTCTGCGACGATGTCGCCCCAGATGTAGGTGTCTTCGTTGGGGAGTCCGTCTGTGAGGAGTCCGGGGTATGCGGCAGAGTAGCGTGAGTTGGATAGGCGTTGTCCGCGGTGGCATAGGGCCATGACGATGTAGGTGGAGCGCCGTTCGTACGGCGGGACGGCGACGACGCTGCCGTAGCCCGGGGCTTGGAAGATTGGGACGTGTGGACCGTCGGATTTGGGAATGTGCAGGTATGCGTAGAGTGGATAATCGCCGACGCCGTTGAAGCGGATGGAGTAGGCGTTTGAGGTTTCGTTGCTTCGGATGGGCAGGTCTTCGATTGAGACGTCGCCTTTTGCAGCATTTTCGGCAGTTTCTACGCGCGCTGACCAGTATTCGTTCATGGTTTGTGTCTCCGTTGGCGATTAAAGGGCTACGGGGTTGAGGTGGCCGTCGAGGAACTCTTGCATCACTTTGTCGTGGCCGACTCCGGATCCGGAGTCGTGGGCGCAGTCCTCGTATGTGTAGAGATTTTTGTCTTTGCTGCCGATCTGCGAGAACACGGCGAAACCGGTTTCGGGAGGGCAGACGTCGTCCATCAGGCCGATGTTGACGATGATCGGGCATTCGATCTTGTCGACGAAGTTGTGGATGTCGTGGAGATCGAGGGTGTCCCGAACGGCTTCTTCGCGCTCAGGGTGTAGGCGGAGGTAGTCGTTGATCTCTTCATATGGATAGGAGCGCGTCAAGGATGCGGAGTCCATCATGGAGCAGAGGTATGGTGCTCCGGCGGAGGCGCATGCCACTTGGTCTGCTCGGAGGGATGAGACGAGCAATGTGAGGGCACCGCCTTGGCTACCTCCTTGGACGCAGATGCGAGAGGAATCGACTTCGTCGAGACCCCTCAGGAAGTCGAAGGCTCGGATTGCGTCCATGTAGAAGCCTCGGTAGCCGTACTCTGTTCGTTTGTCGATGTTGTGTGTGAGGAGACCGGGATAGCCAGGGTTGAATACGGAGTTGCTGCGCAGCTTGTTGCGGGGTGCGGCAGAGAAGGCAGCGTAGCCTCGCAGAGCGAGATCGGTTGGCAATTTGGGTTCGCTGACGTAGCCGGGGACGAAGAGATATCCGGGTAGTTGCCCTTCGAAGTTGTGGGGTCTGCAATACCATCCTGCGATTTCGAGTCCGGCATAACTGTCGTAGCGCGCCTCGAATACCTCGACCTCGGGAGTCGATCTCATTGGATCTGGTTCGAGGCGAGGATTTAGTGGTATGGCGAGTGTTTCGGCTTCGGTTGCCTGCCAGTAGTCATCAAAGTCGTCAGGTTTTCGGACTGATGAAACGAAGTCCGAAGGATCGCGGCGCGTCATTTGTTACACCTCATGGGCTTTTGGAGTCGGTAACACTGTAACACCAAGAAATGTGGTTAAGACTATGCGGTTTGCGTTTGTTCCTGCGATTCATCAGCATCGTAGTTTCGTGACATGAACCATGCAGGGAGGATCGCGATGATGCAGGCGGTTGAGGCGTATGTGAAGAAGTTGGAGAATACCGCCATCCCTGCCTCGTTTGCGGCTTCGGGACGTTCGATCATTTCCTCAAGGCCAGGAGCGGTTAGAAGGAACTGCTCAGTGCCGAGTGATGCTACGACAGCTAGCCCTACAGTCATTCCGATGTTGCGTGAGAGCGTTAATAGGCCGGAGGCGATGCCCTTGTCTTCCTCTGGAACACGGCGCAATGCGCTTTCGGCGATGGGAGCGATTAAGAGGCCTAGTCCTATGCCTACCAAGACAAGATCAATGGATGTGCGTGGCTCTTCGAGCACGATGTTCCAAGTGGACATGAAGTTGAAACCTATGGCTGCGACGACCAGTCCTGCAATTGTGGGTATGCGAACACCGAATCTTGTGGCGATGAAACCTCCGGCGAAGGCGGCGATGCCGAGAGCAACGGTCATTCGGAGTAAGAGCAGCCCGGAATCAAGAGCTGAAAGGCCGTAAATGGTGCCGGCTAGTAATGGCACAGAGACGAGTCCGATCATCAATGCGGCACCGACAAGGAAGTGTGCGACGTTTGACCAGATGAAGTCCCAGAGTTTGCCCAAAGACCGTGGCACCGCTTTTTCGCTCGCGGTTCGATTCGAGATCGCGACTACGCCGACCATCACGGCGGCGGCGACGAAAAGAATGATCATTGGCAGGTCCGGTTCGGAGATTCGGAACAGGCCGATGGTGAGAGTCGTTAAAGCGGCTGTGAACGCGGCGGCTCCGATCCAATCAACGCTCGTGTCGTGCCTGATGCCTTTGGGGAGAATCGCGAGCGCGGCGACAGCGATCAATGTGAGCGGGATGTTTGACCAGAATGTGAATTCCCAACCGATCCAGTCGGCGATAGCACCGGCCCAAACGGGTCCAAACACACTTCCAGCCTCGGCGGCAGCGCCGACCATTCCGAAGGCGACGATGCGTCGTCTTGGACCGACTAGAAATTCGGCTGCGGCGAGTGAAATCGGGATGACCGCTCCGGCACCGATTGATTGCACGACGCGGGCGACGATTGCCCATCGGTATTGATCCAAGTAGGGCAAGGCATCGAGTGAACTCCCCATGACTGGGATGAGGGCTACGCCTGCAGATCCCAGCATGAATACACCTAGTGCGAGTAGGAAAGCTGGACGGTAGCCCCAACGATCGGATAATCGCCCCATGATGGGCATCGTGGCTGAATAGCCGATGAGAAATGAGATGATGAGCCAGCTTGCGCGGTCAATGTCGTTGACCGGGATCTTGAGGCTCTGCATCATGTCCGGCAGGATCGTGACGACGAGCGTCATGTCGTCCGCGGCGATGAAAACGCCGTAGCAGAGCGGGAGAAACAGCAGGTAAGGGGATACCTCGTTTTTGATCCACTGCATGTTAAGCGGAGTTTTGAGGATAGAGTGTCAAACGTTATTCGATGGGCGGTTCAATTACGAATTCTTCGCCGTATCGGCTCATTGCGATGATGCGAACCGTCTCATCGGTGTCCAAGGCTTGAAGCGCGCCCGTAATCCTAGCTGATTTCAATTGGAAAGTCTGGTGATCGATCGTCACTTCTCCCAGACCCGTGGCTTCGGGTTTTATGTCGCCTAGCAGGCTCTTCATGACCTCGGCCTGGAGTGGGGACGTGATGAGAAAGTCGTTACCGGGGGTGGGTTGCTCGATGAATTGGGGATCGGAAAGTCCTTCTAGGACGTCTCGCACAGCGGCAATGGGTTGAATGAACCCGATGGGGTTTTCCTCATTGGGCAATGGTTCCCACTCGCCTGTCAGCGGGTTAGTAAGCCATGTGTCTAAACCGATTAAAACAGCGTCTACCTCGATGTAGATTCGGCCGAGATTGGCTTCAGCCGTGATGCTCATGCCAACCTCGTTGATTGCGCCTTCGACACGCTGGAGTTGAAGTCCACCGAGAGCTTCGGTGAAACCGTTTTCGTGGTCTAGCACGAACCAAACGCTGCCGGATTCTGTAAGAGCTGTTACAGCGTTCGCGACGACTTCTTCAGGAGTTATCGGGATCGGAGTAGGGCTAGGGATTGGAGTCGAGGTGGGAAGTGGCGTGGCTGTAGGTTCGGGTGCGCTGGAACATCCGATCACACTCGCCAAGCAAAGAACAAACACGAGGGACGGCAAGAAAACCGAGAATCGTTGACCACGCATTAAGCGATACCCCAAGCCAGGCCAGCACTCCGAATTGTGCTGATGATCGTTTACGGCACTGGAGCAGATTTTAGGTTAGTTTCGACTAACCGTGTTGATGAGCAACGGTCTGAAGACAGAGATTGCCGTCTTTATTGAGGTTTGAAGCGGTTCTCGGGCAATGCCAATGATGGATCTGGCGAATCCGCAACCCGCTCGCGAGTGATGTGTGCGCCGTCGTACAAGCTCAACGGGAGGGTCAGTTCAAAAAGGACAGTGCCGTATCCAGCTTGGTTCAGGTTGAAGGACGCTGCGTAGAACGGTTCGTTCCCTTCCCTCACAAGGTAGAGGCGATATTCTTCACCGGGTGGCGCTTTTTCGACACCGCCGACAACAAGGGCGCCGATCGGACGGCGTTGGTGCTCTAGCAAGTATGCGTAACCGTTGCCTGCGAGTGCGGCATCGGGTTGCCAATCGGGGCTGTTGTACTCGTTCCTGAGAGTTGCATACGTGAGGCTGATCTGGTCGTTCATCGATGTCCGTAGAGCATCGTTGAGTTCCGTCATGCGGACGATTTCTTGGTCTTGCTTAGAGATCCGCTCGTGCGCGTGCGTCAACATCTGCTCAGTTGACGACATATCGTCCAAGATCTCTTGAGCGTATGCGTAGGCAGTTGCTACCTCGCGTTCCACGTCAGTAACTTTGCGGTTGAGTTGCACGTTGTCGGTGCCCAACTGGATTGCCATGATGCCGACAATGGCAAAGGATGCGATAGAAGTTGCGAATGCTAATCGGCCTGCTGTAAAGACACTCCCGAGTCTCTGCCAGATGTTTTTGGGCTCGTGCTCGTATTCTTCCTCTTCAATCGTTATCCGGTTTTCAAGGTGTGAAACCAAGGAAGAGAAGGCTGAGGCTTGATGGGCTTCGCCCCCTTCTGCGTCAGCAGTTGATACAAGTCGTCGTCGGAGTGCAAGAGGTGGTTCGGCTTCACCGATACGAGCAGAGAATTCTGCCACGGTTTCGAGCATTTCAGCCAGCTCTTCGGCCGCGTCTTGATCACGCTCGACTAGCTCTTCGACGGCGCGTTGTGCCTCGTCGTCTAACGCGCCTAAAGCGTACGCAGGAAAATCTGCGATGATTTCTTCTTCTCGAGTCATCTTTTCAGTTCGCCGCTGCTAGTCGTCGCCGTAGATTTCGTCTTCCAGTGCGACGCGTAACTTTTTGAGCGCCAACCTCATTCGCGTCTTAACTGTACCTAAAGGTTGTCCTGTGGATTCTGCGATTTGGGTCTGTGTCAATCCTTCGAAATACGAGAGATAAACGACCTGTCGTTGGGGTTCAGGCAGTACTTTTAGAGCAGCCCGGACTTGTTCGTATTCCGAGTTGGCCACCGCTGCTTCGGGTGGTGTGATGTCGTCGGATTCGAGATCGTAACGTTCGGTGATGTCATCGCTGTAGCGGGACTTGTCGCGACGCAGTTTGCGGAGTTCGTCGATCGTGCGGTTATGGGCAATACGGAAGAGCCAAGTCGTGAACTTGCCTTTGTCCGGCATATAGGTGTGTCCCCGTCGCCAGACACGCATGAAAACGTCTTGGGTAACCTCTTCGGATTTGACGCCGTCGTTGAGGATCCGAGCGGCTAATCCGAAAACTCGTTTCCCATACCGGTCATAGAGAGCCGCGAAGGCATCGGTGTTCTTCTGCGAAATCTCAGCCAACAGCTCTTGATCGGTCAGCTCTTGGTAGTTGATCATTCGCCCTATTCCCTGAGATATGGCTGCAATTCTCCTGAATCTTGTGCGGCGATTTTGGTGCCGCTTTTGATTCAGATACGGAAGAACGGTATCTCGTGGATCTTTTCTGGATCGACTAATCCATCGATTTCTGTGAGAGGTTTCAACATCTCCAAAGAATCGAGCTGGAGAGTCACATCTTCGTGGGGCGGCATCATCTGGACCATGCGGGAAAGCATTTCGTAGGCTTCACGCGCCCGACCGGACCGCCCCATGAGATGAGCGATGTCGCCGATGTTGCGCCAATTCCACGGCATCAGGTATTGGATCCGCTCCGCGTCAGCTATCGCTGCTTCGAAATCTCCCGAATGCGTGTGGATCATCTTTATGTTGTTCAATACACGAGCAAGAACCATTTTGCGGTCAGCTTGAGGCAGATGTGCACGCTCAAGCCGTTCCAATTTGCTCGAATCGTTGGGCGGGTTACCTGAACCACTCAGCAACCTTAAACATTCCCACCGCGAGTACAGCCTTCCTTTACGGAATGGGTCAACGAATATAAGTGAAGCGCCAGCGCCCGCTGACAGCAAAAAATGACCGGACATGTTTACGCCCGTCAAGTTGATCCCAATACGATGTCCGATCTCCATGTAGAGGACTGACAGCGTTATAGGGATTCCTAATCTACGTTCGAGAACCTCGTTCAACAGGCTGTTTCGAACGTCGTAGTAGTTTCCTGCATTGCCGCGGAAACCCAGTTCGTCGAAGAGCAGGTCGTTCAGCGCGTATAGGCCGTCATAAAGCGAGCGCCGATTCTGTGATTTCTGCCTGATGCGTTCGGCAATCTCACTGATCTTCCCCATGTAGAGAGGAACGTCGAGATAGGGTTGGCTTTCTGCAGCGATGTAGAGGCAAGAGAGCCCAAGGTTGATCTGGGCGGCTGGACGTGACACTGAACGAACGAAATTTTCTCGCGCCCCGATGTCTGCTGTTCCCATGGCAAAGCATTGTAAAGACGAACTGACCCTATGGCAACAAAGAACAGACTGCTAACGGGAGAGGTTGGTATAATCAAGCGATTACGTCTTGAAAGGCCCTAGGGAGGGTCCGTCTTGCGATTTGGGGAGCTCGGTCAGCCGGGCTGAGAGGGCGGATTTCATTCCGCCGACCCACACAACCTGATCTGGGTAATGCCAGCGGAGGAACCAAAAGCCGATGTCACAAACATCGGAAGTTTCATCTCCTAGCCCTTCCCGGCACGTATCACCGAATCCCGGTTCCGACGTCGCTGCTGACCTATTGCGCGAAGGATCGATCACTGGTCGCCAATCATCAGAAAATGATGGTGTTCCAATCGTTTCCGTATCGAACGCGTCCAAATCGTTCGCGAGTGCCGATATGCCGCCAGTTCAGGCGATGATCGATGTCTCTTTGGACGTTTCGCTCGGAGAGTTCGTCGTTATTGTCGGACCAAGTGGATGCGGTAAGAGCACGCTGCTCAATATCATCGCCGGATTGATCGAACCCGACACTGGTAGCGTGAGTCTCGATAGCGATATCGAAGCTGAGCGGATCGGGCGCGTGGCGTATATGCATCAGATTGACCTGTTATTGCCTTGGCGAAACGTGCTTGAGAATGCGGTTTTGGGGCTTGAGATTGCGGGAGTGCCGAGGCGTGAAGCGGAATCTAAGGCGATGGATCTCGCTAGCAAGTTCGGGATCGATGAATTCCTCAATGCTTATCCTGCGACGTTGTCAGGGGGCATGAGGCAGCGCGTAGCCTTGCTTCGGGCAGTGCTGCCCGAGCGCAGCGTGCTGTTGCTTGATGAGCCCTTCAAAGCGTTAGACGCAATTACCCGCGCTGAATTGCAGAGATGGTTATCGGATGTCTTGGATCGGAGCAACCGAGCGACCATCATGGTGACGCACGATGTTGAGGAGGCGTTGATGCTTGGGGATCGCGTGCTTGTTATGTCATCGCGGCCTGGGCAGATCTTGCTTGAGTTGGACGTGGATTTGCCGCGGCCTCGACCTAATGACGTTGTTCGAGATCAGAAATTCGTTGAACTCAAATGGCAACTTCTCTCTGCGTTGGATGGTGTCGCTGTCGAGTAAAACGAATGACACTGAGTACACAACAAGAGACACGCGATCTGCCGCAATCGGTCGAAATCGACCGTGAAGCCGTCATCGAACGCACATTTTTGATGCGAGCACGTTCATTTGCGAGGACGTGGGGATCGGCGATGGTATTGGCGGGACTGGGTTTGGTGTTGTGGGAGATTTTGGTTAGGGTGCTGAATGTCCAGACTTGGATTTTGCCGCCGGTTTCGTTGATTCTTGCCGAACTTATCGATAAGCCGGATCTTTTCTTGCGTCATGCTTACGTCACTACGCAAGAGATTCTGATTGGTTTCGCAGTTTCGATCACATTCGCGTGTGCGATGGCTACTGCGATGTTCTGGTCGAGGTTGCTTGAACGGTCGGTTTATCCCTTCTTGATTGCGTCGCAGACGATACCGGTTTTCACTTTGGCACCGATGCTGTTGATCTGGATCGGGACGGGGATGGGCCCGAAGATCGTGGTAGTTGTTTTATTCACGTTTTTCCCGGTAACTATCAACTTGATGACGGGCTTCAAGTCGGTGGATTCCGACATGGTAGACATGTTCCGGACGTTGGGCGCTTCGCGCTGGCAGATGTTCACGAAGTTGTATGTCCGGTCCGCGTTGCCTTACTTCTTTGCTGGATTGAAGGTTGCTGCCGTTGTTTCGGTAATCGGAGCGGTGATCGGTGAGTGGGTCAGCGCCGCATCGGGTCTCGGTTGGTTGATTAAGACATCAACGCCGAAGTTTCAGACCGAGTTGGTGTTTGCCGCCATATTTACCCTATCGATCATGGCCGCGTTGATGTTCATCTCAATAGCCCTGTTACAATCGCGGGTTTTACGAAACTACCCGGGATCGAATCCCCAAGGAGGAACGTCGTGAGGAAGATTATCGGTCTGGTTCTACCGGTCGTTGCGTTGGTTGTCTCTGTCATTGCCTGCACGTCTGAACCGGAAGTTGAGAAAGTCTCCGTCGAACTAGACTGGTCGCCGCCGAATGCAAACCATTCAGGCATCTATGCAGCGATTGATCAAGGGTATTTCGAGGAGGAGAACCTGGAGGTTGATGTGAGCGTCCCTGCGGACGCGGCAGCGATCGCCCAGCTTGTCGGTGCTGGTCAACGCGACTTCGGCATCTTCTACCAAACCGACACCACACTGGCTCGAGCCGCTGGCGTCCCCGTCGTAGCAGTCCGCGCAATAGTGCAGAGTCCTGTCAACTCATTGATGGCTCTGAAATCCTCCGGAATAACTCGCCCCGCAGATCTCAAAGGCAAGAAGGTCGGATATCCCGGTATCGAGTGGGATGAGTTGATGCTTGAGGCGATGCTCGAGTACGACGGACTCACGCTTGACGATGTTGAGCTTCACGACGTCGGGTACGCATTGTCACAGGTTTTGGCAGCGGGAACGATGGATGCGGTGATCGGCGCTTACTGGTCTTATGAGTCTTTCGTGTTGGAAGATATGGGCATGCCAGTAGAGATCATCTATCCAGAGGATTACGGAGTTCCCCGGTACTACGAGATGATGTTGATCACTTCCGATCAGATGATCGAAGAGAAACCTGAAGTTGTCAGGCGGTTCGTCAGCGCGTTTACGAAGGGTTTCGAGTACGTCGCTGAGGACGGTCAACGCGGTATCGACATTTTGGTCAGCTTGAACGAGGATTCGATCGACGAATCGAGCGAGTCTCTCGACCGTCGTGGTATCGAACTCTTGGTACCTGCATGGCTCGACAGTCCCGATGGCAAGTTTGGGACGCTGTCAGAAGAGCAGTGGGAGTCGGTGGGTGACTATATGAAGCAACGCGAGCTGATCCCGCAAGACTTCGATGTCGGCACGGCCTGGACGGACGAGTTTTACAAGTAGTCGTCAATCTTTAGGACGGGTTCTGCTCAAAACATCCGACGCGGATACGCCAAATGGCCGGTCATGCCTGTGTTTTTGACTTGGTAGACGTGTCCCGTCGCAAACGTCACGAACAGCACGTCTAATCCCGCACCTCCGAACGTGCAGTTTGTGGGGCTGTCTGCAGGAGTGCGATAGGTAGCTCGCACTAGGCCGTTAGGTTCAAAGATGTAGATCGCGGAGCCAGCGCCTGCGGCGCTCGAGCCCGCGGTAGCTACGATTTGGCCATCGGTGTTGATCGCCATGCCATCAATGCCTCTGCCGGGTCCGAAGTCAAAGAGCACTGTTTTGTCTCCGAGTGTGCCGTCGGAGTTGACGGGATAGGCGCGGAGTTGGCGCTTCAGATCGGGTTTTACGGGGCTTTCGGCTACGTAGAGGGTGCTCTGATCGGCTGAAAGAAGGACGCCATTGGGCCGGTTGGTATCAAACGTGACTCGCTTGGTGGTCCAGTTCCCGCCGAAAATATGTTCAGCGAGGTATACTGATTCATGCGGTAAGTTGTTGGGTTTGTCCGAGTAGTTGGGATCGGAGAAGTAAACACGGCCGCGACCGTCGATGTCGAGGTCGTTAGGCATGTTTATCTTGGCACCGTCAAGCGAGTTGGCGATTACGGTGGCGTCTGAATCGGGATTGGAGATGTCAATCTCGACGACTTGGTTAGCTGCTCCTTCACACGCAAAGAGTCTGCCCGAACGGTCGAACTTCATGCCGTTTGCTTGATTGGATTGGTTTCGCCAAACTGAACTTTCGCCCGTCTTGGGGTCCCATCGATAGGTGGTGGACGCGTAGCACTCGTTGTAGAGCAATCCGTTCCCGTCCCATGCAGGTCCTTCAGTCAACGAATCGTGTTTGGCGATTAGTTCCCATTCCCAAGTGTCATTCATGTTGTCGAGCCTCGTGTCGGGCGTTTTCGGATGTCAATCGGCCAAGACCGCTCATTGAGGGTAAAGAAGGTGTCCGGTCAATCCGGTGTCTCGTGACACCAAAGTGTGGCCTTCGATGGAAGATACATACAAATCTCCGTCGGCAAAGGTGCAGTTGGTTGGACGCTGCGCGACGACTGGATGCTGCTCGATAATCATGCCGTCTGGGTCGAAGTGGGTGACGTTGCCGCCTGGACCTGAAACTTCCCATCCCGTGCAGGCGACGATGCTGCCGTCTGATGCCAATGTCATACCGTCGATGCCGCGATGCGGACCAAAGTCATGGAGGATCTTGCATTCGCCCATTGAGCCATCGTCGTTTACGGGGTAAGCGCGCAGATCGCGGCTCTCGCTGGCGCGGAAGTCGCTTTGTGCAACGTAAAGCGTCTTGTAGTCGCTCGAGAAAATCAGACCGTTGGGTTGCGTAGTGTCGAACGTGCGGCGTGTGCAAATCCAGTTGCCATCGTCGTCTTTTTCGGCAGATATGATTGCGGAGTAAGTGATGCCGACTTCCGGGTTCGAGTCGCCTACGCGGTCGGAGAAGTAGATCGCGCCGGATGGGGTGATTGCCAGATCGTTAGGGCTGTTCAAACGCATACCGTCTACGCTGCTGACGACGGTTTCAAAGTTGCCCTCATCGTCGAATTTCACCACTTTACGCCCGGTACCGGCGCAACCGTAGAGATTCCCATCGGCATCGAAGTTGAGGCCATTTGTGCCCTGAGTGTTTTCGGAGAACACGTCAACAAGGCCCGATTTGACATCTAATCGCATGATGCGGTTGAGAGCGACGTTGCTGTAGAGCATGTGAGTGCCTGTCCAGCAATTGCCTTCGGTAATCGAACCGATCATCGGCGCGGCGTCTTCAAATGTCCAGGGCATCGTTTGGTCTCCAAGTTTGGTGACGGTTGGTCAGTTAGTTAATCGCAGCCGAGTTGATCTGCCAGATCGTTGAAATCGGTCGCGGTGATGTCGAATGCCGAGGTGTCCGGCATTTCAACGGGTTTTTCCGGCCCGTGTTCATTAGGACGATGGACGAACGCGGTTGCGAGGCCTTCGCGCGCTGAGGCTTCGAGGTCGCCGGTGTGAGCGGCCACCATCATCACTTGGTCTGTTTTTAGGCCCAATAGTTTGGAAGCGTTCTGGTAGACCTTTGGGGATGGTTTGTACGCGCCATAGACGTCTGGCGACATGACAGCATCCCATGGCAGGTCGGCATGTTTCGCCATGTTGACGAGAAGCGCGAGGTTTCCGTTGGACGCGGTGGCAATGATGTATTTGGACTTGAGCCGTCTAAGGCCAGAAGGGGAGTCGGGCCAGCCGTCCAAGCGATGCCAAGCGCGGTTGAGATGCTGTTTTGCCTCTTCAGTCATTGCGTTTGCAAGACCGTATTCCTCCAATAGCACGTCCAGCTTCTCACGGTGAATCTCATCGACTAAACGCCAAGGGCCTTCGCGCCGGCTGAGTTCGCGGGTCGATTTGCCGTACCATGCCCGCCACTCGTCGGCGAAGCGACCCCAATCGCCTTCCGGCATCCCGTGGTCAGCAGCAGCTTCAGCAACTTCGGCGATGATGGAGTCTCGCCAGTTGACGACGGTCCCAAAGACGTCGAATATCAGCGCTTTGACCTTGGAAAGGTCGTTTTTCCGTGCATCCGTCATTCCGCTTGCGTATTCTATATGGAAATGGATTCCGCAACGCCACCTCGCGTCCTCACCATCGCAGGCTCCGATTCTGGTGGGGGTGCGGGTATTCAGGCGGATCTGAAGACGTTTGCAGCGCTTGGCGCGTATGGGATGAGCGCAGTCACGGCAATCACGGCGCAGAACACTCTGGGAGTGACTGCTGTCGCCGAGGTGCCACTTGAAGTGATCAGCGACCAGGTCGAAGCCGTGGTTACTGATATCGGGATAGATGCGGTGAAGACGGGGATGTTGTCTTCTTCAGATATTGTGGCGTGTGTCGCTGGAGCAGTTGAGAAGTTCGAGCTTGCTCCTTTGGTAGTCGATCCGGTCATGGTTGCCGCTACAGGTGCTCAACTGTTGCAGGATGACGCGGTTGAGAGCGTCAGACGAAGGTTAGTGCCACTCGCAACTGTCGTTACACCTAATGTTCCTGAGGCTGAAGTCCTGACTGGTATTGAGATCGAATCCGTTGACGACATGGAATTGGTGGGTGGAGAGCTGTTGATGATGGGTGCTGGTGCGGCAGTCGTTAAGGGTGGGCATTTGGACGATGAGTCAGGGCGAGTCACCGACGTTCTCGTCACACGTAACGGGGTTAAGCACATCACGTCATTTCGGATCGAGACCACAAGCAATCACGGAACGGGATGTACGTTTGCTTCTGCGATCGCGGCACATCTCGCCCATGGATTGGCGTTGGACGAATCCGTAGATTTAGCTCAACGATACGTTTGGCAAGCGATGGCGAACGCGCAATCTATAGGGCAGGGGAATGGGCCGCTCAACCACATGTACGCGCACAGATACGATCCAAGCGATCAGAACCTTGAAGTTCGGAGTTGAAATGACTGCACCGCTTTACATCACGGAATCGCAAGTGGAATCGCTCTTCACCATGGAAGCAGCGTTAAGGGTTGTCGAGGAGGCATTCATTGCTCGGGCGAAAGGCGATGCCTTCAACGAGCCACGTCGTAGATTGCCAACGAGTTCCGGTGCTTACAATGTGATGTTCGCCACATGGCGTGGGAATCAGATAGCTGGTTTGAAGTCGTATGCCGGTGGTTCAGGAGGCATCAACTTCCATGTGTTGCTTTACGACACAGCTAATAACTCGCTGGCGGGGGTGATTGAAGCGAACCGCATGGGGCAGATCAGGACCGGCGCGGCGTCAGGTGTGGCGTCCAAGTACATGGCGAGAGAAGATGCAGAGACGGTCGGGATCATCGGCTCTGGATATCAAGCCGAAACTCAGTTGGCGGCGATTGCGCACGTTCGGGATATCAAGTCCGCGAAGGTTTACAGTAGGTCGGAGGAGAATCGGAACAGCTACGCAGAGCGAATGTCAGACGCTTTGGGTATCGATGTCATACCGGTTTCGAGCGGCGAGGAAGCGGCCGATGCTGACATCATCGCGACGATTACGAGTTCTCAAGATCCTGTGCTGTTGGGCGAGTGGTTGAAACCCGGGACGCACATCAACGCCGCTGGGAATAACTCGTGGTTGAAGCGAGAGATCGATACTAGGGCGATTTCGGCATGCGATGTCGTTTCGGTCGATGACGTGGAGCAGGCGAAATTCGAATGCGGCGAGTTGATGCGCGCAGCGGAAGTTGGTCGATTTTCGTGGGACTTGGCGGTGCCGATCCATGACATCGTCGGAGGGCGGATTTCGGGCAGGGACAATGCGGAACAGGTCACACTTTTCGAATCTCAAGGGTTGGCACTAGAGGACATCGCGGCGTGTCAACACATCGTTGAGAAGGCGAGAGAGCAAGGCGTAGGATTGCCTTTGCGCTAGCCAACGCTTGGAAAGGATTGATCGATGGCACTTGATTTTCTGAAGATCCCGGATGACAACTCTGTCCGGGTACCAGGGGAAGCTTTGAACCAGCAGGTCGCGGCGATTTTCGAGGCTGTAGGAACTCCTACTCGATACGCTCAGATCACTGCTGACGCGTTGACCTCAGCGAGCATGCGTGGTGTGGACACTCATGGTGTGACCAACGTGGTCCGTTACACCGAATCCATACTTGACGGAACGTTTAAGTCACCGCAGGAGATCGAGGTTATCTCGGAATCAGATACGACTGCTCTATTGAGTTGCGGTTGGGGACTGGGCCATCCTGCTGCACATATCGGGATGGAGATGGCGATGGACAAAGCGACGGAGCATGGAGTGGGAATGTCGACGATTCGTGATGGGCACCATATTGGCATGGTTGCCTACTATGCGATGCTCGCTTTGGACCGCGACATGATCGGAATGGCGATGACTAATGCGGGTCCCGCGGTCAGACCGGCTCTGGGACGCAAAGCTATGCTCGGGACAAATCCGATAGCGTTTGCCGCTCCTGCTGGGGAAGAGACGGATTTCGTGCTGGATATGGCGACTTCTACGGTTGCCAGTGGGAAAATCGGTCTTGCGAGGCAATTGGGCGTGCCAATCCCAGAAGGCTGGGCAGTTGGTGCCGAGGGTGAACCGATAACCCAATCACCAGCTGATCGAGGTGAGCATTGGGCGCAGAACCCGCTTGGCAATACTCGAGAACAGGGCGCGCACAAGGGATACGGGTTGGCGATGATGGTCGATATTCTGTGCGGCGTGTTGTCGGGTGGAGGGTACAGTTCGTTTATTGGTAGCGGAAGAAATATGTCGTTCGCAATGGCGATTGACATCTCTAAGTTCCGTCCCGTTGATGAGTTCAAAGAGATGATGGACGAGATGATCTGCGCTCTACACGACACGCCGACGGAACCGGGCGCGGAACGCGTGATGGTTGCCGGCGATCCAGAAGAAGAATCTGTGCAAGATCGACTGGCTAACGGCGTGCCAATCCTGAGACCGCGATACCACGAGATGGTAGCGATAGCACAGCGGGTTGGCGCGGAAGTTTTCATATAGACCTGTGTTGCATGGGCAGCGAACCCACTGGATCGGACAGAATCGATGACTACCCGCAAACCTAACATCCTGATCATTGGCGTGGATTCGCTTAGAGCGCCAAACCTCAGTTGCTATGGATACCCGCGACTCACTTCGCCTCATATCGATCGTTTGGCCTCGCAGGGAGCGTTGTTTGAAAACACGTTCAGCGCTCACATCCCTACTACGAGTGGATACACGTCGATGATGAGCGGGATGGATGTGTTTACGTCCCAAGTTGTAGCGCTTCGCCACAAAGGTCCAGTGCGGCCCGAGGTGACGATGCTTTCAGAGCTGCTTAAAGGCGAGGGGTACAACACGGCGTGCGTTGGTTTGACTGGCAACCCGAGTTCACGGGGATTCGACACCTATCTCGACTACCGCGCTTGGGGATCTTGGGAAGAGGGACGCAGCGACAAGGCTCAAGACCTCAACCGCGTTTTCCTGCCGGAACTCGACCGACTTTGCAATGCCGATGAACCGTTCTTCGTGTTGCTGCGGCACATGGACCCTCACGCGCCGTACTTACCGCCTGAACCGTTTGAGCGCATGTTTTACCACGGAGATGAACTCGATCCGTCGAACAAATCAATGGACCCCGTACTGTCGTTCAAGCCGTTCCGGGACTTCTTTGCGAGTTGGATGCCCCCCGGCATCACAGACAAGGACTACGTGATCGCCCAATACGACGGAGCGATCGCCTACATGGATGCCGCAATCCAGACGATCTTGACGTACTTGGAAACCAAGGGAATCCTGGACAATACGATCATCGTGCTGAACTCAGACCATGGAGAGACGCTTTACGAGCACGAGTGTTGGTTCGATCACCATGGGTTGTACGACTCGAATCTGCATGTGCCGTTGATCATTCGCTATCCGTCGAAAGTGCCGTCCGGTTTGCGTATCAGTGGCTACAACCAACACAAAGACTTGATGCCGACGCTGTTGGAGTTGGCAGAAATCGAATCCGACATTGAGTTCGATGGTGAGAGTCTAATGGGAATGGTCAGGGGAGAGGTCGTTTCTCACGAATCTGAGATCTACATAACCGAATGCACTTGGATGCGAAAACACGGGTGGCGGACCCCGCAATGGAAGCTGATCCGCGCGCTCGAACCGGATTTCCACTTCAAACCACCAGTCGAGCTCTACAACATGGTTGAGGATCCGGCAGAAACGACGGATGTAGCTGATACGCATCCCGATGTCGTAGATGCATTGACAATCCGCATGGACAACTGGATAGCTAAACGCGAAGCTGAGACTGGGTTGAAAAACCCGATCCATAACCAAGGCGACTGGCACGGCTACGACGGTGTTGGCGCGTTCAAATCGTCTCAGCAGGCCTACGACACATTGCACATCGGCGATTCGTCCACTGCCAGGCGATTGCAGGCGAAATCTCGATAGCCAAGTCCAACAATGCTGAGTGAGGAGCGCAGGATCAGTGACACTTAAGGTTGCAGTCGTCGGATTGGGTGGTATCGGAACCAGACACGCTGACATCTACGCCGCTGACGAGCGTTGCGAGGTGGTAGCTGTCTGTGACGCGTTTGCGGAGAAATCAGATGCCGCGAGTCAACGCTACGGCTGTCCGGCGTTCACGTCGGTTGACGAGATGATCGGTAGCGTTGAGATCGATATCGCGAGCGTGTGCACGGCCGGGGTTGAGAATGGCGGTGACCACTACGAACCGACGATGGTGTTGCTTGGAGCAGGTATCCCGGTTCTGGGTGAGAAACCGATCTCGAACGAAGTCCCGAAGGCACGCGAGATGGTCGCGCTGGCCAAGGAGAAGGGGCTGCGGTACGGCATCAACCTAAACCATCGCTTCACTCCAGCCGCGTTGAGGGCGAAGGAGTGGATCGATGACGGGCGATTGGGCGAGTTAAACATCGTGAACATGACGATGTGGATCAACAATCCTAATGAGAGTTCGCCGTATTTCCACATGCGCGCTCTGCACCCGCACTCGATAGATGTGATGCGCTACTTCTGCGGAGATGTCAAGAAGGTTCAAGCCTTCTTCAAGAAGGGGGAAGGTCGAAAAATCTGGTCGAACGTGCAAGTGAATATGCAGTTTGAGAATGGTGTGATCGGTCACCTGACAGGCAGTTACGACGCCGGAGGCAGCTACGGGTTGGAGCGTCTCGAAGTCGTTGGTTCTGAGGCGAGATTCGTACTGCTTGAAGCGTGCGAGCATTTGGAGTTTTACCCGCGCAGATCGCAACAAGTCGAGACGTACGCGTATCTTGGCGACATGATGAGTTTTGGTGAGACGTTTGAGAGTCGGATAACGAGGTGGATCGACCAAAACATCGAAGGTGCAGATCCGGACGAGATTGACGGGTCGGGCGAAGACGCTTTGAAAGCGCAGCTTATTATCGAGGCCGCAATCGAGTCTTGGGAGAACGGCCAAGTAGTAGATATCGAAGGGACATCACAATGAAACTTGGTGCCAACTCAGTGCTCTTTGGCGGGCATAGCATGGCAGACGCGTTCCGCTGCATCGCAATGGCAGGTTACGACGGTATCGAACTGTCAGCCATCGACGGCATGAGCGAACACTTGGTGCTTGACCGCTGGGAAGAACTGGTTCCGGAGATCCGTGATCTTTCGAACGAACACGGGCTTGAGCTACTTGCCATGGAGCAACCGCAACGCGATCCCGACGTTATGGATCGTGCCTGCCGAGCCGCATCGGCGTTAGGCATTCCGGTTGTCAACTGCGGTCCGGGCGGCACTTCTGGCGATGAGGGGAGTTTGAAAGACTCGATCAAGTCGCTGGCTGAGATGGCAATGATCGGTGAGGAATATGGCGTGACGGTGTGCGTCAAGGCGCACGTCGGAGCCAGCATCTACAACACACCGACCACTCTCCGAGTTATGGAAGAAATTGGTTCTCCAGCGTTTGGGATCGATATGGATCCTTCGCATATCCATAGGGCAGGGGAGAACCCGGCAGAGGCTATCGTTGCCGTGATGTCGCGAGTGAAACACGTCCATATCCGAGACTGTAAGGGAATGGAATCAGGACCCGGCAAACCAGAAGACCAAGCTAATGGGCGTGGGGACATCGATCTCTTGGGGTTTGTGAGAGTCTTGCACAAACACGCCTATGACGGTGCACTTAATCTTGAGGTCATCGGTGCCAAGGATTACAGCTTGGAGCAATGCGCCACCATCGCCGCCGAGTCGCGAGGGCACATGCAGGCGTGTTTGCAGGCTTGTGGGGCGCGGTAATTGTTGCAGTTAATCGACTTCACGCTCGCCTCAAAACCGGTGATATCGCCAGCGCGATCAAGCTTGTAGCCACGACGATCAACCCGGCGCCTCCGATCGCCCATCTCACACCGAAGGCTTCGCCCACTGCGCCCATTGCTAGATGGCCTACCCAACCGAAGCCGATTGCGAATACCCAACCACCGATTGCGCGACCGCGGAGTCGGTTCGGGACGTTTGCTTGAAGAAGGGTCCACTCCATCGCGTCGAACATCGATGCGGCGGCTCCGACCATTGTCACTAGAAGCAGTGCGGTGATCAGATTGGGGCTGGTTGCCACTCCCATTAGGCCCAGGCCGTAGCCGATCGCGATGCCGAGTAACAACGGTCCTTTGCGACTGAAATCGCCTAGGAAAGTGAGCGCGATCGCTCCTACCACCGCGCCCAGTCCAGCGGCGAACCTCAATGTGCCAAGACCTGTTTCGGCGACCATCAGCTCGTCGCGAGCCATGGCTGGCATGACCGAGTCATAAGCGAAGCCGAATATCTCCACTACTATTGCCATCCATAGGAGCGTGGATACTGTCGGGATTCGCATCATTGACCTGACGCCGATGATCGCGTCCTTGAAGATACGCCTCACGGATGCTCCCGTCTGACGAACGGTGGTCTGGATTGTCGGTACGAACAGGACGATGATGCCACCGACCAATACTGATCCGGCCGCGGCGAATAGGGCGGCAGGTATGCCAACGAACTCTGCGATGATGCCGCTGGCTAGTGCTCCGAATGCCGAGACGGACCGAGTGCCCACGGAATGAACGGAAATAGCGTTCATCCGGGCTTCACGAGGCACGATGTCGGTGATAAGTCCCTGCTTGGCGGGCATGTCGAATGAGTTGACAACGCCTTCGAGGGCGATGATGACGAATATCGGCCATGGACTGGAGAATCCGTTCAACGCGATGAGTGCGATTGACAGCATCGAGGTTGCCCTGATAAATGCTGTCAGAGGCAGAAGTCGATTTCGAGGGAATCGATCTGCGACTGCACCGCCAATGGGCGCGGCTATGATGCCAGGTGCGGATCCAGCGGCAAAAGTTGCGGCAGATAGCAGCACCGAGTCTGTCTGCTCAAGTACCAACCATCCGACGGCGAGGCGTTCGGCCCAAATGCCAAGCGCGACGAAGTTGGAACTAAACCACACGAGGCGATAGGCAGGATACTCAAAGGCGGCGAACGGTTTTGCTGTGCGTAACAGCAATCGCCGTCTACGATTTGGCGATTGCGATTTTGACCGATCCATCGCCTAACGTTACGTCAAGTTCCCGAGGATCAGTGACTTTCGGCCGCCAATGGTTCAAGTCGAAATCTGGTGGATTCGCTCTTGAATTTCGCCCGTGATCTCTACGTCGGTATCGGAAACGAATATATCCATCTCCGAACGAACTCCGAATTTCGGCAGGTATATTCCGGGTTCGACCGACGTGCAGATGCCCGGTATGAGTTGGCGCGTGTCGTGAGTTTCCCAATCATCCAAATTGACAGCGTTTGAGTGGACTTCAGGTCCGATGCTGTGCCCTAGACGATGTACGAACCATTCGCCGTAGCCGTCTTCTGAGATTGAATCGCGTGCCACTCGATCAACTTGCCAGCCTTGCGTCGGTTGACCGTTTCTGTGCCGATCTCTCAAGAACTCGTACGCGGAATCTCGGGCTCGCCTGACCGAATCGAAAACTTTGAGATGATCGAGACTTGGCGGTGCTCCGATCTTTGCCACCCAAGTGATATCTGCGTAAACCGGTTCACCGTCGTTGGCGGCACCGTCCGCGACGAACGGTTCAATAGATGTGGGCTTGGCCCATGCATCAATCAACAACCAACCATCGCGACGGATGATCGCTGAGTCTTCGGGCGCCGGATCGTAGTGTGGATCTGACGAATTAGTGTTGAACGCGACGACCGGGCCTTCGTCGGTCACCAATCCCGCTCGATCAAATCGTCCACGGATAAACTCGGCTACGTCGTGTTCCGACAACTTCCATCGAACGTTCTCTCCGATGAACTTAAACGCCTCGTGCATCGATTCGACCAACTCCGACATCGCATATCGGTGCGACGCGAGCTGAGCAGCGTTCCAACGTTCCGTGGCGTACTGAGAGACATCGCCGGAGGAAACTACCTCGACGCCGAATGATCGGACTAATTCGATTGAGCCTGCGTCGACCCTTGCTACTCTAGGGAGTTCGTAGAAAGGGGAGTAGTCCATAGCGACTTGGCCGCGGCTCGGGAGGATCGAACGAAGGGTTGAAACCATTGCATCGCGGTTGCTGTAGACGGTGATTTCGATGTCGTCGCGTTCAAAACGGTTTACGTCGACGTCGTGGGCGAGCAGGCGTGGTTCGTCTTGAGCAGGAATCCATAGCCAGACGGGGCGCGTGAGGTTGTTTGGTTGGTATCCGAGAGCGGCGAAGAATATCGGGTTTGTGTAGCGGTAATCGCGGGTGAGCCAACCGGATATGCCGGTTTTGCTCAAGTACTCGCGAGCTGCGTTTAGGTCAGTGGCCACTGTTAGGGTTCTCGGATAGGGATGGGTAGGTTGTGAGCGCGTTCTCGTAATCTTCGGGGGTGTTGAGGTCGAAGCGGACGATTGGGTTTTCGAAGTAGACGCGGTTCATGTCTTGATCGTGTCGCTTCATTACTTCGCGTAACCCTTCACGCTTTTCGGAGATGTTGGACAGTTCAGGCAGGAGTGAGGCGTCGAAGAGCAGGGGGTGTCCGCCGTGGCCGCTGTAACGGGGTGATGTTACGAGGCGGTTGGATGCCAAGTGTGATTGCAGAACTCGGTCGACCACCCATGCAGGTCGCGGCTGGTCGACGGCTAGGATGATAATGGTTTTGCAGTCGGACGTGAGGTTCTTTAGGCCGGTTTTGATGGATGTGGTCTTGCCTTGGGACCAATTTGGGTTGTTGGCGATTGTGATGTTGGGTTGGTGGATGACCGCGTCGGTGATTTCGTCATGGTGTGCGCCGGTTACGACGATTACGTGGCCGGCGCCGCCTTCTAGGAGAGAGTGGGTTTGGGCTAAGACTAGGGGTTGGCCGAACCAGTCTAGGAGGGCTTTGGGTTTGCCCATTCGGGACGATTCCCCGGCGGATAGGAGTATGGCCTCGACGCCCATAGGAACCGGAAGTGGTGAGTGCGGGTTAGCTGCCGGCCGCCATCGCGTGCTCAGGCGCGGGGGACCGGGTGGCGCGTTCGATTGCTTTGTCGAGGAGGCGTTCTTGGAGTTTCATGCTTCCGCCTGTGCCGCCGAGCCGGAAGGCGATGATTTCGGACATGACACTGATAGCGATCTCTTCGGGGGTGCGTCCGCCGATGTCGAGGCCGATGGGGGCGTTGATGCGTCGGAGTTCTTCGGGGTCGAAGCCATTTCGGATTAGCTCTTCGAAGATGAGGATGGTTTTTCGCTTGCTGCCGAGGAGTCCTATGTAGGATGCCGGGGTTCGGAGTGCGCCAGAGACTGCTGCGTCATCGAACTGGTGGCCTCGGGAGGCTACGACGACGAAGGAGTTGGCGTTGACGGGGAGTTTGTCGAAACCATCTCGGTAGTCGCCTACGAGGGTGATGTCGGCTTCGGGGAAGCGTTCCGGGTTGGAGAACTGCTCACGGTCGTCGAATACGAAGATGCGGAAGCCGACGCTCTTGGCGATGGGGGCGATGGCTTTGCTGACATGTCCGCCGCCGATGAGGACGAGGGTTGGGGGAGTGGTGTATGCCTCGATGTAGCACTCGATGCCATCGTCGAGACGGAGGTAGTCGTTCTTGCCCATTGCCATGAGGTCGCGGGCTTTGGCGGTAGTCATGGCTTCGAGGACTTTGTCGCCGAGTTCGCCTTGGGTATGGCCGTTTTCACGGACTAGCATCTTGGTGCCGACTTTGACTTTTGATCCGGCGGGGGCATCGGTGACGTTGACGATGGCCATTGGCGGGCCGCCAGCGTATGCTTCGACGGCTTGGGCTGCGAAGTCTCGGTATGGGTCGGAGTCGCGGATCGGGTCGATGAGGAAGTACATTGTGCCGCCGCAGACTAGGCCGTCTTGAGCAGCTAGGTCTTCGTTGAGTTCGTAGTCTCGGAGTTCGGCGTCGCCGCCTCGTTTGAGGAGTTCTTGGGCTGCGAACCAGATGTCGCCTTCGACACATCCGCCGCCGAGGGTGCCGACGCCGCTGCCGTCTTGACGGACAAGAAGTTTTGCGCCGGACTTTTGAGGTGTTGAACCAGAAGTGCGGACGACCGTGGCAACTACCATCGGTTTGTTTTCGTCTAGCTCTTCAACCGCTGCTTTGAAGACCGATTCCATCTTTCACCTGCTCCTGAGGCGCGTCCGAAACGAACTGCCACTAACTATCCCCGCAACCGCACGGACTTACAGTTACATGCTACTACCAGTGTCTAGTTGGTCGTCAGTTTGGGTGTCCGTCGCAGCGTCTGCTTCGGCGCGGCGGCGTCTGCGTTCCCGGCTAACGACCACACTGACGACTATCCCTCCAAAGATGAGGATGAAGAGGACGGTGATGATGATTGGGACGAGTTCGAATTGAGTGCCGGGGTCGCGGCTGGTTGCGGAGATGTTGATGCCGTCGAGGAGGTTTGCGTCCCAGATGAGGACGCCGTCTACTTCGCGGTCGGCGTTGTGTTGGATGTATTCGCCGGGGAGTTCGAGTGAGAGGATGAATGGCAGTTCTAGGTTACCGAGGTCGATCGGCAGGTCTCCTGCGAAGCCGCCGAGGTCGTCGAGGCCTTCTGTGATCGATGGGTCGGTGGTCTGGTTGAGTTCCACGATCCAGCCATCGTCGTTTTGGGTACGGGCAAAGGTGAACCTGCCGATGCCGACTGTATCGGTGAGTTCTCCCAAGATCGAATCGCCTTGGGATAGTGCGGTCAATGCCGGATCGTGCGGATCGAAGTTGGCGCGTATTCTGATGCCTGTGTATCCGGCTTCGGAGTATGGTTCGATGGTTGCGCCTTCGAGTCCTTCGTTTTCGAGTTCGTCGGCGGGAGCGTCGAGAAAGTCGCCGAATGGATCATCGCCGCCGAGTTGAGCCATCGACATGATTGCGTCGCTGACGGCTGCGATCAGTTCGATTTCGCCCTCGCCCTCTTCGTTGACAGATAAATTGATCTCTGCTTTGCAGGCGACCATAGAGATCAACGCGGTTGTTGCCAAGAGAATCGTGAGTAAAGATCTGACAGATCGGATGGGGGGTGTTGGAGATTTCACGATTGAAGTGTCCTTGATGAGTAGGGAGCTATTGGGATATACGATACAGCCCTTTTAGATGGTTGATGTGGTTCATGTGATTGCGGCAAGTCCAACTCCTGCTGCTGCGCAGAGGATGACTACCAGCCATGAGGGTAGTTTCCAGAACATGAGGAGTCCGAAGGCTGCGGCGGCTAGGGCGAAGTCTTGGGGTTCTTTGATTGAGGATGTCCATACGGGATCGAATAGGGCGGCGGCGAGGATTCCGACGACAGCGGCGTTGATTGCGACTAGGGCGGCTCGGACGTTGTTGGCTTGACTGAGTTGGTTCCAGAAGGGGAGGATGGCGATGACGAGAAGGAAGGATGGGAGGAAGATTGCGATGAGAGCGATAAGTGCGCCGGGGATGCCGCCGGGGCCGATGTTCATGACGGTGCCGAGGTAGGCGGAGAAGGTGAATAGAGGGCCGGGGATTGCTTGGGATGCTCCGTATCCAGCGATGAATTGTTCGGCGGTCAGCCATCCGTTTGCGACGGTTTCAGATTCGAGGGTTGGTAGGACTACGTGACCGCCGCCGAATACTAGGGATCCGCTTCGGAAGAAACCGTCGAAGATGTTTAACACGTCGATGTCGTCGAGGAAGACGCGGATCAGAGGCAAGCCGATTAGGAGGAGGAAGAATAGGAAGGCGAAGGTGATGCCTAGGGTTTTGGGGATTGCGTAGGTGTTGTCTTCGGTAGAGGATTCGTCGATGTAGTGGTGAAAGCGGAACCAGCCGTAGGCTCCGGCGACGAGGATCACGATGACGATGGTGAAGGCGATAGGGGAGAGGAGTATTGCGATGGCGGCGAGGATGGCGATCGTGGCGCGGGTCTTGTCGGGTGCTAGGGAGGTGCTCATTCCCCATAGAGCTTGTGCGACTACGGCGACGGCTGCGATCTTGAGGCCGTTAAGCCATGAGCCTTCGAGGAGGTTGTCGAACTCGGTCACGCCGAATCCGAAGGCGATTAGGATGGCGGCGGAGGGTGCGGTGAATGCGATCCATGCGAGGAGACCGCCGAGTAGGCCGCCGCGGGTGATTCCGACGGCGATGCCGACTTGGCTGCTGGTCGGACCGGGAAGGAAGTGGCAGAGGGCTACGAGGTCGGAGAATCGTCGTTCGGAGAGCCAGCGTCGGTTAACTACGTATTCCTGATGGAAGAATCCGATGTGGGCGATGGGTCCGCCGAAGGAGGTCAGGCCGAGGCGGAGGGCGACGGCGAAGATTGTGAGGAGGTTGGTTAGGCGGGAGGTTGTGCCGGTTGGGGTTTCTTTGATCATCTCGCGTAACTTCTCAACCGGCGCTCTGGATTCCGGCCTTCGCCGGAATGACGGAGTGTTAGACGCGGAACTCTTCTAGGATGTCCCATTTGGGTTCCAAGCCTAGGCCGGGACGGTCTGGGGCGTGGACGTAGCCGTCTTCGATGTAGAGTTCGTGTTGCCAGATTTTGCCGTGCATGGGGTCGACGGTGTCTCGGTAGTATTCGAGGATGAGGCCGTTGGGGATGGCGGCTACTAGGTGGATGTGGACGTATTGGGAGCCGTGAGGGGCAATGTCGAGGTCGTGAGCTTGGGCAAGTGCGGCGACTTTCATGAACTCGGTGATGCCTCCGAGGACGAGGGCGTCGGGTTGGAGGATGTCTACGGCTCGGTGGTCGATCATGTCTCGGAATCCGTAGCGGGTGTATTCGTTTTCGCCTGCGGCGACGGGGACGGAGGTTGCGCGGGTGATTTCACGCTGTCCGATGTAGTCGTCCGGTTCGACGGGTTCTTCGAACCAGAAGAGATCGTATTTCTCGGCTTTACGTGCGAATTCGATGGCTTCGTAGTGGCGGTATGCGTTGTTTGCGTCGACCATTAGGCGGACGTCGGGGCCGATGGTTTCGCGGCAGACTCGGACGCGTTCGATGTCTTCGTTGATGGGAACTGCGCCGACTTTGATCTTTACGGCTCGTGCCCCAAGTTCGACGTTTGATGCCATCTCGGCGGCGAGTTCTTTTAGTCCTTTTCCTTCTTCGTAGTAGCCTCCGGCGACGTAGGTGTCGACGCGGTCGGTGTATCCGCCGAGGAGTTTGTATACGGGGAGTCCGGCGACTTTACCTTTGATGTCCCAGAGAGCGATGTCGACGCCTCCGAGCATTCTGGTTGTGATGCCTCGGCGTCCGACGAGCTTGGGTCGCCACATTTCGCGCCAGATGCGTTCGTTGTCGAGAGGGTCCATCCCGACGAGCATCTTTTTGAAGTGTCCGATGATTGCTTCGCCGACTTCGGGGGATGCTTCGATTCCGCCGGCTAGGCCGATGCCGGTGATGTTGGGGTCGTCGGTCTCGATGACCACGATGTTGAGGAGGTTGTGGGTGTAGGTGTAGAGGCCGTTGGTGATGGGGACTTCTCTCGGCCACTTGAACATTTCTAGTTTGACGTCGGTGATCTGCATGATTTGATCTCTTTGGTGAGTTGATGCTTGTTGGCAATGTTGAATGTTAGCGCAGTAGAGTTTTGACGCGTTTAATTGGGCCTTTCGGCCTTTTCTTTTTCTCCCGAGATCTCGGGGTTGCCGAGATCTCGGTTCTTGGTTTTGCCGGGGGCTTCGCTCGGTTTTCTCCCTGCCGCGATCGCCTCGCTGGGCCGTTCCGGACTTATCGGACGGCCGAAGGGGAGCCGGACAATCAAGCCGGTCCGCTTCGGAGTTACGTCCTTTTTTCTTTTCCGCTTTCCGCAGGGGCGGGTCCGATACTTTTCGGCACCTCGTCTCCTCGTGTCGGCAGCAGGTGGGTTGAACCTGTCAGACACGCTGGAGGCGAGGATGGACCTGCCTCTGCCGGTCGCCCCGAGGGGCTTCAGGCCGGCGCAGCGTTTTCGCGCTGCTGCGCCGTCGGTCCGCGGTCGACATACGCCGCGTTTCTGGTCACGGGCTTTGAGCCCTTCCCAAAGTTCCAGCATCTGCCTGAGCTGCCAGTGCTCAGGCCCGGTCCACAGCCATGCATTCCTACTCCCCGCTGGGGCATCCTCCGCTCGCTTCACCTCGCCCCCCTTGCGTCTTTCGACGAAGGGGGCGTTCCGCGCCCTTGCGGTTAGTTTTGGAATGCAACGAGACGCTGCTTCCCATCGGCACGAGTGCCTAGTGCTGTAGCCGTTCCCTGTGGCGAACAGGGTCGACATCGCCCACAATCCACGAACGCTCCCCGATCCCTCGACACGGGCGTCCCTGCGGAACGCCCGGCTGGCCGGCATTGGCGGCGACTGGACAGCCCTGCTCGCCGCGATCGTGACTCTGGTCCCGGGTTTCGCTTCCAAATGGCCCCTCCACAGCCTTGCGGCTGCAGCCTTTCGGCAAGGCCTTTCAACTCGCTCGTCAGGAGCTGCGGGGCGACGCCAAGGCCGCTGGGTTTCTTCCCGCCTCCGGCGAGTTTCATCCAGCTTCCAACGCTATCCCAGGTGGCCTCGAGGGCTGGGGTTGCCGCAACCGTCGGTGCGGCGTATATCTGGTCGATCAAACTGTTGTTAATGATACATGTGTTTCTGTAGATGTCAAGCGCGTTTTGTCTGAATTGGGATTCTTGGGATTGGAGGGGGATTCTGGGGATTCGGCTGTAGTTGTTAGGGGGATTGCGCTGGGGGAGTCCTTCTGGCCCCGCTCCTCCCCTCGCCCTCTCCCTAGCCCTCTCCCGCTGTTGATGGGTGTTTTGGGGGAGAGGGGACGTGTTCATACTTGGAGACGGTTTAGTTGGGGTTTGGGTGGAAGATGGTTTAGTGGTTTTCGGATTGGGGTTTTGGTTGTTTGGGGTTTCCCGCTTCGGCGGGCATCCCCCGCGATCTCTGTTGTCGTGCGTCTTGGGCTCGCCCGCGCCCCCTTACGTCTTCGACGAAGGGGGCGGGCTTTTGCGTGGAATAATGGAGGGGATGAGTTTGTTGCCTGATAATGCGGAGTGCCGTGCGGTGGCGGATGAGCTTTTGACGCGGCATACACTATTGCAGCCTGAGGCGAATATCACGTCTCAGATTCGTGAGTTTCTGGTGCGGACGGGGCTTGTGGAGTCGAGTGATATTCGTGAGGAGGTTGCGCCGGCGGAGGGGTCTGGCAACTCGGTGGATCTTGCGGCTCTGGATACGTTGATCGAGGTGAAGCGGCGGATTGGTGATGGGATCGTGCCGGATGGGCAGCATATCGGTCAACTAGACGGATATCTTACGGCGGCTATGGATGCGAGCAAGGGTGTGCGGATCGGGATATTGACGGATGGGAAGCATTGGATTTTGCGGTGGCCGAACGCGGTGATGGTCCATACGACTCCGCCGTATGCGTTCACGTTGACGGATGCGGACAAGTGGTATGCGCTTTACGAGTGGTTGCGCGACCATGCGTTGGTTGCACGGGAAGATATCGAGCCGACGAACGAAGAGATTCGAGCGCAGTTCAGCCCGACGAGTCCGTTGTACGAACGGGAGATCGACACTCTACGGGCGTTATACGAGAAGTATTCCGAGTATGAGACGGTTGTGGTTAAGCGTCGGCTTTGGCATGATCTTTTGCGAACGGCGCTTGGTGAGGTTGCAGGGGGTGACGAGATTGATGACCTTTTTATTCGCCATACTTATCTGACGATGGTTGTAGGGATCGTGGTGCAGGCGACGTTCGGGATGGATGTGAACCAGATTGCGGAGAACGATCCAGAGAATCTGGTGACGGGTCGGCAGTTTGCGGAGAATACAGGATTGCACGGCGTGATCGAGTCGGATTTTTTCTCGTGGCCGATCGAGGTTGGTGCGGATTCGTTGATCAAGACGATTGCCCGTCGAGTGGCGAAGTTCGACTGGTCATCACCGCCGACGGACATTGCTGCGACGCTCTACGAGACGGTTATCCCGGCGCAAGAGAGGCGCGACCTTGGGGAGTACTACACGCCGCGGTGGTTGGCGAAGGCGATAGTGAAGGAGACTGTTACTGATCCGGTGAACCAGCGGGTGTTGGATCCGTCGTGCGGTTCGGGGACGTTCATTGCGGAGTGCGTGGAACATTTCCTAGAGACGGCGGAGTCTCAGAAGGTTCCGGATACGAAGCTGTTCGAGATTTTGCGGGATGCAGTTACGGGTATCGATGTTCATCCGGTGGCGACGCACTTGGCGCGTGCAGCGTGGGTGATTGCGGCTAAGCCGGCGATAGCCAAGAGCGCGAGCACGGCGGTTACGGTGCCGATATATCTCGGGGATTCGTTGCAGTTGAGGTTTCAGAGCAGGGACTTATTCGCGGCGAACAATGTGACGATCGCGGTTGGTGACGATGAGAACACCGAACTGAACTTCCCTGTCGCGCTAGTGAACGATGCGGAGAATTTCGACCAGATGATGGTTGATATTGCCGATTACGTCGAGCGTGGCGAGGATCCTAAGGTGGCGATGGATGGTGTCGCGTTGACTGACAGTGAGATGCAAACAATGTCGGCGACTATTGACAGTCTTGTAGAGCTGCACGCGAAGGGTCGGGACCATATCTGGGCGTATTACACGCGTAACTTGGTGCGTCCGATCACGCTTGCGCGGAACAAGGTTGATGTGATCGTGGGTAATCCGCCTTGGATCAACTACAACCAGACGACGGATGTTTTGCGTGACGAGCTGGTGAATCAGAGTCGGAATGAGTATGGGATTTGGGCTGGTGGTCGATATGCGACGCATCAGGATGTGGCGTCGCTGTTTTACGCGCGGTGCGTTGATCTTTATCTGCGGGATGGCGGATTGATCGGGATGGTGATGCCGCATAGCGCGTTGCAGGCGGGACAGCACACGAAATGGCGGACGGGAGAGTGGAAGAGACGCGGCGGGGCAAGGACGTTGAGCGTGAATTTCCAGGTGCGGAAGGCATGGGACCTTGAGCGGTTAAAGCCGAACGACTTCTTCCCGGTGCCGTCGTCAGTGGTATTCGCTGAGCGTCGGGGTGAGGATGGGAAGGCGCGGGCGTTGGCGGGAACGGTGCGGCAGTGGGTTGGCGCGACTGGATCGGGAAATGTGAGACGGGTGGATATGGAGATTTCGGATACGAGTCTAGGAATCATTTCTCCTTACGCGAACGAGACGCGACAGGGATCGACAATGGTTCCTAGGGTGCTTTTCTTCGTGAATGAAATCCCCAATCCGACAACAGTCAGGGTAGGAAACACGGTTACTACGAGCCCGCGGCGCGGTGTTTACGACAAAGAACCGTGGAAATCATTGGACTTGCCAGCGTTGAACGGCAACACTCTTGAGAGTGAGCACTTGGTTGATGCACATCTTGGTGAAACGCTGGTGCCATACACCACTCTCGACCCTTTGAAAGTCGTTCTGCCTATCAAACGTGGTACCTCGAAGATTGAATTCGATCCTGAGGCACGATACGGAGTTGCGGGAAACTCGATGGAGCGGCGGATGCGAAACCGGTGGAATGAAATCAATCAGGTGTGGGAGGATCACAAACGATCAGGTAATGAGCTCAACTTGATTGGGCAAATCGACTACTACGGCAAGTTGACGTCTCAACTGGCATGGCAAGGCGACAAGGGCGATCGTCCGTTCAGGGTCGTTTACAACCAGTCAGGTGCACCGACGGCCGCGATTTTGCGCGACGACGAAGCAATCGTCGATTACACGTTGTACTGGGTCGGTTGTCGTGACATATCCGAAGCGCATTATTTGGCGGCGATCATCAACAGCGATCAGTTGTACGCCGCCGTTCAACCTTTGATGCCAAAAGGTCAGTATGGATCACGCCACCTTCAGAAACACCTTTGGCGTTTGCCGATCCCGGAGTTCGATGGTTCGGATGCGGATCATGTTGCGGTGTCTGAAGCGGGTCGGGATGCGGCTGCTGGTGTGGAGCGGGAGTTGGGTAATTTGAGTCAGCGGTATCCACAGAGGTTGACGGTTACGATTGCGCGTCGGGAGATTCGGAGGTGGTTGCGGGAGTCGGCGGAGGGGAAGAGGGTGGAGGGGGTTGTGGGGGTTTTGTTGGGGGGATAGGGGGACTAGTGCATGAACGGCGCGCATCAAAATAGCAATTTGGGTTGAGGCGCAGCCTGATTTTGTTGAGGTGGTAAAAACCGCAATTTCGTCCCTGATGGGTACGTGTTTCTTCTGCGTCGCGTCCCGGGTATCACTTCGATGGTACCTCCAGCTTCCATAGGCCTAAGGGCATGAGTTCTAAGCTGGCCAGAGTGGAAGTCCGTTTCGTCGGATTTGACGAAATCGACGACTGCTTCGATGCTAACCTCAGTTATCGACTTGAACTGCTCATAAAGAGCTCGCTTAAGTGGACTGTAGTCAACCATTGTTGGTCCAAGATGGAGTTGACTGTCCATGCCACTTCGGAATGTGTAGTTTCCTGAAGGGTCAACTTTCCAAATAGCCTCCTTCATTTTGTCAGACCCTTCAAGGCTCTGCGTTCCAAAAAAGATCGCGTAGACTAAGCGATCATCATCGTACATCTCAACATGGAGAACTTGCTTTGCGCCAGACGACTTTAGCTGATCGCGGTACAAGCCGTAGATGAATCGTTTTCGAGATTCGGGATTTCGAATATCAATCGCCTCGCGCCATCGCTTTGAACCGAACAACTCATCCAGATGCGGCTCAAATGCTGGATTCTCCAAAAACCTGTTGATAAAGCTATACATAAACGAAATGTAGACTTCAGCCTTCGGGTTAGCAAGAATGCGGGCGATTGTGGTCATCGGTGTTTCAGAAACACCGAAGGGGTCAATCATAACCAGCGCAGGTGCGAGGTTCGAGCGCTGTTCTTCGATTCGGTCTAATTCATGTGTCAGAGCTTCGTCAAACGTGGAATTTATGACATGGTATGTGCAGTTAGAAGGGATTTTGGGCTTCATGCTGCTCAGTAAGTTTCTCAAGTATTGGCTGCGTTGGAAGTCTTTTTCAATGAATACATAAACGAACTCGTTCGTCATACGCTGACGAGCACCATGTTCAGTCAAGGCGCTTAATGCGATGATCGGCGACCCTGACTCTCCACCGCTGTACTCTCCGGGCCCGGCGAAGGCGTCGATGAACAGTACTCGCCCATTCCATCTTCCCATGATCGGCAACCAAGCGTCCATATAGTTTTTCAGCACTAAGTGTTTGCCAACTGTGTGAGGTTCTAAGTTCCAGAGAGTAGTTTCAGGCGGCATCAGGGTCCTTTCGTATCCTCTTAAGCCCGCGTTTAAGCGGCCAGGGGGAGTTTGGGCATCTCATGCCAAGTACGTTCGTCGATGCGGGCTTCCTCGCCCCCACGCTTCCCTCTAGATCCGCCGAGTTGCTTGAGGAAGAAGCTGACGTCTGCTTTTTCAGCTTGGTCTCGGAGTCGCCTTACCCAGTCGAGATGCATTGGTCTGGCTCTATGGCCACTCTCGCCACCTACGATGAGCCAATTCAACGCGCCTCTGTCTAGCCACTCCGTCAAGTCGATCTCCTCTAAAAGCGGTTCGGCAGAGACGAATCGCACGGTTGCGGGGATTCTTTCTAAAACAGTGATGCGTGGAGCGTATTTCTGGTTTTCTACTGATGTGCCTATCCAAACGTTGGGAGGCCAACCATTTGGGAAACGTTCTGAGTAGCTCTCCCACCACCCGACTGCGCGTCCGGGTCGCTTAGTAAGAACTTGGAACACGTGGCCGTATAGCCTGGATGCTTCATCCATGACTTTGAATATCTCGAAAGCGAATTCGTAAGGGACGCTCGGGTGAAAGACGTCGGACATGCTGTTTACGAAGACTCGGCGAGATTTTTTCCACTTAAAGGGGGTATTGAGGCGTTCTGGCAGGAGTTGCACTGTGTCAGGCTCAGCATCGTAACCCGGAACGGACATGCCTCGGAGTCGGGGATAGAGGGCGAACATGTAGCAGTTGTCGCAGCCGGGAGACACGCGTGTGCAACCCGTTACGGGGTTCCAAGTTTCGTCTGTCCATTCGATTGTTGAAGACATGCTGGCTCCTCTTAATATGATATATCGATACTAGTATTGTGTGTCAAACTTCATACTATAGAATCACAGTTGTCTAAAGGTGCGATGCGGGCGCATTCAGTTGGGGGATGATCTGGCGTTTCCCACGAGGGCCGGGTTAGTGGGTTGCGTCCCTCTGGCCCCGCGTCTCCACCCGCATGCCCCTGCGATCTCCGCTTCTCTCGCTCGCGTCCCCTTTCGCTTTGCGAAGGGGAGGGCCCCCTTTGTCCTTCGGACATTTCCCCCGCGAGCGGGGGAAAGCCTGGCCATGCGTCCACCCTTGAGTTGCTGGTTTTGGCAGTAATTATGCGTTTTGGATGTGGTCGAGGCGTGTTAGAAGGTCTTCCACTTGGTCGGCGAGTTTTTTGATCTCGTCGATTTCCAACCAGTGCTCGTAGAAGTTTGCATGGAGTGCGTCGGCAGCTTGGAAAAGGAAGACGAGTTCTTTGTCGTCGGTCTCGGCGACGAGATTCCGGATGATTCGGTAGAAGTTAGCGTGAGATTTGTGTTCCCAAGCGCGTTCGTGAGCGATCGCCTTTAACGATTGCGCGGTTGCGCCCCAGAACTTTTCGGAAGCTTGTATGAGGTCTCCCGCTTCGAGTTCGCGATGTGCTTGTTCGAGGAGTCGTGCGGAGACGGATTGATATCGTTCGACGGTGGTCATGACGGTGGTCATGGTGGTTGAGATTCTAGCAGTTGGGTGTTTTGAACTAGGATGTGGAGGATTTTTGAGGATGGGAAGGAAGGATGGTTGGATCCTCCCTTTCGCCTGTGCCCCCTCACCCCGGCCCTCTCCCCCGATGGGGAGAGGGGGTTTGTTCTTGGTTGATGGGGTGGTGGTTTTCGTGTTTGGGTTGTTGGTTGCTGAAGGTGCTCGGAGATAGTTACGAACTCTTGCCGCTGGCCGTGTCACTTGATTTCGTCAGCATCGTTCCAAGATTCGTCCCTGTCGCTATCGGCATCGCGCAACCGGCTCGAATGCGCCGCAATTCACCAAAAACGTAGATGCTGATCCGTACCCTCGGCGGTAGGGAACAAATCCGCGCTCCACGTCGTCATGTTCTTAGAAGCAAAGGAGAACATCTAATGACTCGACAGACAGAGACACACTCGACGATACGGCAGCAGCGAATCGTTCATGCCGTTGCGGTTCTGATGCTTTGCGTGGTCGCAACTGTTGCAACGGCTTGCGGAGACGTAGAAAACCCGCCAACATCGAATCTCGACACGCAGGTCGTAGCAACTGACGCCAAGCAGCAGAGGTCTGTCTCTGTTACAGCGTCCGTACCGTCCGCCACCGCCACACCCAAGGTAGAAGAACCGGCTGCCGACACCAAAGAAGCTTCAATGGAAGAGGCGAAATCTACCGAAGACAAAGATGAAGAGGGTGAACACGCCTCGGCGTCTTCCGAGAGCTCCAAAGAGTTTGAAGGCGACAATCGTGGCGGCGGAGACGATGACGACGCTGTCAGCAATAGTAACCGGATTTCCGGTTCAAGCGACTTTGACTGGGCGCAGAACCAGGCTTTGAGAGACGCTGAATCGCTCGAAGCAGTGTCTTGGACATCGGGGCCGGCAATGTCCCCGGGCGAGTTATCGGGGGAAGGTAAGTTGGACGGCGATGCTGTGCTGTTCGATCCGAATCTCGGCGAAGGCGCGGCGTTTGCGGTCTATCACGCCAACTACGACGATGAACCGATGTTGGTGCTGCTGCCGAACCTTGGAGCAATGATGATTTGGGACACCAGCTTGACCGTTGCTGAAATGGACTACGAACTGGAAGGTGAGTCATTCAGCTTCCGGGCTTACTCACCGATGCTATTCGATGCCGATCCGTCGGATCTGAAACTCAGGGTCTTCGGGTTCGACAGCGATGGCGCCCCCGCGCTGCTGGCTGTCAGCACCATCACGTTCGAATGATTTGGAGCGTAGCGGGAATGACGGGGTTATGCAGGAACGACTTGGACGTTTAGGTTTTGTCCGACGGCTTTGAGGGCATTTTCGACTTGGTTGATGTGTGATCGGTGGCGGATGAGGCGGATAGTGAGCCTTTTTGCAGTTCTCCTTGGCGAACCGTAGTAAATCGTGTTCCGATGTATATTTTGTGTTTTTTTGTGATGTGTTGGAATTTGCATGGATGGAGGGGATGGACGGGATGTTTGGTGGTGGTTGTTTGGGTTTTCCCGCCTCGGCGGACATCCCCCGCTGTCGCTTCGCTCCCGCGCCCCCTTCGCTTCGCGAAAGGGGCAGGGGTGTTCATTCGTTGAGTATTTTGAGGACTTGGTCGTGGAGTAGGCCGTTGGTGGAGATTGCGCTGTTGCCGTGGATTGTGGGGTTGTTTTGGAGGTCGGTGAATTTTCCGCCTGCTTCTTCGATGATGGACTGGAGGGGTGCGCTGTCCCAGACGTTCATGAAAGGGTCGATCATGATTTCGGCGCGGCCTGTGGCGACTAGGTAGTGTCCGTAGCAGTCGGGTAGGCCGCGGTGGACGTCGACGCTGTAGGACAGTTTTTGGAACTGATCGGATTTCCCGATTCGATTGAAGCTGCGAGTGGAGGTTGTTGAGAGGCATGCGTCGGAGAGGTTAGATACCTGTGTCACACGGGCTTCTTTCGGTTTTATGGGATCAAGGCTGTCGGACCACCATGCACCTAGGCCTTTGGCGGCGTAGACGATTTCGTTCAGGGCAGGGAAGACGATGACGCCTGCCGCGGCCTCGTCTTTATGTTCGAGGCCCATCATTACGCCGAATAGAGGGACGCCGCGGATGAAGGAGTGAGTTCCGTCTATGGGGTCGAGATACCAGCGGTAGTCGGAGGTTCCATGTTGAGTGCCGAACTCTTCGCCGACGATGGTGTCTTGTGGGAAGTGTTGGGCTAGGTATGCGCGGAGGATTTGTTCGGATTCTTTGTCGGCGCGGGTTACAGGGGAGCGGTCGGGTTTGGTTTCGATTGTGAGGTCGGAAGCTCGGAAGTATTGGAGAGTGTGTCTGCCGGCTTGGGTTGCGGCGGTGATGGCGAGGTCTAGTCTTTGCTGGAGTTCGGACAATGTGTCTCCTTTGGCGGGGTTGTGCGGACGGGGGCTTATTTTCATTGTCCTTGTAATTGGGGTGTTTTGTTTGGCTAGTAGAATCGTCGGTACGTGTTGTGTAGCGTGGGCCCGTAGCTCAGGGGTTAGAGCAGTCGGCTCATAACCGATCGGTCGGGGGTTCGATTCCCTCCGGGCCCACCATTGTTTGTCGTGTTGTTGGGTGAAGTATCAAGCCGACGAAGACCTACAACGGGGGGAATATTGATGTCCGAGTGGTTTGAGGATGAGGCTTATTGGGAACGGGTGTATCCGTTCATTTTCCCAGAACTTGGATCGCAAGCGGTCGAAAACGAAACGGATCGTGTTCTAGAACTTGCTGGTTTGAAGGATGGCGACGTTTTGGATATGGCCTGCGGGCCGGGGCGGTACGTTATGGCGTTGGCAAAGAAAGGATTCAAGGTGACTGGCGTGGACCTGTCACCTTTCCTGCTTCGCAGGGCGATGGCCCGAGCAGGAGAGGAGACTGTTGATGTCGAACTGGTGCAAGACGACATGCGCCGCTTTGTACGTCCAGAGGCTTACGACCTGGTGATCAACTTGAATACCTCGATCGGCTACTTCGACGACAAGCAAGACGATCTGAGAGTTTTTGAGAACATGCATAGAAGTCTTCGCAAGGGAGGTGTGCTTGTGATCGATGTCATGGGCAAGGAAGTGTTGGCGAGAGGTTTTGTGCCGACCTCATCCGAGGAACTGACCGATGGCAGGTTGCTCGTGCAACGGCGGGAGGTTTTCGACGACTGGACTCGCATACGGAATCAGTGGGTCGTAGTCGAGGGTGATTCGACGACTACGTTTCGATTTCACCTCACCGTCTACTCCGGTCAGGAGTTGAAAGACCGTCTGATGAAGGTCGGGTTCGACGATGTGAAGCTGTTCGGAGATGTGGATGGCAGCGAGTACGGTTTGGCGGCGCGTCGATTGATTGCTGTTGCTCGCAGGGGTTAGAGCAGTCGGCTCATAACCGATCGGTGGGGGGTTCGATGCAGGTACCGGTGGGAGTCGGGTTCATATTAGCCATGGGACGAGGGCGCGGCGGTTTTTCGGGTAGTCCTCGAATGTTTGTCGGTACCATTGGTGCCGCCATAGGGCGCGAGGCACGAGGTTTGCGAGGGTCCAGATTGCGAATGCCAAGCCGGGCAGGGACCACATCATCAACGCGAAACCGATCCATTCGATCATCTCGCCGACGAGGTTTGGCGATGACAAAAATCGGAATGCTCCGCCATGGGGGATGATGTAACGCTCGCTGGCCGTCCTTCGCAGCGCGGCTAGACGATAGTCGGATGCGATGTTGAGTCCGGCACCGAATAGGAACGTGAGGGCGCCTATGTAAAACCTCCGGTCGGAGAACCAGTGTTCCGGGTAGTCGGCTATCTCGATGAGGAACCATCCGAGGATCAACCCGTTAACGATGTTGAATCCGATTCCGGAAAAGGAAGTGATGAGAGGCACCGGGGCGCTGCGGCGTTGGACGATCCACGGCCAAATGAGTGTTCGGTGCGTGTAGTGGGCCACCCACGCAAGGACCAAGACGTCACCTACGACATGTCGATTGCCTTGCGAAATGTATACAAAGGGCAGGATCGTCAAAGCGGGTATTTCCATGATGAACCAACCCCAAGAGGATGGGATACGCGGTCCAACAGGTTTGCCGCCGAAACGTCCGATGAAATCGAAACCGCGGATGCTGACGATGAAAACCGGGACGGCTAATGCCGTCCAAATCAGCACGATTAGGTCGAATGTGGAATCGATCACGCTTCTGAAAGCATACCGTTGTGTTTGAACCACTCGAGCGTGTCGAAAATCGTTTCTCGTATCGGTCGCGGTCGATAGCCCAGTTCGAACATGGGCAGATCCTGGTCGACGGACACTGGACAGTCTCGGATCAGGTCAAGCGACTCGCGGGTGTATAGGGGTGAAACGTTCCTCAAGGCGGCATACAACCGGATGAATGGGAGACCTGCCAAAGCAACGGCGTAGGGCACGGTCGGGAGGTTCAGATTGCGGCCTAGAAACTCCGAGCAGAATTGTGCGAGTTGCGACAGCGTCGCGTATTTCCCGATGGTCAGATACACGTTGCTACTGGCGTTGGCGTCATGATCGACGGCCTCGGCGATGGCTTCGGCGACATCGCGGACGTCGGTCCACCAATATCCTTCCCGTATCAGCATCGGAATTTCCTTGTTGGCGATGTCGAGAAGCATCCTGCCCACGATGGATGGTCGATCATCCTGCGGTCCGATAATTCCTGACGGGCAGATGACCGAGCCGCTCAAGATGCCGTCTGACATCGCTTGAACCACGTCTTGATGGGCGGTAGCCTTCGCAACGCTGTACGCGAATCGAGAGGTGGTCGCCAGAGGCGTATCGGTGTTGAGGATGATCCCTCGCAACGGTCCGAAAGAGTGAATGCTGCTGATGTGGATGAGTTTCGGGACATTGGAATCGACGCAAGCCTGGATGGTGTTGCGTGCGCCTTCAAGATTCACACGATCCGCTAGATCGCGATGTTCGTCGGCGATGGGAACGACACCGACGGTGTTGACGACCACGTCAACGCCCCGGAAGGCTTCAGCCAGTGAAGCTTGGTCGAGGACGTCGGCTTCTCGTGTTTCGGCATCCCCGTTTAGATCGGGTGGTAATTGGCGAGGCGAGCCTCTGCGGACTACGCCAATCGTCTCGTATCCCCGCTGAATCAAAGCTCGGCAGACATATCCACCAAGGAAACCGCCGGAACCGGTGACTGCGATTTTTCGGGTTTTCAATGGATGATTAGAACCGTCTTGCTTAGTAAGAGCAAGCATATACCTGTTGTTGGAAGAGCGGATCGCGGAAGGTTAGAGAGTGTAGTCCTCTGGTAGATGCCGCCTTGTTTCGCTGATGGAGGGTAAACTCATCGCCCATTGTGGTGCTCGTCCGCACGGGAGGCGCGTTCGTGAAACGGATGCCAAGAATCCCGTAGAGTATTAAGTACGAAAAGCATTAAAATCTAGACATCTTTTCTTGTGGGGAGGTCATTTGACGACTGACGAAATGGCAACTGGGACCCGCCCGGCATCAATGGCGCTGAGTCTGCCTGAAGAGTTGCTGCTGGTGCTTCTGAACGAAGAGAGCGGTTATTTTCATCAGGTACCTGGGTGGAACCTGAACTGCGCGGTGGCCGGCGCAGCTTTGGCTGAACTGTCGCTGATGGGTCGGATCGACACGGATCTGGAATCATTGATTCTTTTGGATGGGAGCGAAACCGGCAATCCGCTGCTTGACCCGATCTTGCTCGAGATCTCGTCGGAAGAGGAACAACACAATGCCCGTTACTGGGTCGAGCGACTTGCTCCTCGGTCCGAGTCGATAATCATCGAAGTGCTGGACGGGCTTGTTGAGCGACAGATTCTCGATTACCACACGGGAGAGTTCTACACCTTCAGCAAGCACCGTCGGCTGGGCGAAACAGCTCCAGGAGAAGGCTACACGGCGGGCGAGTTCGTCAAATCTCGGCTGACCACGATCATCTTCACGGACGTGATTCCGGACCCTCGCGACGTGATAATCACAGGCCTCGTCAACGCGTGCGACGTGTTCCATGTGATGTTTCCGGTGGACGAGGAGGTGGAAGAGAGGATCGAGCTGGTCAGCAAGATGGACCTGATTGGTCGGGCGATCGCGGCGGCAGTGTCCGAGAGCATCGTCGCGCCCGCGCTTCGGCGTCCCTCGTTTACCAAGCCGATTCCAGCCGTCTCGGTGCGTGATTTGGTGTTCAACCGCGATTTGCGAGAGGGCAGACTGCCAGCCGGGTTCGCTACTTTAGCCGAGAAGTATGGTCCGGTGTTTGAACTTCGGCTCCCGTTCCGGAAGAACCTGATTGTTCTTGCAGGGGTGGAGACGAATCGATGGGCCCAACGCAAGGGACGACTGTTCTTGCGGGCAAAGGAGTATTTCGAAGGCGTCGACAAAGCGTATGGCGTGTCGCGTTCAATGCACTCGATTGATGGTGCCGATCATTTTCGTTTTCGCAAATCGTTGCAACCGGCCTACTCTCGTACAACTTTGACCAGGCGTCTGGACGAGGTCTATGATCTGTCTCGTGCGCACATGGCGAGTTGGGACATGGACACACCCATCCCGGCGCAGACGATGCTACGACTATTGCTGAACGCGCAGGCTTCGCCGCTCTTTGCCAGTATTGACACCCAAGACCAGATTGCCGACGCGCTCAAATATAAGATGCGTGTGCTCAACGTAGGCCTCATCAAGATGATGCCGGGTTTCATGCTCAAGACCCCGTCCATGCGCCGGCGGGGGAAGACCATGGAACGGATCATAGAGCGTATGCAAAACACCCATACCGCCGCTCAGCGGGTTGATATGCCCCCAGACGTGGTGGACGCGTATCTCAGCCTTCACGCGTCTGATCCCCAATTCCTGCCCGAATCGGACCTGGGCTTGCCGCTGGGGGCGATCTTGATGACCAGCATGTACATGGGCGATCAGCTCGGTTTCGCCCTTTACTGGTTGTTGCAGCATCCCGAGTTGTACGAGCAAGTCACGGCCGAAGCGGACGCGTTGTGGGCCGATGGCGATCCGAGTGAGGACGACTTCACTCTGGACCGGATCGACGTGACCCACCGAGTGCTGATGGAGGCTCTTCGGATGTCGCCGATCGTGGCTATGTCGATGCGCACGGTGATGAATACCTGCGTTGTGGAGGGTTACGAATTGCCTGTCGGGTCGCTGCTCGTGATTGCACAGACCGCCTCGCATTACATGGAAGAGGCATTCCCTGATCCGTTGAAGTTCGACATCGACCGCTACGCTCCCCCACGAAACGAACATGCCGGCGCAGGCTACGCTCCTTACGGGTTGGGCACGCACTCATGTCTTGGATTCAACTGGTCCCAACTGCAACTCGTCATCAACCTGCTCATGCTGTCGCATTACTTCAAGATGGAGCTGGCCCGTCCCTACAAGCGGGTGCCGATGGATCCGTTGCCCTCGCAGTCGCCCAGCAACAAACTGAAGTTCAGGCTTGTCGAGCGGCGGCACGAACTTTGAGGCTGGGTTCATCGAGCGACGAACCAGTAGTCGTTCTTGATGTTCCGTGTTCGGTTGAGGAGGGGTCATTGATTTGGGAGGTAATGATGGATTCGACTTTTGGCCAGACGTTGGTTTTGTAGTGGTGAAGGACATCTTGGATTAACTCGTCGACCGACAGGGTTAGATAGTGCTGTGCTACGTGGTCGGGGACTTTTCGGGGTGCTGGTCTCCACGGTCGGCCGGGATGGCGGGCTAGGCTGTCGGTGGAGATGTGGGTCCAACCGAGTCTGGTTGCCAGTGATTTGGCGACTGTGGTCTTGCCGACGTGGGATGATCCGCCGATGAGGATTGCTTTCAAGTCAGGATTCTGCTCCTTTTAAAGCCATAATGTAGTTCTTAGGAGGCTACACAGAATTGCATCGCCAGGCACTTGGGATAGAAGGTAATCCTTGAACAATATTCTTAGCGGCTTCAGTTGGCTTGTGACGGTTCGCCCTTGGGTGACGTTGCTGGTTTTGCTGTTGGTCACGATTGCGCTCGGGGCAGGGACGAGTTTTCGTGCTGCTCCACAGGAGACGGCGGAGGCGTTGCCGGCGGGGAGTTCGATCACGGAGGCTCTTAATGCGATCGAGGAGAGCTTTGGGGCTTCAGAGGTGAGGGTTGTGACGCTGCTGTTCAGGGGCGATGCGGTTACTCCTGACGGTCTTTCGCAGATGTCGGAGCTTCTGGGACAAATTGCCAGCGATCCGCAGGTATCGGGTATGCTCTCGCCGGTTGACCCCATCTTCGGTCCTTCGATGCTGTTGCAGGCGGTGTTGCAGGTGCCGAATTTCGATGGGGTGACGCAGGCTCAGATCGATGGTGTCCTTGGTGTGCCTCAGGTGAGTGAGTTGCTGGATGTGGTGACCGGGGAGGACGAGGATGGGACAAAGGTTGCGATCGCGAGTATTCAGCTGCAAAACACTGGCGATGACACGATAAAGGACATCGAGCGTCGCATCAATGATCTTGCTTTGGCGAGCGAAGGGCCGTTACAGGCGAGCAGCATGTCGTTTGCGGTGATCGAAGACGAATACATAGAGGGAACAGAGACGGGTACGGCGCCATTGATCGGTTTGGCGCTATTGCTGATAGCGTTGCTGATTCTGTTGTTCATGCGGACGATCTGGGACTTGATTTTGACGCTTGTGGGGCTGTTTGTTTCGATCGTCTGGGTAGTGGGCGCGGAGGGTTGGTTGGGTCCGAACGGATTGGGGATTGTCGGAGCACCTAACCCGTTGTCATCTATGGTGCCGATCATCATCATAGGTTTAACGGTGGACTATGCGATCCAGACGGTTTCGCATTATCGAGAGGAGCGTATCGCTGGGGAGCCAGTGTCCGCGGCGGTTCGGGTAGGGCTAAGGAACGTGACTTTGCCGCTAGTGCTTGCGGCGGCAACGACGATCGTGAGTCTGCTTGCTGGGCTGTTCTCACCTATCGACATGGTTGGTGATTTCGGAATCATCGGCGGTCTTGGCGTGGGTCTGGCTTTGATCGTGATGTTGACGCTGCTACCAGCCGGTCGGATGATATTGGACCGTCGGCGAGAGGCACGAGGGAAACTGAAGGAACCTCGGCCAATCGCTACCGCGTTGCCCGGTGTGGGTAGATTGGCGGAGTTTCTGGGCAGGAGTGTGACTAGGAGACCGGCGCCTTACATGATCGTGATTGGTGCGATCACAGTTGCTTTGGGCTGGGCTGCTACCGATCTTGATTCGGATTACAGCATTAGAGATCTCCTGCCTAGAGGCGGTTCTGTACTGACAGATTTGAACACGCTGGACAAGGCGGTAGGTGGTTCGACGGAGATGGCGAGTGTGATCGTGCAAGCTGAGGCGACGGAGACTCGCACGTTGTTGAACATTCGTGAATTTGAGGCGTCGTTTGAAGATCCGATGACTCGACCGAGTGCGGCAGCGGGTCCGGTTTTGGCATCGTATGAGTTGGTTATCCGAGACTGGGTAACTGACAGTGGCGATCCGGGAGACAAGTATGACGCGGATATCGCGGCTCGGTACCGTGAAGCATCTGCCGACTTGGAGATCGACTCGGTTGCGATGCAGGAAATTCTCGACATGATCGGGTCGAAAGATCCGGCGCTTTCTCGTGTTCTGGATAATAATCCGGACGATGTGGATGCTCTATTGTTGCAGTTTCCTGCGTATACGGGAAACCCTGCTGCGACGAAGCAACTTCAGGATGAGATCGAGGCGCGATGGTTTGGTGCGGATGACACTATCACGGTGACATCTGAGGCGGTGATCTCGTTTGCGGTCACGGATGCGATCAAGGATTCGCAGACGGAGTCGACCGGGGCGACGGTGGCGGTGGCGATTATTGTTCTGGGTGCCTTCTTCTGGGTGACGGTAAGGCAGCCTGCATTGGCGCTAATCGCGGTGGTTCCGACGGTGTTTGTGATGGTTTCGGTGCTGGGGACGATGGCGCTCTTGGATATTCCTTACACGCTGGTCACGTCAATCATCACAGCTTTGTCGATTGGTATCGGAGTGGACTATACGATTCATATGATTCATCGCTATCGTGAGGAGTACACGCGGGTTCGTGATCCTCAGACGGCGGCAGTGAGGACATTGGGAACGACGGGATCGGCGCTGCTTGGTTCGGCGCTGACTACAGCGCTCGGGATTGGGGTGTTGATTGCGTCGCCGATGTTGGCGTTGCAGCACTTCGGGATCACGGCGGCGATTACTATCGCCTACTCATTGATCGTTTCGATCCTAGTCGTGCCTCCTGCGATGACGGTTTGGGGCGCGTACCAGAACATGCGGCTGCGGTCCATGGTGCGTCATTGGGAGGAGGAACTCGATTTGGAGATCGATGCGGTTTATCGTCGGCATGAAGAGCAGAGTCAGTAGGCGATTCGGCGACGACGAGGTTTGGCCGTAAGGCAATAGATGTTGGTCTTTGCCTTACGACCGATTTCGAATTATGGCTATGACTGCTCTTCTGCAAACCCCTCACTGCCTTGCGACATACCGATGCCTACACCGATCAGGCCTATGGACCCGATTAAGAGCAGGATGTTGAAGATCATGAGGAAGGACAGAGGGTCACTGGCGATGAGCATCGCTAGCAGATAGGTGATCAGGCCGCCTACGCCAGACACAATGAGTAGGTACGCTGCGATTTTGGATAGGTTCATCGACTGGACGCGGTCGGCAATCCCGATTCCGACGAGGGTTGATGCGAAGGGGAAGATCGCGATGAAGGCCAGAAGTACGGCAGTCATGTCGGTGTGGATGATCAATGCGGAGTCTTGGAAGAAGGTGTAATCTGCGGAACCGGTTCCAGCATCTGCGGCGCGTTGCATCAGATGAGTGACGAAATGTTTCATACCCATTCCGATGATTACGATGCTCCATTCAATGATGGAGAGGAAGAGGCCGAACTTGAGCAAAGCGCCTGCGAGCCCTACTTGTCGGCTGGCTAGAGGTAAAAGCCCGAAGAATCCAAAAGACATGAGGATCATCCCCAGAATTGTGAGGAAAATCATCAGGTGAGCGAGAGTGGGAGCGCCTGCGATAGCGTTTACCGCCTCGACGAAGTCGGTCTGATCTACGGGGTTTATTAATGGTCCCCCCGGGAAGAAGAGGGCAGATACGTAGGAGAGAACAGCGCCAGCGATCAAGGCTATTCCAGCGTATTTGATGGTCACGATTACCCCCGATTCATATTTCGCTTCAGTGCGCCGTCGCCGCTACATGTTTAGGCTCACTAGTTGATAAAAGAGTGTAGCACCGATGCACGATATTTGTATTTGATGGGATTGCAGTTATGTGTCGCCGATATCCCAATTGAAGCGAGAGTATGGGCAAGTAGCGGTTTAGTGGAATGAACGTGCAATCAGTGAGAAGATTTCCCGCAGTTCAATTGTCGGACTACAAGATTGTTTCCCAATTTGGACTGAGATCGATTGGGGATAAGGGGAGTATCATGATGTGTATCTGGTGTTCGCTGTGAAGCCATCAGGCTACGCTAGCAACAGATGATATCTGTGCAACTTTTCGTTGCGAAAGGAGGGGTTTTGATGCTGGGGCAGGTGCATGACCACATTGTTAAGGAGCTTGGTGAGAGCAGTCGTACGGATACGATCTTCGTGTTGACAGCGATCATCTTCAACCTCATCGTTCTTGGGATCAATTTCGGTGTAGCGAGCGAGGCTGCTTTGGGTGACAGCGATGCGACGTACGACATCATATTGGCGATATTCATCGTGATGACGGCGCTACTCAACTTGGTCGCGATGGTTGCACTGGTGGTGGGCAGGCGGACGCGTCGCGTACTGTTGGACGGCTTGGTCGAGATGTACCGCGACAATGATGTTGACAAGTATTACGAGCCTAGTCTGATATCGAATTACGGCGCGCGCTACCTTCTCTTCGCGGGAGTGATAGCGATTCTTGCGGTCACGGCGATAGTCGTGCCTTTGATCATCCGGTTCACGAACTGAACGTTGTAAACCCGCGGGCGATGTCCAACCTTACAGTTCTGGGGGTTGGCGTCGATGTTTGATGATTCTCCATGCGAGGAAAACAACGACCGCTAACACAATGACAGACAAAGTGGCGTATTGGTAGGTGTCGGTAAATGCGAGGATGTCTTGCCAGTTTTCGCCTAGGAGGCGTCCGGCGTAGGTGAGGATGAGGTTCCATAGAGTAGTGCCTAGAGTTGTGTAGATGAGGAATCGGACGGGGTTCATGCGGGTGTAGCCGGCGGGTATGGAGATGATGCTGCGGATCAGGGGGATGAGGCGTCCGAAGAAGATGATGATTTCACCGTAGCGTTCAAACCAGTCGGCGGCGCGGTCGAGGTCTCGTTCGGAGATGAATAAGTATTTGCCGAATCGGGCCGCGAGGTTGCGGACGCCTGCTTCGCGTGCGAAGTATCCGACGGCGTAAAGGACGATGGCGCCGATCACAGCGCCGATGGTTCCGGCGGCGACTGCGGCCCAGAAGTTCATCTCTCCTTTGGCGGAGAGTGATCCTGCGAAGGGGAGAACGAGTTCGGACGGAATTGGCGGGAAGATGTTCTCGATCGCCATGACTATGACGATGCCGGGGTATCCGATGCTGGCGATGAGCTCCTCGATCCAGGTAGCGACCAGCTCTAAGATGTGCGACATTAAGGGTGTTTAATCCGTAAGGCTGGATTTATTCATCTTGACGGCTGCGGTAAGAGTGGATGGGCCGCCGTCAATGATGACGCCTCTGGTGGGGGAGACGTCTAGATAGTCTCTGCCAACGGCTATGCGGACGTGTCTTTCGTCGGCGAATGTGTGGTTGGTTGGATCGAAGCCGAGCCATCCGCGGTTTGGGAGTAGACATTCGACCCATGCGTGGGTCTGAGTCTCGGGGACTTGCTCGTCGGCGATGCCGGTGACGTGCATGTAGCCGGAGACGTAGCGGGATGGGATGCCCCATGACCGAGCGATGGCGAGCATGACGTGGGCGTAGTCTTGGCAGACGCCCTTGCCGGTCTCGATAATGTGGTCGACGGTTGATGAGACGTTAGTAATACCGGGTTGGTAATGGAATGTGTGGAAGAGGGTTTCGGAGAGTTGGAGCAGGGATTCGAGCGGGTCGGAGCCACGTTTGATTCCGTGTTTTTCGATGAAGGCGTCTAAAGTGGGGGAGCGGTGTGTCAAAGCGCTTTCGTGGGTGAAGTGCCAATATTCGAAGGAGTCTGACCAAGCCTCGATTTCGTCCCATGCGCCAAAGCCGATGCCAAGTGGCGGTTGCCCTCCAGCAACTACTTCGACTTGAGATTTGGTCACGATTTCCAAGGAATCGTGTTCGAGGTTCAGAGTGATGACGTGTTTGTTGTTGCCGAAAGAGTCGGTTTCGGCGCTGAGGTATGAGGAGGGGTTCGTAGTGGCTTGAAAGCCTTTCAGGGTCTGGTCGAAGTCGGTGCGCGGTTCGAGGCAGAGCCACATGACGCAGCGTTTCGCGGGTTGAGTGTATGAGTAGCTCGAGACATGCTCGATGTTGTAACGGACGAAATCTGTCATCTGACGTCGGCCCTAGGGATGCCTGTGATGGAGTAGTTGAAGAATGATTCGTTGATCAAGTTGTGGAGTTGGCGAGAGTATGTGAAGACCTGTGTTAGGAAAGCCTCGTTGTCAGTACGATCGGCCCAATCGAATCGTATGAGGGCGCTGAGTCGGCCTGCGAGTCGTCGAGCGGCTTGGCTGGTGGCGGGATTCGGACCGTCGCCGATGGAGTCGAGTTCCTGTCCTGCCCGGTCGACGGACCGCCGCAGCGCTTCGGGGAGTTGCGGATCGGAGACGAGGACGTTGAGGATGAATTGCGGTTGGGTTTCGATGCTGTACATCCGGTCGTATGCTTCGTGGGCATGGAAGACTCGGAGGAGGCTTCGCCAATCTGCATCTGCGAGTTCGCGTGAACGCTCTTCGAGTCGGGTTTGGGCAAGGAGCAGGGCACAGGTGAATTGGATTCTCTCGACGAATTGTCCGATGCGGAAGAAGTGCCATCCCTCATCGCGGTACATGCTTGCGGATGCGACGCCGGTGAAGCGGTCGATTCCTGCGCCGGTCTCCTCGTAGAAGCTTGAGGGGGATGAGAGCCAGATGTCGCTGAGTTGGATGTCTTGGATTTTGAGGTATTCGGTGTTCAGGGCGGTCCACATCTCGTCGCTGATGCAGTTTCTGACCTGTCGAGCGTTTTCACGTCCCATCTGGTAGCAGGAGAGCAAGGAGGCGTCATTCGTTCGTACGAATGTCAATTCGTCGGTGAGGAAGTAGGCGTCGACGAGGTTGTAGTCATCGGTGGGTTCGAAACCTTCCATGCCGCCTAGGGGCCGTCGGTTGATAGCTGTATAAAGTCGTCGCCAACCGAAGTGGATTTCGCGGATCGGGCGATCGACGAGTGCTTCGGTTTGGAGTTGAAGCAATCTGCACATGAAACCGGCCCGTTCGGTGTAGCGGGCCATCCAGTAGATACCTTCTGCGCTTCTCGAAAGCATAGTGCTACTCACCGAGTACCCATAAGTCTTTGCCGCCACCGCCCTGGCTGGAGTTGACGACGAGGTTTCCGCGTTCCAATGCGACACGACATAGACCGCCGGGGATTATGCGGGTCTTTTTGCCTCGCAGGACGTAGGGGCGAATGTCGACGTGGCGTGGTTCGAATTTGTCGCCGATGAGGCAGGGGGAGCGTGATAGGGCGAGAGTCGGTTGTGAGATGTAGTTGGTTGGGTTTGCTCTCAGGTGTTCGGCAAATTCGTTTCGCTCTCCGGGCGATGCGTGCGGACCGACCAACATGCCATAACCGCCGGATCCTCCAACCTCTTTGACGACGAGGTCTTGTAGGTTGTCAAGGGTGTATTCGAGGCCTTCGGATCGTCGGCAGAGGTTTGTTTGGACGTTAGAGAGGATAGGCTCTTCGTCGAGGTAGTAGCGGATGATGTCGGGGACGTATGCGTAGATGCTCTTGTCGTCGGCGATCCCGGTGCCTGGGGCGTTGGCGAGCATGACGTTTCCGAGGCGATAGGCGTGGATGAGGCCGGGTACGCCGAGGATGGAATCGGGTCGGAACACGAGGGGGTCTACGAAGTCATCGTCGACGCGTCGGTATATGACATCGACGCGGCGCAGACCTTGGGTTGTTCGCATGTATACGAAGCCGTCGTTAACCAGAAGGTCGCGTCCTTCGACGAGTTCAGCTCCGATCTCTCGGGCTAGGAACATGTGCTCGTAGAAGGCGGAGTTGTAGATGCCGGGAGTAAGGAGAGCGATATTAGGTTCGGAGACATTATCTGGCGCGAGTTCGAGGAGGGTTTCGCGGAGGAGCGTGCCGTAATTTTCGACTTCGAGCACCTTGGAGTTTCGGTACGCGTTTCGGAGATTCGCTTTGACGACTTTGCGAGTAGCGATCATATATGAGACGCCGGAGGGGACGCGCAGGTTGTCTTCGAGTACGAAGAAGCCGTCATCGGTGCGAACGATGTCGGTGCCGCATACCGAGACCCACGCGCCGTGAGGGGCGGAGAGTCCTCGCATCTCGATGCGGTACTGTGGGCAATCCCGGACTACGTCAGTCGGAATGACACCGTCGGTGATGATCTTGGCCTCGTTGTAGACGTCTTCAAGGAAGAGGTTGAGGGCGCGAAGTCTTTGATCGAGGCCTTTTTCGATATGTTTCCACTCGGCGTTGGCCATGAGGCGCGGAATGCAGTCTATGGGGATGATGCGTTCACCTGCAGCTTCGTCGCCGTAGACGATGAAGGTGATGCCTTCGTTGTAGAACGAGCGAGTGACTCGTTCCTGCATGGTGGAGAGTTCGACTTCGGACAGGTCGACAAGAGTTTCGTGGAGCTCGCGCCAATGCGGACGCGGGTTTCCATCCACGTCGAACATCTCGTCGTAGAAGTTGGGTTCTAGCTCGTAGCCGTTGAATTCCACTTTAGTGACTTAATTGACTGGTTTCAAAGAACGGTGTTGGCGCTTTGCGAGTGTATTTGCGCTGCGATACTAGGATACCAATCTGGCTATAGGTCTTCGGGTGGGAGTTGCTGCCAAGCGATACCGACGGCTCCGCTACCAGAATATAGGCCGATGAACGGGTGGAAGTCGGATATGTCCATCAATTGGCAATCGCAGTTAGCGCGTATCTGGTCAGCGATAAATTTGGCGCGACCCAACGCATTGACGTGGAGAACGACGAATCGTGCGGGGGCATCTCCGAGATGGTCGGCTATGTTTCGGAGCATACGGTGGATCGCGCTGCGGGTGGAGAAGGGTTTGGAGACTAGGCGAAACTGGTCGGTGTCGAATGTGACGATGGGTTTGATGTTCAGCGCACGAGCGAGTTTGATTGCGGTTTTGGGTGTGTTGGCGATGTGGTGTATGCGGTTGAGTTGGTCTACGACTGCGATGGTGCGGAGCGTGGATTTTGTTTGTTGGATGTGATCAACTACCGCGCTAGCGTCGAGACCGACGTCGGTTGCGCGTGTAGCGTCCATGACGAGGAGTTTCAATGCTCCGGAAATGGTCGAGGAGTCGACGACTCTTACATCGAGGTTCTTGTTCTCGTTTTGGGCAATTTCTGCCGCAACGCGGGCGGAGTCGTAGGACGCGCTGAGACCTGCGGCAACAGTGATACAAATCACTGAGTCGGCGCGTTCCGCCGCTTTTCTGATAGTTGCAAGCCAAACTTCAGGTAGGGGAGCCGAAACCCATGCACGCGTTTCGGGTTGGTCGACGATGCGGGTGTAGATATCGGCGTAGTTGAGGTTTGGGTCGTCGTTGAAGGATTCATCGCCGATATTGATGCGCATCTGGGCAACTTGGATGCTGTGACGGCTTACGAACTCTGGGGTCAGGAGAGCACACGAGTCGGCGGCGATTGCGACACGACGGGCGGACTCGATTATTGGCGCGTCGTCAGGTGGTGCCATTTGTGGAGATGTGACTTGAGGTGGCACCCCCGGCGCGATTCGAACGCGCAACCTAAAGATTAGAAGTCTTTCGCTCTGTCCGTTGAGCTACGGGGGCGCGGGACGTGGTGATTCTGATTCTAAACCGTGGCGGCCAAGGGTTCACACCGCGTCAAACGATCACTCCGCTAACTCACAATCCAGATTTACTCTTCAGGTTCAGAGAAAGTGAGCATCCGCGCTGGGTTGTGACTGAGCATGGTGTCGATGTCGGCTTGGGATGTGCCACGGGCGAGCATTCTGGGGACGACACGGGCGATGATGTGGTCCCAGCCGTGGCCGCCGTATTTCTTGATGCGGTGCTTGGAGCAGATGTCGTGAGCATGGAGGATCTGTTCGACATGGCCGTTTGAGATCAGGTGCTCGACCTGCTCGAGTCGGTGCTGGTCCGAGGACATATAGGTTTGGGGGTTCATGGGGTAGTAAGTCGATTCATGTCCCCACAGGTCGTAATTCATGTACGCGCCCGTTGACGCCACCTCATCGAGTACTCCGTAGTCGAAGATGGTGCGTTCGATGTGTCCCATGACGGTGTGAGAAAGGTCGCCGCCCCAGCGATCGACGGCCTCGAGAAGTTGGATCGGGGCGTAGTTATCTCGACCGGGATGAATGAGCAGAGGAGCGCCGGTTGCGCGCTGCGCCGTTACCGCGGCTTCGAGGGTTTTCTTCTCGGTCTCTTCCCAAGGCCACGAGTTGCCGATTTCGCCGATTATTCCGGTCTTAATACCAGTGTCGTCGACACCTTCTTGGACATCGCGGATGATGATCCGTGCCAGGTCGTCAACGCTGGCGTTCTGAATGTCTTCGCCGTGGGTGAGATAGACATAGTGTCCGCCGCCCATGACGACATTCAGGCCGGTGGCTCGGGAGATTTGCCGCAAAGCGATGGGATCACGGCCGATGCCTATCGATGTGACGTCTACGATTGTTGAACCGCCCGCGTTGTAGAACTCTGCCGCCTCATCGATTGCAACGTCAACGTCTAACAATCTGAGATTGTCGATGTTGCTGTTCCAGTAGTGACGTACCCACCACAGGTTTTCCATGGTGACGGGATCGTTCATGCGCTTGAGGTTGCTGGCGCCGGGGAGTTCTTGCAGTACAGGGATGAAGTCGATCAGGAGATGCTCGTGGGTTATGGTGGCACCTACATCACCGGGGTCGATGGGACCTTGGACGGTTTGGACTTTACCGACTATCGCTTCGGGCATGATGGATCTCGTTGTGTGTTGTCTCATGGCGGCGGTGTTGCGTTTAGAGGTCTCGCCAAGAGGATTTTTGTTCCCAGCCCAAGATTCTCTTTGCTTTTGCAGGACTGATGGCGGAGGTGAAGTCGGGCAGGGGAGTGCGAATCTCGGCTTCAGGGTAGGCCATAGCTATGGCCTCATCTGTTGGAACGTCTAGGAAGGTGTCAGTGGCGTTGATGAAGAATGCCTCGTGTCCGTCCCATTCCTTTTCGATGGCTAAACGACACGCGGCTGCGGATTCTTCGATGTCAGAGTATCCCCAGAAGTCCATCGCATTGCGGCGGAGCGGGTTGGTCCTGCTTGGGTTGCGTGAATTTTTACGTTCAAGTTGCTCCTGCTTATGGCCTAGCCAGTGGAAGCGCATAGAAGCGATCTGCATCTTGCCGGGGTTGCGACGGATGAAGGTGTCGGCCATGATCTCGCCGTACCACTTTGACATTGCATAGCTATCTTGGCAGAGAGTATCTTGCTCTTCGTCGAGTGGGAAATAGGGCCTAGGCACTCGATTGCGGGAGAAGGCGGCTCCGATAGCGTTGATGCTGGAAGCCATTACTACGTTGTAGATGTCATGCTTCTCGGCGGCTTCGAGGACTGCCCAGTTGGACATAGTGTTGACTCGGAGGACTTCCCACTCGGAGGCGATGAGCGGGTTGGGGATTGCGGCCATGTGGATGACCTTCTCGCAGCCCTCCATGACGCGCATGGCTTCGTCGGGATCGGTGACATCAGCGGCGATGAATTCGAAGCCGTCAGTGGATTTAGGGGCTTTGTGGTCAGTGCTGACTACCTCGTAGCCGTTGGCTAAAAGATCTTGGATGATAACTTGGCCCATTTTTCCTGAGCCGCCGGTTACTAGGACTTTGGTCATTGCGTTCCTTTGGTTTCTAGCGCGACTTTACGGCGCTCAGGGTCTGTCTGTACATGAATCTCAAGCCGATCCGTTGGACGGTTGAGTTTCGGCTGGTGATGGTTCGTTGAATGGTTTGCCGGCATTTTCGGCAGATTGTTTACGAGCCACCCAGTCGAGCCAACGTTTTCTTTCCTCGTCAGCCCCTTCAACGCGTCCCTCTTCTCGGCCTTGTTCTCGGCCCTTTTCGAAGCGGTGGTTTAGGTATTTCTCTGCGAATATCAAAGCTCCCTCCACAATGATTGTGCTTGTGGTCGCTGCTACTAAGATTACAGAAACTGAAGCGTCGATCATCGAGTTCGTGAATCCGACGATGTCTCCGCGCTTGTGCAGCGGCAATTGTTCAATGGCGCGTAGCGTCATGCCGACAACGCTCAGCGCAATGAACAGTGTCAGATGCCACGGGATCCAGTCTTCCGGGATCGGGCGTAGCCATCGCAATTTCTTACTCCCAGTGTTCCATAAAATGAATCGTCTCGACGTACCATACAGGACATCGAACGTTTCTTTAAAAACAAATGGCGAAAAACGATGACAGCTTTGCCTTCGTCGTTTAGAAATCCGGGTCCATGCTAACGCTCAGCCAGCCGATGGGGCCGCGGTCGTCTGCGTACCAGAGGCGATTGTCTTTGATGGTCATGCCGTGGATTTGGACGGGGTGGGGTACGCGGAAGACGTCGTAGCATCGTCCGTCTTCGATGCGTTGGCGGCATACGACGCCGAATGACGTGTCGGAGACCCACATGTGGCCCTCTTCCTCGGCGAAGGCTATTCCGTGGACGCGGTAACCGGGAGCTTTGAAGCGGTGGACTTCCTTCCAAGTCGATGCGTCGAGGACGTGGACGAACTGCGACGGTGGCGAGGCGATGTAGATGTGGCCGTCTTTCCACTCGAGACCGTGGTCACCAGTGGGCTGCGCGGCACGCCCCATCGAGTCGTCGAAATGTTCTCGCGTTGCGTTGATGCCGGCGCCGGGAGACGGGAACTTGTCGATCGTTGCGCCGGTTTCGCGGTCCACCAAGAAGATGTCGCAGGAGTAGGTCGATGCTATCCAGACGTTGCCCTCGTCGTCGAGGGTGATGCCGCTGGAGTGGACGGTCTCGGTCGGTGCTTCGAACAGTGTCTCGCCGGTCTGCCAGTCGAGTTTGTAGACGTGATCGTTGCCTTGGTCGATGTACCAAAGGCCGTCATCAGCGGCTTGCAGGCCGTTGGGTTTTGGCCCGGGCGATACAAACATCTGGATGGGGTCGGCTATCTTGTATGCCATTGGATTTCTCCTTGCGAGTGATTTGTAGCGAATGGTACTAGTGTCGGCGTCTAAATCGGCGCGATCCGAGCGCGCAGTATCTTACCCGAAATTGGAGTTTTCAGATGTTGCTCTCCTGAATCTCGGTTGTGGGGTCGTTTACGAAGGAATCAAGCAGAGTTTGACATGCGCCTATCCCTTCAGGTGGTAGGGCAAACCCGTTTTCAATCACTGGCAGTTGGTCAACAACCTCCCGATACCACGTCGCGTTGAACGCCCGCACCGTCTCTTGGATCAACGCGTTCGGCGCGTTCAGGGAGAGATGCACCGAGTACATGAAGGTGACCGGGCCGACGCAGTCGTGAGGAGCTATTGGCATGTGATATGCCTCGGCCATCGCTGTAATTCGTTTCGCCTCGGAAATACCACCAACCCATGAGATGTCGAACATGCAGATTGTCATCGCCTGTTTCTCGAACATCTCACGAAATGCCCAGCGGGTCGCCACTGTTTCAGATGCCGTCACCGCGATGTGTGTCGAATTCCTAAACGCCACGAGCGCGTCTATGTTGTCCATCGGGACAGGGTCTTCGAACCAGAATGGGTCGTATGGTTCTACGTTCTTCGCGATGCGAACCGCGGAGGGCAGGTTGTAGGTCGAATGCATCTCCAGCATCACGTCGATCTTGTTGCCGACTTTTTCCCTGATTAGACGGAAAGGTTGGGTGCACATCTCAAGATCGGGACCTGAAATGAACTGGCCGTTAGATTTTTCAGCAACTTGGTCGAATGGCCAGATCTTCATCGCTGTATAGCCCTCGGAGAGCAAATCGTCGGCCAACGCGCCGGCGTCCGTCAGGAAGGCGTGCTGATCTTCATATTCATGCTCTGGGCGGTGGTCGATGTCCCCCATGGCGAGCCTTCCGACTCGGTTGACGCCGTAGGAGTAGCCAGCGCACGTGTTATAGACGCGGATCGACGGTCTGCTGAGACCGCCCAGTGCTTCGTAAAGAGGGACTCCAGCGCGCTGGGCGTATAGGTCCCAAAGCGCCATATCGACCGCGGACAAACCGCTCATATCAGCGGCTCGCCCTATGACCTTGCCTCCGTACCCGTTCAGCGCGTTCCAGTGCAGATCGAGTTGGGTGGCATCCTTCCCAAGCAGATACTCAGCACCATCCTCGTGGCACCATGCCTCAACAGTTTTCGGGCCAAACGAAGTCTCTCCCAGACCGACACGTCCGTCATCGGTGTAGACCCTGACCCAGAAGATCTTAGAGAATGCGGGATTTCGTAGGGTTTCGATGCGGGTTACTATCGGTGGTTTCTTCGACATCTCAAGATCGGTTCACTAGTTGCGAGGCAACATTCAATTTACCACGATGATTGAAGCGATTGACGGGCAAGAGATGATCAACAAATCCGATTAGACAATTAGTTGACGGACAGATTTTAGACACCGCCATGACCTTCGTCCAAATCGCCACGCTGTCTTTCATGCAAGGCTTTACCGAACTGCTCCCCATCAGCAGCAGTGGATACATGGTCATCGCCTCTTGGGTCCTCGGATGGGATCCACCTCCTGCCGCGTTTGACGCAACCGTCCATCTAGGCTCCCTTCTGGCCCTCATCCTCTTCTTCCGCCGCGATTGGCTATTGATACTGAAGACGTTACGCCGAAACCGAGACATTCCCCTCGGCGGTGATGATGATTTGATGTCGACGCAGATTCTCGAACGTTACCGCACCATCGGCGATATGCGTCGACGGCTCTCGCTCCAAATGTCGATGCCATCCATAAACCTCATTAAAGCCGTCGGTCTAGGTTCTCTGCCTGCTATCGCAATCGGTGCCGCGCTCTACCCGATCCTCACATCCGATACAGTACGCGCCCCTCAAGTCGCGGCCGGAATGTTCATCGTCACCGGAGCCGCATTGCTCCTAGGGCACCACTTCACTGGACTCCGTCTAACCGGCAGAGATCAACGCACCAGACCAAAAGCCATCGACTATGCCGATGCCCTAATCATCGGCTTTTCCCAAGCCGCCGCGCTGATCCCTGGGATATCCCGTTCCGCAGTCACCATAACCGCTGGTCTCACTAGGGGGATGCCGCTAGTGGTCGCAGTCCGCTTCTCATACCTCCTAGCGGTTCCCGTCATCACCATCGCAGCCATCGTCTCTATATCCCAAGTCCTCCTTTCGCCATCCGAATCCCTCCCCGACATCGACGAGCTCGCAATAGGGTTCGCCATCTCCTTCATTGCCTCGTACATCGCCATCAACATCTTCATGTGGCTGATCCGCCGCCTTGGGACCTACACGCTCTGGCCCTTCGCCATCTTCACCGTGACGACGGGGTTGATCGTTCTGATTGTGTGGTATGGCTAGCAGGGCGTACTATTCACAAACGCGAAACGGCCCCTCCTCGATCGAGGAGGGGCCGTCCTAGTTCAACCGATTAAGTTAAACCGAACTCGATCGCTATCTCCCCTCCGGCAAAACCGCCATGGGCAAGACCTCTCGCGATGCCTCCAACTTAGGCTCCAGCGACTGCATCCGGTCTCGTCTCTGCAACGAGCTTGCAACTTCAGGGTTCTGACCAGCAGAAGGCCAGTTTCCTCGAAGAACCGCCGCAACCTGCTGCGAGGCCCTTTGCCTGCTCAACCAAGCTGATCTGGTCGAAGCACCTGCCGAGTGCGGGGCACAGATAACGTTGTCCATCTTCAAGAGCGGGTTGTCCGGGTCTACTGGCTCTTGCTCGAAGACGTCGAGACCCGCACCTTGCATCTTGCCTTCTCGCAATGCCTGAATGAGGTCGACCTCTCGGACTACGGCGCCGCGGCAAACGTTGACGAAGTACGCCGTTGGCTTCATGCAGTCGAAGTGCTCTTTGCGGATCATGTGGTGCGTCTCTTTGTTGAGCGGCACCTGCACGGAGACGTAGTCGGACCTCTCGAAGAGCTCGTGCAACGAGAAGACCTGCTCGACCGCATACTCCTGAGCGATCCACGGCGGGCAGTAGGGGTCATACGCAATCACCTTCATCCGCCACCCGTTAAACATCTTCCTTGCTACCTGACGTCCGATGTTCCCCAAACCGACAAGCCCCAGCACCTGCTGGTCGATCGGCTCGATCAGCACATCGCCACGTCCCCATTTTCCGGCCTTTGTCCGTTCGTTGAACTGGATCAACTGACGGTTCAGGCAGAGGATCATCGTCACCGCCTGGTTCGAGACCTCTTCCATGCACATCCCAGCGCCGTTGGTGATGATTATGCCCATCTCGTTGCAGACATCAGTGTCGATCTGGTTGAAGCCGTGCGAGTAGACGGCGAGCACCTGTGCCTTCTCGGCGGCTCGCAGCACCTGTTCGCTAGAGTAGGGCGTGGATCGCATCATCAGCGCATCGGCGTCGCGTACCAGTTCGATCGCTTCGCCTTCTGATTCCGGGTTCGCCTTCACGAACTCCACATCGAGATCGGCCATCTCGGCGCGCTCATAGTCGAGGGGATCGTCATCGTCGATACCCATGATCAAGACTTTGTGTTCAGCCATTGTTTGTCTGTTCCTTTCAGACGTTTCAGTTGCAGTTACTTATTTGATCCCAACCGCTCAAATCAGCGACTGGCCATCATCACTTCCCAAGAGATGGGGTTCTTCCGCCCCGGCGAGTGATGCTTCACCTCGGGATTGATCAACGACATCGGCCAGTAGCCGTCGGCGATCCGAATCGCCTCTTCCCCAAGCTGAGTGTTCGCACGCTCCCACGCCACTTCGCTGTAGGAAGCATAGTGGTTGGTCACAGCTACGTTGTCCATCTTGAGGAGCGGGTTGTTGGGATCTACTGGTTCCTGCTCAAAGACATCAAGTCCGGCTCCCGCGATCTCGCCGTTCTGGAGGGCGCGGATCAAAGCAGGCTCATCAACCACAGGCCCGCGCGAGCAGTTGATGAAGTAGGCCGTCGGCTTCATCGCCTTGAAGAAGTCATCGCTGAACATGTGGTACGTGCCTTCGTCAAGGAAGACGTGCGGCGATACGTAGTCGGAACGCTCTGCGACTTCTTTCAATGTCGGCACGATCTCAACGCCGTACTCCTTGGCATCCCAAGAAGAACGATAAGGGTCGTACGCGATGACGTTTAGGCCGAACGCTCGAGCCTTGCGAGCGACTGCACGTCCGATGTTTCCCAGTCCGACGATTCCAAAAGTTTCGCCCAAGATGTGACCCATCGGCGGTAGATGCTCTCGCGTCCAAGCGCCGTTCTTAACCAGTTTGTCGTGGAGGACGAACTTTCGGGCGCAGACGAGGAAATGCATCATCGTCTGGTTGCTGACCTCCTCCGTCCCAAATGATGCCGTGTTCGACAGCACCACGCCATTCACCGCGGCCGTCTCCAAATCCATCCCGTCATACCCATGGCCAAACGACACGAGTCCTTTGCAACGTCCATTGTTGCCCATGTGGACAAACAGCGCAGGATCCCATCCATGCCCTTGGTTGATCACGCAGTCGGTATCCTTGAGCGCCTCGATCAACTCGCCTTCGCTGCTGCCCGAATACTGCACGAACTCAGCGCCGTACTGACGCGCCGCCCGCGACTGCTGCTCAGTCTGGCTCGCATCGTGCGTGTCGCCGCCTTGCGGTCCTAGATAGAGAATTCTGATTCCGTCATCTGCCATGCGATCTCTCCTCGCTACCGTTTTTCAGTTGCTAACAGGGAAGTTTACTTTCAATCCTCGGTGACGACGCTTTCGGGAGTCCCACCAGCCCAAACTCGCTCCATGTTTTCGAACGCAAACTCCACACGCCTCGGATACGACTCCCAGCTCTTGCCCGCGACATGCGGCGCAACCACGACGTTGTCCATCGTCAACAGGGGGTTATCCGCCTCTACCGGTTCGATCTCGAAAACATCCAGCCCGGCACCCCAGATTTCACCGTTCCTCAAAGCCTCAATCAGCGCCGCTTCGTCGACCACCGGCCCGCGGCAAGTGTTGACCAGCAAGGCGGACTTCTTCATCAAACCAAGCTCTCTAGCCCCGATGAGCTTGTGAGAACCGGCATTGAGGTTCGTATGCAGCGAAACAACGTCCGACTCCATCAGCAACTCATCTAACTCAACACGTTTCGCTCCATAACTTTCCGCCTTCTCTGATCGAACGAGATCGGTGTAAAAGGTGTTCGTCTCAAATCCCCTAAGCAACCTAGCCAAGGTAGATCCAATCCGACCCGCTCCGACGATCCCCACCGTCTTTCCCAAAAGCTCATACGAGTCGTAGCCATCAATCTCCGGCCGCATCCAAGCATCTGCACGCGTGTCGTTGTGCGCAATCGGTAGGTGACGGTGACACGCCAAGATCAATGTCATCGCGAACTCAGCTACCGGAATCGCATTTGCGCCGCCGTTGTTCGCCACTGGGATGCCCAACTCACCGGCGGTTCGCAAGTTCACTCCATCGTATCCCGCCGAACAAAGCTGTACTAGCTTCAATTTCCTGCCAGAGCGAAGAATGTTCTCAGTCACGCCGTGGCCGAACGCTAGAACAAAATCCGACTCCGCCGCGACACGCTCCACTTCATCCTCATCCGTCTCCGCCGTGCAGACCGTCAACTCATAGCCATTAGGCTTCATTTCCTCAGCCATCTTCAACAACGGTAGAGCAGGGCCCGAAAGCACCATCACATTCGGCATCTTCAGTTACACCTCGAATTCCGGCATTCACCAGATCCCTCGAACTGGTTGTACCGTTGCGGATTCTACTACCGCTCAAACTGAATCCGATGCCTCCTAGGATCTTAGATCCGCACTTCAATTGCACCGGTAGCAGAACGATAACGTCCCCGTCCTGTCCAACATCGTCTTTGTCTCTCGCAAAGTACTCTCGCTTCCTGCGACATTGGCCAATGCGATCGTTGCGTTGATCAGTTCGCCATCTAACCCGCGGTTGTCGCCCACTAGCACCAGCGTGCCCGGCGTCAACTCTTCTGAGGTTGGCATTGAATCCTGGTTTACCGCCTCAAATTCCAACTCAGGATACAGCCAGACTTCGTCGCCGAAGGAGCAATGGACACTCGAGATCGTTATCACCTTCTCGAACGAATACGGCTGCACCCCGATCGATCTGCAAACGGTGTATTTGTTGTTCGTGTACTCCACCAACGTCCCTTCATCCCGAGCCATGTGAGTAGTTCCTGAGAAATTCACCAAAACAACGACGACCGCAAACCCGATCGCAAGTATGCTGACTATCCTCCCATCCATTGGACGCTGCCGCAAGAGATACAAGACCAACCTATCCAACATGATCCCGGACAAAATCACCAAGACCGGTATCAAAGACGTCATTCTGCCGACGTAGAAACGATCTGATGGGATCGCGATCACAGCGCAATAAAGGAGGAAAAACAGAGCAAGAAAAAAGGGATATATCGCCCTTGGTCTCCTCAGCGTATCCAACACTGCGACCGCAAACATCACTCCGATGATCAACGGGACCACTGAATCGTCGCTCGCCCTGAAAAGTTTTGATGGTCGCTTGACGTCCAAACCGAACGCCACGCTCATGTAGTCGGCGGCATCAGTAGCCCACTGCTGGAAATACTCGGGAGAAAATCTCTCCGTGCTGCGCTCAACTATCCGGTGGCGGAACATGGTGTCCCCGGGGTGCGTGTTGATCGGGTCGTAAATCAACTGCGACAACAGCGGGGCGGCCATAAACGTAAACACGGCGATGAACCAGAAACTTCGCAGAACGGTGCGCCGACGTCCCGCCGCTCGATTCGAGAAATACGTCCGTAAGAACCAATACGCCACCGGCACTGGCGCAAGCACAAAAAACGGAACATACTCGTAGAGCAACAGCCCGGACGCCAATCCGACGATCCCGGCCCAAAACGCGTAGTTTTTGCGAGATGTGTCACTGAGTATCAGGCCGACGAACAACAGCGTCGCGAGGAACAACCCGCCAAACGATTCCTCTGCAAATCCACCAGCTATCACCGCCCACCGCATCGTCGCCATAGTGAAAACGACGACAAGCGTCGCCGTCCAACTCACATCCAATCTCCGCAACCCGATCGCCACCAAAAGGATCGACAACGCCCCCGCAAACTCATAACCCGCTCTTAAGTGGTGAAGTTCGTTCCCAAGGTAGCTCAGCGACAACGCGCTGATCCCGTTGGTGAAAATCTGGTGGAACGTTAACTTGTCGCCCGCGTAGACGATATTCCAAGCGAATCTGCCCTGATTGACCTCTTCGAAAGCAGCGAAATCCGGCGGCAAAAACAGCAGAAACAGATAGCGCAATCCGATCGCCGCGATCACTAGAAGCCAATTCGGGTGAAGCGTCCTCACCTGTTCATTGGCCAGTTTCAGAGCAGGCCACAGCGTTGCGCGATTCAGGTACCCCAACGCACCTATCGCCAGTGCAATGACTACGACGACCCCCGAGTAGTAAGGTCGCCGATAGAACTCCGTGAACACATCCCCAATCGTCAACCCCACCAAGAGAGGCACGGCCACACACGACTACCAGCACGTAAGCGGGATATCGGTATGCTAACGACCTGATCCTTTTCAATAGTGTCTCAGAGCGCGTCTCACGTCTTTCCATCGGACTTATTTGTTCATTCAAGCGGAGTAGCGAATCGTCATAGCAAAGTCTAATCCCGTAACATTTTCTGCCATGGATTCCCTTGAAATTCTCGAGACGCTCTGCATGCAGCCAACTGTCTCCTTTCACGAACATCGAGTCGCACGAGAAATCACAAACATCCTCGACACAAACGGGATCCAACAGCGTCGCGACCGGTGGGGAAATGTCATAGCACATCTCGACGGCGACGATAGCTTGCCTTCTCTAGTTTTCGTCGCCCACATGGATCACCCTGGCTTCGAAGCCATGGAGGCCGTTGAGATCGACGAAGACGAAGAGGTCATTTATGCCGAACCGCGTGGTGGACTGGGATCGCGGGCTTACGATGTCGGAACTTCAGTCCAAGTAATTGCACGCAACGGAAACACGCTCTTCGGAACGATCGAGTCTCATACCCACCTGCGACACGCCGGAAGATTTGCTCGAGCCGACCGCGTCACGATCCGAGCAGATGAAGATGGGTTCGGACCTAAACCTTCGCAATTGACTTATCCTGCAGCCGTCCTGCTGGATCTTCCAAGCTTTCGATTGGACGGTGACATGATCCGCGCCAGGCAACTCGATGACCTCGCAGGATGTGCAACTATCCTCTCCGCGCTCATCGAGGTGAACTCCGGAAAAACCAACACCAGACCCGTTGTGGGACTCTTCACCCGCGCCGAGGAAGTCGGACTCATAGGCGCGGCTCTCGCAGCCAGCGACGAAACTATCCCGAAAGACTCCATCGTCGTCTCTGTCGAAACCAGCCTCAAGAGCGAGAATGCTAATCAGGGCAGAGGTGTAGTCATCCGCGTGGGTGACCGCATGACCACATTCGACCACGACGCCGAAGCGATCCTACAGTCGGCAGCGCATCGAATCTCTGAACACGGAAACGAGGACAGCATCAGATTCCAACGAGCCCTGATGGGTGCCGGCGGATGCGAAGCCAGCGCATTCAAAGCCTATGGATACAGCGTCACCGGCACATCATTCCCGTTAGGAGCTTGGCACAACACCGAAGATGACGGATCTATAGTTCCCGAATACATCCACAGAGACGACTTCCGCTCCGGCGTGGCACTGATCACAGAAGCCATGCGCGACGACGGCGAGCCGCCGCACAACGACCCATTACGTCAACTCGCGTCATTCCCCGAAACCGGTGCCATGCGCCTCCGAGAAACACTTGGCTGACTAACTACAGCAACAAACACATCCCCTTAATCCCGTCCATCCATGTAAGCAGAACTATCGCAAACATACCGATATACCCTTTTATCTATGCCAAAAGTCGACGGAAGTTACCTCATAGCCCGAACCCTCAAAGAGGAAGGTGCCGACTGCCTCTTCTACCTCATGGGAGGCCCGAACTACGAGATCGTTAACAACTCCGAAGACTTCGGCATCCGCACCATCGACTTCCGGCACGAGCAGGCTGCCGCAATGGCCGCACACGCCTATGCCCGCGTCAAACGCACACCAGGCGTCACAACCTCCGCCTCCGGCCCAGGCACTCTAAACCTTCTCACTGGCATCTACAACGCATTCATCGATGCCGCTCCCATGGTGACCTTGGGTGGTGCAGGCCCCTTGCGAGACATCTATCGCGACGGCTTTCAAGAAGTCGACCTGCCAAACATCTTCGCTCCCGTATCCAAATCCGTTATCCGACCAACCTACGCAAATCGCCTTCCCGAACACATCTCGACCGCCTTCAGAACGGCGATGAACGACCGCCCCGGTCCCGTCTACGTCGAATGCAACGAAGACATCCTATACGCCGAAGTTGAAGAATCCGAAGTCCCCCCTCCGACCCGCGCAGCAACTGTCTCACCTCCAAGCGCCGATCCCGACCACATTGCCGAGGCCGTCAAAATCCTCTCCGAAGCCGAACGGCCAATTCTTCTCGCCGGCAGTGGCCCGTGGTGGTCCGGCGCGTGGGATGAACTCCAAGAATTCGTCGATCGCACGGGCATCCCTTTCTATACAACCCCCATCGCTAGGGGCCTGATCCCAGAAGACCACCCGGTCTCCTTCCCAGCGGCTCGATCTACTGCCTTTCGCGAAACTGACGCTGTTCTCGTCGTTGGCACCCGTTTTAACTGGATCATGACCTTTGGACGTCGCATCTCACAACAGGCAAAGGTCATCCAGATAGATATCCACGGCTCCGAGATCGGCCACAACAGGGCAGTGGACAACGGCATCATCGCCGACGCCAAATCCGCCATGCAACAGATCAATGCGGAAGTCTCCCGCACCGGCATGAAATCCAAAGCCGAATCACAATGGGTCGACTACCTGCGCGACATCGAACTCAATCGACGCCAACGTTCCGAACAACTCGAAAACTCCAACCAAGTCCCCGTCCATCCCCTCCGCCTCTGCAAAGAACTACGCGAAGTCATGGACCGTGACGCTATCCTCTCCGTAGACGGCAACGAAATCCTCCACTACGGTCGACAGTCGATCCCTAGCTTCAAACCAGGTCACCGCCTCAACTCCGGTGCCACTGGCTGCATGGGAGTCGGCCTGCCCTTCGCCATCGGTGCCAAACTCGCTAAACCCGACAAGCAATCGGTGGCACTACATGGCGACGGTTCTCTAGGGATGAATATCCAAGACTTCGACACCGCTGTCCGCTACAACATCCCGATTGTCATCGTAGTTTCCAACAACGAAGGCTGGACCGCTCGAGTAGAAGGCATCCGCAAACCTGGCCGAGAACTCGGTTGGACCCGCTTCGACGCTATCGCCGAAGCATTAGGCGGACACGGAGAAGAAGTCCGCGAACCCTCCCAAATCCGACCCGCACTCGAAAGAGCCTTCGACTCGAGCGTCCCCGCGATAGTCAACGTACACACTGACCCGACGGCCAGAGCTCTGTCAAGATTCGTCGGATCAAAGATGGAATAAACCGAAAAGGCAGGGAATCATGGCCGGAGACGCAGCACCCAAAGTCAACACTTACATAATGTTCTCGAAACTGACAGAACGCGGCCGAGACCGCGTCCGGACTCACCCCGAGCGCATCCTCGAAGTTAACCACGAAGTCGAGATGAGAGGCTGTCACGTAGTGGCCCAATACGCAATGATGGGCGATTACGACTTCGTCACCATCATCGAAGCCCCCGACAATGGCGAGATGTCCCGCATCGCCATCGAACTAGGTGCCCGCGGCACCATCGACACTACAACCTACTCCGCAATACCAATCAACGACTTCATCGAAATCATGCAGCACAACGGCGACTAGATCGCCATTCACTCAATAAACATTCATACTCAGGGCGCGCTCCAAGTGATTGACATCAAATCCACTCAGAGCCGCCGCGTCCGAACAACATTCAAGTCGATCTACCAGCGAGGACTCGACTGGAAATTGATGTTGGTGGGTATCGCCATCGTCTTCTTCTGCCAGTTTGTGATGCTTCCGGGTGCCGAGTCGGAAGACGGGGCAATGCCAAGAAACGCTCGCATGGTCTTAATCCTCGGCTTCTTCGCGGTCGCGATATCTGCTTACTTCTTCTCCAGTAGGTTGCGGCTTTCAGAGTGGTCGCCAACCCTGCCGGATCGTCTCAGATTCAACGTCGGAGCTGAACGCTCGCTAATGTTTGGTATTGGAGTGGCCGCGCTTGCTTTGCTCGTCCTCCGACTGCTAAGCGGCTCAAGTGCTAGCAGCGACATCTGGATTTGGTTTGTGGTAATTGCCGGTTGTTCAGTGCCTTTCGCTCCTTCGCTCAACAGAGTCTTGGTAGGTCTACGACGAGCTTTCCGGGCTATTCGACGAAGAGATTTAGTAATTGTCGGCACCCTGGTGATTGCGTTCACAGTGCTGAATCTCGCAGATTTGTCAGATTGGTATTACGCGGCAGTGGGTGACGAATACGCGGTCTGGGAGTTCTCTGAGCACTTCGCAAAAGATGGGATTACTAGGCCATTCGGTCAAGACGGCGTGTACGATCACCATCCGCGTCTCGGGTTCGTGCTGAAGAGTTTGACTATGAAGGTCGTGGGGATAGATTACTTCGGCTGGAAATCCAGTTCGATCTTCTTGGTCGCGTTGACGATACCTGCCGTGTATTGGTTAGGAATATTGCTGCGCGACCGGGTGACGGGTGCGGTGGCAGCGGCAATGTTCGCATCGAGCCACTACGTTTTCGCTTTGTCGCATGCGGGAATCAATTCGCTTGATTCACTCTTTCCCACCGTTTACGCGGTGTCTTTCTTTGTCGTAGGAACGCGATCAAAAAGCCCACTCCTTCTTTTTTTCGCAGGAGTGCTAGCTGGCACCTGCTTTTACGTCAACTATTCAGCGAGGATCATCATGCCAATAATGGTCATTTTCTTGGTTCTGCAGGCTTGGCCTCGATTTTCGCTGCGTAGTAGCCTGCCCTTAGTCGTCGGTTTCGCCGTTGCCGTACTACCGTTGGCAATCGTTAACGGCACGGAAGTAATCACTTCAATGCTCACCGTTGTGATCGGGGGCCAACCAGAGACGATCGACAAGACCTTCATCGAACGCATACAAGACAACATTCTGTTCAATCTGTACGCGTTTAACTTCAATGAAAGATCATCCCACTACATCTCGGGTTCCCTCATGGATCCCGTTTCAGCCGCAATTGCAGTAATCGCTGTTGGTTTCACCGTTGGTAGACATCAGAAACCCACATCTAGGTTCTTATTGCTGTGGTTGCTGATTGGTTTTGCGGCCACCGCGTTGGCTAGTCCGTATTGGCATACGGCCGTGACAAGGCTTTATCCGTTACTCATACCCTTGTCGCTCATGGCCGGAATTTTCATATCCGCGTTCATATGGCCGATCGATATCAATGTTTCTAGGGCCTCGTCACGCGGGGCATCGTTGCATCCCAAAACAATGGTTATAGTGGCGATTGTCGCGGTTGGACTCTCTGTTTGGCTCCTCAACGTCCAGAGATTCAAGTATGAGACTCCCGAGATTTTCCATGTGCACCCGACGCCGGTGAGCATCGGAGCGATGGAATCCCCACATTGCAACTCATTCCCGTCGGATCGGATCGCTTTCGCTGGTAATGACCTGCATCTTTTGCGACGAGTGCTCAACTCTTACAATCCCGGTAGTATCACACTGACTCCAGACCAGCAACCGGAGGTTCCAGGATCACCGAAATTCTTCGACTACCAACAGGTGAGGCAATCTGAAATGCTTGACTCACACAACATCGGCTGCATTATCTTCGCGAATCCGCATCAGAGCGAACAGATCCAGACGTTAGATCACCTCAGCGAGTCGTATCCGCAAGGCCGCATAGCCCGCTTTTCCGACCACTCCGGTAAAACCACCATATCCATATTCAAATTGCCGTAACTCAGATGCGAGGTTCGCCGATTCTCGCAATGCAGCGCGGTATCGGTGAACCGCAAATTGGACGGTATCGTAGAATCCTTCAGCACCATTGATCAACCAACTTCAATCATCCCAAATGACCTCAGAAGCAATCGAAAAGCGCTCGATCATCATCACGATCGTCGCTAGCGGGTTTTTCGGCATCTTAGGCATCATCATCTCTGTCGCGAGTCATTCCGGCGCCGTATTCTTAGACGGCCTGTTTTCCCTGACCTTCGGCGTCATCGGACTGCTCACCCTATATGTCTCTAGGCTTGTAACGCGCCCCAGTGACGAGTCTTACCCCTTCGGATACGCAACGTTTGAGCCCATGCTCAACCTTTTCAAAGGACTTCTGATCGGCTTCGCGCTCGTTTGGGCAGTATGGACATCTGTCATCACCATCCTGCAAGGCGGCCAAGACATCGCAGCAGAGGGCGGGATACTCTACGCAGCTATCGCGGTTGTCGGCGGCACCTCGGTCGTCATTGTTCTTAAGCGATACGCCAAACAATCCGGTTCGCCAATTGTCGATGTCGACGCGAAAAACTGGACCGTTGACACGCTAATCAGTTCAGCAGTGGGGATCGCGTTCATAGCAACGCTGTTGATCCAGAACTCTGAATGGTCAGATTTGGCACGTTACGCAGACCCGGTCATTATGTTGGCAATAGCCGCCATCGCAGCGCCGCAACCATACCAGACGATCCGAGACAACATACGGCAGATCGTCGGCAAGGCACCTCCCAAAGACGTGCAAGATAGAGTGGCGCAACTGGTCGAAGAGGCGATAGCCGACGTGCCGCATGTCGAGACACACATACGCATTACCGACGTTGGCAGGTACGTTTACTTGCACGTATACGTCATCGCATCACCGAGTACAAGAGAGATCATCGATACACACAGGCACGATCAGATCAGACAACAAATCTACGACCGCGTATCTAGCGAATATCGGTACCTGTCTCTAGATGTCGGATTCACGATGGACAGACGTTGGGCATTAAGCAGCGTTCAGTCGGAGGAGCTCGAGACGGTCGTATCATCAACAGATTCCACGGAAGTCACCACAAGATAACTGCGAGAACAAAACGAATCGCCTTACTGCTAGCGCTAACGGTTTCTCTCGGGGTTGTAGCATGCGGAACTGTTGGCAGTCTCGCATCGCCAACGCCGGTTGAGACAGTCGTGGAAGCTACGCCCACAGCGACGTTCACCGACATGTCCAAAGCATCCATCACGGAGCTTTTCGCAAAACAGTCTGCTTCGATCAAGGAAGGTGATTGGCAATCCGCATTCCACTCATGTAGTCCTAGTTACCGCACACGACGAGACGTTGCACGTTTCCAAGAAGACGTCGACCGCTACTTGCTTCGTCATGACACGACGGCTGCAACCCTCGATGTCAGGAATCCCCAAGTAACTAAAGGGCGTGACGACAGGTTCGACATGAACTACGACCTATACATCGCAGGGGAATTCGCCGAGACGATACGCGTCGGTGGGGCGTACGTTCAAGTCCAAGACGAGTGGTACGACGACGGAGTTTGGTGCCGTTAGGCGGTCGCTGGCACGGAAGAGACCACCGGCAAATCCGTGGACTGAACGCCGGGCACAACTGTGAACTGCTCCTCGTAAAGCCTGCGATAGAGATCCGACTTGGCGATTAGCTCTTCGTGCGGTCCGCGGGCACGGATCCGGCCTTCTTGGATCACCAAGATTTGGTCAGCTGCGATGACTGTGGACAAACGGTGGGCAATCGCGATCGTGGTGCGGCCTTCTCGCAGCCTCGCGATGGCCTCGCGGATAAGTCTCTCAGAGAGCGTATCCAAAGCGCTAGTAGCTTCGTCCAACAGGAGAATCTTCGGATCGGCTAAGATAACTCGGGCGATCGCCAGACGTTGCCTTTCACCACCGGAGAGTCTGTAACCGTGTTCACCGACTACGGAGTCGTACCCTTCAGGCATCGCCGCAATGGTGTCGTGGATCTGCGCTGCTTTCGCGGCTTCAATCAACTCAGCCTCGTCAGCAGACGGTTTGCCGTAGAGAAGGTTCTCCCGGGCAGAGGCATGGAAGAGAAACGGATTCTGTGAAACGACTCCCACCAGCTGCGTCAGGTTGTCGTGTGTGATGTCCTTGATGTTCACACCATCGAGCATCACTGCACCTTCGTCAGCGTCATAGAGCCGCGATGCTAAGTATCCGATCGTGGTCTTGCCAGATCCGCTGGGGCCAACGAGCGCGGTCAGTTCCCCAGCACCTGCGGTGAATGAGATGTTCGATAGAGAAAAAGGCTGCTCTTCTTCTGTTGGGCTTTCGTTGTCGTTTGGATCCTGGCTCGTCGGGTGGGATTGCGGCGCACCGTTGCCACGTCCATCGCGATTTTGCATCGACGACATTGATAGTTCACCACCCATTTGACCGTCTCCGCCAGATGGGGCACCGCCTTGTCCACTGAACCCGCTAGACGATCCTAGCGAGGCCGGTGCTTGGAGTTTGGCCTCGAGCCGTTCGAGTTCTGATGCCTGATAAGTGAACGAAACGTTGTGGAAAACAACCTCGCCTCTAGCGGTACCGGGATCGATATGAGTCGGGTCGATTGGGTCCACGATGGTGGGTTTGATGTCCATATATTCAAAGATGCGCTCGAAAAGGGCGAGCGAACCTGTGATCTCGACACCGCGCTGCAACAGGTTGGCCATCGGGAAGAGAAGCCTAGCTTGGATCGTCGAGAAGGCGACGATATCGCCTAGAGTTACGCGGTCGCTGCCATCTAGGATGAGGATGCCGCCAATCAGCCAGATAAACGCAGGTGCCATAGTGAAAAATGCCTGCACAACGATGAAGAATCCTCGACCGGTCATGTATTGCCGGATAGATACATCGGTGAGTTTGGTATTGGTGTCTTGGAACTCCCGCAGCTGCTCCGCCTCGCGCCCAAAGGTTTTGGCGACGATCACACCGGAGACGAACAGCGTCTCTCCAGTTTTAGCGGTTAGATCCGCCAATGTCCTCTGCATCTGACTGGTTAATCTGCGACGGCGTTGCCCAACAATTCGGGAAAGATAGGCGAATATTGGCATCGTGCAGACGGCGACGATCGTCAATTCCCAAGACAGGATCAACATCGCTACGAGCGCAGCTGCGACGACAGTAACGCTTGAAAGGATGTTGACTACGGTGTCGGTTAGAACGAGCTGCGTGCTCGAAACATCGTTGGCCAAACGAGATTGGATGTCACCTGTCTTGGTAGATGAGAAGAATGAGATCGGCTGTTTGAGGAGATGGTTATATACCGTGTGCCGCATGTCCTCCATCACCTTGAAACCGACAGAAGCGTTCAACCGAGATTGGATGAAGTTGAGAACGCCCGCGACGGCAGCGACGAACACCATGCCGCCAATCAACCAGAGCAGCAGGTCCATGTCTTGCTGAGGTAAAGCATCATCGATGACCCGCTGGATCAGCAGGGGAGTGACGACACCGAGTGCGGAGGTGACGAGAACCAACAACCCGACGATCGCCAACGTCCATTTGTAATCGGCATATAGTCTGACGACTCGTTTGAACGTATCTCGTGGAAATGGTCGGTTACGCGGAGGTTCGGGCATCATGCCAAACCCCGGGCCACCCATTCCACCCCGCATGCCTCCTCCTCTCATATAAACCTCCGAGATTGCGCGTCGGGACGTCGACGCGTTTCATCTTTGGGGACGTGACCTCAACACCCCTAGTTCCAAACTTCATCCCCAGCCGACAAGAGAGCGCACCAATCTTAGTTGGTAGCCCGTAGGGGAGTCGAACCCCTGTTTTAGCCTTGAGAGGGCTACGTCCTGGGCCACTAGACGAACGGGCCACCGCTGTGTGCGTGAACTGGACTTTAGCGTCCGCGCTCTCGTTTTTGGCTGCCGATGCAGGATTCGAACCCGCGCTCCCAGATCCAGAGTCTGGTGTCCTACCACTAGACGAATCGGCAACGGCTCGCACGAAACATTCTAACAGATGCCGTTCCATGGTCTGAATTCGATCTATTTTCGGTTTGCCCGGACCCATCTGGGCTCAGATCATCCCACGGATCTCTGAGTTGGAATACGAGTTCGGTTTTGTCGAAATTGGTGTATACTGCGCGCAATGTTGGACGCAATCCTGCGCGTAGGTACGCGGATTCTCTAAATTCGTTGCTGACCGTGGACATTGTTTTGTCGTAGCAACGCGTCCGATTCACGTAATAACGGCATACGTAAACACAGGAGTGTGTTGAATTGAGATCGCGAATGAAGCCCAGATATCTGCTTTATGCGATTGCAGCGTTGGTGGCTGTGACTGCATGGGCTTGCGCTGGTGACCCCGAGACTGTCGTCGTCAGAGAGACGGTGGTAGTTGAGGTCGAAAAGGAAGTTCAGGTCGAAGTCGAGAAGGAAGTTCAGGTCACGGTTGAAGTCGAGAAGGTGGTAGAGGTCGAAAAGGTTGTGGAAGTCGAGAAGGTTGTTGAGGTGATGGTGGAAAAGGAGGAAGCCGCTCCAACTGCGACGCCTGAACCGGTCAGTCAAGAGTTGCCTGAACCCGAATCTGCAGTCGGTACTTTGGTGATGATTCCAGAAGGCGTCGCACCGGGCGTCGGAATTAACCGCTCGCAAGCACCTGAGTCTTTGATGTACTGGGGAGTTTCTGAGCAGCTATTCCGTCCGAACGACGATGGCACCCTGGTAGGACCTTGGCTCGCGGAAAGCTGGGAAATTGCTCCCGATGGATCGCAAGCGACGGTCAAGATCCGTAGCGGTGTGCAGTTCCACGATGGTTGGGGTGAGCTTACGGCTCACGACTTCGCCTGGAGCCTGAACGACACCAACGGTGCGATCACTCCTGAGAGTATCCACGGACAGGCGGGAGACTTCGCAGCATTCATGGACGAAGCCGAAGCGACCGATGACCGTACCCTGATCCTGAACTTCAACGCCCCTGAACCTCGTTGGACGACACTGCTCTTCAACCAGGCCGGTGACGCGTTCGGTGTCTTCTCTAAGAAGGTTTACGACGAGATGGGCGCCGACTGGATGCGTGAAAACATCATCGGTACCGGCCCGTACACGGTTCAGGAATGGCGTCAATCTGACAGCGCGACGCTTATCGCCCAAGAAACCCACTGGGACAAAGTCGCAGAAGTTGGTACGTTGCGGTTGATCGACGTTCCGGAAACAGTCGCTCGTATTTCTGCGTTGCGGTCTGGTGGAGCTGACTGGGCAGTATTGCCAGTTCGTGAAATGAAGGACCTGACCCGCGACGGGTTTGGCGTGCTTACAACTGGTCGACAGAGCGGTGTGCCCCTCAACATGGCGGGCAACTACTGGGAATCTACTGCGGTCAAGACTGGTGAGGAGATCACTCACGTAACGTTCGTACACGACATCCCATGGATCGGCAATCCACACAAACCCGACGACAACAACAACCCGGCTGGCATGGATGACATGGAACAGGCTCGGTTGGTTCGCTGGGCGATCGCGTTGTCAATCAACCGTCCACTAGTCAACGAATCGCTCTACGGCGGCAACGCCTCCGAGTATCACGTCGGAATGTTCCACGTGAACAACGTTGATTGGAACGACAACTGGCGTGTCCCGTACGACCCAGCGTTGGCGAACGATTACCTCGACCAGGCCGGGTACCCGAAGAACGACGACGGTGTCCGGTTCGCGATGCCTATCTATGCATTCACCTCGGTCCGTGACTGGGCAGAGATCGCAGACACCGCCGCTGGTTTCATCAACCAACTCGGTATTGAGACCAACATCGTGAAGGTCGCTTACTCGATCGTTCGACCGAGCTTGGTAGCCCGGAGCACGACAACGCCCGCGACGCAGTGGTGCAGGTCGGACTTGTGGAAACCGTACGACTGGGTGACGGGAGAGGAGGAAACGAGTCTGACTCGTGGCGGCTTCGGTTGTCACATGGAGATACCGTTCATCTTGGAAACGGTTCAAAAAGTGGCGGCAGAGCCTGACCCGATTAAGCGTACTGAGTACAACATTGCCATGGCGCAATACCTGTACGATCAGGCGCTGAAGATCGGGATCATCGCTCTCCCATTCGTGTCGGCGTACAACCCGAATTCGATAGCGGAATGGCCGATGCGTCCTGGCCCTCAGGCACCACATACTTCGCCAGAACTGATCGTTCCAGCCCGTTAAGGGACATGGAACTGCGATCGCCTCGCGACGCTCCGTTGTCTACCGAGCGGGTGAGACGATTTCTAAAACGCCGGGCCGCGTCGCGCATTCGATGTGCATCGCGGCCTGGTGCGATAGATGCGATGATGCTTGTCGAGCGCATCGCGTGAACAAGATGATCCCGTGCGCAAATTCCTAATCAGACGATTCTTTGCCGGTATCCTGTCGATTCTCGCGGCAACCGCCATTGTCTTCGGCCTGTCTAGAGCAGCAGGTGATCCTCTGCTTCTTTACGCCAAGCCGGGTGGATACGGGGTTACCCCCGAGCAGGAGCAGGCCCTGAAGGAGAAACTCCGACTTGATCGCCCGCTCGTGGTCCAGTACCTGCTATGGCTGACAGACTTGGCGCGTGGCGACTTTGGAAAGACGCTTCTGGCAGAGCAGTTGGTGACGCGGGTCATCGGCGAGAAGATGGGTGCGACCGTGCAGTTGGGGATCGCTTCATGGTTGTTGGCGACGATAATGGGGGTACCTTTAGGTGTGCTGTCGGCAGTTCTGCGTGGCAGTGTGTGGGACTACTTAGGACGGGGATACGCGCTCATCGGACAATCCCTACCTACCTTCTGGCTAGGGCTTATGCTGATTCTGATATTCAACAAACATTTGGATTGGCTTCCTTTCGGCACACGGGGTTCTACGGAATCGTTTTTCTTCGCTTGGGATAACTTGCGATATTTCATATTGCCGTCGTTCGCTGTTGCATGGGGCGCGGCTGCAGTCTATCTGAGGCTCACAAGATCGGCGATGCTCGAGGTGCTCGACTCTGAATTCGTAAAGCTCGCTCGTTCAAAGGGCGTGGGGCAGACGAAAATCATTTGGAAGCACGCGTTTCGCAACGCTTTGATACCGCCGTTGACCGTGTCAACGCTGATTATGGCTGGACTGATCACCGGAAGCGTCGTTGTCGAAACGGTGTTTTCGTGGCCGGGACTTGGTAGGTTGGCGGTTCAAGCGGTTCAGGACAACGATTTTCCCATACTCACTGCAACCGTTCTCTTCTTTGCAACAGTTTTCGTATTGGTGAATTTACTGACCGACATTCTGTACGCGTTGATCGACCCTCGGATTCGATACTGATGACCGGCTGAAACACTCGATGGCATCCGAAACGAGAACGGAAGAAACTACGGCACTGCAAGGAGTAGCGGCGCCAACGCAACGCGTTTTCCGGCTTTCTCCGGGCTATATCTGGTACGCGTTGCGACGATGGCCGATCATTCCAGCTCTGATCATGGTCGTTCTGGTTGTCACTGGTGTTTTTGCGGATCAACTGGCACCGTATGACGAGATCGAACAAGACATCAGATTCCGAAACGCTCCGCCTAGGATCTTCGGCTGGAACTCGGAATACTGGGAAAACCAAGACTACTCCCAAGCGATGTTTCGTGCAGAAGAGTCTGTCGGTAAGAACCCCAGCAACCGTTTCATACTCGGCGCAGACCATGTAGGCAGGGACGTCTTAAGCCGCATCATCCATGGCGCACGCATCTCGCTGGTCGTCACCTCAGTCGCATTATTCTCAGGTCTGATTCTCGGAGTGACCATAGGTGTTATATCGGGCTATTACGGCGGTGTGGTAGACGAGATCTTGATGCGAATGGTCGACGTGTGGTACGCGATACCGTTCCTGTTGCTCGCCATGGTAGCGGTCATTATCTTCGAGGCAAGCTTGAATCTCATCATCGTTCTGTTGATACTGCTCGCATGGAGCGGATACGTCAGGAATCTGCGTGGCGAAGTATTGAGTCTGAAGGAACGCGACTTCGTCGCCTCGGCCCGCGTCACCGGTGCATCAACATTTCGCATCATCTTCAAACACTTGCTACCAGGACTCATAAACACGATATTCGTGATTGCCAGTCTTAGAGTAGGGCAGCTGATACTAGCAGAAGCTTCGCTCAGTTTCTTGGGTGCAGGAATTCCAGGTCCGACACCAGCGTGGGGCGTGCTGATTGCGGAAGGTAGGGAATATGTAGAGTCTGCTTGGTGGCAGACGGTATTCCCTGGAACGGCGATCTTCCTAGTAGTTCTCGCCTTTAATTTCCTAGGCGACTGGGTGCGGGACAGGCTAGACCCAAGATTGCGACAGTTGGATTAAGGCAGGAACCGACCGACCGTTAGGCATTGGCGATCAGTTGGTCCAAGATGTCCTGAAGCTGGTTGTGTTGGATGTAGCCTTGGTGGATACTCAGGACGTTGTGGTCTTTGTCTAGAAAAAAGGTGGTGGGCGCGGCTACGATCTGATAGGCGATGTGTATGGAGCCGCCGATATCTGGGATGGCAGGATAGTTAGCTTTCATCTTCCCGAGAAACTCGACACCATCCGAAGCAGTGTCGAAACCGACCGCCTGAACACCCACGAAGACGACTTGGTCGGTTCCGGGCGGCCCTAATGTCTGATATGCATGCTCGAAGTTGGGAATCTCAGCCCGACACGGAGGACAGGAAGGGAACCAGAAGTTGATAACCACAGGTTTGCCTTCGTAATCGTTGAGATCAAACGGACCGTGATGAAATGTGTCTCCACTGAAACTCGGTGCATCACCAAATCCTGTTGATACTTGAGTGCTCGCGTAAACGATTTCCGGTTCAGCTGGTTGATCCTCTGCCGATAACTCGACTGCAACTGCGTCTCCTGCTTGGGCTTCGTCTTCGATCGCTGCTGCAGTGCTTGCCGCGATCTCCTCTACGACCTTGATGAGGTTTTCCTTATCGATCGCACCTTGCCAAACACGGTGTTCGTTGTGATTGCGATCGATAAAGACGGTCGTCGGGTAAGAGAAGATGTTGTAGGCGATCTGGATCGCGGAACCGTTGTCGGGCAATCCGGGGAAGGTGACACCGATTTCTTCGAAAAGCTCCGCACCATCTTCGATGGAGTCGAGTCCTAGTTGTTGGACTCCGACGAATTCGACATCGCCGCCCGAAGGCGCGCCGAACTGTTGATAAACCTCTTCAAAGTGTTCGAGTTCTGCTCGACAAGGCGGACAAGACGGGAACCAGAAGTTGATCACTATCGGTTTGCCGCCGAGTTCTTGAGTATCGAATGTGCCGTGTGCAAATGTGGTGCCGTGGAAACCTTGTGTATCGCCCAGACCATCTACAGTCGCGGACTCGAAAGTATCGGGGAGTCCCATCGACTTTGTTTCTGCTAGCGGCTCCTCAACCTCGACTGTCGGCGCTGGGGTCGGTGGTTCAGCAGTGGGTTGAACATCACTGCCACATGCGAAGACTAGGGCTGACGCAATTAACGCGCCGATTGATGCCAGAAACGCCGAAAAAGGCGTACGACGTAAACGCAATTTCATCTTCTCACCGCCAATCAGATCTGCTTCCTTCTCTTAGATGATACGTGCCGATCCACTGGCAAGTTTTGGCGATTAAGCCGCAAAATATGGGAAGGTCAATCCTCCAAAACGTCGGCGGCAATTCCGTCTAATTCGTCGTGAAGCGCTTGTGTCAGTCCGGCGACTGGGACACGTACCTGTTCCATCGTGTCGCGATGGCGGATCGTCACTGCGTCGTCAGACTCAATGGTGTCGAAGTCGACGGTTACACATAGCGGCGTCCCAATTTCGTCTTGCCTTCGGTAGCGTCGACCTATGCTTTGCGTCTCATCGTATTGGGCATTGAAGCGGGAGCGCACCAAGTCGTAGACCTCCCGCGCCTTGGGGGTCAATCGGGCGTTACGGCTCAACGGCAGGATAGCCACTTGGTAAGGAGCGATATTCGGGTGGAATCTCAGGACGACCCGCTTGTCGTTGTTGACCTCTTCCTCGTCGTAAGCATCGACTAAGAATGCCAATGCAGATCGGTCGGCACCCATCGCGGGTTCAACGACGTAAGGAACGAAGCGTTTGTTGTTGGGTTGATCGTAATAGGACAAGTCCTTGCCCGACTTCTGGATGTGGGCTTTCAGGTCATAGTCGGTGCGGTTCGATATGGTTTCGAGTTCGCCCCAACCCCAAGGGAAGAGGAACTCCACGTCGGCACTGCCTTTCGAGTAGTGGGGCAACTCGTCGGCCCCGTGTTCACGCACTCGCAATTTCGATCGACGAATACCCAAATCTGAAAACCAGTCCATCGAGAAATCGATCCAGTAGCGATGCCAATCCTCGTCGGTTCCGGGTTCGCAGAAATACTCCATTTCCATCTGCTCGAATTCGCGAGTTCGGAAGGTGAAGTTGCCTGGCGTGATCTCGTTGCGGAAAGATTTGCCTTGCTGAGCTATGCCGAATGGGATACGCACACGGCTACTGTTAACCACGTTGTCAAAATCAACGAACATCGCCTGGGCCGTCTCAGGACGGAGGTAGACGATGTTGTCATCGCCTTCAACGGGCCCGATATGCGTGCGAAACATGAGGTTGAAGTGGCGTGGTTCGCCAAGTTCGCCACCGCAATCAGGGCAACTGTCGGTTTCCAACATATCGGCGCGGTGCCGACGATGGCACTCATTGCATTCCGCTAGCGGGTCGGTAAAGCTGTCGACGTGACCACTCGCCACCCATACGTTCGGATGCATCAGGATCGATGCGTCGATGCCGACTACGTCCTCGCGGTCTCGAACCATCGATTTCCACCACTGATCCTTGACGTTGCGCTTCAGTTCAACGCCGACCGGACCGTAATCGTAAAGGCTTCCGATACCTCCGTATATCTCGCTGCTCTGGAAGATGAAGCCTCGCCGTTTGCAGAGGCTCACTACGGTATCCAAGCTGACGTTATCGAGGTTGCGTTTCAATGTGACTGGCCGACCTTTGGTTGATTAGGGTGTCGAACTCGTGTGACGGTGAATTGTCATGCACCGCATAGTTTCAGTGTAAAGAGGGATGTTTCAGACTTCGAGCGGTCGCGATGCTTGAGTGTTGGTTAAATGTCGGTTTTCATCATCTCAACCGCGAACCAGAGCGCCATCGCACCACCTCGGTCATCCAATCCCGTCACTGCGTCACGGATCATATAGTCGTTCAAACTCTCCAACGGGCCAGTGCCTACACAAACACGGGTAACTCCACCATCATCGGCAATGCCATCCAATGCTCCACGCCACGCATTGACCAGCACGTCTCCCCATTCTTCGATAGATAGCCAACCATGTTGGATTCCGAGCGCGATCGATATCCCGATCATGCTCGTGGAGCTATGTTCCGTGTATGAGTCGGGGACATCTACCACCTGCCGCCACATGCCCGTGTCAGCATCTTGAAATGACTTCAAACCGTTAAGGTGTTGCACATGCCTATCGATGAGCTGCTCCCGATTATCGCCTTGATAACTGACTAAAGTCTCGGCAAACCCGAGGGATGCGAAACCATTGCCGCGTCCCCAGAAATACGGTGACGACAGACAGTGCCAGTAAAGACCGTTGGGTTGAAGCAGTCTATCCGCACATTCAAGGACGAAATCTGCCGCGATTTCCACGTAATCACTGTTGCCTGTCAATCGTGAAGTGCGCTGCAAAACAGTACCGGCGAAGAACATATCCTCGACGCGAAAGTCGCGGTCTAATACGCTCGGAAAACCGTCATCGTCTCGTCGCATGAAACGATCAGCTGTAATGATCAGCAACGATCGGTAACGCGGGTCCTCCGCGAGTAGATACGCCCAGTTGATGCCTGCGTAGTTGGCGGTGCCGTCGCTCGCGTCGAATACTTCATGGGGGGCGTCGACATACTCTGCGGTTATCGTCTCGATCTGGGCCCGCGGATCGGAATACTCGGAATCCAATTCGGCGAGTTGCAACCTCGCCGTGAGTGAGACGCCTTGTGTGTAGACCACAGGTCGTTCGAGCTTATGCCCATAAACCTCTGCCAAAGTTCTCGCCTTTTGCTTTGCAGTATCCGCAATCGAGCCCATCTTTGCCTCGTTCAATCGTCCGCTTGCCGTATCATTTACGCAGACTGAATGATACAGCGACGACTGCAATAGACGGGAGAGAATCGATGGTGGCATCCACATCGCAGCAGCTTGACGGTAGGAGTGCTTTAGTGACTGGCGGTGGACGCGGCATCGGACGCGGCATCAGCATGATCTTGGCGTCGAGAGGTGCGGAAGTCTGTGTGTCGGACATTGACCCGACGAATGCCGAACAAGTCGCCGCTGAGATTAACGAGGGCGGAGGTCAGGCCTTTGCGACTGGCGGCGACGTTACTGACATCGACTCAATATCTGAAGTTGCACAAACCGCTGTCGACACTTTTGGCAAGCTCGATATCTGTGTGCCTAACGCCGGTGTAATCGGTGGCCCCGGTTTCATGTCGCGCAAGGACTACATTGATGCTGACTGGGATATGACTTGGGATGTCAATGTGCGAGGCGTCGTCAACACCGCGGATGCTGTTACCGAACATATGAAAGAGCGGATGTACGGAAAGATTGTGATCATCGCATCCCACGGTGGTCGTCAGCCGCGGGGCGTACCCGACGTGGGACGAGGAAGTGCCCAAGGTCCGTACATGGTCTCCAAGGCCGCGGCGATCCAATGGACGCATTGGCTTGCGATGAACCTCGGACAGTACAACATTAACGTCAACGCTGTGTGCCCAGGTCGATTATGGACTCCGATGTGGCAGGCAATCGCCCAGAACCACAAGGAACTCAACCCTGATCTTGCCGACATGTCACCGCGCGACATCTTCGAAATGCAAATCAAGGGGACTATGCCATTGGGTCGAGAACAGACGCCAGAAGACATCGGCAGGGCAGTCGCGTTCCTAGCATCGGATGATGCTTCCGAGATCACCGGGCAAGCACTCAATGTCAACGGCGGCGCGATCATGAACTGAGGTCTTCGATGGTTCGACAATCTCGATGAACCATTGACGGACAAAGGATAGGCGGTGCGCCATAGCTGAAATCTCAACGACTGTCGAGGTGCATCTCGATGTGCGACCTGACCATGCTTTCCAATGGGTAATTGAACCCGAGAACATGGTCTATTGGGTGAATGGTGTCAGGCGCGCCGACTGGATCAGACGGCAAGAAGCTGATACTGCTCGTCCGCAAGACACTTGGGACATGCTCTACGAGTTTGGGGGTAAAGAGAACGAAATAGTCATGGAGGTCGATGTATGCGATCCTCGAGATGGTTCTTTCGAGTTTCACACCATTGAGGGGAACTATCCGATCCGCAGCCAATACCTATGTCAACCCTCCGGGGACGGCACCCTCTTTCGGATGACGAGAACCGCGTATTCGGACAGCACCTTCACTTCGATCATGTTCGCGTTGACAGGCTTCATCAGCAAGCCGATGATGCGCAAGCAGAACTTGGCTGAGCTGGCAAAGTTGAAATCGGTCATCGAGATGCAGCTACCAACGACCAGTCGCCGACGATAATTCGGCTACACAAATTCAGAGAGATCAAGCATGAACGACCGCGAGTTAATGTTTCTTCCGGCGCACGAACAGCGCCAAATGATTCTCGACAAGGAGACCTCATCCGTCGAATTGACCGAAGCGTCGTTCCGGCGCATCAAAGAACTCGATTCACAACTGGACGCGTTTGTGACATTGGACGAAGAAGGTGCTCTCGCTGCTGCCGCTGAGTGCGATCAAATAGTTGCCGATGGTGGTGAACTCGGCCTCCTACATGGGGTCCCGATCTGCGTCAAAGACCTTGAACTGACGAAAGGATTGCGGACCACGCTAGGGTGTTCCGCATTCAAGGACTGGGTGCCAGATTTCGACTCTGCCGTCGTCGAACGCCTTCGGGCCGCTAACGCGGTAATCCTAGGCAAGACAAACACGCCAGAGTTTGGCAACAGCGGCGAGACGTACACCGATATCTTCCCTTCGGCCAACAACCCATGGGACGTCACTCGACATCCCGGCGGTTCAAGTGGCGGCACATCCGCAGCTATCGCATCGGGGATGTGTTCACTTGGCAGCGGTACAGATGGCGGTGGTTCGGTACGACTTCCCGCATCGTTCGTCGGCATATTCGGACACAAACCGACACATGGCAGGACGCCCCGTTATGGTGGCAGATCAATGCCGTCCTACAACTGCACGAGCACCACCGGCCCGATGTCCCAAGACGTCCGATCATCAGCGATCATGCACATGGCGATATCAGGTCATGATCCGAGGGACCCCGGTTCGTTGCAGAGCCCCGTCCCGGATTGTGTCGATGGGCTAGAAGGCGGTATCAAAGGTCTGAAGATCGGTTTCTCGATGGATGTCGGTTACGCGTACGTCAACGACGATGTTGCTCGTGTTACTGAAGAGGCACTCAAAGGCCTAGAGGATGCTGGTGCGACCGTGGTTGACGCTGACATCAGCTTTGATCCGGTCCCTGCAACCTATTGGTGGCAGATCTGGACTGCTGGTCAAGTGGCTATGTATGGTCACCTTGCCGAAGATCCCGATGTTCAACTAACCGACTACACGATGGAGATGGTAAACGCGGGCTATGACGTCACAGGTGCAGACTACGCGTCGGCCTTGCGGCAGGCCGAAGTTCACCGTATTCAAGTAGGGCAGTGGTTCGACGAATTTGATCTGCTGGTCACCCCTACAACGGCTGTTGAAGCGTGGCCACATCGACAAACTCCGATGGAACTCGGCGGCCATAAATTGGAAGAGGGCATCGCAAACCCTTCAGCGATCCCATTCACCGCGCTATGGAACATCCTCTGGAATCCAGCGGCGTCTGTACCGTGCGGTTTCAGCGACAGCGGAATGCCTCTGGGTTTGCAGATCATTGGGCCCATCAACGACGATCCGACTGTCTTCAGGGCTGCAAGGGCGTATGAATTGGCACGGCCCTGGACTTCGAAACGGCCCGCAGTTTCGTGAGCCGATCTTTCGACCGAAATCTTGACGGAGAGATATGACGCAATAGTGATTGGCGGTGGCGTGATGGGCTGCGCCACGCTCTACTATCTCGCGGAACTCGGAGTGACGAAAACCCTCCTATTGGAACGCGACACGCTTGCATCGGGTTCGACGGGACGGTCGATGACGATTCTCAGGATGCACTATTCCAATCGCGTTACTACTGAGATGGCTTGGTGGAGCAGGGGAGTAATGGCAAACTTCGAAGATGAAGTCGGTTCGCCTAGTGGTTACCAGCAGAACGATTGGCTGCTATTTCCCGGTTCGGGAAATGAAGATGCGGCTCGGATCAATGTCAATCTTGCGAAGTCTGTAGGTGTCGAAACTGAAGCGCTCAACATTGATGACGTGTCTCGACGTTGGCCATATATGCAGTTCGGCGATAGCGAGTGCATTGTTTGGGAGGGTAAAGCCGGTTTCGCTGACTCACATCTCGTCACGAGCGGATTCGCCAATTCTGCTCGGGATCGCGGCGCATCAGTCCGATTAGGTGCCTCCGTCAACGAAATCCTCCACGAAAACGGAAGCGCAATCGGCGTAAGAACCGATGAAGGGGATATCTATTCCGACCGCATCGTATTGACGATCGGCCCGTGGACTAACGTATTGCTAGAGCAGATCAGTGATCCGTTGCCCTTACACACTGTCAGGCATCAAGTCATCCGTATGCAACAACAAGACGGTTTCGACGACATCGCCGAGGCCTTCCACCCTATCGTCGTCCACATTCCATCAGGCCTCTCTGCACGACCTGACACTCCCGGTTACGCCCTGATCGGCTACCGAGAAGATCCGGTGGATCGCGACACCTACAACCAAGGCGTCGACACGGAAGTGGTGGTTGAAGGAGTCGGGATACTCGCAGATATCATCCCTGCCTACGCGGAAGCGACCTGGGCAAGCGGATGGTCTGGACTTTTCACCGTTTCTCCAGACTGGAATCCGGTCATCGACCGCGTCCCTGGTTTTGACAACATGGTCGTAGGCGCCGGTTTCTCGGGACATGGCTTCAAGATGTCGCCTGCCATAGGCCTGTCTCTCGCTGAACTCGTAACAGGTGCCAAGAAAACCACGTTCGATCTCAACCCACTGCGATTCTCACGGTTCGAAGAGGACGACCTGCTCAAGTCCGCATACGGCGGCAACGTGTTCGCTTGATCACCCGATAGTGCCGTAAACAAGACCGCACACCAACCCGAATATCAGGTGTGCGACCAGCAGCAGCACCGCACTCTCTCTGGAATAAGCCAAACCGAACGGCCCTGGCGCCTTTATCTCACCGCGGCGGATCAGCGGATGCAACAACCTGAAGTACGTCAAGGTGATTCCGGTCAAGACCCAAAGCAATACCGACACAACGATGCCGTAGAACCAAGCCAAAGCCTCAACCTCGAAGGCGAAGATCACTGCCGAAGTGAATACGCCGTAACAAATTCCGACCGCAAACAAGACCGCTCGACCCATCAACTGCTGTCCAAAGGGTTTCTGTGTAAATGCCGATCCGATGAGCGTAACGATCCTCAGATGGTCATGGGAAGGTCTCGCCACTTCCCAAACCTGCAGAAAGAGCACGGCGGCAATCGTACCCATCAAACCGCCGATGATCGCGATGTCAACACTCACAGCATTCTCCGAGGCCGCTTGTCTGGCCTACCAGTCGGCCACTGAACCGTCGGCGAAGTAAGATTCTCCACCCAATTCACGGTGATACCCGACAGCCTCTCCTGTGTAAGGCTTCGTCGCCTCGGTCTCATCGACTTCAACTCCCAAACCCGGTTCGTCCCAAAGCTCGATGTGACCGTCCTTCACCTCCCAATCACGCTTGATGATGCCATTACCCAACGCGGCATCGACTTGCTCTTGAACCAAGAAATTCGGTACCACCGCGTCAACGGTCATACAAGCGGCAAGCGCCAACGGTCCAATCGCACAGTGCGGCATGATGTGTTGGTAGTAGACCTCTGCGTAGTTCGCGATCTTCTTCAATTCAGTGATGCCGCCGCAGTGCGCCACATCTGGTTGCAGCAACGAAACGCATTGCTGTTCAATTACTCGTCTGAACTCCCACCGTGAAAGCAAGCGTTCTCCCGTTGCGATAGGGAAGGGCACATGATCAGAAACCAGCTTCAAAGCGTCTTCGTTCTCCTGAGGCACAGGTTCCTCGACGAACATAGGCCGCATCCCCTTGAGTTCGTTGCAGACCTCGACAGCCAATCGGGGAGTCATCTTGCCATGAAAGTCGAAGCAAAGCTCAACATCGTCGCCTACCCACTCTCGCATCGTGTAAGCCATCTCTACAAACTCGTCGATCCGAGACGGTGGTTCATGCGCGCGCCAGAAACCGGGAGGTCCAGCCTTGTAGGCGGTGTATCCCATCCCCTGCAACATTTCCAAACGGTTCCGAGCCTCTTCCAACCCCTCATCCGACATATCGCGTATGCCCCAATGCGCGTAGACCCTAATCCGATCCCGAACATTCCCGCCCAGAAGCATGTAACTCGGAACGCCGTAGTGCTTCCCAGCGATGTCCCACAACGCCGCATCGATCCCCGCGATTGCCGTCATGTTGTGAGCACCGCCACGGAAGAACGAAGAGCGATACATCTGCTGCCAGTGATGCTCAATCCGCAACGGATCTTTGCCAACCAGATACCCGGCGAACTCATCGATTGCCGCAGGGACTGATGTCGGCTTCCCTTCGAGCGTGCTTTCACCCCAACCCTCGATGCCCGTGTCCGTGGTGATTCGAACCAAACGGGTCCGTTGCCTAGGCGAAAATTGATCTACTCGGGTGATCTTCATCGGATTTGTTCCTTGGGTGGCTGCGATTAGATGGATATTGTTTGCTTCAGCTCGAATCGACGCTATCAAGAATACTTTCGCACAATCGCAATGTGTCTACTGATGTCTCAAGCGTCGCCGCGGGCGCCGGAAAATCGACGCCGTTTGTGATGCTCCGTACGAAATGACGAGCCTGAACGACGGTGTCGTTCTCAGCATCCTCAGGCATCTCAATTTCCGTCCGCTCCCCATCTCGCAACACCCAACCACGCTGTACACCTTCGAGATACACCGAGATATAGTCTCCGTGCAATTCGTAACGCTCTAGTCGACCTCCAGCTGTGTACGCAGCCGTCATCTGGCAAACGACCTGGTTTTCGAACTCGATCAATGCCGCGTGAACATCTCGATAGCCACTCGCGGTGCGTTTCACAATCGCATGCACATCTGCAACGGGGGAATCGGCGAAGTGCGTAACTAAGTCGACCGAATGGATCGGCGACTCCAGAAGCATCAAGTCGAAGATGGAGGGCGAAATCCGCTCGTTATCCGTGAACTCGTGAATATCCTTATGAAATTCAGCCACGATCTGTCGCAACGGCCCAACCTCCGAAATAGCGTCTATCCCAGCGCGAATAAGCGGATTGAACCGCCTGTTGAACGCAACCATCACCTTCGATCCCGTCTTATCTGCAAGTTCTTGGAGCCTCAAAACTCCGTCGACCGAAAGCGCAGGTGGTTTCTCCACCAAAACATGGGCACCGCACGCGATGGCTTCAGCTGCCACTTCCGCATTCAAATGTGCTGGCGCAGTCACGATCACCGCATCAACATTACCGGAGTCAACCATCTCGGCGACGCTGCTATGAACAGCCACCCCATCAAGGTCCGCAACCGCCAGAGTCCGCGAAGTTTCGACCGGATCGGCCACCGACGCAACGCTAGCATTATTGATCGCATTTATAGCGTTTGCGTGCCACCGAGCCCGTCGACCATAGCCTGCGATTCCGATCCGTATAGACATGAGTTTCTCCTGCTCGTCAAGTTGAGAATAGACTCTATCCAAGCAACCCACCATTGTTGAACATCTCAACTGGAGACGCAACATGATCGCAACTGCGATTGATCCGACTACGATGACTGGCCGAGACGTGCGAATGGCTTCACGATGCGGCGACTTCGCCCAGCCAACATCTGGCGCAGCACCCGACATAGTCCAGACCAACGTCGCCATCCTCCCCAAAGAACTTGCCTTCGAGTTTCTGGTCTTCTGCCAGCGCAACCCTAAACCGTGCCCGGTAATCGAAGTACTCGAAGCAGGACAAGTCGAAGCCACCCTCTCTGCACCAGATTCCGACATCCGCACCGATGTTCCCAGATACCGGGTCTATCGTGACGGCGAATTAGCTGACGAACCCTACGACATCACTGATTACTGGCGGGACGACCTCGTGACCTTCCTTCTAGGTTGCAGCTTCACCTTCGAACACGCATTGATACGCAACGGTGTCCACCTCCCTTACTACGGCACCGACAAAAACGTCGCCATGTACAAGACCAGCATCAATACCGCACCAGCCGGCCCTTTCGGCGGTCCCATGGTCGTTACCCATCGTTGGGTTCCGCGTGAAAAGGTTGTCAGGGCAGTGCAAGCGACCTCAAGATTCCCTGCTGTTCATGGCGCACCAGTGCATATCGGCGATCCTGAAGATATCGGCATCCACGATCTCTCACAACCCGATTTCGGAGACGCCTGGGACCCGCAATCCGACGATGATGTCTCGATGTTCTGGGCTTGCGGAGTAACCCCCCAAGCCGTAGCCATGGCATCGAAACCGGAATTGATGATTACGCACGCACCCGGCTACATGTTCGTCACCGACATGCACGACGAAGACCTAGCCGTGATGTAGCCCGAACCTTTCGCAGACCAACCAGAAAGCACCAAACCCCGATGACCGATCCATTCTCCCAAATCGAAGACATCGTCTTGCAGGACGACATCCGAGGCATGACAGCGCTCAAACCGCACATGCGGGAAAAATACATGGAGCGTTGCGCCGATCTGCTCCTCGACAATCACGGCAAGGTCTTCATCATCACCGGTTTCTACATCATGCTCGCTGAAGCCACCGAGACTGACGGGCCACCTGGAGCGATAGCCATCGGCAACGCTCTAGCCAGACTCGGCAACGAGGTCGCATACGTCACTGACGAATTGTCATCAGATGTGGTTCGTTCAATTGCTGGACACGAAGTCATCGAATTCCCAATCACCAACCACTTCGAGTCAGCCAAGTTCGCAAACGAATTGGTCCAAGAACACTCTCCGAGCGCACTGGTAGCCATTGAACGCGCTGGGTTGGTTGGCGACGGCACCTACCGCAACTTCCGCGGTGTCGACTTCACTCCATACAACGCGAAGATCGACCACCTTTTCGACCAGCACCCGTACTCAGTGGGGATCGGTGACGGTGGCAACGAGATCGGCATGGGCAACCTCCAGAACATCATCCCCACGATCGAGCACGAGTTTCTACCAAAAAATCCTTGTGTGACTACAACCACCGAACTCATCATAGCCAGCTGCTCCAACTGGGGAGGCTACGGATTGATCGCCGCGCTATCCCTTAATAAAGGCGTGAATCTATTGCCCAGCGTCGAAGAAGCGAAGCAGATGGTACGCGATATCGTCGCTATAGGAGCGGTTGAAGGCATGAGCGGCGAGAACAAGGAGTGGGTCGACAACCGCGATCTAGAAGCCGACTCTGCGTGTCTAAGCGACTTGCACGCCTTGTTGGGAGAGCAGGGGATAGGTTAAATCTGCAAGCGTCGATTACCGCCTCCTTAACAACCGTCGCCTCGCCACCGTCTCCTTGACAAGCGTAATCAGCGCGATCGCGCCCAGTCCCGCGACTCCGCCCGTAAACCAAGTTGCCGATGACAGCGCCATAATCTGTGCAATCCCTCCAATCAATGGCGGCCCAGTGGCGCCACCAACATCGGATATGAATCGCCACACCCCTAAAAACTCGCCTGGATCCTTAAGCGGAGCTAGATCAGACCCAAGAGTCAACACAAATCCACTACTTAACCCGTTCCCCAGTCCTGCCAACACGCCGGCGGCCATCAACATAGTCATGCCATCCGCGAACGGTAACAACGACAGACCAAGCCCCATGATGATCAAAGCCGGAACGCCAACATACTTTCTGCCAAACCTGTCCATCGTCCATCCAACTATCGGGAACATGGTCGAGTCGACGGCGTACGACACACTGGCAACGTAGCCGATCTGATCAGTACCGAGCCCCATCTCGTCACCCCAAACCGGTATCAGGAATTCGCGGGCAGCGCGGACGAACTGCAGGATGACGGCAACCAATCCCGCGGTCATGAAATCATGTCGGTGGGCCATCAAAGTCGTCCCGATGCTCGCGACCACGTTGCGGTGCCCTTGCGGATCGACAGTGTCTCCTCCCGATCTTCTCATCGCGTAGAGGACTAGGATGCCGGTCAGCAGTGCGATGACAGCTTGGACGTAGAACGGTGCCCGAATGTTGACATACTCGGCCAAGACGCCACCAATGATCGGACCGATGATCGCAGCGATCCGGCTCATCCCGCCGTAAAGCGAAAGTGCTTTGCCTCTATGTCGAGTCGGAACGGCACCTGCGATGAAGGCATGCCTCGAAATCATCCAAAAGGCGAAACTGGCACCTGCCGCAAATCGAGATACGAACAGCAACGTGAAGTTGGGGCTGCTGGCCGCTGCGATCGCGGCGACTGCAAACAGCAGTATGCCCAACAGCATCGTCCGCCACATCCCGAACCGCGAAACCAGTATCCCCGCGGGAACATCAAACGCCAATGTGCCGAGGTACTTGGCTCCGACTGCTAAACCGATAAGCACTTCTGTCGCGAGGAACTCATCTTTGGCGAAGACAGGTAGGACGGGTATAAGAACGCCCTGACCGACGGAGAGGAGGAAAGCCGGGGCATAGACCGTGGGAATCAGCGACACGATCGAAAACCCACGGCGCCGACGCACGCTAGGGCGGGATTGGTCGCTCGAGGTCGCTGACACTATCTCTGATTCACAGCCAAATACGTCGGTGACGTTCGTCCAAAAACCTACCGCTTTGGTGGCCTAGTGAATTTGGCAAACCTCTTTAGCATAGAATCGAGTTCAATCCGACTAACAAACCAACAGATACGAGGCCAAATGCACAATCGCGTTTCCCAATCGGGTTCGCAGTGCAGATTGGGCCCGCATCAACACCAATCAGGAGTCAAAACATCATGTCCGACATCAACTCTAGGGGCTACGTCAACGCAGACGCGCTTGTGTCGACCGACTGGGTTGCCAAGCACGGGAACGACGATGGCGTAAGAGTCGTCGAATCCAACGAGGACCCGCTGCTTTACCCCTCAGGTCATATCCCCGGCGCCGTCGAGATCGACTGGGCGGCTGACCTTAACGACCCGCTCCGACGCGACTACCTCGACCGCGATGGCTTTGCAAGTCTTATGTCGTCGAAAGGCATCTCAAACGACACCACCGTGGTTCTCTACGGCGACCGTAGCAACTGGTGGGCATGCTACGCGCTATGGATCTTCCAACTCTTCGGACACACGAACGCCAAGATCATGGATGGCGGACGCATAAAGTGGGAGGCAGAAGGTCGAGAACTCACTCGTGAAACCCCCGATGTCTCCACCGCGAACTACTCGGCACCAAAACGTGACGACTCTCAAGTACGAGCCTTCCGAGACGACGTGTTGTCCCACATCGGAAGTTCCGGCAAGATGATCGACGTTCGCAGCCCTGAGGAGTACAGCGGCGAACGCCTACACATGCCCGACTATCCGAACGAAGGCGCATTGCGCGGGGGCCACATACCCGGCGCGGCAAACGTCCCGTGGGCAACTGCCGCGAATAAAGACGGCACCTTCAAGGACGCTGCAGCCCTGCGCGACATATACGAGGGCAACGCTGGCCTAGCCTCCGAGGACGACGTGATCGTCTACTGCCGTATCGGTGAGCGCTCTAGCCACACCTGGTTCGTCCTCACCAACCTCCTCGGCTACGGAAACGTCCGCAACTACGACGGTAGCTGGACCGAGTGGGGCAACTCCGTCGGCGTGCCGATCGAGAAGTAGGTCCAAACCACTGCAACTGACGACGTGGGCGCCGAGGGATGGTGTTCGCGTCGTTTTGCTACAGGGACTTTATCGCCCGATGGAGAACATCCCAAGTCCACTCAAGGAGATGCTTGAGGAGCTTGACTCGCTCGATAGGGTAGAGCGCGCCCAGTACCTTCTCGAGCTATCTGACGAATTTCAAGAAGTCCCTGCATCGATCGCTACGCGCCCATTCCCCGAAAACCGCCGCGTCCCAAAGTGTGAATCGGAAGCATTCGTGTGGGCGCAGGAACAGGACGATGGCAGTCTGAAGTTTCACTACGCGGTCGAAAACCCCTTGGGTATTTCTGCCCGAGCAATGAGCGTGATCCTAGACGAAACCATGTCGGGCCAACCTATCGATCAAGTCGCTAACGTAGCTCCAGACATCGTCCATAGGATTTTCGGACGCCAACTCTCGATGGGGAAGGGCGAAGGTCTCGCCGCAATGGTCGAACTCACCACCTTCGAGGCGCGGCAAAGGCTGACTAGGCGCAACTGATCCTGGCAATCAGGCTCGTGCACCGTATCTGAGCGTTGTCAGCAGACGTTTGGAGGCGATGGTGACCTCATCAACCGCATCATTGAAAGCCGTCTCGTTGGCTCGCGACGGCACACGATAGCCGCTTATTTTCCTGACGTACTGCAGGGCAGCGGCCGCAATCTCTTCATCGCTTGCTGCAACGTCTCGTTCTCTCAGTACCTTGATGCTTCTACACATCGATTCACTCGTCCTTAATCAATCAGACCACGATTCCGGTTTCCACGGAGTTGATCGGAGGCAACAGGTCTGCTAACAGTTCCCAAGTGTCTCCTTCGTCCCGACTGTAGTAAAGCTGACCCGTCGATGTTCCGACATAAACGCCGCACGGGTCCATCGCATCTGTCGCCATGCCGTCACGCATCGCGTGCAGGTATGCACCTTCTTGGGGCAGTCCGGCCGTCAACGCTTCCCAATTTCCACCACGATTCCGACTGCGAAAGACGCGCATCTTCGCGTCGGTGACGTACCGCATTCCACCTCCGAGGTCATCACCGACAACCTTGTCTTCAGGTAAAACGTAGAACGTGTCCGGATCATGCGGATGGACCGCCGCTGCTAAGCCAAATCTCGACGGAAGCCCATCGCTGATATCGATCCATTCATTGCCGCCATCGTCGGTGCGATACACCCCGCAGTGGTTCTGTTGATACAGCGTTTGGGAGCCATCGCTAGACGCAACCATCTTGTGAGGGCATTGTCCCACTTCAGGGAAGCGAACTCCCATGAAATCAGCGCGTACGCCTTTGTTCATCGGTTCCCAACTGGTGCCACCGTCTTCGGTACCAAATACGCCGGCAGCAGAGACGCCGATCCGCATGCGCTCGGGAGATTCTGGGTCGACGAGGATGCTGTGAAGGCACATTCCACCGAAACCGGCCATCCAAGACTCGCGTGTCGGGTGCTTCGTTATCGCCTCAATCTCGTTCCACGTATCACCGCCATCTTCACTCTTGAACAGAGAAGCCGGCTCTCCGCCCGCGTAAATCACATCGGGTTGATCTGACGGCCCTGGAACAATTTGCCAGATGCGATTCAAGCTGATCCCGCTGGTTGAACCGAGGCTCGGTCCTTCCTTCGAGTCTTCCCAAGAAGCTCCGAAATCTCGGGAACGATGAATCTGTGCACCGAAAATCGGGTTGTTTTCTACGACATATAGACAACCATCCCCACGGTCGTCGTAGACGACGTGAAAGACATCGGAACCGGGCCAGTGAAGTTCCGACATCTCCCAATCGGAGCGGTCCGCGTCGCTTGAGAAGATGAATGCACCCTTGCGAGTGCCCACCAGAATCAGGACATGACCTGTCTTGAGGTTAGTTTCCATCTGCATTTTCAACTCCATTCGTGCGGATCAGGCGCGGTGTTGCGCATCGTTGGTTTGAGTTATGTGTGCCCGGACGATGCGAACATCATCGTAACTGAACTCATCGCCTACAAGCTCCATGACTTCTGACAGTCTGGCCGACGGTCCACCGGCTTGATATATCGCCGCCTCGATCTTGCCCATGTCTTCCTTGCGCGGCAACGACGAGGCCAGATCGACGTTCATGCCGTTCGACACCATCATCTCGATATGGCTTGTAATTGTGCCGGGTGCTAGTCCACGTTGATGTGCGACTTGGCGGATCGATAGGCCTTGTGCGAGTAGGTTTCTAGTCTCGGCATACGTAGAGCCTTCACGTCTCACATTCCGGTTTATCGAACGTGCTGATCCATCTTGGGACGGTTGCGAAGGATTGGCATTGACGTAGCCGCGAATCTCAGCCAAGAACTGTTCGCCGTACTGCTCAAGTTTGAGCGTACCGACGCCCGAAATCCGTGAAAACTCGGATAACGTCCTCGGGACTTTCGCAGCCATGTCTCTTAGACTCGCATCACCGAAAATGACGAACGCAGGTACTCCTTGCTCGCGTGCGATTTTCAGCCGTAATTCACGCAATTGTTCGAATAGATCAGCATCGTATTCAACATGCCTATCAACCTTCATTCGTCGTGGCTTTTCAACAGTTTTAGGTCTTGAAATAAAGATTCGCTTGCGCTCCTTGAGGAACTGTCTGCCCTTGTCCGTGACTCCGAGCGTGGGATACTCTTCATTGTTCCGATAGATCAATCCCTTTGCGGACAACAGGTTCGCAACCTCTTTTATCTCGTCCCCGGAATAGTCTCTGGCAATGCCATGCACGCTGAGCGAATCATGACCCAGTTCCCGAATCCTCTGCGACCTTCCACCCCGCAAAACATTGCCGACATGAGTAATCCCAAACCTTTCCCCAGTCCGGATGATGGTCGACATGATCTTTTGAGATATGACGGTCGCATCGAACTCTTCACGAGGTGTGGAGCATACATCGCAACCTTGACAATTGTTCTCCATTGATCCATTCGACGCTGATTCGTCACCGAAATAATGGAGCAGGTAACGACGGCGACAGGTTTGAAGCTGACAGAAATCAACAACTTCATCCAGTTTGTCGCTCAATCTTTGACGTTCAAGTTGGTTTTCAACGCGATTGATGAAGAATTCCTGCCTCGATTTATCGCCGTATGAGTACAACAGTACGCAGTCACTAGGAAGACCATCTCGTCCAGCGCGTCCAGTTTCTTGGTAGTAACTCTCCAGAGACTTAGGCATCGAATGGTGGACCACCAGTCTCACGTCCGGCTTATCGATTCCCATGCCGAACGCGATGGTTGCCACAACTACTGGGAACTCACCAGAGATGAATCCCTCTTGTGTTCTCCGTCGCGCCTCGGCGTCCATCCCGGCGTGGTAGGCCTTGGCACGGAATCCCAGCTGATCGAGATCAACCGCTATCTCTTCGGTCTCTTTGCGCGAGTAGCAGTAGATGATCGCCGACTGACCGCGTCTACCCTCGAGCATCTCGACTAGTTGCCTGAACGCGTTCCGCTTGGGCCGCACTTCATAGTTGAGGTTTTCCCGATTAAAACTGGCAACGAAGCGCTTGGGGTCGTTCAGACCGAGTTGATTGACGATGTCGTCTCGTACACGAGGCGTAGCCGTAGCTGTCAGAGCGATAAATGGAACATCCGACATGCTACGACGCAACCCACCGAGTTGACGATAATCAGGGCGAAAATCGTGTCCCCATTCCGAGATGCAATGTGCTTCGTCAACAGCGACGAGGCTCACATTTAGGTGGCTCAAGAAGCTTTGAAATCCCGCTAACGCGAACCGTTCGGGCGAGACGTAGAGAATCTTCAACTCCCCGCGTAGGGCCTGACCGCGGACTCGATCCATCCCCTCCGACGTCAACGTGCTGTTCAGGAATTCTGCCTTGACACCAATCGCCTTCAACCCGTCTACCTGATCCTTCATCAATGCGATCAACGGCGAAACCACGAGAGTCACACCATCAAGCCGCAGCGCCGGCAGCTGGTAGCAAAGAGACTTGCCACCACCAGTAGGCATGATCACCAGCGAGTCTTGCTTCTCTAAGACATTCGAGATGATCTCTTCTTGTAAGGGACGAAAGCGGTCGTAACCGAAATACTGTTTGAGCAGATCAAGCATCATCGGTTTGCTGGTCGGCGGGTCTGACATTGAGCACATAAGCCCATTGTCACCCACGAAGCGCGTTTCCTCCCGACCAAATGGCAGAGCACCTCGCGCTTACTCGCGATACCTCTCCAACAACCTACGGGCGATGACAAGCTTCTGCATCTCGTTGGTTCCCTCACCGATGATCATGAGTGGGGCATCGCGGTAATAACGCTCAACCGGGAGGTCTTTCGTATAGCCCGCACCGCCGTGGATCCGCATCGCCTCCATCGCCACTTCGCCGCATATCTCACTGGCATACAGCTTCGCCATACCAGCCGTCAAATCGACTCTCTCGCCAGCATCTCTTTTCTTCGCAGCGGACATCGTCAACAATCGTGCTGCCTCGATCTTAGTGCCCATCTCTGCGAGTTTGAGCTGTATCGCTTGGTGCTCAGCAATCGGAACGCCGAAAGCCTTTCGTTGCTGCGCGTACGAAATCGCCGCTTCGAACGCCGCGGTCGCAACTCCAACAGCACGAGCCGCAACGTTGATCCGTCCCGACTCCAATCCACTCATCACCTGATGAAAACCTCGTCCTTCAACACCCCCAATCAGATCCTCCTCACCAACGCGGCAACCATCAAAAATCAATTCGCCCGTGTCCACGCCACGATACCCGAGTTTGTCGATATGCTGACCCACCGACAAGTCCGGATTGGGTTTCTGAACGATGAAGCAACTCATCCCGCGGTAGGGCGGATCTGCATCAACATCGGTCTTGGTGAGAACGGCGTACGCGTTCCCATGCTCGGCGTTGGTGATGAACATCTTGCGACCATTGATGACATACTCCTCGCCGTCCCTTACCGCGGTGGTTCGGATGCCTTGAACATCACTCCCAGCCTCAGCCTCGGTCAAACCCAAGCCGCCTCGTATCTCTCCGCTTGCCATTCCCGGCAAGATGCGCCGTTTCTGTTCCTGAGTCCCATGATCCGCAATGATCGACGCCATGAGCAGATGCGTCCCAATCGGTCCGCATACGCTCATCCAACCTTTGCTCAACTCCTCAAAGATGATGGCAAGCGTCACATGATCGAAACCCAAACCGCCATACTCTTCAGGGATGGTGATGCCAAAGAGTCCCATCTCCCGCATCGTGTCGATGAGTTCGGCAGGGTAGATGTCATCGTGATCGTAACGTGATGCGACCGGCTCGACGTCCTTGCGCACAAATTCGCGGACGAGGTCAATGATCTGGGAGCGTGCTTCTTCAGAGATGGAAGACATATCTTTGAGCGTACCCGTCGGAATCGATAGGTACGCTTGGCAAGCGTTGATGACGGCTAATCGTCGATCGCCAGGTTGCCCATTGTGATACTGCCGGTGATTATTAGATGCGGTGTATCAGAAGTCAAGCCGATGCGAGTTCGCTTGTCTTCTGTCTCGCCCATAGTGACATCCATTTCCATGGCAACGACCCAGTCAGATGGGACGCGTAGATTCAATCCCCCCATCGTGAGTGAAACGTCTAAAGTCGCGGGGCGATTCATAATGGTTGCATCCCGGAGGTCGAGATTCGCGTTGCCCATAGTTACACTCACGGTACCCCCTGTGAAATCACTGGAGTCAACTCGTTCGTTGGTTTCACCCAAGGTACAAGAGATGCTAACTTCGCCTTCGGTTGTAGTAGTTGAGCCCCCGCTTGTGGAAGTTGAGTTTTCGCTGATATCGCTCTTGCTTTTACGTGACCGTCGGCGCGTTCCACCGAAGATGATCGCACCGCCGACCATGATGAGAATCACTGGCCAGTACCGCCACGAATCGACACCGAGATTCCCGAGTAACAGGAATACGCCGACTATGACCAGCACCACCGGGAAGAACACCTGCCGGAATTTCCGAGTAACCAGCAGTCCGAGACCGAACAGTATCAAAGCGATGGAAGCGACCCATCCGATGACCTCACCGAAATCGAGGATACCCAATGAATCTAGGAGGAAGAATCCTCCCAAAGCGATGACTATCAGGCCGCCGATAAGGCGGCCTGTTCCGATCTTAGTTCCCATCGATAAGTGGTCGCTAGTTTGTTGCCCGTTCCGCTGCCAGCGAAATGGCGCGGGCGGTGTAGACCTGAGTCATGGCTTCGCGATACTCGGCGGATGCGTGAACGTCGTCGTTGAACATTCCGGCTAGTTCCGCTCCTCCGCGTTGCGCGGCGCGGTTGATCACACTCTCGGTCAGTTCCTTGCCGATCAAGATGCGTTCCGCCCGGCGGGACCTGACTGCGTGGGGACCGGCACCAGTAATACCGATGCGTGCAGCAGTGCAGACGCCTCCGCCATCGACCGTCACGGAAGCCGCAACGCCGACAATGGCGTAGTGCGACGCTTTGTTGGCCAACTTGACGTAGGCACAACCACTGCCTTCATCTTGTGCCGGTACGCTAACGCCGGTCAGCACCTCGTTAGGCCGAAGCGCGGTCTCAAGGTATCCGCGGAAGAAACGATCGCTGGCAATCGAGCGCGACGAGCGTGCCGATGCGGAGTTAATCTCCATTCCGAGTGCCACCGCTACAGCAGGGAGGTCGCCTGCAGGGTCAGCGTGTGCCAAGGAACCGCCAATGGTTCCCCAGTTCCTGACCTGCGTGTCTGCCACCTCCGAAGCCGCTTCGGCGATCGCGCACGCCTTGGAGGTGATCACATCGGAGGTGATCAACTCGTAGTAGGTCGTCATCGCGCCGATGGTTATGCTTCCATCGTCGTTCTCGGTGATTCCCCTCAGCCCCTCAACGTTACGCAGGTCGACGATGGCCTGCGGCGAAGCGATGCGTAGCTTCATCATCGGGATCAAAGAATGACCACCGGCGAGCAGCTTGGCATCGCCACGATACCTTGACAGTGCCTGCGACGCCTCACGCACCGTTGTCGGGGCGTGGTATGCGAATGGATCCGTAGTTCCAGTTGTCATGTTCAGTTACCTCTTCTCGCGGCGGCGGAACGTCGCGCTCGACGTGCCTCTTTGGCGTCCTGAATGGTTCGCCACATCTTCTCAGCGCTCAACGGCATGTTCAGATGCGTCACGCCGAGATGCTTGAGAGCATCGACCGCGGCGTTCACGATTGCCGGAGATGCCGCGATGGTTCCGGTCTCGCCCGCGCCTTTGGCGCCAAGCGAGTTGACGGTCGTCGGTGTCACCGTGCGACCCGTCTCGAAACTCGGCATGTCTTCAGCGGTCGGAACCGCGTAGTCCATCATGCTCCCGGTCAACAGCTGACCGTCATCCGAGTAGACCGCTGCTTCTTGAAGTGCTTGTCCCGCACCTTGAGCGATACCGCCATGCACCATACCGTCCACGATCATCGGGTTGATGACGTTGCCGACATCGTCAATCGCAACGTAGCGCACCAGCGAAGTCTCACCAGTCATCTCGTCGATCTCAACGACTGCGATGTGCGTGCCGAAGGGCCAGGTGAAGTTCTGCGGGTCGAAGAAACTCACCGCCTCTAGTCCTGGCTCTAGCCCATCGGGCAGGTTCTTCGCCCAGTATGCACCGAGGGCAACGTCGCCCCACGGTATTTCGCGTTCCTGAATGTCCTCTACGTAGAAGGTGCCGTTCTCAAAGACGACCTGCTTGGAATCAACGCCCATTTCGTGCGCGGCGATCTCTTTCGCCTTCTCGATGACCTTGTCCAAGCTCATCATCAACGCCTCGCCACCGACAGCCAATGATCGGCTGCCGAAAGTCCCGGTGCCGAACTGGTGACGCTCAGTGTCGCCGTGGACAACCTCAACGTTCTCCATCGGAATGCCGAGGCGAGACGACGTGATCTGAGCCAGCGTAGTTTCGTGGCCTTGACCATGCGGTGACGTGCCAGTGAAGACGGTCACTGTACCGGTCGGGTGGACACGAACCGTGCTCGATTCCCATAGTCCAGCACCTGCGCCTAGCGCGCCGGCAACTGCCGACGGCGCCATGCCGCAGATCTCGATGTATGTGGAGAAACCGACGCCGAGCAATTTACCTTCACGTCGAGCGTCGCGTTGCTCTTGCCGGAAGGCCTGATAGTCGAACATGTCTAAAGCAGCGCCCAGAGCGCCCTGGTAGTTGCCAGAGTCGTAAGTGACGCCGATCGGCATGTCGTGGCCACGCCTGAAGGGTCGTATGAAGTTCCGACGACGGACGCCGATAACGTCGCGCCCAATCTCGTGAGCGTAACGCTCCATCATCCGCTCGACGACATAGGTCGCCTCAGGACGTCCCGCACCTCGATAAGCGTCAACTGGCGTAGTGTTAGTGAAGACACCCGCAACAGTGCAGGACAGGTTCTCGAACTTGTAGCATCCGCCTAGCATCAATCCGAAGAGAATGGTCGGGATGGCCGGAGCGAACGTGGAGAGGTACCCGCCAAGGTTGGCGTAGACGTGGACCTTCAAGCCGGTAACGATGCCATCGCTCGTGCCGCAGATCTCGGCGTCGGCGATGTGGTCGCGACCGTGCGTGGTCGCCACGTAGTTCTCAGTCCTGCTCTCGATCCACTTGACGGGCTTCTCGAGTTGTTTGGCGATGATGCCGACGATAACTTCCTCGGCATACAGATAGAGCTTGCAGCCGAAGCCACCGCCAACGTCAGGGGCGATGACACGGACTTTGTGCTCGGGATGGCCGGTTACCAATGCAAATAGCAATCTGACCAAGTGCGGGATCTGGGTGGATGTCCAGATTGTCAGCTGCTCAGTGCCCGCGTTGTAGTCGGCCATTATGCCGCGCGGTTCCATGGGGTTTGGTATGAGACGCTGGTTGACTATGCGCTCTTTGACGACTACGTCCGCTTCCGCGGCAGCGGCATCGTAGTCACCTGCTGCGACAGTCCAGTCGAAGGACTTGTTGTTCGCCACGCCTTCGTGGATTTCGGGAGCACCATCCATCGTCGCTTGTTCAGCATCGGTGACCGCGGGAAGCGGTTCGTAATCAACATCGACCAATGCGACTGCGTCGGATGCTGCGGCGGGAGATGAGGCGACAACTGCTGCTACTGCGTCGCCGACGTACCTGACCTTCTCGATTGCGAGGGGAGGGTGGTCGGGCGTAGCCATAGGTTCGCCGCCGGTCTGTTCCGGGATAAGAACCCAGCCAGCAGGCAGACTGCCTAGCTGCTCGGCAAGATCCGCACCTGTGAAGACGGAGACGACACCGGGCGCGTTGGCCGCAGCTGAAACGTCGATCCTGTTTATCTTTGCGTGACCGTAGGGGCTCCTTACGAGCGCCAGATGAAGTAGTCCGGGCAGGCGAAGGTCGTCGACATATTGGCCTCGTCCGGTGATCAGCGCCTGGTCTTCTACGCGCGTGACCTCCTGGCCGATCAAGGTTTCAGTGGTCATTGTTAGTCACCTCCCGAGTTCGCTGCCGCGTGTTGGACAGCCGCGACGATGTTGTGGTAGCCGGTGCATCGGCAGAGGTTTCCCCTCAGACCGCTGCGGATCTCGGCTTCGGAGGGCGATGGGTTGCGCTCCAAGATCTGGACTGCGGTGATCATCATGCCTGGGGTGCAGAAGCCGCACTGCAGGCCGTGTTTCTCGCGGAAGGCTTCTTGAATGGGGTGCAACTCGCCGTTGGACGCCAGACCTTCGACGGTGGTAACTGATGAACCGTCGGCTTGTGCCGCGAACATCGTGCAAGATTTAGTTGCGTCGCCGTCGACGAGAACAGTGCATGCTCCGCAACTGCTGGTGTCGCATCCGACGTGCGTGCCGGTGAGGTCTAACTCATCCCGCAACAGCGTGGATAGCAACGTTCTGGGAGGCACCGATAATCGGTGCTCCGTCCCGTTGACGGTGATCGTCACTTCTACATTCATTGACCCTCTCCTGACGTTAAGATGGACTGTGGAACTTACGCAAGTTTATCGAAAAATCGTGATTGCGTAACGGGTAATAGCGATTTCCGAGGGGAAGAATCGTGAAGATCAGCGGTGAATTCACTGTCAACGCTCCCAAGCAGAAGGTTTGGGAAACGTTAAACGATGTAGAAGCGCTAGGTTCGATGATCCCGGGCGCAAAAGGACTGCGCGAGGTCGGACCGGACGAGTACGCTGCTTCGATGGACCTTGGCATAGGTCCGATCCGCACCAGCTTCAATGGAAAAGTGAAGATTTCAGACCGGGTGGAACCGAGTTTCTACAAGCTCAACATCGAGGGCGATTCGCGTCATGGGTGGATGAAGGGGACGGGGTCTGTGGAGCTTGAAGAGGTATCGGAGGATTCGACTCTGATCAAGGCCGATGGTGAAGTTCAGACGGGCGGGATGATCGCTCGGGTGGGGCAGAGGATGCTGCCGGGGATTTCCAAGCAGATGATGCAGACGTTTTTTAAGAACGTTGAGCGGCACTCGGGGCAGAGCTAACACCCCATCCTCCCGTCGATGCCTCAAGTGGTCTAGAGCTTGTTGCCGTCGGAGTCGTAGGCGAAGCCCATGTCGTCTACGGTTCTGCCTGAATCTATCGTGTAGCCGGCGGTTGCGATTTCGATGCGGTTGCCGTCGGGGTCTTCGATGAAGAAGTAGCGTTGACCGTTGGCTCGTTCGCCGGGGCCGGATGTGATTTCGATGCCTGCCTCTTGGATTGTTTCCAGTGCGGCGTCGATGTTGTCGACTTGTAGGGCTACATGGAATCCGGCGGGGGTGCCATCTCGGGGTTCGATGAGGTGGACCATGCTGCCGTCTTCGGCGCGGGTCCATACCAGGGGGTTGCCTTCGATCTCGTGGGGGATGACCTCAAGGCCGATGAGGTCGCGGAAGAATGCGATCGATGCGCCCCGGTTATCGGTGGGGATTCCGACGTGGTTGATCTTTTCGACTTTGAAGCCGGCCATGATGTTATGACCCTTCCTTCAGTTGGACGATGAGTTCGATCTCGACTGCGATGCCGTTGGGTAGGCTGCCCATTCCGACTGCGGATCGGGCGTGTTTGCCGTTCTCGCCGAAGACTTCGACCATGAGGTCTGAGAATCCGTTGATGACTGCGGGTTGCTGGTCGAAGTCGGGTGTGCCGTTGACCATTCCGAGAGCTTTGACGCATCGTTGGACGGCGTCGAGCGATCCGGTTTCTCGCTTGATCGAAGCCAGAAGTTGGATGCCGACGAGTCTTGCGGCTTCGTAACCCTCTTCAACGGTAAGATCCCTCCCCAGCTTGCCGGTGATCATCTCTGGCGAGCTGCCGCGTCGGGGGCCGTTGCCGGATAGAAATAGCAGGTTGCCAACTCGGACTGCGGGGACGTAGTTTGCGATGGGGTTGGATGGGGAAGTTAGGTCGATGCCGAGTTCTTCGATTCGAGCGTCTGCTGACAAGGTAGGGTCTCCGATCTGGGTAGTGTTTCAGGTATTGCCCTTTGGTGGTTCCTTTGGCGGTTCATTGGGCAATTCAATGTTAGCGCAGGGGAGAACTATGATTGCCATGATTTTGAATGATGGGAATGATGGTTGTGGTTGTTTGGGATTTTGGTTTTGTTTTGAGCGCGTTTAATCGTCCGGGGTTGCCGGACTGGGACGATGGGGATCGTCTGGGTGGTCGGTCTTGTTTCGGGTCGGTCGGATTTTATTCATGCGTTTTCGGTGTTGTTCCCCTTTGTCGCGGGGGCGGTTCTCGAGCTTCTCGTGAGAGATTGAAAGTGCGTTTCCGTTCCGAAGGCGGCGGTCGGTTTCCCGAAGTGAAAGGAAACGCCGCCGCGGTTCCGGGACGGACGAGATCCGGCCTCCGCGACTGCCCGCAAGGGGAGCGGGTCTTCGAGGCATCGCCGCGTCCTCAGGGCCGCAAGGCGATAGTTGAGTTGTGTGGTTTGCTGTAGTTCGAGCGTCGCCGACGTCGCCAGCCCGTCGGCCCGGCGGAGGGACTCCGGTCGCGTCCCGCCCGCCATCACTTGGTTCTCGCCCCGCGTTGGCGCTCTCGACGTCCCGCACGACGAAGCGGAAGCATCGTTTCCCGGATAGGAGAAGGCATCGTCCAGACCTTGAGCGCCGTTCCCGGCACCTGGCTCGTGTTGCGGCTTAAGCAGTACATCGCCGCGCCTGAACCGTGCAGCTACATCCTTCCCCATAACCGGCGTGACCGCGCCGCCCCATGCAACAAGAGCGGAAGACGGGCACCGTCGCGATAGGCGCGCAGTGAGACATCGGGCCTTGCGCCTCGGGGTTCTAAACCTCCGGCCTCGGGGCTCTCTGCCTGCTTTCGTGCTTCTCATGTGTTTTCCCGTCCGCGGTTTGGTTGTTTGTAAGTGGTAGATCATTGCATCAGTTTCGCGACCCCTGACGCGGCGATCCTCTGGGCGTCTGTCCGCTCGCGACGCGGCTTGAACGCCTGTTGTTCATTAAAACAGCTGTTGGGCGTGTTGTCAAGCGTTGGGAACTAGGATGTTAAGGATTTTGGAAAGATTTTAAGGATGAGTGTTGGTTGGATGTGGGCATTGGTTTTGGGTTGCGTTGTTGGCGGTTTGGAATGTTGGCTGGTGATCTCTTGTGATCTATGGGTGGTTGGTGAGCACGGCTTGGCAGGCGGCTACTATGTGTTCGGGGTTGTTGCGATCAACTTGGTCTCCGGCTGCTTCCAAGTAGTTGATGGCCCATTCTGCGGCGGCTTCTGCGTTTCTCGGGGTAGGGTCGCTGAGGTAGATGGAGCAAGGGTCGGAGTCTTCGTCGTCGTTGAATCCTTCGAACTGAGTGACAGTAGGGGCTTGTTCGAATCCTTCGAACTGAGTGGCTGTTGGAGCTTGTTTGAAGCCTTGAAACTGGGTTGTTGTGGGAGCGGCTTCGATAGTGGGTGCGGGTTGTACGGTTGGTGCGCGTTCGATAGTAGGAACGGGTCGGAATTCGGGGTTGAAATCGGCAACTTCTAGGTCTTCGCAGGATGTCAGGAAGGTTGCGACGATCAAAATTGGAATGATCGGCGTGAGTCGGGAGATGACGGACATGGGTGGTGACGGAGTCGTGTAGTGCGACCTTACTTTTTCCGTCGTTTTGAAGATTTTCGAGGCAGGCGTGCGGTGTCGCGTCCGGGGTATACGGTGGAATCGGTTTTGTCGGTTCCTACGACGGTGACGATTTCGGGGAAGCTACGCAGGAAGTCGAAGAAACGTGCGTATCCCAAGCGTCGGACACTGAATTCAGTGTCGCAGTGTTTCATAGCCCGGTATAGGGAGTCGAGGGATCGGTTGCGGTTTGAGCTTTGAACGTGTGCTAGTGCGCGTTGGATCAAACGTCTTGTGCGTTGGCGCTGACCGCTGGACATAGGCTGGAGGACACTCTTCGGAGATTTCCTGTGTTTGCGGTTTGTCCATCGGCTTCTAGAACGGGTTCGCGTCTTTTTTGCGGTCTTGGTTGCTGTTTTGGGTTTCTTAGTTTGTTGCTGTGGTTGAACGAGGGTGTTGAGATTGATGATGCGGTCGGTCGTGGCCTTGATTTTGCTGTTTTTGAGGTGTCGGTTTCCGGCGACGATGACGTTTTTGCCCAATTGTCGAAGCCGACTGTAAAGTGGGATGAAGCCTTGATCGGATGACATGACGACGAATGTATCGATGTGTAGATCGGGGTCGTGGACCATCTCAATGGCTTCGATGACGAGTCGGAAATCGGAACCGTTGTGTCCTGGGATTTGTCCGGTCTGGTTAACGATTTTGAATCCGAGGTTGTCCCATTGGACTTTTTTGTTGAAATTGTTGTTCGACCAGTTTCCGATTGCGCGTTTTTCGATGACGGAGCCTGTCTGGTTCAATTCGGTTAAGAGGGCATCTAATTGTGGTGCGCTGACACCGTTTTCGGCGTCGACTAGAAGAGCGATGTTTTGGTTCACGGTCACGATCTACGGCAACTCCTTTGATTTTTCATACAGATTTCCTATTATGATAGCAGGAATTGGACGTGGGGAGTCGAGGAGAGTGGCGAAGTTGTGGAACGCGGGTGGTTCTGGGAAACGGGGAAAGGCGCTTGGGATTTAGCCGCTGGCGGAGATGTTTGGGTTTGGCTCGGTCATGGTGAAGGGGGATTGATTTGCGGGCGCTTAGGGGCTTTGGGCGATGTTGACCGTAATGTCGCCCGGTCCTTTTGGACGCTGGACCTTGACATTTGGCACTGCGTTGAGGAATGTTGATAACGAATTGAAGCCATGGTCCTTAAAGTTAAAGCTTGGATCGATTCTGCGAATCGTCTCATGCAGCTTTGATCCCTTAACATGACCTTCGTGGTCCCTCGCGGACTGGATGGCTCGAATGACTAAATGGCGTTTGTCGGGGGGGATTTGTGATCGGTTGTTGGTTGCCGTGTTCGGTTGATTGGCAGGTAATGACGAAGAATTATTGTTAGCGGGAGGGGATTCGCGGTTAACGCTTAGGTTAGATCCCCCATTAACACTTTCAGGTGCCTCGGCAGTTTTAATAAGGTCGTTCAAATCGATAAAGCGATCGCAACTGTTCACAAGTACCGTCGTAGTGGAATCTTTGCGGCCTGCAACGACAACCGATTTTCCGTATGAGCGCAAGATCGTCACGAGAGGGAAAAAGTCTGAGTCGCAGGAGGCGATGACAAACGTGTCGATGGGTGTAGCCGAAGTGTGCAGTAAGTCGATCGCGTCGATTGTCAAGCGAATATCACTTGTGTTCTTACCTGAAGTGGTTTGAGCGTGATGAATGAGTTCGATTCCCAAAGTTTGAAGTTGCTGTTGACCATTGGTACTCGCCTTGTTCCAATCGCCGAAAGCTCGTTTTATGGTCAAACGTCCGATTCCGGATAGTTCGTCCAATAGAGCACGCAGATGTTCTTGGTTATTGATGTTCTCAAAGTCAATTAATACGGCAACGTTCTCTTCGGCCAAGTTGATACCTCCAGTAGTGCGTGCTGATTAATTTCCGGTGGAAACATGCACTATTCTGGCACATCATCCACTAGCTGAGATGTTCGGGTTTGGTTCTGTCATGGTGAAGGGGTCTAGGGCTTTGTCCAGGGCTTCTTCGTCTAGGTCGGTGTTGCGGAGGGCTACTTGGCGGATGGTTTCGCCGGTTTCGGATGCTTCGTGTGCGATTGCTGCTGCTGCGTCGTAACCGATGATGGGTGCTAGGGCGGTGCAGATAGCGAGTCCTTGGGCGACCATGGAGGGGCCGGTGTCGGTGGCTTCGATACCCGATACGCATTGGCGTTGGAGGTTGATGGATGATGCGGCTAGGAGGTCGATGGATTCGAGGATGTTGTGCGCGGCGACGGGCATCATTACGTTGAGTTCGAAGTTGCCTGACTGTCCGGCGATGGCGATGGTGGTGTCGTTTCCGATGACTTGGGCGCAGACCATGGTGACGGACTCTGCGATGACGGGGTTTACCTTTCCGGGCATGATGGAGCTTCCGGGCTGGACTTCGGGCAGGGCGATTTCGCCGATGCCGGCGCGGGGGCCTGAGCCTAGCCAGCGGAGGTCGTTGCAGATTTTGAGCAGGCTGACGGCGACGGTCTTGAGAGCGCCGGATGCGCTGACTACGGGGTCGATGGTGCTCTGGGACTGGAAGTGGTTTGTCGTCTCTGAGAAGGGGATATCGGTGCGTTCAGCGAGTTTTGCGATGACGCGTTCGGCAAATTCGGGGTGCATTCCTATGCCGGTGCCTACGGCGGTGCCGCCTAGAGGCAAAACGGCGAGTTCGTCTAAGGCTCGCTGGACACGTTGGCGTCCGAACTCGATTTGTCCGGCGTATCCGAGGAATTCTTGGCCTAGTCGGATGGGGGTGGCGTCTTGGAGGTGGGTGCGGCCAGTCTTGACTACGTTCCAGAACTCTTCGGACTTTTCTCTTAGGCCGTCTTCGAGCTCTTGCATCGCGGGTAGGAGGGTGTCGGCGATGGCGACAGCGGCGGCTACTTGGATAGATGTGGGGATGACATCGTTGGAGGACTGTCCGCGGTTGACGTGGTCGTTGGGATGGATGGGGTCGCGGGATCCGAGTTCACCGCCGAGGGCTTCGATAGCCACGTTGGAGATGACCTCGTTGGCGTTCATGTTGGTGGAAGTGCCGGAGCCGGTCTGGAAGATGTCGACGACGAAGGCGTCGTCGAACTCTCCGTCGATGACCCGTTGTGCGGCTGCGACGATGGCGTTGGCACGTTCGGCATCTAGGGCTTCGAGTTCGAGGTTGACTTCGGCGGCGCACTGTTTGACCTGTGCGATGGCTCGGATGAAGGAGCGGGAGAAGCGGAGGTCGGAGATAGGGAAGTTGAGTTCGGCGCGTCTTGTGTTAGCGCCGTAGTAGGCGTCGGCGGGGACGTCTAGGACGCCCATGGAGTCTTGTTCGGAGCGGAAGTTTTGGGTCATAGGGTTGGTGTGGTGCCTCGTGGTTGGTACTTGAGATGCTTTAATTTGGTTTCTGGATGGAGACGTCGCCGTTGATTTTGAATTCGACGCATCCGGTCCAGGAAGGCAAAGCTCTCATTCCTAAAACTTGGCCGCCATCGCGGCCTAGATCCAACGCGGCCAAGCGTTGTGGCCGCCCGTCAATGATGCACTCGACTTCGAACTCGAGAAGGGTTTCGATGTGGCCGTTGCCGAATCTGGTCGTTTTTTCTGCCAAGAACGATTTCTCGAGTCGTTCAAGGGTTACAGAAGAAAGGCCTAGTTCGCCGTTGAATCCGGTGTCGAGTTTCAAATCTACGGGGACGATTTCACCGTCGATTCCGCGAAACGGGATCTCGAATTTGGGTTGCAAAAATGCGTCGACTGTGCCGCGGATCATTACGCGTTTTAGCTCAACACGGTGGGACCGGAGATTTCGTAAACGACATCAGAACCGACGCGAGCGGTGAAGACCACGGCCTCCCCGCCACATTTTTCCAACAGCTCCCTGTGGATCGCCGCGGCCCGGCTTCGACCAAGAGCATATTTGAGAGTCCGACCGTCTACCTCAACGATGTAACCCTTATAGTCTTCGATCAGTTTCGGCTCCAACGATTTTTTGTAGAACCGTTCGGCGCGTTTGACCAATCGATCGCGCTCTTCAGTCGATGTTTCAAACTTCGTAGCCATTTGACAGTCCCTTGGGGTTTCTTACCATGATTCTGCCACAAGGTTGAGATTGCGAAAGCCTATGTACCACTCCCGAGAAAGCGGGCAAAAAGGGCTTTGCAGGTGGTGACCAGTTTCCCCTGAAGTTGCGATCAGTCGTTGGCGTGGCGTTCGTCGTAGTCTTTAAAGGCTTGTTCGGCGGCATTCAGGGCGTTGACCGCCGCGGGGTATCCGCCGTAGAAGAGCATCTGGGTGATGAGTTCGACGATCTGCTCCTTTGTCCAGCCGTAGTTGAGAGCGCCGGTGATGTGCCCCGGAAGCTGGTTAGGTTTGTCGAGTGCGATGAGAGCCGCCACGGTGCAGATGCTCCGGACGTTGCCGGGGAGGGTCTCGCGCTGGTAGATGTGTCCGAAGAGGGTTGCGTTGATGAGGTCGAATGCGTCGTCGGTTACACCGTCGGTGATTGGGTTGGGAGCGGGTGAACCGTCGTAGTACCAGTCACGCCATTCTTTGGATTTTGCTAGGAGGTCTTCGTAGTTGTGCATGTTGGGGTGGGCCTTTCGGGTGGTGAGTTGGTTGTGGGCGCGATTTTTTGGCGCGCAAGGTTTAATTTTGGCATAGGGAAGGCCGACGAAAGACGGTTCATCGGGATATGACCGACGATTGAGTCGTCGGATTCAGTCCAGTATGAATCGTCGGCAGAGGTCTTCGGCCACCTTGGAGTCCATCTCTGGGAAATGCCTGGAAAGGATATCGGGGTCGTCTATGGCGCTGATGCGTAGGTTTTGGTTGGTGCGGAGGTGTTTGATGGTTTGGGCTAGTTGGGGCATGTGGGGTTCGACTAGGGATTTGGCTTCGAGGTATTGGGGCAGGTTGTTGGGAATGTTTTGGATGATTGTGTTTTGGTACCAGGTGGCGATGCCTTCTTCGAGGTAGTTGGATTGGCGGCCTTCGGCTACTGTGTTCCAAGGGTCGATGAGGTGTACGCATTCGTGGGCTAGTTGCCAGATGGCTAGGTTGGCGTTGGATTGGGCGGTTTCGGTTAGGCGGATGATGATGTGGTTGAAGGGTTTGGCTTCGTCGCGGTTTGGGTGACCTACGTGAGGGAACCAGATATGTGGCGTGGCGTTGGGGGTTGCGTCGAATTCGAGGCCGACGTAGGTGTAGTTGGGGTCTCGGGGACCTAGGAGGGTTTCGATTTCGTTTAGGAAGACGCTGGTTAGCTGTGCGAGGGTCAGGGAGTAGGTATCGTCGGGGTTGCGGGATGTGCTGAAGGGGGAGAGGGGGATTGTCATAAGGGGTTCCTCAATCAACTCATCACCGGTAGCAGGGGATGGAGCGGAGGTATTTGCGGAAGATTAGGATTGGGGCGATTGTGGGTGATGTGTGTTGGGGATTGGGTCGCGGATTCGGAGTTCTGGGAATAGTGAGAAGTCGCGGTCGCGGGTGAGAAGCGCTTCGACTCCGTGTGCGACGCAGATGGCGGCTATTCGGGCGTCATGCACGACTCCGCCTATCACTCTGGGGCGCAGTACGAACCTCTCGAGTATCTGAGTAAAGTCCTCGGTCTCACCAATCAACCGCACTGAGGGCGAAGAGGTCCAGGCGGCGAGTTGACGCCATGATTGTTCCGGGGTAGTGGCGCTTTCCTTCCAGATACGACGATTAGTCACGACGCTTAGAAATTCGTAGCAACAAGGCCAGGGGATGGCCCAGACGTCGTTTCCTTCTGCTAATTCACGTAGGATCGAAGCGGCGGCGGCGTGATAGCGTGACTCTCGGCGGTGGGCGTATACAAGCAGATTGGTGTCGATGGCGATCATTGGATGGTCGGTTTGCCGTAGATCTCATCGCGCAGATCTTGCCATGAGTAGGCCTCTAATGGATCGGGTTCACCTGATTCACCGACACTGAGGTCTGGAAGCACGTAGCGTTCTTGGTTGGTAGGTGATGTCAGCACTTGGCGAAGCCCTTCCTCGAATACGGCCCTGAGTGGTCGTCCGGTCTGCTTGGCGTGCCGCTTTGCTCTCGCCAACAATTCGTCTTGGATTTCGATGGTCGTCTTCATAGATACCCATACTAGCCATATAGTTGTTTATGGTCAAGCCATATTAGTGTGTTGCAGGGGTTGTGAACTGTGATTGCAATGATTTTGAATGATGGCAATGATGTTTTAGTTGATGTTTGTTTACCATACCCCTCCCGTTTGTCCACCCCGGTCACCCTCACCCTGACCCTCTCCCGCCGAGCGGGAGAGGGGACACCTCCTAGGTCCACATTTTGTTGTGTGAAACCGCAATGGTCTTGCTAACGGCGGAACCCGGTCTTACCGCCGGTAGCGGGGGATGGAGCGTAGGTATTTGCGGAAGATTATGACGGGGATGGCGGTTAGGATGATGCCGGTTATGGCGATGGCTAGGACTGCGGTGTCGGTGCCGATTTGGGTTGCTAGCCAGCCTACGTGGAGGGCTCCGATGGGGCCTGAGCCGATGGCTACGGCTAGGACGCCGAGAACGCGGCCTCGCATTTCGGGTCGGGTGGATGAGACGACGATGATGGACTGCATGGTGCCGAAGCCGGACATGCCGAAGCCGCCGATGAAGAGGAGGAGTAGGGCGAGCCAGTAGTAGGGATTGAGGGCGAAGGCGGCGATTATTGCGAGGAAGCCGAGGGAGGCGTATGTGTAGACGCGGGTGAAGTGTCGGGGCTGTGCGGCTGCGGCGATGGTTAGGGCGCCGAGGGTGGCTCCGAGGCCTTCTACGCTGAAGAGGAGACCGATGTAGACGGGTTCGATCATGAGTTTTTCAGCGCCTAGGACGGGGACCATCTGCTGGTAGGGGAAGGCGAAGAGGTTCATTGTGATGGTGATGATGATGGTTACGAGGAGTACGGAGTCGCCGATGATGTGTTTGACGCCGGCGCGGAGGTCGTAGTTGCTGCTGGTAGCGGGAGTGCGCGTGGCGGTGGGCGTTTTGCGGATGATGAGCATGGAGAAGGCGAGGCCTGAAGCGATGATGAAGAGGCCAGTGCCAAGAAAGTAGACGGCCTCCATGCCGATCTCTTGGAGGAATGCGCCACCGACTATCGGGCCGATGACGCGTGAGAAGTTGGAGGATGCCATGTCGACGCCGAATGCCGAAGAGACGCGGTCGGCGGGTACGGTGTCGGCGATCATGGCGCGTCGGACAGGGAAGTCGGTTGCCCATACGACGCCGGCGATGAAGGCTCCGGCGGCGACGTGCCATAGCTCGATGCGGTCGGTGAGGATCAGGAAACCGAGGGTTAGGTAGACGACGGCTAGGGTGAGGTTGGTGAGTGCGAGGATGGCGCGTCGGTTTGCGCGGTCGGCGAAGGCACCGATGAATGCGCCGAGGACGAGCATGGGTGCCATGCGAAGGAATCCGATGAAGCCGACGAGGAATGCGGATTCGGTGAGGTCGTAGACGAATACGCCGAGTGCGAGGGTCTCGAGCCATCGCATGACGTTGGTGGAGATGCCGATGCCCCAGAGTCGGGCGTAGTCTTGGTTGAGGACGATCTTGAAGCGGGTGATGGGGTTTTCGAAGCCTGTGCGCCTGCGACGTCGTCTGGTTGCTGCGCGTGGTGGTTGTGCCTCGCTCGTCGCAGCTCTGCGAGCAGTTGGCGGAACTTTCAGTTGAAGCCCTCGTTTCTGATGGGTTCCTGCGTTCGCGGGACTGACCGGGACTGGGAGGGCTGGAATGATGGGGGCGCGTCGCTCCAATGTCCTAGTTTTTCCAACTGTGCGGCTTCGCTCCAGCGTTGGAAGTTGAGATGATGGCGATCAAGACCGTCTTGTTGTTCACTGGATAGTGCGATGCCGTTCAGGATTAGGAGGGCGTTGACCATGTTTTGGTTGGCGTAGACGTAGCGTAGGAGGCGGCCGAAGTCGTCGGTGTCGCGCTCGTCGGCTTCTAAGAGGACTTCGGCGTTGGCGACTAGCTGCTGGTTGGCTAGGATGCCGACGTCGTACCAAGGAGAGTCGAGTGGTAGGGGGTCTACGCCTATGTATCGGACGGTTGCTGGTTCTCCGTCGATTTCTACGGTGATGGTCCGGACATCGAGGACGTCTATGACTTGGGCAGGGATGTATTCGATGCGTGGAGAGGAGTCGGAACCTGAGCCGCCGAGGAATGGTCCTGCTAGACCGGCAACTAGGCCTAGGACGATGAGGATTGAGACGACTGCGATGCCTGCTTTGACCCACCAAGGGCTTTCGGATTTGGTGTCGGTGGACCAACCGTCGGTGACTCGGCGGGGTGAATCTTCGTAATCTTCGTCGTCTTCGTCGACTTGGTATGCGCGGTAACGAAGATCGATTTCGTCGTCTTGCGCGCGGCGTTCTTCGTCGTCGGGATCTGGCCCTTGAAACCTGGGATTCATGCGGTTTGGCGACGATAGAGACGAAAGGCGGCTTATATCGCAACTCTAATTCCTGAAGGGTGTCTGACAGGGGGGTAAAATCGCATTATGACCACTATCGCAGAGCCGGTTGCGGTTCCGTTGACGGCGCCGACGACGGGTGAGTTCAAGATTGAGCATGAGTTCACGCCTCAGGGTGATCAACCGCAGGCGATTGACAAGGTTGCGGATGGGATTCTCGGCGATGGGTTGAAGCATCAGACGCTTCTCGGCGTGACGGGGTCGGGTAAGACGTTCACGATGGCGAGCATCATCGAGAAGGTGCAGCGTCCGACGTTGGTGATTGCGCACAACAAGACGCTTGCGGCTCAGCTGGCGACGGAGTTTCAGACGTTCTTCCCGAACAACTCGGTGCAGTATTTCGTTTCGTACTACGACTACTACCAGCCGGAGGCGTATATCCCGCGGTCGGATACGTATATCGAGAAAGAGACTGACATCAATGAGGAGATCGATAGGTTGCGGCACGCGGCTACTCGGTCTTTAATGACGCGTCGGGACACTTTGATTGTGGCGAGTGTGTCGTGCATCTATGGTTTGGGGTCGCCGCAGGAGTATAACCAGATCACTTTGCGGTTGCGGATTGGTGATGAGCCGGGGTTGATGCGTATCACGCGTCGGTTGGTGAGCATGTATTACGACCGGAACTTGATGGATCTGCGGAGGGGGACGTTCAGAGTCAGAGGTGATGTGCTGGAGATCATGCCGGCGGATGAGGAACTGGCGGTTAGGATCGGGTTCTTCGGGGATGAGATCGAGCAGATCATGCTCATCGACCCGTTGACGGGTGAGATTCTGAGTGAGGAGGAGCAGTACGACATTTATCCGGGGAAGCACTTCATCACGCCTGAGGAGGAGTTTGCGGATGCGCTGAAGGATATTCGGACGGAGTTGGAGCAGCAGTTGGAGCTGTTCAGGAACGAAGGGAAGTTGTTGGAGGCGGAGCGGTTGGAGCAGCGAACCCTGTTTGATCTTGAGATGATGCACGAGACGGGGACGTGTCCGGGGATCGAGAACTATTCGAGGCCGTTGGGACGCAGGCCGGCGGGATCGGCACCTTGGACGCTGTTGGACTACTTCCCAGAGGACTATCTGCTGTTTGTGGATGAGTCGCACATGACTTTGTCGCAGGTCCGGGGGATGTACCACGGTGACTATGCACGGAAGACGAACCTGGTTGAGTATGGGTTCAGGTTACCGTCGGCGATCGATAACCGTCCGCTGACGTTCGAGGAGTTTGAAGATCGGGTGAATCAGGTTGTGTATGTGTCGGCGACGCCGGGTCCGTACGAGGCGGCGCATGAACAGCAGCGGGTGGAGCAGATCATTCGTCCGACCGGTTTGATCGATCCTGAGATAGAGGTTTTGCCGACGGAGAACCAAGTTGACGACTTGATCGAGCGAATCAGGGCTACCACCGCGAAGAGCCAGCGGGTGTTGGTGACGACGTTGACGAAGCGGATGGCGGAGGATTTGGCGGACTATCTGCGGGAGTTGGGGATACGGGTGCATTATCTGCACTCGGAGATTGATACGTTGGAGCGAACTGAGATTCTGCGTGATCTCAGATTGGGTGTGTATGACGTTGTGGTTGGAATCAACTTGTTGCGGGAGGGATTGGACCTGCCGGAGGTGTCGCTGGTGGCGATATTGGATGCGGACAAGGAGGGGTATCTCAGGTCTGGGACTTCGTTGATCCAGACGATCGGCAGGGCAGCGCGGCATATCGAGGGGAAGGTGGTGATGTATGCGGACAAGTACACGGACTCGATGACGTTTGCGATTTCAGAGACGCAACGTCGTCGGAAGTTGCAGACGCAGCACAATGTCGACAACGACATCACGCCGCATTCGATTGTGAAGGAAATTCGGGATATTACGGATCGAGTAAAGCAGTCTGAGCCAACGGTTTTGGCGGATGAGGGTGAGCCGTTCGGAGACGGAGTAGGCCTGCCGAAGGATGAGTTGACGCGGATCGTGAAGGACTTGGAGCGTCAGATGAAGAAGGCGGCTCGTGAGTTGGAGTTTGAGTCTGCGGCGCAGTTGAGGGATCAGATTGTTGATTTACGGAAGTTGTTGACGGATGGGGAGTGATGAGTTTTGGCTGATCGTTCTGATAGAGACGACCGAAGTTACCGGTATCGTCACGACTCTTCGTCTCGTCTAACACGAGATGACCATGCGACTGGATTGGCCGACGGCGAACGGTCTATGCACGAGAACAGGGAGATGAGCCATGAGGATGGTGACGTACAGGTGCGACGCGATGACTTCGTCAAATTAATCGGCCTTGCGGTACTAGCTTTCTTATTAGTTGGCGCTGTTTTTGCAGCTTTGGGATCGGTTCTCGTTTACGCCTACGTAAAGGCTAATGACCCCGACGCTGGTTACTGGAGCGCTGTTTCCACAAATTGGCACCTAGTTGGGGTCATTGCGTTTTTGGGTGGGTTGTATGGCACATCTTTCGTCCGGTTGGTGAAGAAGCCCGACGGCGCGTACAGCAATCATTTATGGCGCCAGATGGTGCCAAGGAATAGACGCAATCCTTGGAGATAGTGACGTTCAGCACCTAGATACGCCTTTGGTCGAATTGGACTGCTGAAATCGGTGTAGGTTCTCTAAGGTTCTGGAACGAACGCCCATCGGGCCAACGGTCTTATACTTAGCCCAACGATTCGTTGAGCCGAGTGAAGGCTGCAGAAACCTCATGACCAAAATAAAATCTGGCATCTTCATCATGCCGTTTCATCCGGCTGAGAAGCCGCTTGCTGAGTCGTATGACGAGGATATGGAGCTGATCATCCGGGCGGATGAGTTGGGTTTTGATGAGTTCTGGATCGGCGAGCATCACACGATGGCGTTTGAGAATATTCCGAGTCCAGAGATCTTTATTGCGGCGGCGATGCGGGAGACGGAAAACATTCGGATGGGTCCCGCGCCGGTTTGTATTCAGCAACACCATCCTGTGCATGTAGCGACGCGGTTGGCGATGCTCGACCATCTCTGCAAGGGTCGGTTGAACCTGTGCTTCGGGATGGGGAGCGTGGCCACTGATCTGGAGATCCTAGGGATTGCGCGTGAGGATTCGCCGATGATGGTTGCGGAGGCGGTGGAGGTGGTGCTGGCGCTGTGGGAGTCGGACGGGCCAGTGGAGATCGAAGGGAACTACTGGAACATCTCGATGAAGGAGCATGTCGATGATGTTGTGGGGCTTGGCATCGTGCACAAGCCGTATCAGAAGCCGCATCCCCCGATTTCGATGCCCATCACGTCGATGAATTCGGGGACTGCGAAGGCCGCAGGGCGAAAGGGGTTTGAGCCGTTTGCCCATAGTTTGATCGCCAATAACGTGGTGGCTAACATCTGGGAGACTTACGAGACGGCGGCAGTAGAGGCGGGGAATGAGCCTGATCGTGCGGATTTCAAGATTGCCCGTGCGGTCTTTCTTGCGGACTCCAAGAAGGAGGCTCAGAAGCTGGCGCGTGACAATTCGGTTACGGGCGGTTTCCAATACATTTGCGACTTGCTGGACCGTTCGAATAGAGGGCGTGGGATGTTCAAGCGGGACCAAGACACGCCGGACAGCGAGATTGATGTCGATTACTGGATGCGCGAGCAGATAATCGCCGGGGATCCGGACTATGCGCTGGAGCGGATTCTGGAGATGACGGAGGAGACGGGTAAGTTCGGGACGCTGGTGATGATGGGGTATGACTGGGATGATAAGGATGCTTGGATCACCAGCACTGAGCTATTTGCTAATGAGTTGATGCCGCGGGTGAATGGGGCGTTGGGGGATTAGGCGGGTTGGATGTCGGTTTGTGAGAAGTCGTTGCCTTTGAAGAGCAGGGGTTCGCCAGTGGTTTTTGCGAGGGCGTAGGAGAAGCAATCGCCGAAGTTTAGGCGTGCTGGGTGGTTCCCCTTGCCGAAACGTCGCCATGCGATGCGGGCGGCTTCGGTTTGTTCGAGGGTTACGGGGACAAACTCAAATTGTGCCGTCGCCAAGTAATTCTCCATCTCGCGAGCCAGCAATGGGCTGCCTTTGCTTTCCGTTACCATCGTTGCTTCCAATAGGCTGGCAACCGACATGCGGATTGGCCAGCTGTTGGCAATCTTGCTCTCAAACTCATCCGCTTCCGGTTCCGACAAAAGGATTGCAAGAATAGCTGAGGTATCAACGATCACTTGGGTAGCCCATATTCGTCATAAAGGAAGTCGTCGTGATCTGTGGATTTGAATCCAGGTTCGATCAGCTTCGCACATCGTTCGCGAATAGCGCGCAGATCACGTAGAAGCTGATCCTTGTCGCGTTGTCGCCTCACCTTTTCTAATTTTTCTTGCACAGCGGTGGTGATCGCACCAGTCATTGTGTCGTCAGTGAGGTGAGCGAGTTCTCGCGTTAATTCGCAGGTTTTTTCGTTTTTTATGTTGATGGCCATGGTTTAGAAGATGGATAGAAGTTTGCCGATCTTCACTTGGGCAATCCGTGTTCGTCGTACAGAAGATCGTCGATCTCTGCGGAGCTAAATGCTGGTTCAACTAACTTTGAGCATCGATCAGCGATTGCTCGAATTTCACGGAGCAATGTTTCGCGGTCGCAGTTTTCTCGATTCTTGATGTTTGGAGCCATGATTTCGGATTGTGGTAGACGAGAAGATTTGCTTCTACCTTACCATCGTGATATTCGTGGCGGCACCGATGATCACACCGGTTCGCCATATTCGCCATACATGCTGTCGACGATCTCTTCGTGAGTTGGACCGGGGCCCATTTTCGCGGCGCATCTTTTGGAGATCGCTTCGATGTCGCGGAGCAAATCATCGCGATCGCGTTCCCGTTGCCGTTTTACGGTTTCGATTTTCTCTTCCAGTGCAACCGTGATCGCACCAGTCATCGTGTCTCCCGTAAGATCTGCGAGTTGTCGGGCTAGTTCGCAGGTTCTTTCGTTTTTTATGTTGATGACCATAGTCATGGCTGAGGGTAGATGGTTATTGATGTTTCTACCCTAACACGGAAAACGTAGAGACCTCACCAATCCTTGCCAGATGCGATCAACGTTTGATGAATGTTTTTATTCGATAAAACCTAGATCGCGTCTTCCGAGGCGGCGATTTTTGCTAGGTCGGGGCGGGAGTAGGAGCCTAGTGACCTAAAGTTGAATTCGGTGTAGTTTTTTAGCCACTGCATGGAGATTTTGACGGCGTCTTGGTAGCGTTGGACGTCTGATGCGGGAGCGTTGGGGCCTAGAAGGCGGATGATGTCCTCACCTTCGCTGGCGATGATGGATTTCAGGAGGGGGAGGTCGTGGGTTGCGCCCGTGTCTTCGGCTTGGGCTTCGTGGATAACGCGTTGTGCCATCTGGGCGACTGATATGCGCGCGGTGGCTAGGTCTTCCATGAGAGCGGGTCGGCGTCCGGGGCGTCCGGCTAGGCGGTCGATACCTTTGGCTCCTCTGCCTCCGAGCCATCCTTCGACGTATTCGATTAGGGTGCGGGCGTTTTGTCGGGTGCCTTCTTGGGTTACTGGGCCTTCAGGTGTTTCGATGTTGACGGGGTAGTTGTCGGGATTGCCCATCTCTGCGGTTGGCTTCCAACCCGTAGCTCGGAGTTCTTTGAAGGGATCGGCGGCAGGTTTCATGTGGTAGATATGAGCTACCCAGCCGCGGAGGAATCCTTGTTCGGCCTCCCATGTTTTGTCACCTCGGACTGTTACCGCGGCTTCTTCATTGACTTCTTGGTCTCGGTGGGGGAGGGCAGTGGCCATTCCGCCGATGGGGACGGCGTTGTGCTTCTGGCATACGGCGACGAGACGCCGGAAGATGTTGGCGATGAAGGGAGTTGTGGGTACTGCCACGCCGAAACGGTCGGGCCAAAGGGAGGCGCGGTCGGCCATGACGTATTCGAGAAGTGAGGCTTTGAGGTCCCAACGGGCGGCGTTGAGGCCAGCCGCGTAGGGGCCGAGAGCGTGGAGGCTCTCTTCCATTGTCCAGACCAATGGGAGGGACTCGACGAGGAGGATGCCGCGGATGGTGGCGTCTTTGAGTCCGGAGACGCGGTTTTGGATTGATGCGAACAAGTCGCGATAGAGGGCGGCTTCTTCGGGTGATTCGGTCTTGGGTATGTAGAAGTAGACACCCTGACCGCGCTCGGTCTGTGCTTGTCCGGCATGGTAGAGGGTGAGGAGGGAGCCGAGGATCGTCGCGGAAGCTGGTTCGCCATCGACTAGGAAGTCGGGATCGTCAAGGTGCAGACCGCGTTCGCGGTGCATGAAGAAGGGGATATCGCCTTCTTGGATGGAGTAGCGACGATCACGTGCTTCGTTATAGAAGGTCAAGCTGCGGTCGACGGCTCCTTTTCGGTTGCGGGCAGCAAGTAGGGTGTCGGTGAGGATGTGGCTGGCGGAGTCTTCGTCATCGTCGAGATCGCCTTCCGCACGTTCACCATCAGGACCTGGGTTAAGGGCGTTGATGAACATCGAGGTCATGTGTGCAGGACCGGAGATCTCGATGCCGGGGTTCCAGAGTTCATCTGGCATGTCGGGGACGGACCACTCGGTTGTGGTGGCGTCGCTAGGGGATAGGTGTCCGGGTTGGATTCCGCGTCGAGTTGCCGCATCGATCATGTCGATACGCGCTTCGCGGAGGCCGGCAATTCGCTCGCCGAATTCGTCTTGGAGCGATGCGACTAGGCCCTTCACCTCATCGGTGAGGATGTCGTTCCATTCGCCAGTGATGTTTGCTTGGACCCTATCTGCGTCAGCCATGATTCCCCCGATCAGTCCGGTTGGGTGTTAGATGAGTTGTGATTTAAGCGAATCAACATCTTACAACGTGGTTTTCATTTGCCGAATGATGGAGAACTCCATCGGCTGCTACGCGTCTGATAATGCCAACAAAACATCAGCCCCGCGTGAAAAACGCGGGGCTGATCCGGTTGATCTCCTTCGAGAGCTTCTTCTCAGTTGAGATGCTCCTTCATCTCCCATACGGCGCGGCTGCGTTGCAGGGTTTTGAGGGCGGTGCGCTCGATTTGGCGGATACGCTCTCGGGTGAGGTCCATTCGCAGACCGATCTCTTCAAGGGTGTACTCTTTGCCGTCCTTGAGGCCGAAGCGGAGGATAAGGACCTCGCGGTCGCGGTCTTCGAGTTCGGACAAGATGTTGGAGATGTCGTTGCTCAAGAGGCGTTGCGCGGTCTCTTCCGGAGGAGCCAGGGCTTCGCGGTCGGGCAGGAGGTCACCGAGTTCGTTGTCGCCGTCTTCGCCTACCGGGGTTTCGAGGGACATCGGCTCTTGACCGTTCTTGAGAACGTCGGTAACTTTCTCGACGGTCATTTCGACGCGTTCGGCGATCTCCTCGATGGTCGGCTTGCGGTCGTATTCCTGCGCCAGTTCACGCGATGCACGTCGGACCTTGTTTAAGGCCTCGTACATGTGAACCGGTATGCGGACCGTGCGCGACTGATCAGCGATAGCGCGGGTTACGCCTTGGCGGATCCACCAAGTCGCGTAAGTGCTGAACTTGAAGCCCTTGCGGTAGTCGAACTTGTCGATTGCCCGCATGAGGCCGATGTTGCCTTCCTGAATCAGGTCCTCGAAGGTCAGGCCGCGGTTGGTGTATTTCTTCGCAACGCTGACGACTAGGCGCAGGTTGGCCTTGCCGAGGTGGTCACGGGACTTGTCGCCATCGTGCTTGATTGATGCGAGGTGAGACTCGAGGATCGAGCTGGTCTCGGCCAGGTACGACTCGTGCCAAGGTTCGATGCCCTCTTCGACGCGGAGGTCTTCGAGCTTCAGTTCCGGCGGCATCACGATGCTGAGGTCGGGCGGGAGCAGGCTGGAGAGAATCGCCAGTTCCCGGACGAGAAGGCTCGTCTTATCGAGGCGTCGCTTCAGGCGTGCCTCTTTGGTGTTGAGTTTCTGGGCTTTCTTGCCTCGACCTTTTTGCGACGTTTCGTCGAATACGCCGTAACGTTCCATGAGATTGGTGGTCTCGTAGATCTCGAGGGTGTCGGCGAGGTATCGCAGCAACAGCTCATAGGGCGGCAGTTTGCTGTCGTCTTTTACCTGAGTGTCCCGCGCGGAGTTGATCATGGCGCGGTACTCGAAGTCGACGAGCAACTGCTCAAGGGTGACGGGTTTGGGCTTTGCCATGTAGGAGGCAACTTGGTCGGCGATTTCACCAAGTCGGCTGAGGCGGCGCAACACGATCGCCACTACGTCGACGGCGGCAACCGGTGACGGGTTGTCGGGGAGTTGGTCGCGGTTGCGGGGGTATTCTTTGAACCCGAACTCGGTCAATAGAGTCCCGCGAATGTCCCACTCGATTCGTTCGAGCCAGTTAGCGGATTCGACGCGCTGTGAGAGCATACCCTCATCGGATTTGCTCAACAGCTGGACATCGCCGATCTCTCGGAGGTACATCCTGACGTTGTCGTCGGTTGCGGAATCCTCGGTTCCAGCGGCGGGGTTGATGTCCGGGCCTTCCTCACGTGCGGCTTCCCACGCTTCGAGTTCGGTCGAAGCGTTAGCCGCTGCCATAGTAGGGGCGCCTTCGTCATCGGACGACAGATCAGCGAAACTAAAGGTGCCGCCGTCGTTACGCGGCATCACGGCAGTGCCGGTTTCGCTGGCTGTCGCCTCCGTGTCTTCAGAGGCGTCGTCGACTTGGGAGTTGGCAATCGTAACCAATTAATCGGTTCCCTTTCGTTCTATCTGTTGCTCGATAGTTCGCTATTTGATATTCGATTTGTTCGCACTAGGCTGATGAAGGTGGTTCGCAATTCTGATCGTTTCTGATACGATGTCACGAACTGCCCAAGTTTCGATCCGCAGGTCGGCGTTACATGACACGGCGACCATGACTGAGAGTGGGCTGACGAGAACTGTGCAAGACGCACTGTCCCCATTCTCTGAGTTTGCGGGTACCCTCTTCTAGGTGTTACGACGCGTGTTGATGCGAAGTTTCTTTTGCAGTTCGGAATGTGCCGCGCGGCGTGTTCAATCGATTTACTAAACTTCGCCGGCACGGAAGTTTCCATTTTAGCAGTAAATGGGATTTCGCGTGCAAAACGAAAATCGCGGTGTTAATGTGATGCGAATCTCGCGACGCGAGCGGGAAGTCTGCGCATTTTCGCGCTGTCAACCGGGATTTATTGACTCGCAGCGATGATGGCGACGTTCAGTCCCAGTTGATTACGAACTTGCCTGGTGCGCCTGCTTCGAAGCGTTGGTACGCGGCAGGAGTGTTTTCAATGGTGGTTCGATGAGTAATCAGAGACTCTAGAGGGACTTCTCGACGTGCGGTGAATCTAGCCGCTTCGATCAGACCGTGGGTGCTGAAGGTCCAAGAGCCTACAAGCGTCAGGTGGCGATGGATGATATCGGGGCTTGGTTCTACGTGGAAATCGCCGCCTTCGCCGACGAAGCAGCAACGTCCGAAGATCTTGGTGGATTGGACCGCGGCGAGTCTCGTCGCATGGATGCCGATGGCTTCTAGGGTTGCGTCGGCACCTTCGCCATAGGTGAGGTCGATGATCTGTTCGACGGCGGTTCCGTCGCTGTTGTCGACTACTTCCCATGCTCCTGCGGCTTTTGCCATCTCGAGTCGTTCGCCAGAGATGTCAACCGCGATTACTCGTGCGCCCATCTCTGCGGCGAACATGACGCCTGCCAGCCCGACGGGGCCAGCACCGAATATGGCGATCGTGTCTAGGCCTGAGAGTTGGAGTTTTTTGAGGCCATGAAAAGCGGTGCTTGCACCACAGGCTAGGTAGGCTCCCACTTCGTAGCTAAGTTCTTCTGGGAGGGGAAGGCAGGTGGAGGCGTGGGCGAGCATGTAGTCGCCGTGTCCACCATGACGGCCAGAACCGTGAACGGCCCGGCCCGGCCAACGACATAGCTGCTGCCACCCGGTATCGCAGAAGTCACAGTCACGGCAACCATCGTAGTGGTGCTGCAGGATGCGGTCACCGACGTTTAGACCGGTCACTCCTTCGCCAAGCATCGCGACTTCGCCGCATGGCTCATGACCTGGGCGGGTAGGTTCGCGTTCTAGGTCTTCCTCTGGGAAAGGGACGCGGTAGCGGTGAAGGTCGGACCCGCACATGCCAGAGGAGCGCATCTTTAACAAGACATATCCGGGTCCTGGTTCCTCGTCGGGGTAGTCGATGACTTCGGAACGTCGATCGCCTAGAAATCTGATGCCGCGCATTGGTTTGTCTCCAGTAGTCTGGGTCGGGATGCCGGAGTACTCGCAGTGTTGATGCAGGAAGTCTATCGTGGATTTAGACTCTGCTTCCACGTGCAAATACAATGCGTGAAGTTGACGTAGCAGATCGGAGAACGCCGCAGATGACAGCAAGTAGCACTCGCTTTAGTTACGAGGGTCTCTTTTCGGAGAGGTCGGAAGATACGCCTATCAACAAGGTCGACCATGCGGAGTACGACTTTGCGGTTGCGTACCCAGCACCGGAGACTTCGCCGATGGATGGATTGATCGCGGCTTTGCAGACGGCGATGGATTCGAGAGGCGATGAGATCACCCGTCACATGGCTTACTACCCTCAGCCAGCGGGATCGCCTGAACTCAGGGAGTTTGTGGCTTGGAAGCTGGAATACGATCGCGGGTTCAGCGTCGGTGTTGACGACCTCCTGCTGACGAACGGCTCGGGTGAGGCGATAGGTCTTGCGATACAGGCGCTTACGAATCCAGGCGATACAGCGATCACTGAGCATTTCGTGTACAGCGGGACATTGGGGCAGCTGCAGAAATTTGGGAACACGGTTTACGGGAGTGAGACGGATGAGTTGGGCTTGGTGCCGGACGCGCTGGATGAGCTGATCGGCAAGCTAGATAGCAAAGGCAAGAAGCCGAAGATGATCTATACGATCGCGGAGCACCAGAATCCGATGGGGCCGACGTTGCCAGTTGAGCGCCGGAAAGAGATTTTGGAGATCGCGCACCGGCATGGGGTACCGATTCTTGAGGATGAGTGCTATGTCGACCTTCGTTTCGAGGGTGAGATACAGCCTGCATTCAGGGCGTTGGACGATTCGGGTATCGTGATCCATGTCGCGTCGTTCTCTAAGTTGCTGGCACCGGGACTGCGGTTGGGTTACATCACGGCTGCTCCTGAGGTGTTGCGTCGTGCGGCCAGCTGCAAGGTTGGATCTGGTCCTAATCAGTTTGCGGCGTATGCTATCGAGGGTTTCCTGCGGACCAGCCTCGATGAGCATCGCAGCCGGTTCAACCCGTTGCTCAAGCAGAAGCGGGATGCGATGGATGAGTCGCTCCACGACAACTTCGCGGACGTTGGGGCGAAGTGGTCGCATCCGGAAGGCGGTTGCTACACGTGGTTGACGATGCCCGAGGGCACTGACATCACGGCACCGCGTGACGAGATCTTCGCTGAAGGCGTCGGGTACAACGGCGGCGTTGGATTTGCGCCGAATGGAGATGGTCAGAACTGCGCCAGGTTGTGCTTCGCGTTTGAGACGCCTGAGAAGTGTTACGACGGGATTGGCGCGTTGGCGAAGGCGTTTAGGAAGCGCGGATTGATGTAGGGCAGTTGAGCGATCGTTAACAGTCGTTCAGTTCTCGGGAATGGCGGCATGATCAAAGGTCTCCGCCTTCTCGCCTTGGCGGCTGCGTTGCCCTTGGCAGTTCTCGCCGTTTATTCGACAGGGGATGCGGAAAGATTGCAGGCGCAGGGACTGACTGAGCGGCAGGTCCTCGAGATTTTCTACAACGCGACGGACGGTCCCAACTGGGAGGATGATGGGAACTGGAATACGGCGGCGGAATTAAGTAGTTGGTTTGGTGTAAACACGGATGATGAAGGTCGCGTCACTGGGCTGGCTCTCTTCCGCAACCAGCTTGCGGGTGAGATACCGCCCGAGGTGGGTCAACTCACCAGTTTGGAGTTGCTAAATCTTTCCGATAACCAGCTTTCAGGCGAGATACCTTCAGAGCTGGGTAATCTGACCAACTTGATCTCTCTCAACCTTAGTAACAACAAGCTTTATGGCGAGATTCCGTCGGAGTTGGGCGATCTTGCGAGTCTGAACTGGCTGTATCTTTACGGCAATCAACTTACAGGCGAGATTCCCGCAAGGCTTGCCAGCTTAACCAAGTTGAATTATCTGGATCTAAGCAGCAATCAGCTTTCGGGCGAGATTCCGTCTGCATTAGGGGACCTCACTGACTTGCGGATGTTGCATCTATACGGCAACCGGTTGACGGGCGAGTTGCCTGATCTGAACTCGCTACGCGTCTTGACACACCTCAGTCTGGGCGGTAACGACCTCGAAATCAGTTGGGCGACGTTCGATTCGGATGGTCCTCTCGATCTCGCTTCTGAATCCCGTTGGAACGACCCCATGAGAGATCGATCACTGTGGTACCTGTATCTCCATGGAAGCGGTCTGGAAGGCGAGATTCCGGATTGGATCGGAGCCAATCACACCGAATTGAGATGGCTCTGGTTAAACGACAACGCTCTTACCGGAGATGTTCCAAAGAACTTCGGCGAATTGAGAGAACTTGAAAGTCTGCGTCTGCACGGCAACATGCTGACTGAGGGTTGGGAGGCGCTGGCCTGGTGGCGCGAATTGACTGACCTGACCTTGCCCACCGAACGTTACGTCAATAACGGTCGGGGGCTATTCGTCGTTGGCGAGTCGCCGATATTCCTCAAGCTCGATCTGCCTACTGGCGTAGACCCGAAGGGAACCTACGTGAGATGGTTCAAGGATCCATACGTTGCGTACGACAACCAACTGCCTGCAAATGCTGGGTCGGTCGTGATCGTCAAGATCGTCAGTGACTCGGCAGCTAACATCGTGATCGAGTTGCGAGACAGCGAAATCGGGACCGTGGAAGACCTACGGAGGGTGCCGGGCGTCGTTTGTCTGAGTGTCGCTTCTACGGCGGGAGAAAAACCAGCGTTGCTGAGATACAACGGCGACGAATGGAGTCTACTGATCGCCACCGAACCGACCGCCGGGTTTGATGTGGCGCCGGGCAACGTTGCGGTCTGCGGCGCGACGCCTTCTCTTCCAAACACGGGCGGCGTTGCGCCATCAGAAACAGTATTGCTGGTACTCGTGATCTTTGGATTCGTCACCGTTATTGCGGGAGTTTCGGTGGCAAGAGTGTTCGCGAGACGCGGGGTAGTTTAGGGCGCCAGCGTTTGGTCAAGGGTCAGTTAGATTGGTGAAAACTCGCTAAAAGGGCGACTTCGTTGGCGTTGCCGATGTACATCGGGGTGCGATGATGGAGTTGAGTTGGCTCGATGTCTCGGATGGCGGTTTTGCCGTTGCTTGCGGCTCCGCCTGCTTGTTCGGCTACGAAGGCTAGTGGAGCACACTCGAATAGGAGGCGGAGCTTGCCGTCGGGATTGCTTTTGTCGCCGGGGTAGGCGTATATGCCGCCTTTCATGAGGTTGCGGTGGAAATCGGCGACTAGAGCGCCGATGTAGCGGCCGGAGTAGCCTTCGGATTTGACGTGTTCGACCCAGTTGATGTCTGGATCGTGCCACTTTCCGGAGTTGCCTTCGTTGGCGGAGTAGACGTGGGATGATCCGTGGGAGCGGACGTTTTCTTCAGTTAGTAGGTAGTCGCCTAGGGTTGGGTCGAGGGTGAAGAAATGGACGCCGTCACCTGATGTGTAGCAAAAGATTGTGGATGATCCGTAGAGAACATACCCGGCGGTCAGCATGTCGTTGCCGGGACGGAGGATGTCTACATCGCCAGCCGGTACGCCTTCGCTTAGACGTCGGTAGATGCCGAAGATTGTGCCGATAGGGGCTGCGACGTCGATATTGCTGGAGCCGTCGACTGGGTCGTAGACCACACAGTACTCTCCGGTTACCGCGGCATCTCCGCAATCGATCAAGCCGGCGTTTTCTTCTGAGCTCATAGCGCAGACGAGGCCAGTCGACAGTAGGGCTTCGGCGAATACGTTATCTCCGATGACGTCGAGTTTCTGCTGCTCGTCGCCGGTGACGTTGGCGGCGCCCGCGGAACCGAAGATGTCGCGTAGCGCGGCGCGGTTGATTTCGGATGAGATGAACTTGCCAGCTGAGCCTATTGCGTTCAAGAGGACTGCCAAATCCGAGGGGTTGGCGAACTCATCGTTCGTGTTGTCCATTGCGAATTGGAAGAGGTTGAGTGGTGACACAGACATAGCGTTCGTCTCCCTTTAGCTGCCTAGCTCTTACTCGATACTGTATGCCAAAGGCGGTCGTGTGTGCGCTCACAACGAGGATGGTTCAAAGGGTGTTTGAGGAGAAGATACCGTATCATTTCAACAGATAGCAGAAGACACTGATCGGGAGGTTTTTTGAACGATGGGCAACGAGCTTCACTCAATCGCGAAGGCGATGGTTGCGAAGGGCAAGGGGATACTCGCAGCAGACGAATCAACGGGTACGATAGGGCGGCGGCTGGCTTCGATTAATGTGGCAAACGAGGAGTCGAATCGCAAGGCTTGGCGTCAGTTACTGTTCACCACAGAGGGTTACGGGAAGTACATCAGCGGGGTGATCCTATACGACGAGACGCTGAGGCAGTCGTCGGATGAGGAGATTCCGTTCGTTGAGTTGCTGCAAAGCGAAGGGGTTATCTCGGGGATCAAAGTTGACAAGTCAACTAACCCGCTCGCGGGGGCTCCGGGTGAACTAACGACTGATGGGTTGGATGGACTTCGCGACCGATTGGAAGAGTATTACGAACTCGGTGCTCGGTTCACGAAATGGCGGGCCGTGATCACGATTGGCGATCATATCCCGTCGGATTACTGCATCAGTGTCAACGCCCATGCCCTTGGTCGATTTGCCGCGTTGTCGCAGGAGGCGGGTTTGGTGCCGATTGTCGAGCCGGAGGTGTTGATGGATGGGGATCACTCTATCGAGACGTGCGAGTGGGTGACCGAGAAGACATTGAATCGGACGTTTGAGGAGTTGAGGACACAGCGTGTGGACCTCGAAGGGATGGTGCTTAAGCCGAACATGGTGTTGAGTGGGACTGATGCTGAGGATCGCGCAGATGCAGAGGCGGTGGCACAGGCCACGGTTGGGTGTTTCAAGCGGACGATTCCGGCGGCGGTGCCGGGGATCGCGTTCTTGTCGGGAGGGCAGGGCGACGAAGAGGCGACAGTGAATTTGGATGCGATCAACAAGGTGGCGCAGTCAGAAGGCGCTCCGTGGGAATTGACGTTCTCTTACGGACGAGGGTTACAGGCGACGCCTTTGCAGACTTGGGGCGGTGATCCTGCAAACGTGCCTGCGGCGCAAGAGGCGTTCATCGAACGGTCGATTGCTACCGCGGCGGCGCGTGAAGGCAAGTACGTCTAGACGTGGCTGATCGAGTTTCAGAGCTTGTAGCGGCGCGTGGCAGCGACATCGTTGCCATGCGCCGCTACCTCCATGCCCGGCCCGAAACGGGTTTTGAGGAGCATCGGACGGCATCATACATTGCGGATCGGTTGCGGAAGGCCGGGTTGGAGGTCCAGACGGGGATTGCCGAGACGGGAATTGTTGCGACGCTCAAGGGCGGGAAGCCGGGTCGTAGATTGGCGATTCGGGCAGATATCGATGGACTGCCGATCGATGAGTTAACCGGATTGGAATTTGCATCGACGAATGGTGTGATGCATGCGTGTGGGCATGACGGGCACATCACGATGGCACTCACAGCGGCAGAGGTTTTGGCTACGATCTCAGATGAGATCGCGGGTGATGTGGTTTTCGTCTTTCAGCCGTCGGAAGAACTTTGCAACGGTGCAGTGGCGATGATCGAGGATGGGGTGATGGATTTGGTGAACGCTGACGTAATCATCGGTACGCATCTTTGGAATCAGGCACCAGTAGGTTATGTGGGAGTCAATCAATCGACAGTGTTTGCGGGTGCGGACCTGTTTGAGATCACGGTCAAGGGGCATGGAGGACATGGAGCGATGCCGCACCTGACAGTGGATCCCGTAGTTGCGGCGGCGAACATCATCAACGCATGTCAGACGGTCGTGGCCAGGGAGATATCGCCTCAGGAGATGGGAGTCGTGACGTTTGGGAGTGTGCAGGGCGGTTCTGCTGGGAATGTGATTGCGGATGAGGTGAGGCTGAATGGGACGATCAGGTCCTACAACGCTGAGACTCATGAGGCGATTCGTAGAGCATTGAAAAGGGTCACGTCGGGGGTTGCCGAATCGTTGAGAGCGACGACTACCTACTCGCATCTTGCCGGCACGCCGCCAGTGATCAACAATCCAGATGTCGCCAACTGGGTTACGGGTGTGGCTATGCAGGCGGCGGGTGAAGACTCGGTAGGAGAGTTGGAACCAATATCTGTGGGCGACGATATGGCGGAGTTTTTGAACCGGATCCCCGGGGTCTACTTCATTCTCGGGGCATCGAAAGCGGGGACGGAAGGGCACCACAACGCCAAGTTCGACTTCGATGAGGCGTGTCTGCCGATTGGGACGGAGGTCTTTGTTAGGGCGGCGTTGGATATTGAGGGGATGCCGTAGCTGGCACTTAACATCCCCATCTCAAACTGATTTACGGTAAAAAAACCTTGGCTCAATAAACTGGAGCCGCGCCGCCGTCAACGTTTACCGCCGCACCTGAGACGTAGCTGGCGGCTGGTGAGCATAGGAACGCGATCACGTCGCCAGCCTCTTGTGCTTCTCCAATGCGGCCAAGCGGCACGCCAGCTCCAAAAGTCGCCCAATGATCGTCCAACGAGTAGGAGGGATCCTTTTCGTTCGCCGCTTGCCAGCGTATTCGGTGCTGACGACTCTTGAGGACACCGACACATACGGTGTTGACCCGTATGCCGTATTCCCCGAACTCTTTGGACCATGCCTTGGTAAGGGATATACCTGCTGCGCGGGAGAGCGACGTGGGTTGGCTACCGCCTGCTGACGCTTTACCACCCGGCGTGGTCGTGTTGCAGATGGCTCCAGAGTCGGAGTTCTTGAGATAGGGCAGGGCGTAGCGAGTCATGTAGATCGCGCCCTTGACCTTGAGCGAGAAGTCGATATCGAGTTGCTCGTTGGTCATATCCTCGAAGTTTGACGCTGAGGATGTTCCGGCATTGTTGACCAAGATGTCGATCCCGCCGAGTTTCTCGGCCGCTAATTCGACTGCGTTCTTCACGGCATCCTCGTTGGAAACATCGGCAGGTGCTGCGATGACGGTGCTACCGGTCTCTCTACTGATTTCTGCCGCTACCGCCTCAAGATCAGAACGGGTCCTTGAGACCAAAGCGACACTTGCTCCTTCAGCCGCCATTCGGTACGCGGCTGCTTTTCCTATGCCATCGCTGGCACCAGTCACTATCGCAACCTTCCCGCTTAGTCCAAGATCCATATCATCAGTGTCCTTTCTTGATGCCCGATCGCACCGATCCATGCTGTCGGCGAGTTCTCAAGCCTAAATTGCAAGTATCCCGTTTTGCGGCTCAATAAACTGGTGCCGCTCCGCCGTCTATATTGACCGCGGTACCCGAAACGTAGCTCGCGGCAGGAGAGCACAAAAACGCTATCACATCGCCGGCCTCTTCGGATTCACCGACACGACCAAGCGGTATGCCCGGTCCGTAAGATGCCCAGTGATCCTCCAACGTGTACGACGGGTCCTTCGCGTGCGCTACTTCCCAGTGTCGGCGGTTTTGTCGACTCTTTATAGACCCGATGCAGACTGTGTTGACTCGGATGCCGTGCTCTCCGAACTCCTTCGACCACGCCTTCGTAAGTGAGATGCCAGCGGCTCGTGAAAGAGAAGTGGGTTGCGCACCACCGGGCGCGGCTTTTCCCGCTGCGGTGGTGATGTTGCAGATGGCTCCGCAATCTGATCGTTTGAGATAGGGCAGGGCGTAACGAGTCATGAATATAGCGCCCTTGACCTTCACCGCAAAGTCGGAGTCGACGAGTTCGTTGGTCATGTCCTCGAAGCGATTGGCATTGCCCTGACCGGCGTTGTTCACCAGAATGTCGATGCTACCCAGCTTCTCTCCAACCGTATCGACTGCGCTCTTCACCTGGTCTTCGTCCGACACATCAGCCGAAACCGGGATGACCGTGCTCCCGGTCGCGTTATTGATCTCAGCGGCAACAGCCTCCAAGTCGGACATAGTGCGCGCTAGGATAGCCACACTCGCCCCTTCCATGGCAAAGCGCAATGCGGCGGCTTTGCCGATACCGTCGCTAGCTCCGGTTACTAACGCAACCTTGCCGGATAATCCAAGATCCATTCCGACGATTTCCTTTCCAACTTACGCGCTATTACAATTGGCACGTTGTCTCACTTTCATTTGCCCAAGCAGCCGTTATACATTATCGTGAATTGTCAGTAATACAACTGCCCTGAGGTGGCGATCCTTGACAACCACGCAATCGGAAAACGGTAAAACTTCCGAGCCGAACTACTTAGCCTCGCGGTCGCGGTCAGTGCCGCGCCGCTTGATCCTTGGACCGGGTCCGAGTTCGGCTAGCCCCCGTGTTCTGCGAGCAATGTCGCAACCGATCATCGGTTACCTCGACCCCGCATACTTCGAAATACTTGATGACGTCCAATCGATGTTGTCGCGCGTCTTCATCACCAATCAGACAACAATGGCGGTTGCTGGTGCCGGATCGGCTGGGATGGAAGCTGGTCTTTCGAGCCTATTGGAGCGTGGTGACAAGGTGATCATCTGCGTCAACGGATTCTTCTGCGAACGCCAGATTTTGATGTGCGAGCGTCTTGGCGTTGAGGTCGTTCGAGTCGATGCACCATACGGCAAGACTGTGGATCCGCAACGGTTGGAAGACGCATTGAAGGCAAATCCTGACACGAAGCTGGTGTCGGCGATCCATGCGGAGACCTCGGCTGGAGTGCTTCAAGACATCAACGTTCTTTCTGGGCTAGCTCACGACCACGATGCGCTCTTCATGACCGATGTGGTGACGTCGTTGGCCGGCACGCCGGTTGAGTTCGACGCTTGGGAAGTGGACTACGCATACGGCGGTTCTCAGAAATGCTTCGCCGCACCTCCGGGCATCAGCCCGGTCGCTATATCGGATAGGGCGTTGGAGCACATCCAAAACCGTAAAACTCTACCTAGCTCTTGGTATCTCGACTTATCCCTGATCGCTGACTATTGGGGACCGGACCATATCCACCACCACACGAGTCCGGTGAGCATGGTCTACGGGTTGCGTGAAGCGTTGGCATTGGTGCACGAAGAAGGGCTTGAGACTCGATGGATGCGACACGAGAAGGTTGCACAAGCATTGAGGGCAGGTTTGGAGGCGCTAGAACTCGATTCGCCAGTCGACCCTGACCACCAGCTCAACCAACTGACGGTCGTGTCGCTTCCTGACGATGTCGACGACGGCGAACTGAGGTCGGCACTCCTTGACGAATACTCCATCGAAGTCGGACGCGGGTTGGGACAGTTCGCTGGCAAGGTTATCCGCGTCGGATTGATGGGCGAGTCTTGCGTTCCCGCTAACGTGTTCGCTCTGCTCAACGCGTTAGAGAGCATATTGCCGAGATTGGGTTACGAGGTGCCGAGAGGAGAGGCTGTTGCAGCGGCTTCGCAGACTCTCGCAGAGGATCCGTCACCGGTTGCGGTGATCTAGCCGTAGTCGCCGCCAGTACGATACGCCTCGTCTAAGAGATCGACCGCGTACTTGACTTCGATCTCTGAATCGGCTCTTGCAAGTGCGTTTGACAGCTGGAGCGCGCATCCCGGATTGCCTGTTGCCATGTAGTTGGCCCCCGTTGCCACGATGTTTCGCGCTTTGCGGTCGCCAAGTCGGGCTGACATATCGCGTTGGGCGATGGAATAGGTTCCTGCTGAGCCGCAACACACTGTAGATTCGGCCATTTCGACCACTTGGATACCGGGTATGGAACGCATGATCTCTCGGGGCGGATCGCTGATCCGCTGAGTCGAAAGCAAGTGACACGGGTCTTGGAAAACGACTTTTGCGTTGATCCGACCAGTTGGCGCTTCGAATCCGTATTCGATTAAAAGTTCGTGGATGTCACGTGCTTTGCTTGCCAACTCTTCCGCCTTCTCGTCGCCATCCAGCAACTCGCCATATTCCTTCATAGTCGAGCCACAACCGGCAGAGGAAGATATGACCGCGTCCGGGTTCATCGAGAGCAGGGCAGAAGCGTTATTTGCAGCCATCTGACGGGCGGTTGCCCTCTCGCCCGCATACATGTTCAGTGATCCACAGCACCCTTGATCGGCAGGCAGATGGACCTCAAAGCCGTTGTGGACTAGAACGCGTAGCGTCGCCTTCATGGTCTCGGCGTGCATCATCGACATCACGCACCCAGCCAGCAGAGAGACCCGGGCTTTGATCTGTCCTTGGGGCTTCAACACGCGTCCGTCGGCTACAAAGAACTCCTCGCCCATCAAAGGCAACGACGCGTCAAGATATTCGTAACGATCGGGCAATACCTTCACCACGCCGATCTTCTTGGTCAAATTTCGTGCGCCGGATCGCTGATAGAAGCGGGTCATCTTGCCAAAGGTCCGCATCAACTTGGGTTTTGGCAGCAAGCGATTGAAACCTATCTCCCGAGCAAATCTCTCCCGTAGTGGACGTTTAACGCGCGACTTCATCTCGGCGCGTGTCGCCATCATGATCCGTCCGTATGGGACACCTGAGGGGCAAGCGATCTCGCACGCCCGACATTGAAGACATAAATCCCAGTGACGCGTCACGGTGGGTGTCATATCGACGCGTCCCTCGTTGACCGCCTTCATCAATGTCAACCGACCGCGTGGCGACTCCGCCTCCAGGCCGGTTTCAAGGTAGGTAGGGCAGGCGTTCAGGCAGAAACCGCACTGCACGCATTTGTAAAGATCGTCCTCCGAGGGGGCGTCATCAGTGATGAAACCTCTTTCGGGTGCTGTAGGTGTAGTTTTCAACTTGAATGCCTGATCTTAGATATTGAAAGCGAACCGACCCGGGTTCAATCGTTCCTCAGGGTCGAATTGCTGCTTCATATTCTTCATGATGTGCGCGGAGGACGCGTCGATCCCAAAGACATCTATCTCTCTCTTGACTATCAATGGACAACGTTCGACCACCAATGATCCTCCAACTTCGCGGATCGTTTCCTTCGCCTCGTTGACAAAGGTAATAGCGTCGAAATCGTCGATGTCCTCCACGCTGAATTGCAGCGTGCCGTATCCAACATCGATTATCGAGGAGATCGGCGCAGGGCGGATACGTCCCAAAACCCGCTCCAATCGGCTCAACAGATCTATCGAAACGGTCGGTTTGGCGGCGATCCTGAGATTCAACTTGGCATTTTCTCCAGTCGAACCTGCATATGTCCATATGTCGGTCTCTGACGCGCCCGACAAAACCTCGTAACCAGTAGCTGGAACGGTTCCCGCAAGTCCTGTCAGTTCATTCAACTGGCGTTTTAAGGCCGGTATTGATCCCGAAACCTGCACGAGCATGAGGTGAGAAGCGCCCCCAGAAACGCCGTCAGCATCCATGTGGCGATCCGCGGCTAGCTCTCTAATTGCACCAACTGCGGTTGGCCCGGAAAATAATCTTGCCGCCTCGATCGACACGTCGATGTTACCGACATCCAGCGAAGCATTCGCTGCAGAACTCAATCGATCAAACCACATTGCGACGGTCTGACTACCTTCAGGTACAGGGATCAGCTTGAATGCCACGCTAACGATCACGCCCAAAGTGCCGAATGCCCCGGTATGTAATCGATGGAGATCGTAGCCCTGAACGTTCTTGACGACGCGTCCGCCCGATTTTGTGGGAGTGCCGTCTGCGAGCACAACTGACATCCCGATTATCCAATCGCGTATTCCTCCAAATCTTGGAGCCAAGCGGCTAGGCGCGTTCGATGCAACTGAACCGCCTATCGTTGCCTCGGTGGGGTGAGGCACGTCAAAGGGCAAACGTTGCTGGGACTCCGCCAACAGAGATGACAGGTCAGATACCTTGGCACCCGCATCGCAGGTCAGCGTCATATCGCCCGCGACATGCTCGATTTCTGAGGTCAAACCGGTCAGGTCTAGAGCGACGTCATAACCCGAGGGTATGTTGCCGATACCCATTCGTGTACCTCCGCCCCATGGCACGACAGTCTTGCCCTGGCGGTAGAGTTCTGAAAGATGAAGGACGACGCCCGATTTTTTGGTCGGACGTATGACTTCAGCGGGAAGTAACCCGTCAACTGGGAAGTCGCGCAAACCCTGCCTATTCCTCCGGCGAGTAGTTGAACTGCCAGCTAATGCCGTATTTGTCGGTGCACGACCCGTGGTAGGCGCCCCAAAACTGCTTTTCCAACGGCGTTGTCACCTTGCCGCCATCCGATAGTCTCGCGAACTGCGCTTCCATCTCTTCGGTGTTGGAAGGTTCAATCGATATAGAGAAATTGTCTCCCACGACTGGCGGCGCCCTGAAGGACGCGGGAACATCGCTACCCATCAAGTATCCAGAACCGAGTGGAAAAGAGATGTGCATCACGTTGTCCAACTCATCCTCGGCAATATCCATACCTTCAGGCCCTTCTCTGAAGGTCGTCACAAATGCGAAGTCGCCGCCGAAGACCGAACGATAGAACTCAAATACCTCGCGACAGTTGCCGTTGAAGAAAAGGTAGATGTTCATTCCCTATCTTCTTGAACTCGGGATAGTAGCGTGTCAATCGTGCCTGTGATTGCTAGTGCTCTGTGTTGAGTTGCCAACTTATCCCGAACTTGTCGATGCATGATCCGAAATATGCGCCCCAGAACTGGTCCTCCATCGGCATCGTGACTTGACCGCCATCGGACAGCTTTGCGAAGAGTTCGTCGGCTGCTTCCTTGCTTTCGGGTTGATATGAGATCGAGAAGTTGTTGCCTTGCGTTACGGGCGGAGCAAACTGGGCAGGAACATCCGAACCCATCAACACACTACTCCCGATCGGGTAAGTGACGTGCATAACCTGTTCAAGCGCTTCTTCCGACCAACCATGTTCCTCCGCCGTGCCTTCGACTTCCGGCATGTTGCTGAACGTCTCGAATATCGCGAACTCGCCCCCGAAGATCGAGCGATAGAACTCGAAGGCATCGCGGCAGTTCCCGTTGAAGTGGAGATAGATAGTTAAGCTCAATTCAGACCTCTCGGCATACTAGCGTTTTGCACTAATCTGATCCTGATTGTAAGTACTCGTGACTTCGGAGTAAGTTGTCCTGACGGCCTCGCTTGCCGCGGTCGCTTCATCTAGCGCTTCCTGGGGGACATCCTCGTGCCACGCTTCGAGATTCGAGCGAATATGCTCGACCGTGTGAGCACCCATGATGCAGACCGTGACAGCCGGGTTGGTGATGACCCAGCGTGAGGTCAGAGCATTCATCGAAACCCCGTATTTCTTGGCGATGGCAACGATCTTTTCGACGACTTCGAAATTGGCTTGCGACCAATACGTGTCCCGGAACGACTGAAAGTGCCGGAAATCAGGTGAAAATCGGCTGCCTGGCTCTGCCTTGAAGTGGAGGTCTTGCCCGAGCAGGAGACCTCCGGCCCTTGGCGAGAAGGCCATGACACCCACACCGTACTCTTTGCAGACCGAAAGCAACTCGCGCTCTGGGTCTCTGGCCAACAGACTGTATCGACTTTGCAGACAATCGAAGCGACGCGCGCCCAACTTCTCCGCTTGCCAAAGTGCTTCGACGACTTGAAACGCAGCGAAGTTAGCTATTCCAATATACCGAGCCTTCCCGGATTGGACGATGTCGCTATACGCGAGAACGAATTCGTCGATAGGCACATTGGTAGGGAAGTCGTGGATCTGGTAGAGGTCGATGTAATCGGTCCGCAAGCGTCGCAGGGAATCGTCTATGGCCTGCATCGCATACTTGCGGCTGACCTGACGGTCGTTGGGACCTGTGCCGAGGCGACCGTTGCCTTTTGTGGCCAATATGACGTCGTACCGTCGTCCCTGCATAAACTTGCCGACGAATGTCTCGGAGCGGCCTTCCTCGTAGACATTGGCGGTGTCGATGAAGTTCACGCCGCCATCGAACGCGGCTGACATGACACGGAGCGATTCTGCCTCATCCATCTGTCCGCCGAAGTTGTCTCCGCCCATGCAGTATTCAGAGACCTTTAGGCCCGTTCTTCCTAGTCGGACGTAGTTCATGGGATTCCCGTATTGACCTTGGGCGAACAGACCCTAGACCTGGGCAAACGTTGTCCTTACAGCTTCGCTGGCGGCGGTTGCCTCATCTAGCGCTTCTTGGGGCACGTCTTCCTCCCACGCCGCGAGATTAGACCGAAGCTGCTCTTCGGTGCGTGCGCCGACTATGCATGAAGTCACTACTGGGTTGCTGATTACCCATCGCAAAGCCAACGCGTTCGCTGAGACTCCGTAGCGTTCGCCGATCTTGATGATCTTCTCCATCGTCTCGAACATCGGCTCCGACCAGTAGGTGTCTCGATACCATTGCGATGCTCGGAAGTCATCGGAGAAACGACCACCAGCTTCGGCTTCGAAGTTCCGGTGCTTGCCGAGTAGGAAACCGCCAGCTTGGGGCGAGTAGGGGATTACACCGAGTCCGTATTCGGTGCAGACGGGCAGCAACTCTCGCTCAGGATCACGCAACAAAAGGTTGTATTTGGGCTGGACGCAGTCGAAGCGGCGCGCTCCAAGTCGATCCGCCTCCCACAACGACTCGACGAGTTGGTACCCGTTGAAGTTCGATACTCCGATATAACGCGCTTTGCCGGATTCAACGACGTCAGAGTAAGCCTGCACAAACTCGTCGATTGGCACATCGGGCGGGAACGAGTGGATTTGATACAGGTCGACGTAGTCCGTGTTCAGACGTCGGAGCGAATCATCAATCGCCTGCATCACGTATTTTCGACTGACAAATTGATCGTTCGGGCCGTCGCCAACGCGGCTGTTGCCTTTAGTAGCGACGATGACATCGTATCGTCGGCCTTGAATGAACTTCCCTACAATCGGCTCGGATCGCCCGTCCATGTATGAGTTGGCCGTGTCGATGAAGTTGACCCCGCCGTCGAAGGCTGCCTCCATGATCCGGAGGGCTTCCGATTCGTCGGTCTGACCACCGAAGTTGTCAGCTCCGATGCAGTATTCGGAGACTTTTAGGCCGGTTCTTCCTAGGTTTGTGTAGTTCATGTTTGATCCTTGTGACCGTGCGTTTTAAGGCGATCAGGCCATTTAGTTATTTCAGACAGGCCGCAACATCCCAATTGCTGTCGCGTCTTTCTAGTGGTGTGGTGGCGTTGACTGATCTCTCCAAATCACATAGAAATGCCGGATCGTAGTCTCTCGTGACGTAGTTGACGTTCCAAAGTCCTGATTTCTCGACTTTCTTGTGCCTGTGACCTCGCGACCTGCCAAGCCAGTCGCCCGACGATTGGCCGATCGCGTCTCCGCGCCAAAAACTCAAGAGGGCGATCGAGTGGCGTTCAATCTCTTGTCGGCGTAAGTGTCCATCATCACCCTCAACCTTCACCCAGAGAAACGGCATGCGACCGATATATTCGCTGACGCAAACTTGGTGATTGTGTGTCTGTCGTTTCACGCCGGAACGGTTAAGCAAAGCGCGTTCGATATGGTCTCGAAACACCGACCTCCCAACGTCGTTCTTGTGCTGAGTCAAGCGCCACCACAATGTGCTCGGGGATTTTGGTTTAGCCCCGTGCGTCCCTACACGGACGACTCGCAACTTGCGTTCATCATCAGTTCGATATTCTCCGGGTTCGAAGAAGAAATACACACCTTGAGGCCAATCTTCTTGTCCGTCACAATCTTTGAGCATGGCTTTGCCGTCGACGTTAGATTCAAGGCGCGCTAATAGCTCGTAAAAACGGTGTGTGTCGCGGAGGCGATCTGAACTGGACATTTCACGCCGCCGTCGCCGTCGCCACCCCCGCCTGCCCGGATTGAGGCGGGTAGTTCATTGGTGCAGACGCTTGGAATTCGTCGGCGATGGCTCGAACTTCGGTCATTGCCTCTTCGCTCGCGGACTCGCTCCACGCGTCTAGGACGCCGTCCAGTTGGTCGATGCGTCGTGCTCCGAAGATCGGAGCCGTTACGCCATCGTGGCCGGAAACCCATTGCATCGCCAGTCGAATCATCGGCTCGTTGTAGCGGTCGGATACTGACTTCAGCTTCGACACAACGTCATGCCGAACATCATCGCCGTAGCGTCTTTTCAATACGCCGCCTCGGGAGTCGTCGCGTGTGCCGAACTTCGAGTCTTCGGCAAAATTCTCGAGGTGCTTGCCGGTCAACATTCCGCTTGCCAATGGGCTGTAGGGGACAACCGCGACGCCGTGTTTGCGAGCGAATGGGATCATCTCGATGGCGAGACCGGGTTGGAGGATGTTGAATACGCTCTGGATCGCCTCTACTCGGTAGAGATTGCGGATGTCCGATGTCCACAAAGCAGACGCCAACACCCAAGTCGGGAAGTTTGAAGCACCAGCGTAAAGCACCTTGCCTTGATGAATCAGGTCGTCGACGGCTCTCAGCGTCTCTTCAAGCGGTGTCTCGGAGTCCCAAGAATGGCAGTAGAGCAGGTCGATACGATCAGTCTTCAATCGCTTCAGGGAGGCTTCGACGGTGCGAACGATGTGGTATCGAGATGCGCCGATGTCGTTGACGCCATCGCCAACCTGCGAACGATATTTTGTCGCCAGCACGACTTGATCGCGCCAGCTTGTGGAACGGAAGAAGTTGCCGATAACGCGCTCGGAATCACCGATGGAGTAGGAATCCGACGTGTCGATGAAGTTGATGCCCGAGTCAAAGGCCTTCGCCATGATCTGGTGCGAAGTCGTCTGATCGCAACCGTAGGGATTGCCGAAGTTGTCCGAACCTAGGCACAGGTTGGAGACTTTGGTGCCTGTGCGTCCGAGTTTCAAGTATTCGATTGGGATGACTTCACCTCCGTCAACCTGATTTCACTTTCAACGATGATAGACCGTTACCGATCAATATCAACCCAGCGCTTCTCATCCCAAGAGCGATACGCAGCGTCGACGATTCTGGCAGCCTCTAGTCCGACGTCAAACCCGGTGTCGATCAAAGACTGATCCCCAGCCAACGCTCCCGCGACGAACTGTTCGTAGGACATGGGGTAGGGTGGACCCGGATCGATATCGTTCATCGGCAGGTTTTCGCCTGACGAACCGATGAGGCCGTAGAGACCATTTAACGCGATCCTGCCTGTCGAACCTGCAACATCGACCAAGATGCCACGTCGCGGAACCTCGCCTCGTTGAACGAAGCTGGTGTGGATCACCGCGTAGCCGCCGTTGACATACTCCAGCAAGAACGCAGATGAGTCGGGCACGTTGACATCAAAGCCGTCGGGCGCATCGATGAACTGTCGATCCTTCTCCGCTGTGCTCAACACTGCCGAAACTCGTGCCACTTCGCCGTTGAGCAAACGCGCCATGTCAAATACATGTATCAATTCGTAGACGGTGCCGCCGCCATGCTCTGGCAAGAAACGCCACGACCCGACATCTGGTCGGACATCTTGCTGCATCGACATTCCCCATCGGATGTTGACGTGATACACATCCCCTACGTATCCATCGGCAATATATCTGCTCATGCGGCCCACTGGAGTCCGGCCGCGCTGGTTGAAGTTGACCGCGTGCACAACGTCGGCCTTCTCAGCAGCATCCAACATCTCCTGACAATCAGCCGCATTGAGAGCCAATGGCTTTTCGCAAAGCACCGGACGACCACTTGCGATAGCTTCCAAAGCGTAGAACTTGTGAGAATCGGTCGGCGTGATGATGTCGATGGCGTCGATATCCGGATCGCTGAGCATCTCGCGATGATCGGTATACCCTTTCGGCACTCCGAAGCGCTCCTGCATCTCCCGCAACGGACCTTCTGAACGCCGCATGAATGCGACTACTTCCGCATTCGAGACATTGGAGAAGGCTTCCATGTGATCCGCAGCGAATCCTCCTGCGCCAATGATTCCGATCCTTAGTTTTCCTGCATTCATTTCGTTTCCTTTTCAGGTCTGTTCAAAGTCAGGTTGCTGAAGGTGACATCCATCTTTGAATTAAGACTTTTGTATGATATAATCCATGTCTAATCGATACAGTAGACTTATCGTACAATGGAGCAGAACAACCACATGACAACTTTGGATCAAAGAGTCAGTCGTCTTGAAGGCGCCTACGAGCACTTGGCTACGAAGGCGGACATCGCAGAGCTGAAGGGCGATATCTCGCGAGTTGAAAGCCGTCTGGAAAGTCGAATCGAAGCCGAAATTGGCAAGCTAGAGAGCCGACTTCTGCGATGGATGATCGGGATGGTACTGACATCTATCGTGGTGGCGTCATCAGTAGCCACTTTGATCCAGGGATTCGTTGGTTGACAGACCTCAAACCGCCTGCAACCCACCTGGTCCAGTTGCCCTAAACGCTTCCTCCGATATCCCGTATGCGCTTCCGTGGACCGCACCACCCGGGAACACTTTGCCCGGATTGAACCGTTCACCAGCGCCGAAAGCGGGGCGTAGCTTAGCCATCGCCTCCATATCATCCTCGGTGAAGACCAGTGGCATATAGGCCTGCTTCTCGATCCCGATGCCATGCTCACCGCTCAAGGCACCGCCGGCATCGATGCAGGCTGCCAAGATTCGTTCGCCGCACTCGATCACCCGCCGGACTTGAGCCTTGTCGCGACCATCGAAGAGTATGCAAGGATGCAGGTTGCCGTCGCCGGCGTGGAAAACGTTCCCAATCGTCAAACCCAACTCTTCGCCGATCTCGCGAACTTGACGCATGATGTCACGCAACTTCGTTCTCGGCACCACGCCATCGACCAGATAGTAGTTCGGGGCGATTGTGCCGAACGCTCCGATTGCGCCTTTACGCGTCGCCCATAACTCAGCGCGCTTGGCGTCGTCCTCAGCTTCGCGGATCTCGGACGCGTTGTTGGCGTAACAGATGTCACGTACGCGCTGACCGTGCTCATCGACTGTTTCGCGCAGGCCATCAAGCTCGACGATCAAAACCGCTTCCGCATCTTCGGGATAACCGGGATGATAGACCGGTTCACACGCCTCGATAGTCACGCGGTCCATCATCTCAATCGCCGATGGAACCATACCAGCGCCGATGATGTCTGAAACCGACTGCGACGCATCGTCCAACGACCGGAAAGCTGCCAGCATCGTCAGCACCGCTTCGGGTTTCCTCATCAAACGAACCGCGACCTTAGTGACTATCCCCAAAGTCCCTTCGGATCCGATGAACGCGCCACGAAGGTCATAGCCAAATGTGTCCCGCGACGTGCCACCTAGCCACACTTTTTCACCATCTGCTAACACGATCTCGATCCCCAAAACATGGTTGGTGGTCACGCCAAGCGCGAGACAATGGGGTCCGCCGGCGTTCTCAGCGACGTTACCGCCGATGGTGCAAGCTCTCTGCGATGAAGGGTCAGGCGCGTAATACAAGTCGTATTGAGAAACGGCTTCTGACAGCTCGATATTCACCAAACCCGGCTCAACGATTGCGACCCGATTCTCAACATCAACCTCAATCACCCGATTGAGACGCGTGACCGGCAACACGACCGAATCCTGCAACGGCACCGCGCCGCCGCTCAAACCGGTGCCAGCGCCGCGCGGCACGATGTTTGCATCGTGTTCATACGCCGCACGGACGCATTCGGCCAACTCCTCGGCGCTACCCGGCAACACGACCGCGCCAGGGGACGACCGATCTATCGAGCCGTCGTACTCATACAGCAAGAGGTCATCCGAACCCCAGATGACATATTCTTCGCCAACAATCTCGCGAAGTCGCCGAATGAGTTTTTCGTCAACCATTGAATAGGGGAGAGCGCACCATCAAGAAGCGTTTTCGTCCATAAACTGTTGCGCGCTGTTCAACAGCAGCTCGTGGATCCAGACTGAACCCATTATGTCGCCGCTCATGTGACGGCCCTTGCTGCGAATGTAGTCGGACAGCTCGTTCGCTGCCTTGACAACATCCGGATGCTCCGGTTCACCCGGATATCCAATCCCTTGTGCGAAATCGTTCATCCCTATGCCGAAGTAGTGGATACCCTCGACCGCTAAGATGTCGTCGATGTTGTCAATCGATCCCTGATCCTCGAGCAACGCTCCAACGATCATGTTGTCGTTGGCCTGCTGATAGAAGTCTCGCTTGTCTCCCCACGCATCTGGCGTGAATGAGTAGTTCGTGCCTCGGTTGCCGCCGAACGAACGATGACCGATCGGACCGAAGTAGCAGGCATCAACCAGTTTTTCAGCATCTTCACCACTCGCGATGTGCGGCCCCATGATTCCTTGTATGCCACGGTCGAGATACTGGAGAATGTGCGATGCCTCGACGTTTTCGACCCGTGCAACCGCGGTTGCGCCCGCCGCTTCGACTGCCCGCGTCATTTCCTCCAACTCTGTGTATCCAAACGGTCCGTGCTCTCCATCCAACCAGACGTAGTCGAAATCCAGTCGTCCAAGTATCTCGACATCCCAAACCGACGGGAATGTCATCTGGTATCCGAGAGCCTTCCGGCCCTCATTCATCGCTTTTAGAACGCGGTTCTCGCGGACCATCATCTCAGCCATTTGTCATCTCCTGTGGGTTAGGTTTGGATCGGGTAGTAGCCAATCAGAATTGTCCGGCCTTCAACTTGACGGCAGTGCCGTAACAAAAGACGCTGTAGTTCTGGTCGGAACCGTGTTGCCCGGATGGTTGGATCGGATTGATCTTGAGATCGATAACTGCGTCGGCTTCGATGTTTCGAGCAGCGATCGTAAGCCTCTCGATCGCTTCCGCAGTCTTCTCCTCCACGTTATTCGTGCCGCCTCTTCCGAGCTTCTCCGCGCCAACCACCAAACCTATGAGGTTCTCAATCTCTCGACCAGGGACGAACGAGGTTGTCGTGAGAAGTACAGGGCTTTCGCGTCCAAACGTCATCTCGTCAAGTCCTTTGGTTTGCTCCCTCGCGGTTCAGTTACTTGAGTCTGACCGCGGTTCCATATGCGAATATCTCGGAGAAACCCTGCCCGACGGACGAAGTGTTGTACCTCGTGGCGATGATGGCATCGGCACCGACGCCTTCCGCTTCGGCGATCATCTGCTGCGTCGCCTCCTCCCGCGTATCTTTGAGCAGACTCGAATACTCCGAAACCGCGCCACCTGTGATGTTCTTGATCCCTGCCATGAAATCGTACCCGATCCCGCGTGCACGAACCGCGTTGCCGCGCACCATGCCGAGAACCTCGGACACCTCTCTGCCTTCAACCTGCTCTGTCGTAACAACGATCATCTCATTAACCTCTGTGAACTCCATTCAATCGCAGCGTGACGCTCGATACAAAGTTAACACCTCAATCCTTACCTGTCGTTGACATCAACCGTGCTGTTAATATCCTCATAGCCTGGTCGAAACCGCTATCCGAAATTCGACCGACGTTGAACTCAAGAAGTGGAGAACCATGTACCCAAGCACGATCAGATCCAAACTCGCCACCGGCGGTGCCGTCCTCAGTTCCAGCATGTTCTCGCGGGAACCCCATGTGGCGCACACCATATATAGCAGCATCAAACCCGACTGGGTCTGGATCGACCAGGAGCACAGCCCGTGGGGCACCGAAAGCATCGGCACGATCTGCGTGCAGGGGCGAAATCTTGGTGTTTCACCTGTCATCAGAGTCCCGTGGAACGACCCCGGCGACATCAAGAAGGCATACGACGTCGGCGCAGTCGGCGTCATGGTCCCCCAAGTCGACAACCCCGAAGAGGCCGCCGACGCCATCCGCTACGCCAAATATCCGCCATTGGGCGAGCGCGGCATCGCACCATGGTTCGCCTCGCTCCTCGACATCACCCAAGACGATGTCCTCAAACACGCCAACAACGAAACGCTGCTGATCATCCAGATGGAGAGCACCGAGGCCTACGAAAAGGTTGACGACACTCTAGCCCTCGAAGGCTTCGAAGTCCTACTAGTCGGCCCCACCGACCTCTCGGCAACGCTAGGCATCCCCGGCCAGATCCACCACGACAAAGTCGAACAGATCATGTCCGATGTAGCCCAGCGCGTCAAAGGCACTGGCAAATTCCTCGCCACGACGTTCCAAGATGCAGATGTCGCACGTCGCTGGATCGGCGAGGGCTACACGATGATGAACATCTCAAGCCCGTTGGCGCTCGGTTGCGGACCGCTTGCAAAACTCTTCGCGGAGATACGCGAAGAGTTTCCTTGCGAGTAATCGCACTCGCCCCTAATCACGGACTAATCGCGAACCGGACAGGACGAACCGGTTCGCGACTTTGCGTTAATGGATGATGACACTCGATCTTTACCATTGATTGATAGGCACACACCGCGGACAACCCGATCGAGACATTCGACCATTGACAACCCTCTACCTAGTCCGGCACGGCGAAACTGACGGTAACGCGTCTAACTTGGCACAAGGCCACTTCGATGCCCCGCTGAACGAACAGGGCAGGGCACAGGCGGAACTCCTCGGCCAGAGGCTCGAAGACTGGAACTTTGACGCCGTCTACTCCAGCGATTCGCAACGCACTCTCCAAACCGCCGAACCGTTCCTCAAACTACGACCAGACCTCAACATCGTAACCACGTCCGCACTCCGAGAAAAGAACTACGGCGATTGCGAAAACTACTCCTGGCAACAGCTACGCGACGAGTACTCGGATATCTTCGCTCAGATCCTAGACCCCGAAGTCGGGTCCGATATCAGATTCCCCGGCGGTGAAACCGACCGCGAGCACATGGAACGAGTAGCCAATTTCACACGCGAGATCATCGAGAGTCACAGCGAAAACGCCAACATCCTCGTCTTCAGTCACGGCGGGTCGATCAAAGCAGCAGCAGCTTACATGTGCAAGTTGCGCTTGGAAGATAAATGGCGCCTCAAGACCGATAACACCGGCATCAGCTCCGTAATCTCCGAACCCACTTGGCGCGACGACGGCTGGCAGATCGAAAGCTGGAACGACACCTACCATCTGAATGGCGCGCTGACGGCTATATGAGTGCCACACCTCAAGGCTTCCGTCTCGATGAAAGGTCGAAACGCCGAACGATCGTGTTGGTGCGCCATGGCGAGACCGATGGCAACGTCTACGACAAAGCGCAAGGCCATTTCGACGCTCAGCTAACCGAACACGGAAAACATCAGGTGCAGGCGTTGGCACCGCGTCTCGCCAGTTTCGATTTCGACGCCGTTTATGTCAGCGACCTGCGACGGGCCGTAGACACGGCTGCACCACTGCTAAATATCCAACCTCATTTGATGCTTGCGACGCGTTCGGAACTTCGCGAACACCATTACGGGGACTACGAAGGCATGCTTTGGACGACTGTTCGTGAGAATGATCCAGAGCTCTTTGTGAAATGGCTCAACTGGGATACGAGACCCGCTGCCAAGTTTCCCAACGGTGAATCGTACGGCGATATGTGGACAAGAGTCGGCAGCTTTGCCGACGAACTTCTGACCAAGCACGATGAAACGCGCACAACCATCCTCGTCGTCGCCCACGGCGGATCGCTTCAGTCCTTAATGGCCCGTCTGCTTGGTCTGCAACTCGAGAATCAGTGGCGGTTTATGTTCGACAATGCCAGCTTGACGGTGGTGAAGGAGCACGCGTTCATGCCGAGCCGTTGGCAGTGCGTGCTCTTCAACGACACCAGTCACCTCAACGCTTCAGCCCAATAGGATGACCCTCACTTGAGCACCTCAGAACTCATCGTCAACCCTTCACCACGCACCATCACCTTGGTACGTCATGGCGAGACGCAAGGCAACATCGACGACAAAGCTCATGGTCACTTCGACGCGCCGTTGACGCAACTGGGCCGACAACAAGCCGAAGCGTTGGGCAAACGATTGGCAGACACGAAATTCGACGCAATCTATTCAAGCGACCTCCAGAGAACGGTCGACACCGCCAAGGCGATCACCGCTCATCATCCCGACCTCCAAATCCAGACCCGCCCCAGCCTTCGTGAATACCATTTCGGCGATTACGAAGACTCGTTGTGGGAAGAGATTGGCGATGCGGAACCAGATTTCTATCGGCGCTGGAAAAATCTGAGCACCCGGATCGACATAGAATTCCCAGGCGGCGAATCTATGCGGGGAATCTGGGACAGAGTCGGCGCCTGTGCGGAAGAGATCATCAGCAACCACGAGAAAGAGAACGCCAGAATCCTGATCGTCGGCCACGGCGGTTCATTGCAGGCACTGTTCGCCCACATACTGAAACTCCGCAACACCAACCAATGGTGCTTCATGTTCGAAAACACCAGCGTCACCGAACTCTACGAACACACGTATACGCCTGACATGTGGCGAGTCGGCCTCTTCAACGACACCAGCCACCTCAACGGCATCGGTCGCATCGACAGGTCGAGACGGTAACGATCTCTACCTTTCGCAGACGACGCCATCTCCATCACCGTCACGGGCGCTTGGGACTTGCCACGCAGGGAAGCCGCGACCACTCCCGCTGTCACCTCTGATACGCTCCACTCCAGCTTCAACCGCGGCATCGCAATCAGCGTAGATTTCATCACTTTCTGCAGGGACAGCAGTTGCAGTAGGTATCGGTTCAGCCGTTGGTTCAGTAGTATCTTCGACTTTTGGTGAAGTGGGAGATGGGCCGCTTTCCTCGCAGACGTATCCATCGCCGTCACCATCTCGTTCGCCGGTGACGATGTTGTCTGGAAATCCCCAACCAGGGCCTTCCGTGCCCGGTTCTCGCTCCAACCCGGCTGCCTCAGCTTCCTCACAGGTTTCGTAAGTTGATACCGGTTCGTCACTTTCGACGGTAGCCGTAGGCTGGTCCGTCGCTGTAGCAGTGGGCGATAGAACCGTATCTTCATCAGGCGTGATCGTTGGCTCTTGCGTCGCCGTTGGTTCAGATGTGGACTCAGGGGTTGCCGTTTCAGTCGCAGCAGCTATCGCCTCAGTTTCCGGTCCTGCGATGTGTCCTGCCTCAACCAAAGCCTCACAGTTCTCCCGATGATCCTCAAAATCCCGCGTTCCGCCCTCATAGGGAACCGCCAATCCCTCATCCAACATGAATTCCGACAACATCACACCCTCTGGCGACCGAACGTCACCCAAAATCCTGCTGAATCCACCGTCCTCAAACTCGGTCAACAAGATGTATTGACCATCAGATGAAAGGAAATCGTCTGCGCGTGATTTCGACCATTCTCCACAGGCCTTCTCAAAATCGTCAGTCGTCCGCGTCTCTGGCGTGTCAATCCCGAAAATCCTGACAGTCTGATTCTTCAGTCCCGCAACCTGAACCTCTTCAATCTCTACTTCAACGGTGTCGCCGTCCAAAACTCTCACGATTTGAACTGAATATTCACCATCGACGATCGTTGAAACTTGGGTAGGTTCAGGCGTGAAAGTAGGCGATGGTAGCGGTGTCGGGGTAGGAAACACCACTATGGCACGCGGAGTGTTCGTTGGCGTAGGACGCACCGGCGTCGGTGACGGTGCAGGTTCTTGCGTCGCCGTGGGTTGTGGAGTTGATGACGGTGCTTCAGATCCCGCACAAGTCACCAATAATGTGGCGCAAACGACGCTCACAAAAATCGAAATCAGCGACTTCTTGACTACACCGGGAAACGAGGCTTCACGAACTATGATTTTTCTTTCGACGTCTCTCTCAACATCGTTTTGGCTCATTGAAAAGCCCCCTTCCGACCGATGAGCAGGTAACTTGCGACAGTTCCGTCTCGTGTGAGCCATTCAGGGGGCACGCGCCCCTGCTTCTACGGATCGAATGACTCGCCACGTAGATGGAACTGTCGCAAAGCAATATGCTACCCGAATCTGGTCGGATAGGAGATCAGAAACGCCAAGACCCTAGACTACGAAATCCCGAAAAGGACTTCTGAAATTGCCAATCGTCATCCCCTCCGATGAATTTGTCGGCACTTACATCGTCAACGCAACACGATTCGCGGTCGTCCCACCTTCACGCCCCTGCCACTCCGCGAACTCGAAAGCCTCGTTGATCTCCTCGAGCGGGTACTTGTGCGAGATCACGTCGTTCAACGGCATCCGATCCTGCACTCTCACCAAGAACTGCAACGCAGCCTCGATGATCCAAGGATCATAGTGCGTGGTCCCGAACCACTGCGTCTGCTTGCCGATCACCTTTGCCGCAGGGAACTTGATGTTGCCTTCGCCAATGTTGCCGATGTCAATGTACTTCCCGTTGACCCGCACCATATCCAACCCCTCCAAAGTCGCTGACGGGATGCCCACCACCTCGACAACAACGTCAGCACCGACTCCATCGGTCAGTTCCATCACACGCTCAACCCGCGCCTCAGCCGTCGGATATTCAATCAACGAGATCGTATCGGTAGCCCCGCACTTCATGGCCAGATCGAGACGCGGCGGCTGACCGTCAATGACGATGACTTTCGATGCACCCTTCTCCGCAGCCACCGCCGTCGCGAAGATACCCAGTCCGCCACCACCCTGGATCACAACACGATCTCCAAAATCCATCTTCGCCCGTTCCAACCCGAACAGCACCTGTGACAAGGCACAGTTGACAGGTGGAACCGCATCTGAAGGCAACTCGTCAGGCACCTTGAACGCGTAGTGTCCTTGCGGCAGATAGTAGTAGTCCGCGTATCCACCGTCGCAGTACGGATAGCTGTCTAGATCCTTCCGCCTCGAACGATGCGGACACGCGTGAAACTGTCCCCGAATACACCAGTAGCAACGATTGCAGGGATTGAAGAAGGGAAACGCCACGCGATCACCCTCTTTCATTGGCCGACGAAGCGAATCCGTCTCGATCCCCTTGCCAAGCGAGTGAACCACACCAGTGAACTCGTGACCAACAATCCGGTTCGAGTGCGTCGACATATCTCCGCGCCAGATGTGGAGATCAGAACCACAGATCACCGCGTGAGTGTTCTTGATCAGCAACCCGCCCGGCTCAACCTCGGGCGTCGGCAACTCCCCGATCTCGAACGGAGCTCCCGGGACATCAAATATCGTGACTTTACCGATAGGCATCATTGACCTCTTTCTCTATCTACATCGTGAGCGCCACGCGGTTCGCCGTCGATCCTCCCTCGCGGCCATGCCACTCCGCAAACTCGAACGCTTCGTTGACCTGCTCTAATGGGTATTTGTGAGAGATCACATTTGCGATCGGCATCCGGTCCTGTACTCGAACCAAAAACTGCAACGCCGCCTCGACGATCCACGGGTTGTAATGCGTCGTCCCCAACCATTGCGTCTGATTGTTGATGATCTTGCGAGCGGCGAACTCGATGCTCCCACCGCCGATGTTGCCGATATCGACATATTTGCCGTTCGTCCGAACCATGTCCAGACCTTCCAAAGTCGCCGCCGCAATCCCAACGACTTCCACGACCACATCCGCACCCACGCCATGCGTTAACTCCATGACGCGTTCAACTCTTGAATCCGGCGTCGGATAGTCCATCATCGAAATCGTGTCGGTGGCACCGCACTTCATCACCAAGTCCAACCTCGGTTGCTGACCGTCGATCACGATCACTTTCGACGCCCCCTTCTCAGCCGCGACGGCGGTCGCGAACGTCCCTAGTCCACCCGCTCCTTGGACCACGACCGTGTCCCCGAAATCCATCTTCGCCCGTTCGAGACCGAACATCACTTGCGATAGCGCACAGTTCACTGGCGGTACCGCATCAGTCGGCAACTCGTCCGGCACTTTGTAGACGTAGTGCCCCTGAGGCAGATAGTAGTAGTCGGCCATCCCGCCGTCACAATACGGATACGCATCCAACCCCTGATGATTGCTCCTGCCACGGTGCGGACACGCATGGTGCTCACCCCGTATGCACCAGTAGCATCGATTGCACGGGTTGAAGAACGGAAACGCAACGCGGTCGCCTTCTTGCAATGGCCGGCGAACCGAGTCGCTGTCCACACCGGCTCCCATAGAGTGCACCACTCCGGTGAACTCATGGCCTGGCACGCGACGTATCGCGCGTTGTGGCCCATCGCCATCGCCTCGCCAGCCATGCAGGTCCGAGCCGCAAATCACAGCATGAGTGTTTTTGATCAGAATCCCACCCGGCTCGACCTCCGGTGTCGGTAGTTCCTCGATCTCGTACGGAACTCCCGATGCAGTAAAAACGGCGACTTTTCCGGTTGGCATGACTTACCTCTCAGTGATACTCGCGGCAACGCGTCACTACGTCTCCGCATGTTGCACGCGAATATATCCCATCGCGTCCGTTTATGGACATCCCGTTGGTATACTTTCAACTCGATTGAAACGAGGTGCGGCGTAAGTGTGACGATCTCCGATCCATTGATCGGCGTCCAAGACGCCGATACGATAGCGAAAGGAAGATCGGATTGCTCGAACGTTTCCACGTACCACACGACATCGCTGTGCATGTCGAAATCGAGGACATGCGCGCGACGGTCGAAGACATCTTCCGTAAGATGGGCATGCCGGAGGATGACGCCGTACAATCAGCCGACGTCCTTGTCTATGCTGACGCCCGAGGCATCGAGTCCCACGGCGTCTCCAACATGCTCCGCTCATACGTCGCTTCATTCGGCCAAGGCGGCATTAACCCGACACCCGAACCCAAAATCATCCGCGAACTGCCAGCAGCCGCAACTCTGGACTGCGATGGCGGACACGGCCTAGCCGTCGGTCCGATGGCGATGCGGATGGCGATGGATAGGGCAGAGGTCTACGGCATCGGCACGATCACTGCCGTCAACGGTCGTCACTTCGGAGCCTGCGCCTACCACGCCGCTATGGCCCTCGAACGCGATATGATCGGCGTCGCTATGACAACCGGTGGTGTCAACGTCGCACCTGTCCACGGTGCCGAACGCTTGGTCGGCCTGAACCCGCTCGGAATCGCAGCACCAACCCGCGACGAACCGCCCTTCATCTTCGACGCCTCGATGAGCAGCGTCGCAGGAAACAAGATCGTCCTCGCGAAACGCATCGGGGTGCCCGTCATGCCCGGATGGGTCGCACAAGCCGACGGTACCCCCGTGATGGAAGAGGCCGAGGTCCCCGAAGACTTCATGATGCTCCCCGCAGGCGGCACCCGCGAACTCGGCGCTCACAAGGGCTACTCGATGGCCGTCATGATCGAGATCCTCGCCGGTATCCTAGGCGGCAACGGCGGTGGTCCCAACCGACGCCGAGGCGCATCGCACCACTTCATCGCATACAACCTCGAAGCCTTCACCGACATCGAAGACTTCAAGACCGACATGGACGAGTACATGCGGATGCTCAAAGACAGCAAACCCGCGCCAGGTCAAGACCGCGTCGTCTACGCAGGTCTACCCGAACACGAAGAAGAGATCGAACGCCGAGAACACGGAATCCCGTACCACCCAGAGGTAATCGACTGGTTCCGACACATCACTGCGGAACTCGAAATCCCGTGGAGACTCACATAGGTACCTCGCTTTTTGCGTAGCAAAAGGGGACGCGAAGAAGGCAAATTGATCATTGCATCTCCTAATATCGTGGGCTCGTAGAGATATTAGGGCACTGCTTCTGGATTGAGTCTGCATACCCCAAGGCTTCGTCCAGTAGTCTATTCACTTCACGAGCGGTGTTAGCGTCCATTCTGCTATCCAACATATCCTCTCCTTTGGATCGAATGCTCACGGCGTTCGATTCGATGACTGTTGAGTAGTAGTCCCAGTCAAGACCATAGGTGTCGATGCAGGCGGCGATTTCGGGTCTGTGCACCTCGTACCACGCTTCGAGTTGCTCCACGTTCCGAGCCCATCGGTTGTACATCATGCTTTCCGCAACCTTGGCAGCCGCCGTCGTTTCTATTGACCTAGCGACCCGAGTGGCTTGATAGTCAGGCAATGCTTGGGACGTATTAGTGGGAGCACGTGAACCTGTAATGCTTCCGTAGACCACTCCCGCCAGAACAGTGACTATGAAACCAGCGAAAATAACAGCGATTGCTTTCACGTAAACCATGCGGCACATTCTAGCCGAGGCTGTCTGTCGCAGAGACTTCGAATTGCTTGATTGCATTCTTGTGGAGTCGCAGGGTTATAATTCCGTTCGCACAGGTTCAAGATCCAACCATTTCTTTGACGAACTACGTCTTCACCACCAACCAAAAAGGAACTCCCACAATGGGCATTAACAAATGCATCGACCTGCTCAAGCAGGGCCAACCCTTCTACGCAACCCACACACCCGAACTCTCCTACGACGCAGGGATCGAGATGGCGCAGACGTGGGCAGACATGATCCTCGTCGATTTCGAGCACCACCACTTCGACATCGGCGGACTAGGGAAATTCATGGAAGGACTAACCGCAGGCGGCCCTACGGCAAGCGGACACTTGACCCCAACCGTCGTAGCAACTCTCCCTCACAACGCCATCACCGTCGAAGAGGTCCGCTACAACGCATGGCAGATGCGACACGCCCTCAGCACCGGCGTCCACGGACTGCTCCACACCCACACTCGCAGCCCTGAAGCCGTCAAGTGGTTCGTAGCCGCATGTCGATATCCCTTCCAAACCATCGGTCGTGACGTCATCCCCGAAGGTCTGCGCGGCGGGGGCGGGCAGGGCAAACCTGCGGCTCTTTGGGGCATGTCGGCGCGCCAATACGTCGAAAAAGCCGACCCGTGGCCGCTCAACCCCGACGGGGAACTTCTCCTCGGCCTCAAGATCGAAGACCGCCACTGCCTCCCAAACGCCGACGAAATCGCCGCCGTCCCTGGCATCGGTTTCGCTGAATGGGGACCCGGCGACATGGGAATGTCATTCGGCAACCCAGACGCACACGACCCGCCATACCCCGACTACATGAACGACGCACGCGACACCGTCAAGAGCGCCCTCGACAAGGCAGGCGTAGGTTTCTACTCCGGCTGGCGAGACGACAACATGTCGATGGAAGAGACTGTCGACCACCTCATCGACGTCATCGGCGTCAAGATGATGGGCGCACCAAGCAAAGAGTTCGCCGAATACGGCAGAGCCAAAACTGGCCGCACGATGCCGGTCTAAAAAACCATCCGGCAGATGAACATAAGGGCGACCCTAGTGGTCGCCCTTTATCAATTAGCCAGACTTTCCCCGGTGACTGGATTTTCAGCCTCGATGAACCTGCAGGTCAGTGTGGCGCGCTAACACCTCGAAATCGGTGTCGCTATGCAGAACCGGGACACCTTCACGAATGGCGCTGGCCGCTATGAGGCAGTCCACGAGCTTACGCACCGTTTCTCCTCTACGCCGGCACCGCCGATAAAGCGCGGCCGCGCCTTCGTAGTCCGTTGTCAGCGTTGGTATCGTCTCCGCACGCGCCAGCAACCGCCGCAGACTCGAAAGATGTGAATCGTCCCGCGCCCCAGCCAATACTTCCATTCGCACGACATCGCAGACGGCGATCTCTTCCGAAAGAAGTTCGTCGACAAGATTGCACACCGTCGAGCCAGTGTCGCGCAGAAACTCTATCCACGCCGACGTATCAATCAGAATCACGACGTTCTATTGCTGCGCATGGCAGCCAAATCACCATCCCATCCGATTCCTCGCAATTCACGTGCTTCACTAACTGAAGCAGTCTCCGCCGCCAAAGTTCGCAACGCAAAATTGATCGCATCGCGCTTGGTAGTCAACCGGTAGCGCCGCATCACCTCAGCGCACGCCTTGTCGTCAATATCCACGTTTGTGCGTGACATACACCAATCTTACACCAAGCCTCCATAACCACACCAGTCACGCTGTAAACCGATAAAGTATGGGAACGCGCGACGAAGCGCGTCGCGATCCGCTACCAGAAGGAACCAAAACAATGGGCATCAACAAATGCATCGACCTCCTGAAACAGGGGCAACCCTACTACCATCACGGCGCTCCCGAACTCTCATACGACGCCGGCAGGGAGAACGCCCAGACTTGGGCCGACATGATCCTCATCGACTTTGAACACCACCACTTCGACATCGGTGGCCTAGGACAGTTCATGAAAGGCCTGAAAGACGGCGGTCCGACCCCGAGCGGCCATCCGA
>CAZMBB010000002.1:0-98874 GCA_964564575.1 uncultured Dehalococcoidales bacterium
TCAGGAGGGGGCAGGGGGAGGCCCGCCGAAAGGCGGAAAACAACAGCAACCGCATAAGTAAAACCTAGACCAACAAAAACAATACCGACCAGCCCGACGCCCCGAGCGCCCCCGTCCGGCAACCCCGGACGTTTCAGCGCGTCTAACCGAAAACTAAAAACCCCAACCAACCAACAACAAAATCCCAAAAATCCCAGTTCACCCCCCAGGAGGAGCCACAACAACATCCTCATACGAATGCCGACCACCCACCATCCCCGAATGCTCAAACACATCCAACGCCGATTCATACAACGCCCGAGGTATCGCAATATCACCATCCCAAGTCCCAAGCTCCTGGTAGTAGGCGACCGCCGCAGCCGTAGCCTCCACCGCAATCCCCGGGAAAAACGGCTCCTCAGCCTTCGCAACCTCCATCGGATCCGCGGTGTTCACCCACTCACGAGACGCCCGATACGCCGCCGTCACCCGCTTCGCCCCATCCGTACCCAGATAGTCCCACCGACAAATCAGACTGCTAAACGCCGTCGGACCGACAATCTCCCCGATCGATCCAACGATAGACCCGATCCCCTCATGCTCCAGCTGCTGCGGAAACGCCCCCTGCTCATGGAAATAGTCACCCTGACCATCCCGCCACTGACCCATCATCTCATCCGCACCACCAGACACAATCCCATCGATGTCGGAAAGATCAATCCCAACCCGATGCAACCCGTACCGCAGCATCGCCTCCGGCTGACCCCCATGCACATACAAAAACTTCGCATTCAACAGCTTCTCCCAACTAAACCCCGAATCCGCCTCTCTAGCCGCAACAATGAACCCGTCCCGAGCATTGATCTGCGCGAAATGCGCCACCGAAGGCTTCTCACCAGCATCCAAAGCTCCCCAACTACCCGAAACCGCCGACTGACCAACATCCGCCCTGCCCTCCGCAACCTCAACCACCGAATTCTGACCCGGACCCGCCGGAGCATAAGTCCCGCTCAACCCTTCCTTCTCCAAAAACCCGCCCGCAATCATCGAAATCATCGGGCTGTAAAAAGCCGAGTGCCGCGACGCGATCAATCTGATGTCGGCCATCTATCTAATCTCCAAGCTAGTGCTTCAGTCAACGATTGCCAATTCTATCCACTCGCCCCAAACCTGCCCCAACACCCTCAAGCCCAACATCACCCATACCGCATAATTGAAACCATCTATAACATCCCTTCGTCTAACTTACCGACTACCTACGAACCTCCACTGACCCCATGACCAATACCGACAGAGATCAACCCGCGCCCGACACCGTTCTGGTAACAGGCGGAACAGGCTTCATCGGCACCCACCTGATCGACGCCCTCATCAACCGCGGCGAAAACGTCACAGTAATCGATAACCTATCAACCTCCGCACTGAAATACCTCCACCCAGACGCCAAATTCATCAACCAAGACATCCACGACTCAAACGTCACCCAACTCGTCAAAGACCTCAATCCCAAAACCGTCTACCACCTCGCCGCCCAAGCTTCAGTAGCAGTTTCAGCACGCGAACCTCTCACCGACGTCAACATAAACGTCATAGGCACCCTCAACCTCCTAGAAGGCATCCGCGAACTCCCCCATCGCCCCCGCTTCATTTTCTTCTCAACCGGCGGTGCAGTATACGGCGAACTCGATCCCTCTGCCCTACCCGCCAGCGAAACCATCGACGCCCAACCCCTTTCCCCGTACGCCGTCTCCAAACTCACCATCGAAAACTACCTCCGCGCCTACGGCCACCTTTACGACCTCAACTACACCATCGTTAGACCCGCCAACGTCTACGGCCCACGCCAAAACCCCGACGGCGAAGCCGGCGTCATCGCAATCTTCACCCAAGCAATGCTCGAAGGTCGACAAGTAACCATCTTCGGCGACGGAAACGACCAACGAGACTACATCTACATCTCCGACTTCATCGACGGCGTCCTAACCCTCGCCGCCTCCGACCTCCCAGGCCCCTACAACATCGGCACCGGATACGGCGTCTCCGTTAACGAGATACACCAAATCCTCTCCGAATTTATCGACAAAGCTAAAGCCGCAAAATACGGACCACCAAGACCCGGCGATATCCCCAAAATCTGGCTCGATGTCACCTCAGCCAAAAAAGACCTTGGCTGGCAAGCCAACACATCCTTCCAAGACGGCATCAGCAAAACCGTCGAATGGTTCAGGCAGGCAGCACCTTGAACCCCAAATCCACCGTCCCAATCGCTGCCCTTCTCTCCCTCACCGTCCTAGCATCAACCGCGCTCTCCTGCACCTCCGATACCCCAACTCCCACGACGCAACCAACTGCCACCATACAACCCATCAACACCCCCATTCCAACCGAACCACCAACACAAACTCCTATCCCAGTCGATACCCCAACCCCCGAACCCTCACCTGCCACTCCAACAGCACAACCCGCCACAAAGATCCAACCCACTCCCACCCAACCACCACCCACGCCGACCATATCGCCACCCACAGCAACGCCAACCGAACCACCCATCCAATCAACACCAACAGTCGAACCTACCCCAACTGCCATCCCACTAACCGTCACACCCACAGTAACCGTCCCCACACCTACTCCAACCTCGCAACCCCGAGTCACCGCAACTCCGAAAACCGTCGGGCCTCCTCACACTGAACCACCCCCTGTCACCGGCCGAAAAGGCGGCGAAATCAAAGTAGCCGTCCCCCAAGCGCCTCCCCACCAAGACATCCACAAGTCCGTCTCACCGATCCTCGCCGCTTGGGGACCCGGCATCACCTACTCACGCATCTTCCGCTACCAGTGGATCGCCCCAGACGCACCATACCAAGGCACCGAGGCGCTCAACGGACGCTACAACCCGCAAATCGCAACCTCCGCCCACGACATCATCTGCGACCTCTGCCAAAGCTGGGACCTCTCAGACGACCACGTTCTCACCATCAATCTCCGCCCCGACGCCCCCTGGCACAAAACCAGTCCCGACCTTGACCGCAACCTAAACGCCACCGACGTCGCATTTAGCCTCAACCGTCTCAACGACCCTACCCTTCCCAACTCCCCACTCGTAAACACCATCTCTGAAGTCCGCGCCACTGACGACCATACCGTTGAAATCCAACTCACACTCCCAGACGCCGAAATCTTCGACAAACTCGCCGACGCTCGAACCGCAATCGTCGCCCCTGAGGCAGTAAACCTAAACGGCGATCTTACTCAAGGACCAACCATCGGCACCGGCCCTTGGATCCAAACCCTTTTCGAACGCTCCGCCATGCGCTTCGAAGCAAACCGCAACTACTTCATCCCCGAACTCCCCCTCCTCGACGGCATCACAGTCGCGATCATCGAAGACGCCCAAACCCGCACAACATCGCTCCGAACCGGCCAAATCGACCTCATTCAACCCGACGTAACCGACCTAACCGCCGCTGCCGAACGCTTCGACCAGCTCCGCTGGACACGTACCCACGACCCCGCAGCAGGCATCGAAGTCGCATTCAACACTAGGCGCAGCGAACTCGATCTTCACAACCTCCGCGCCGCCATTCTCTACTCATGGGATCCCAACTCCCTGATCGACACCATCCATCAAGGCCAATCCTTCATAAGCACTGGTCTGCCCTTGAACAACCCGTCATGGTTACTACCTGCTGAGGAAATCGATACCTACTTCAACGATCGCACCAAACTCCTCGAAGTCCTAGACGGCGTCAACCTCCCTCGGGGCATTGCTCTCGAAATTCGAGTCGGACAGTTCGGCGACGACTACATCGAAACCGCAATCTCCCTGGCCACCGCCATCAAGTCCCTCGGCTTCGTTGCAACCGTAGAAGCCATCTCAACCCGATCCTTCGCCGAAGACGTATGGATAAACCACGACTACGACATCTACGTCGGCGCTCCGCCACCACAATCCAGTGCGACCTCCACCCTCTTCTCCATCTACTACTCCGCCGCACCCCGCAACGTCACTGGACATGCCACCAAAGAACTCGACCTCTTAATCGAACAACAAACAACCGAGCTAAACCCTTCCGCTAGGCACCAACTATTGCTCGACATTCAACGAGAAATCCTCCGGGAAGCCAATATCTTCCGCGCCGCCGCCAACGTCTCACATTGGCTCTGGTGGTCCCATCTCAACAACGTCGCCCCAAGCACCCACCGAGCCGACTCCTTCTGGCTCACCCGCCTCTGGCTAAGCGATCAAGTCCGGGACGGATAACCTACGACCCCAAACTCCCAATCGCATCTTCCAAAGTGGCCCAAGCCAAAAGCGCACACTTCACCCGAACCGGAAACCGCGAAACATCCCGCAACACCACCGCATCACCCAAAACATCCTCATCCACACCATCCGGCACTCGCCCTTGCACCATCATCTGCCTAAACACCCCAGCAATCTCAACGATCTCGGAGCAACTCATACCCCCAACAAGCTCCCCCATGATTGACGATGAAGCCTGAGTAATCGCACAGCCCGACCCGATCACACACAACTCCGTTACCCGGCCATCCTCAACCCTCAACTGCACAGAAACCTCATCCCCGCAAAACGGATTGTCAATCGTCGCCTCAGCATCGGGATCCTTAATCGGATCGCCATTCCGAGGATTCCGGCAATGATCCTCAACTATGTAACGATTGACCTCGTCGAGATGTCCCAATCCGCTGCGCATTGGACCATTAGGTTCCGGATTGCCCCGCATAAACCGTAAACGTCGTGCGACAATTCTAGCCGCACATATCGATCAGCCACTAGGCGGTACCGATAGTATCCGACAATTCCTGCAGCGCCGGCATCAACTCATCGAGCTTGCCTTCAAGGAACTCCCGCAGGATCTGATCCTCATACTTATCCAGCATCTCGGCTGCGAACCCACGGATAAGCATCGCCTGCGCAGTGTCGTAATCTACACCACGAGACTGCAAGTAAAAGAGCGTGTCTTCATCGACATACCCCGCCGTAGCACCATGCCCGCACTTCACATCATCCGCGTAGATTTCGAGAGAGGGCTTCGTATCAACCTCCGCCCCATGTGATAACAGCAGGTTCAAATCCTTCTGGTTCGCATCCGTCTTCTGAGCTCCACGCTCAACAGTGATCTTTCCGCTGAAAACCGCACGAGACCGACCTGACAGTATCCCCTTGTAGTACTGGTCACTAGTGCAATGCGGAGCGGCATGAGTGGTGCTGATCTCGTTGTCTTGATGTTGCTGATTGGTGGCCAGATAAACACCATGCAGTGTCGACTCGGCATACTCACCTATCAGATGCGTAAATACATCGTTGCGACCGATATCTGAACCGACGCTGAACGAGATCGAGCGGTAGTTGGAGCTTGCTTCCTGCAATACTCGAGTTGTGGCGAAGTGGTAGGAGTTCTCGCTGTTGTGTTGGTAACGGTAGTGTGTCAACTCCGCACCTTCGCCCAATTTGATTTCAACGACAGGCAACGTCATGTGGACGTCTTCCGATAGCGAGACGTAGGATTCGATCAATGTCGCACGGCTACCATCGCCCATTTCAACGGCTATGCGTGGATTATCAGCGATCGGCCCGCCGACGGACCCATCGATCACATGGATGATGTGAACTGGTTCCGCATACTCGCGATGACGGTCGAATTGCAGATAAGAGCCGCCGCGGACCCTCATGAACGCCGTTGCCAACGAAACGAACCCGTTGGATTGGTAATCCGCCAACTTCCCAACCCAATCGCACGCTTGGATCCGCGTCAAGGGAGCATTGCCTGAATTGTGTTCGAGGCTCCCATTTATGAATACGAGGTTAGACCACTCTTCCGGCATGGGAACCAGTTCGGCAATCCGTGCAAGATCTACCTGCGTGTCCCAATCCCCGAATCGAAAACCAATCCGGTCAATCTGTCTGAGATCGGTATATTTCCATAGCTCGTTATCCCGGCGATGGACCGGGAAACCGATACGCTCAAACTCTTCCCAAGCTGCTCGTCTCAAGTCGTGATGCGCATCTAAGCCGCTCATGTAGCCCTCTTGGCGCTCTGCCAAGCGGTGCCAATCGTCGCGGTACTGTGTCAGGTGCCGAGCCGTATTCCTCGGGATCCGAGCAACGTTTAGGGTCATAGATGTTCTTGCTACTTCCCGTTTCGCTGAGCGGCGAGATAATCTCGATAACCGTTTTGCTCGACTCGCTCAGCCAACGACGCATCACCTGTCTCGACGATCTTTCCGTCTACAAGTACGTGCACGATATCCGGACGGACGTAGTGCAGCAATCGCTGGTAGTGCGTGACAATGACAAAGCTACGCTCTGGGGAACGCATCCTGTTGACACCATCGGCAACCGCCTGCAACGCATCGATGTCAAGTCCCGAATCGGTCTCGTCCATGATCGCAATCCTTGGATCCAGAACATGCATCTGAAGCATCTCGTTGCGCTTCTTCTCACCGCCGGAGAAGCCTTCGTTCAGCGACCTTTTGATCAGATCCGGGTTGATACCGATCTCCTCGACCTTTTCGTCGAACAGCTTGGAAAACTGGCGAACCGACATCTTCTTCTCACCATTGGCGTCGTCGATTGCGTCCTTCGCCGCCTTTAGGAACTGCCAAGGTCGAACGCCCGGAACTTCCGACGGATACTGCATCGCAAGGAACATGCCGAGATGAGCCCGTTCGTCAGGCATCATCTCCACAATGCTCTCTCCGTCGATAGTGATGTCGCCCTGGGTGACGGTGTATGCAGATTTGCCCATCAACACGTTTGCAAGCGTGCTCTTGCCACTGCCATTGGGCCCCATGATGGCATGTACTTCACCTGGTTTTACCTGTAGATCGATGCCTTTCAGGATCTCTTCTTCGCTGTCTGTTACGGCCGCGTGCAGGTTTTCAATCTTTAGCATTCGTTCTCTCGCACGATGTATCCATCTTTGATTCGACTTGATCTTCTCTGAAAGGCAGCCAGTTGAATGCGCGGAAACTCTTATCCCACCGCGCCCTCAAGGCTCACCTTGAGCAACTGGCCCGCCTCGAGCGCGAACTCAAAAGGCAACTCTTTGATGACGTCGCGGCTCCACCCCGTGATGATCATATGATGAGCATCCTCTTCCGAAATGCCGCGTGACATCAGATAAAAAAGTTGCTCTTCGCTCACTTTCGACGTGCTTGCTTCGTGCTCTAATCTCGCGGTTGGGTTGCGTACCTCAATATAAGGGACGGTGTGGGCGCCACATTGATCCCCCACGAGCAACGAGTCGCACTGTGTGTGATTTGTTGCGTTTTCGGCCCTTGGCAAGATCCTGACGCCACCCCGGTAGGTGTTTTCGCCGTGGCCAGCAGATATGCCCTTTGACACGATGGTCGATTTCGTGTTTTTGCCGATGTGGATCATCTTGGTGCCAGTGTCGGCTTGCTGGTAATTATTGGTCAAGGCCACAGAGTAGAATTCACCGACCGAATTGTCTCCCCTCAAAATCACTGATGGGTACTTCCATGTGATTGCAGAGCCTGTCTCCACCTGCGTCCAAGAGATTTTGGCATCGTTGCCGGTCATACCGCGTTTCGTGACGAAGTTGTAGACGCCGCCTTCTCCGTCTTTTGTGCCTGGATACCAGTTCTGAATCGTCGAGTATTTGATCTCGCCGCGGTCAAGAGCCACGAGTTCAACTACCGCCGCATGTAGTTGACTGGTGCGTCGAATCGGTGCGGTGCATCCTTCCAAGTAGCTCACGTATGCGCCTTCATCGACTACGATTAGAGTTCTTTCAAACTGTCCAGAGCCTTCAGTGTTGATGCGGAAATAAGTCATCAACTCAATCGGGCATCGAACTCCAGGTGGCACGTAGGCAAACGACCCGTCCGAGAAAACAGCTGAGTTGAGCGCTGCAAAGAAGTTGTCCGTATAGGGAACTACCGAACCGAGGTACTTCTTAACCAACTCGGGATGATTCTGCACAGCCTCCGTGAAGGAACAGAATATGATGCCTCGTTCTTCTAGTTGATCTGCGTAAGTCGTTGCCACGGAGACCGAGTCGAAAACAGCATCTACGGCAACACCTGCCAGCCGTTCGCGTTCATGCAATGGGATGCCCAGTTTATCGAAAGTCTCGAGCATTTCGGGATCGACTTCGTCCAAGCTCTTCGGAGCATCGTCTAGAGATTTGGGTGCTGCGTAGTAATAGATGTCCTGGTAGTCGATTTGTGGATAGCGCAACTTGGCCCAACGAGGCTCGGAATCTTCGCTATGCAACTTGCTCCAATACTCGAAGGCCTTGAGCCGCCATTCGAGCAACCATTCCGGTTCGTTCTTCTTTGAGGAGATTAATTGGACGATGTCTTCATCCAACCCCTTCGGCGCCAACTCCATCTCGACGTCAGTGGAAAATCCCCATTTGTATCCAGCATCTTCGAGCTTGGATTCACGCGAGATCGTTAGTCTGTCTTGAGTGGTCAACTGGCTTCTCGTTGTCTGCGTTCGATATTTAGGGAGTGAGGAATTAAAAAAGGTCGCTGGAAGACCTCGACTCCGATTCGCAATGGCCGTTGCTGACTTTGTCACACGCCCACGGTCGCCCAGCCTCACCTCTAATTTTACCAATTTCTTCGCCGCCGCCGAATCGCCCGAAGTTCGCTCGAAACGAGCAGAACCCCAACAAATAGCCGAATCGCGCCTCAATAACTCAATTCCTTACCGAAAAACCCAGTTTTCTCTCATATCAACAATCTCGCCGCGTCTCGACCTCGTCAAAGGAATGTAAATTGCACTTAAGACACTGGTTAGATTGGCTTACGATTTTGGATGTAATGTTCCCTCAGATCAAACAGAGACTAGCTCGCTGGCTGGTGCCGACAAGCAGCTCATATACGCGCTCGGGACGGACAGACATTGAACAAGCCCTCGCTTCGCGAAAGGAACTCGACCGAAGAGTAGTTGATGCGGTCTTGAAGATTCCCAGGGAAGAATTCGTTCCAGCCCAAGACTGTGATCGCGCGCAAGAAGACCGCGCTTTATCAATTGGCAATGGTCAAACCATCTCGCAACCAAGCCTAGTTGCTCACATGGTCTCGAACTTGCGGCTGACCAAAAACAACAGCCGGGTTTTAGATGTCGGATGCGGTTCAGGGTACCAAGCGGCTGTACTCTCCTTCTTAACTCGAGAAGTAATAACCGTTGAACGAATTCGGGCACTCGCGGATGCAGCGCGCTTGAGGTTGGATCGTCTAGGCTATGTCAACGTCCAAGTGATTGATGCGTCCGAGGACTACTTGGGTTATCCCGAAGCCGGTCCGTACGATGCCATCATCGTGGGAGCCGCCGTTCCCGCGGTGCCTGAGTCGCTGATCGCGCAACTGAAGACTGGCGGACGCATGGTGATTCCCGTCGGTCAGATCAGAAGGCAACGCGTTGCTACAGTCGTAAGGTGCTCCAACGGCATCAAGGTGAACTACGGGATCGACTGCGTGTTTGTGCCGCTCATAGGACCTGAGGCGTGGTGACTATTCAGGTGTAACCATCATTGAGGTAATGCAGAATAGAAGCGATCGGAGATCCCACTATGAGCGCGATGACCTCCACTGAATTCGAAGCAGTAATCGGGTTGGAAACCCACGTCCAGCTCAACACGAAGAGCAAGATGTTCTCGTGGTCGGGAGCAGAATATCAACAGGCGTCGCCGAACATGTTGGTAGACCCTGTTTCAATGGCTCTTCCCGGCACGTTGCCCGTTGTCAACAAAACAGCTGTCGAGTCCGCAATCGCGATCGGCCTTGCCCTTAACTGCGAAATCGCTGAAATCACCAAGTTCGATCGCAAACAGTACACCTACCCCGATTTGATGAAGGGCTACCAGATCTCTCAGTACGATGAACCGATCTGTACCGACGGTTGGCTCGATTTACCGACCAATGAACCGCGGCGTGTGGGTATCAATCGGGTCCACATGGAAGAAGATGTTGCGAGACTCATCCACGTCGATTCGCCTACTGGTGGCGTCATGCATTCCCTTCTGGACATCAATCGTTCGGGAGTACCTCTGATGGAAATCGTCACTGAACCCGACATGCGAACCTCAAAGCAAGTCGAGGCGTACATCACTGCATTGCAGGCGATAATCCGCTACCTCGGTGTCGGGACCGCGAATATGGAAGAAGGTTCATTTCGCTGTGACGCCAACATTAGCGTCCGACCAGTCGGTTCGAGAGAATTGGGTGAAAAAGTAGAAGTCAAGAACATAAACCGGGTAAGGGCGGTGTGCGAAGCAGTGGAATACGAAATCAAACGTCAGGTTGCGGCCATAAAACGTGGGGAACGGATCGAGCAAGAGACCCGTGGTTGGATGGATGGCGAAAAGGTGACCGTCACACAGCGGTCCAAAGAGGATGCCCACGATTATCGATATTTTCCGGAACCGGACATCCCACCTATCCACATCGGTCGAGACTGGGTGACCAAGATCAAATCTGGTATGCCAGAGCTGCCGTTGGCAAAAAAGCATCGCTTCATGACAGATTGGGGATTATCCGATTATGATGCTTCACTTCTGGTCGACCAGCGGTCGTCAGCCGAATACTTCGAGAAGGTGATGCTTAGCGTCGCTGATCAATCGAGGAACGATCAAGCGGACTTCGCCAAGGAGACCGCGAATTGGTTGAACGGAGAAATGGCCAGGATGATGCATGAAGCTGACGTGCATGCTATGGGCGAAACGCTAGTCGATCCTGCATCTTTAGCGGTTCTGGTCAGGAAGTTTCAGCAACGCGAGATCAACAACAACTCCGCGAAACGCGTATTCGCTGAGATGTTCGAAAATGGAGCAGACCCCGAGGAAGTCATCCAGCGAATGGGATTGGCCGCGGTAGGCGATGTTAATGAGTTGACACCCATCATCCAGGAAGTTCTGGCGAACAACGAGGCTGCAGTTGCCGACTACCTATCCGGCAAAACGACCGCGATCCGTTTCTTAATGGGCCAAGTGATGAAAGCCACTCGCGGTAGAGCGGATGCACAAGCTGTAATGGGACTATTGGATCAGGCGATGAGCGACCGATGAGTCATCGCTACCCTGAATTAACCTAATAGACATGTGGTTCCAGATAACGCTCCTCATTCTTGCCGTGGTGCTCATCGTCGTTCTGCTTTTGCAGGCACGCGGCAACAATCCGTCAGTGTTCGGTCAGGCCGAGAGTACGTTCCACGTCCGGCGAGGCGTAGAAAAACTGCTTTTCAGAGCAACAATCGTCCTGACGTTGATTTTCGTCGCAGTCGCGATCGCTAACGTTAGGTTCAGTTGAACGTCGGTTAGATACTACCTAGGTTCGGCGCCACGTCGTTCCTTGCGGGGTGTCGGATATCTCGATACCCATCGACATCAATTGGTCACGAATCCCGTCGGCGGTTGCAAAGTCCCGTTTCTGACGAGCATTTTGACGTTCGGCAATCAATTCATCGATCTTCCCATCGCCCGCTTCGCCTCCGTGCCGCGGTTCATCCAGAGTCATTCCCAACACACCAACCAATTCCCGCAACATTGCCTGCCCGTCAACGATGTTTGAGCCACCCGATTGAGCAGTGAATATCTCTCTTGCCAGATCGAATATCGCAGCCAAAGCGCGGGGAGTGTTCAAATCATCGTCCATTGCTACGACGAAACGTTGCTTGATATGTTCGGCATCGTAGCGGTCTCCGCTGTCCTCCCCAGTATTGACTGCGTTAGCCGCCTGTCGCAATCGTCTCACAGCACGTTCAGCAGCGATCAAGTTTTCAGTGTCGTAAGTCGCCGGGCTTCGGTAGTGACTCTGAAAAATCCATAATCTGATCGCGTCTGGAGTATGCGATTTGAGCGCGTCTCGGACCGTGACGAAGTTTCCGAGAGACTTCGACATCTTTTCGTCACCGGCCATACGGAGCAGCCCGTTGTGTACCCAAAAACGAGCAAAAGGCACAATACCAGTCGCAGATTCGGATTGCGCTACTTCATTCTCGTGATGTGGGAAAACCAGATCCAAACCGCCGCCATGAATGTCAATCTGGTCGCCAAGATATCGTCGCGCCATCGCGCTGCATTCGATGTGCCAACCAGGTCTTCCAGGACCCCACGGGCTTTCCCAAGCCGGTTCTCCCGGTTTCCAAGCTTTCCAGAGCGCAAAATCTTCAGGATTTTCTTTAAGCAAGTCAGGTTCTAATCTCGCTAACTCATCCATACGGTCGGCAGTCCGGCCGCTCAACTTGCCGTAGTCTTCATCCCGGCGCACTCGAAAATAGACCGAACCACCGGCTTCGTAGGCAGAGCCGGAATCGACCAATTTCACTATCAATTCGATAATCGGATCGATCTCTTCGGTAACGCGAGGATGCACGTCTGCTCGCTGCACGTTTAAACCGTCCATGGCTTCAAGGAACGAGTTGATGTGTTCCTGCGTCAGGTCGAACCAATCTATCCCCATCTCGGCCGCGCGATCAATGATCTTGTCATCCACGTCCGTGAAATTCTGTACACGCTTGACGTTGATTCCCCGATATTCCATGTACGACTGCAGCAACTCGAAAATTACCGTCGACAACCCGTGGCCAAGATGCGGTTCGTCGTAAGTGGTTGGTCCGCAAACATACATCCGCACGGGATCCGAAATCTGCTTGAATTCTTCTTTTTGTCGGGTTAGCGTGTTGTAAAGTTGCATGTCCCGTAGTGTCCGAGATGCTGAAGTTTTTCAGCCGAGTTCAGTGGCAGGTATTGAGAATACTACGTTGGGTGCGGGTTAGCTAACCAACGTGACGATAGCTTGGGCGGCGATGCCCTCTCCTTGTCCTATTGCTCCAACTTCATCCGTCGATGTGATCTTCACATTCACCTGCTCCACTGTCGCAGATAACGCGTTGGCGACCCGTGATTCAAAAGTCTTTACATGCGCTGCCAATCTAGGTTTTTGAGCAATCACAGTAGCGTCAACGTGGCTTATCTCCCAACCGTGATCAGCGGCTTTGGTGACCGCGAATTTGATAAACACCTCGCTATCAGCGCCAGCATAAATTGGATCGTTGGAAGGAAAGTTGCTACCTAAATCTCCGAGACCCGCTGCACCGAGTACCGCGCTTGCTATCGCGTGAAAAAGTACGTCGCCGTCGGAATGTCCTTTGAGGTGCATATCAAATTCGATGTCAGTACCACCAAGCCTCAACGGACCACCATCAACCAACCTATGTCCGTCGAAGCCGATCCCAAATCGATACGCAGATCCAGGCGCTCGTCCCAATGCAATTGCGTTTGCTATCGGGATGTCAGATTGAGTAGTGATTTTGATGTTCTCGTTTGACCCTTCGAAGGTTCCCACCAATCCTCCCGCTTTTTCAACCATTGATGCATCATCAGTGACGTCTTGCAAGACGATTTCGTGTGCGGTTTGAAGGATCTCGGTTCGGAACACCTGAGGTGTTTGCACCGAATATATCTTCTCACGATCAGGAGTTTCGACGACCAATCCGTGCTCGATCTGCTTGATCGTATCTTTCATCGGGACGATTGGGATTGCCGCACCAATACGGTTTGCTACTTTGAGCCCTCTCTCCAACAATGTCGCATCAACGAATGGTCGTGCCGCGTCGTGAACTGCCACGAATTCCGTTGGATCGCAAAAACGGCGCAGCTCCTCAATGCCTCTACGAACTGAATCTTGCCGCCTCTCCCCTCCCACAACCACGCGAACGGGCTTAGAGAAGCCAGAACTGGCGATGACATCCTGGAATTCGTTGACGCGCGAAGGTTGGGTTACAACCACAACGTTGCGAACCAGCTTACAGTCTTCGAGAGCTTCCAGGGAATGGCTGATCACAGGCCGACCATCGATCGGCAACATGAGTTTGTCGACACCCCGCATCCGACTTGATTGGCCTGCAGCTACGAGCACGACCGACATTTCACCAACGCCGCTTGGTGCATCAGTTTCGATTTTGTCGGACGTCTTCACAGATTTAATTCGAGGAATCTTCTTTGCGTCTGTGCAATACGAACCGAAGTAATTCAGCGTCTAGCCAAAAGGCAGATTCAGTTCGTAAATATCCACTACCCATTCGATGCCCCATCGACACGTGTAGGCCATTATCGTCAATCTGATCAGCTTCCCAGCAAACACATAAATCAAGAACTTCCTGTAGGGATATTCGAGGGCACCCGCGGCGATTCCGGCAAGGTCAAAGAATGGGGTGGGGACCGCCGAGACGAGAAACAGTGTGGCCCCACCATTCCGTTCCATCAGACCATGGATCCTAGGGTACCAACGCAGTCTCATGGCTGCGTTATGGCCCGCATATCCAGCTAGGTATGCGGTAGTTTCTCCCAAGGTTGCGCCAGCAGATCCGACTAACCCTATCAAGATCGGATGTAGGCCAAGAGATGGTTCGGCGGCGACACATGCCGCTAAAACACCCGGCAATGGGAGGATGATCGTGGCGGCACCGATGAGATTCAGGTAAAAGGTCGCAAGGTATCCTACGTCCGTGATGTGGAGAAAACCGCCCCACCATAACCAGATGCCCAGAGCCGTAGACCCCAGCACCAGGGTCCAAATCGCAGATTGGATACACCTAGGATGTGTAGCTAAAGACCGAAGTGTGGAATTTCCTAAATTATCGGTAGAAGAGCGGTATCGGTTTCCGCTTCGTACGACTTTGTCGTCAGGGTTAAGTTCGTCTTCTGTCGATATCACACCAAGGTGACCTGACCCGATGTTAGTAAGGTTCAGTTCGGTTCAAGTCATACCTCAATTTTAATCCTAGCGCCTGTTCATCTGACTGCCAAGGAGGGTTCTGAAATTGACGATTCGTCGGATTTCAGCACCGCGTCGAACACAATCTCATCACCTGAGACGTCCACTACCACATGAGAACCGGCGGAGAACTTCTCCTTCAGAAGCGATAGCGCCAACGGCGATTCGATGTATCGCTGTATCGCCCTTGCCATAGGTCGAGCGCCCATCCACGTGTCATACCCCCGCTCGGCTATCCAGTTCCTCGCTTCTTCGGTGAGTTCAATCGTTACGTGACGATCCTCTAAACGCCGCTCGACTTGATCGATAAACTTCAGCACGATACGATCTATTTCGCTTCGCCCCAAGGCATCGAACACGATTATGTCGTCGATGCGATTTAGAAATTCAGGCGTGAAGCGCGATCGCAAAGCCTGTTCGTGGCGTTCGGTCAGCCCTAGGGCATCGAATGTGTTTCGACGATCATCATCAGATCCAGTTGCGAAACCAAGGCCCCTGGTATTCCGGTCTGCGGTTCCCAGATTGCTAGTCATGATGATGATGGTGTTGGTGAAATCGACGGTTCGTCCGTGACTATCTGTCAATCTGCCGTCATCGAATATCTGAAGCATACTGTCGTAGATGCTCGGATGCGCCTTCTCGATCTCATCCAGCAAAATCACCGAGTAAGGACGGCGTCGCACAGCCTCAGTTAGCTGACCGGCATCGTCGTAACCGATGTACCCGGGTGGTGCTCCAATCATGCGAGATATCGAGTGTCGTTCCTCGTATTCCGACATGTCAAGGCGAATCATGTGGCTCGGGTCGTCGAACATGAACTCGGCTAACGCCTTGGCGAGTTCGGTCTTGCCAACGCCAGTTGGACCCATGAAAAGGAACACACCCGTCGGTCGGGTCGCGTCTTTTAAGCCCATCCTACCCCGACGAACCGCATCTGCCAGCGTTTGGACGGCTCTGTCTTGGCCGATTACTCGATCATGGAGCCGATCTTCCAGCTTCAGTAGCTTCTCGACTTCCTCCTCAACCAGTTGATCAAGGGGGACGCCTATACGTTCCGAAATGAGGGAAGCTATGTCTTCCTCATTAATGACAAGAGGTCGTGAAGCGCTCACACTATCTTCATGGTTTACGGTGACAACTTGGGCGCGCTCGACTCTTGCTTTTGCTGCAGATTCATCTATCAGGTCCACAGCCTTGTCGGGGAGTTGCCTATCGGTGATGTATCGATCGCTCAATCGTACTGCGGCGATCAACGCTGCATCGGTCAGTTCGACGTTATGGTGCGTCTCGTAATTCTTCCTAAGGGATTTAAGCATGTCAACCGCAGAATCTTCGTCGGGTTCCTCTACCCAGATCGGAGTAAATCGTCGCTCAAGAGCAGAATCTTTTTCTATGAAGCGCCGGTATTCCTCCGGTGTTGTGGCGCCAACCACCTGAAGTTCACCTCGCGCAAGTGCTGGTTTCATCATGTTTGCGGCGTCGATAGAACCTTCGCTTCCTGTTCCTGCGCCAACAACCGAGTGGAGTTCGTCCACGAAAAGAATGATCTTCCCCACAGATGCTTGCACCTCATCTATCACCGATTTCAAACGTTCTTCAAACTCGCCACGGAATTTGGCCCCAGCCAAAAGCACTCCAATACTGAGAGCCAACACACGTTTTCCCGTCAGCATGGACGGCACATCGTCGCCTATCAGCATCTGAGCCAGACCCTCAACGATCGCAGTCTTTCCCACACCTGCGTCGCCTATCAAAACCGGGTTGTTTTTCGTCCGGCGCGTGAGAGTTTGCATCACCCGACGGATTTCATAGTCACGGCCGACGATCGGATCGAGTTTCCCTTCACCTGCTAGTCGCGTCAGGTCTGTAGTGTATTTCTGCAACACGCCGTAGGACTGCTCAGCATCAGGAGATGTGACCCTCGCAGCACCGCGAACTTGGTGAACAGCCACGTATACGCGATCAGCAGTGATCCCATGTTTCGTTAACACCTTCGCCAAATCGCCGTCTGCCTCTTCAACGATCGCGATAAACAGGTGATCCATACTCACCAGATCATCGCGAAACGTTTTTCGCTGAATCGTTTGGGCTTTGCTGATGGCGTTCTGCGCTCGGGGCGTAATGTAAATCTGCTGTTGACGCCCACGCGATTGTCCCATGCCGGTTGGTTTGGCATCCAACAGACGCAACAAGTCAGTCCTTAATTCCTCGGTATCCACCTCTAGGGTGCCGAGGATCTGGCTAACCGGGCTATCCGACGCGTCGGTCATGGCGAAAAGAATATGCTCCACGTCGAGTTGCACGTTTCTTCGCTGCATCACCATCCGAACAGCAGCATCTATCGCCGCTCTGGTTCCGTGGGTCAAGTTTTCAGGTGAGATCGTCATCGTACTCTTAACTGCATTCCAAAGGAGGAGTGCTTCGTCTTGAAATATGTATTGATGTGCGCCATAACATTCATTGTAACACTTCAATCATGTTTCCTGATATAGAGTGTATCTAGTTATGTCTGAGTATTAATTCCAGCCATGACCGACTGTACTGTCTGGCATCGGGTGTGGGCACACGACATCGGCGATTGCCTCGGATCCGAGTCTTTATAAAAGACGATGGAACAGCGAAACCCGAATTTGACATACAGTATCATCGAGACACACGTCATGCCCGCCCTAAAGGAACGCATCGAGACGCCGGCGTTTTTCGCTCGTTACCAACCTATGATCGACGCTGCATTGCGCGAAGAATTGGCGGCAAGTGAGTCACGACTCGCAGTGACTCATCGCTACCACATGGGTTGGGCCGACAAAAACGGGAGCGCTATCTCAGCTACAGAAGGCAAGCGGCTACGACCCACTATTGCGATGCTGGGCGCCGACGCAGTCGGTGGCGAAATTCATCTCGTTCTGCCTGCGGCTATCGCTCTCGAATACATTCACAACTTCTCGCTGATCCACGACGACATCGAGGACAGAGATCGATTCAGGCATCACCGCCCGACCATCTGGGTAGTATGGGGTGAATCTACAGCAATCGTTTCGGGCAACTCGATGTTGAAAATTGCGGATCACGCCGCTCGAGCTCTTCTTGATCTCGGTGTTGAGTTACCCACTGCGATCCGGGCACAGCGGTTAATTGTGGAAGCGTATTTGTTGATGATCGAAGGGCAATTTCTCGACATCTCATTCGAAGCCCGTGACGATGTCACGGTCGACGAGTACCTGTTCATGATTGAACGAAAAACGGGCGCATTGATTGAAGCCAGTCTGCACGTCGGAGGATTGGTTGGAGCGAACGGTAAATCTCACGTCCAAGCTGCAGCTGGATTGCGGAGACTAGGTTACGAATTTGGTCGATTGTTTCAGGTTCGAGACGACATCCTAGGTGTGTGGGGCGATGATGAGACAGGGAAACCGGTGGGTGGGGACATCCTCAACAGAAAAAAATCACTCCCAGCGATACACGCACTCAGCAACGCCACCGGTGCTGCTGCCAAAACGATACTTGCGATTTATCGAAAACCCGAATTGACTGATCGTGACTTGCAATCCGTCTTGGAAATCATGGACGCGTTAGGCACATATGACTTCTGTAACTCGATTTCTGAACGGCACTGGTCAACTGCGGAGGCTATCATCGACGGGTTGGAATTCGATCTCAGCATCGAAGGCGATTTCCGTGAGCTTGGTGAGTTTTTGGTCGAACGTAATTCTTGAGTGACATCTCCAGATTCAATGCACCTGAAAAGATGGACGCTACGACACATTTCGCTACGAGAGCACCCGATGTAGATGCCGCTTATGAATTCTGCAGGAATTTAGTTGCCTCCAGCTACGAGAATTTCAACGTCGGCAGCAGGTTCATCAGGTCGAGTTTGAGACCCCATTTTTATGCTGTATACGCGTTTTGCCGACTTGTCGACGACCTCGGAGATGAAGCAGTCGAGAACCGTATCGAGTTACTGGATCGATGGGAAGATGAGTTGATGCATTGTTACCGAGGTACACCGAATCTCGTATGGTTCCAAGCGTTAAAGCAAACCATCGAAGAATTCAACATTCCGCCAGATCCATTCCTGCGACTTATCGAAGCGAACCGAAGGGATCAGCGTCAAACTCGATACGATGACTTTGACGCGCTAGTCGATTACTGCACCTACTCCGCTACTCCTGTCGGCCATCTAGTTCTTTACCTTTACGGATACTTCTCAGACCAAATGGCAGCGTTGTCGGACCACACATGCATCGCATTGCAACTCGCGAACTTCTGGCAGGATGTCTCGCGCGATTTTCAAAAAGGGCGCATATACATCCCGCAATCAGATCTTATGGACTTCGGCGTCAGTGTCGAGACCATCGAGAAAGGAGAAGCTACGGAGGAATTCCGGGAAATGATGAGGTTCGAAGTCGGTCGCACTCGAAACTTGTTCCGTGCTGGCTACGCGCTTTTGGAGCATCTCGAAAGCGATTTCCGTTTGGAGTTCGCAGCCATCACTGCCGGTGGCCTTGCAGTCTTGGACGCCATCGAGAAACTTGACTACGACACGCTGAGCAATCGCCCCACTGTGTCAAACTCGAAAAAGATAAGCATCATGCTGAGGATCACCACCCGCAAGATGTTTGGGCTTTCGCTGGTTTCTGACAAATCCTTCGTGAGCGTCGCATATCGTTAAATCGTGACCGCGCAAGGGAGGTCACATCTGATTGTCGTGGATGATCGAATCGAAAACGCATACGGCGAATGTGCCAAGTTAACTCGTACGGCGAGTTCAAACTTCTACTTGGCGTTTCTCGCTCTTCCTCGAGAGTTGCGGCGTGCTATATACGCCTCGTATGCATTTTGTCGCCTTTGTGACGACATCGTTGACGAACCGAAACAAGGGGTTGACCCCAACGCCGAACTGGATTTAGTTCAAAGAGCACTGGATGGCCCCAACCAAACGGTGTTTCAAGACGATCCGATCTTCATCGCTCTCGAACACGCGATAAACCGATTTGGGTTGGACCGGCAGTATTTCATTGACGTGATCGATGGTTGTCGTATGGACGTCCGAATAGATCGTTACGAAACGTTCGATGATCTTGTTGAGTACTGCCGACGAGTGGCAAGCGCGGTGGGGATCATCTGCATCAGCATATTCGGATATTCGTGCCCCAAGGCCGTCAAGTACGCGAATGACCTAGGCGTAGCGTTCCAACTCACGAATATCCTGCGCGACATCCGTGAAGACTACGACAACGGTCGAGTTTACCTGCCGCAAAGTGAGCTACAGGAATTCGGTGTCTCCGAATACGAATTCGCCTATAAATCTCAAAGCACGAACTTCAACAATCTTATGGAGTTCCAAATCGAGCGAGCTCGCAGTTACTACACAAGCGGGGCACGGGTTTTGCCGACGGTGACACGCGGACGACAGTGTCTTGAACTCATGAACGGTTTCTATTCGAAGATACTCGACAAGATCGCATCAAGCGAGGCCGACGTCCTGACACAACGCGTAAGCCTGTCACCGACAGAGAAACTGTCCGTTGTCCTAGGCGTCGCTTGGCGAAGTGCATTGCATTCAGTCAGTCGGTAACCCCGCGGAATCGGTGTTGGTTGAGAGACAAGTCATCATCCTTGGCGGAGGACTCGCCGGGATCTCGACAGCAGTCCATCTGATGAAGCATGGAATTAAAGCGACGCTCGTCGAACAACGACCGTTCCTTGGTGGTCGAGCCTTTTCATTCCGAGATCGTTTCAGTGGCGAGGAGATCGACAATGGACAGCACGTCATATTGGGCGTATGCAACGAATTCCTGCAACTCCTGAGCGACTTAGGTACCCGAAATGAGATCGAATTGGGGCCCTCATTAGACGTGCCAGTTGCATTCAAAGGCAAAGTCACGAATCTAAGGGCAAATCGCTTCTTCGGAAACGCATTTGCGTTGGTTCGATACTCTCATCTCAGCATTTCCGACAGGATTTCTGTAGCGCGTCTCCTAGTAAAGCTCAAGCTCCATCTCGTTGACACAAATCAGAGCATCGACGCCAGTGCAGTCTCGTTTGCTGAATGGCTTTCATTTCAAGGTCAATCCCAAGCAGCTATCGAACGATTTTGGTCACTGTTCATCCTTCCAGTATTCAATTGTCATGTCGATGAAGTAGCGGCTGAAGACGCGATTGAGTTCACGCGAATCGCGCTGTTGGGTAGTGCCAGAGAAACTGCGATTGGCTACCCGAGGACCGACCTATCTTCACTCATAGGCACACCAGCTTCACAGTTCATGCGGGAAAACGGCATCGAAGTGAAGATGGGCGCTCGTGTGTCATCGATCTCGAAATCCAAATCAGGAGTTTTTGAAGTCGCGTTATCGAGTGGCGAAAAGCTACGTTGCAGGAACGTAGTATCTGCGCTCAATCCCAAATCTATCGCCAGCGTGCTACCAACATCGGACAAGAGCCTCGCAGCAATGAAAACTGCATTGACGAGTTTCGAGTACTCCCCTATCGTGGCCGTTCATCTTTGGTATGAAAAACCTGTGATGGTCGAACGCGTATTGGCTTTCGTTGATCTTGGCCTCCAATGGGTCTTCAATGACTCGGCGCTCCGAAACACGTCTAATAATTCGACTCAGCACATCGTGATCTCGCTGAGCGGTGCCGACGAATGGGCTATGCTCACCAAGACTGACGTTTTGCATCGCATCACTTCCGCGATGCGAGTAGCTTTCCCGCTGGCAAACACAGTTGACATCGTCAACTCCACCGTTGTGAAAACGCTTGATGCAACCATCAAGATCAACCCTAGATCGCGTCGACTCCGCTCCCTTCAGAACACCGATGTGCCGGGGTTTTATTTTGCAGGTGATTGGACCGACACGGGTTTACCTGCGACAATGGAGGGAGCAGTTCTCAGCGGAAAAACCGTTGCGGATTTGGTGGTTGGTCGCCTCTAGGATCATCGCGCCGATTGAATGACCGAAATTGGCTGAAAAGGTACGGTTTATAATCGGAAACTAGCAGCTTCCTCATCTGTAGCTCCGTCTAAGTACCCAAAACGTCTTGAAAATCCACGAATTCGATGCCATCGACCGCAAGTTGATGAACATCTTGCAGTCTGATTTTCCGTTGGTACACGAACCGTTTCAGGCCATAGGCGACCAATGCGGCATCTCAGAATCCAGTGTTCTGTCGCGCATTCGGGAATTAAAGCGTAAAAACGTTGTGCGTCAGATCGGTGCAATCTTTGACACACGGCGTTTGGGCTATTCTTCCACTCTTGTGGCGATGCGCTTTGCAGACGACCATCTAGATGTCGGTGCGCAGATATTGAACGCTCATCCGGGCATCAGTCACAACTACGCGCGAGACGGTGATTTCAATCTTTGGTTCACCTTGGCACTTCCTCCCGGCAAGGAGATAGAACACGAGGTCGATAAGTTGATCCACCTTTCCGGCGCGGAAACGGCACGGATCTTGCCGACAATAAGGTTTTTCAAAATAGGCGTGAACTTCGATATGGTCAATAACGTCTCGAACGCCAAAAACTATTTCGTGCCCGACGCACAGTACACGAACGGAATCGGCAACGGAGACACGACTAAGAACTTACCGACAGCGGATCCTGATCTAACTGAGGCAGATGTCGCTTTCGTCCGAGAATTTCAAGAGGATCTGCCACTGAAATCTCGACCTTTCGATGAGATGGCAGAACGACTTCGTTTGACCGTTGATGAACTCTTTACCAAGGCTGACGAAATGATCAGCCGGCGCCTTATGCGGCGTTACGCGGCAGTCCTCCATCACCGTCGCGCTGGATTTTCGGCAAACGCCATGGCGGTGTGGAACGTTCCAGAGGACCGATCTGCAGAAGTCGGCATGACAATGGCGAAACATCCGGCAGTCACGCACTGTTACGAGCGCCCACGTTACGAAGACTGGAGATTTTCGCATTTCACGATGATTCACGCTGTTACGCGGGGTGAGTGCGAGGATATCGCATCAAAGATCTCGGACGAAACTGAGATCGAGGACTACCAACTCCTCTACAGTCATCGAGAGTACAAGAAGACGCGTGTACGTTACTTCGTTGACGACAACATCGATGTCGAACGCGCCGCGGTTGCAGCCATCGGTTAGTTAGCATGCCTCAGTACTACGGGATTTTCGTTGACGTCAAAGGACGACGATGCTTGGTTTTCGGCGGCGACCCTCACGAAGGTGAGCGCAAGGTCCGCTATCTACTTGAATGCGGAGCTGATGTCACGCTCGTAAGTCCACCGGAAGAAACCTCTAACAATCTAATCGCGTTGGCCGATTCGGGTGAGATCGAATGGGTTCGGCGCAAATATAAGGTTGGCGATCTTGCAGGAGCGTGGATCGTTATCGTGGCTGATACTTCAGACTCTGAGACGAACCAAGCGATTTCGCGCGAAGCCGCAGAACGCAACGTACTGCTGAATGTCATGGATGTTACGCATCTGTGCACCTTCATCGCACCAGCGTTAATCCAACGCGAAGACGTTACGGTTGCGGTCTCCACCGCTGGAACTAGCCCTGCTTTGGCTCGCCGGCTCCGGGAGCGGATCTCGGATAACGAGTATTGCCGTTGCCTGCAGTGGGCAGATATGGGTCCTTTGCTCGCCGATGTGAGAAAAGACGTGCGTTCGCGTAGCTTACCTGTCACGCCCGACGATTGGGCCGAATCGATCACACAAAGAATGCTCACGGCCTTTCAAGAAGGGGACGCCGGACTAGCTCGGGAGATGTTGGTCGACGCGCTCGAAGAACGGGCAGCTCACAACTCTCAGGCTTAAAATGCCTAGACATGGTAAGTGCGTCCCGCAAGATCGTTTTGGGCTGCCGCGATAGCGTTTTAGCCATTGCCCAAGCCAACGAAGTCGCCGAGGCGTTGAAAAAACACCTCGATGACGTTGTTATCGAACTCTTGACAATCAAGACTGGGGGCGACGTTCAACGCGATGTTCCTGTCACTGAAATAGGTGTGGGAGTTTTTGTCAAGGAGATCGAATCTGCGCTTTCCGCCGGCGAAATCGACATTGCAGTCCACAGTCTCAAGGATCTGCCTACTACGTTGACGGATGGCTTAGTGATTTCTGGTGTGCCCTATCGCGAAGACCCGCGCGATGCCGTAATCAGCAAAACGAAAAGCGGATTAAATGAGATATCCGCAGGATCGATCATAGCGACTGGGAGTGCGCGCCGTCGCGCCTTAATCGCATCTGAAAGGAATGATCTGATTCTTAAACCAATTAGAGGGAACGTGACAACTCGGTTGGCGATGCTGGACGACGAAAATTCTGTCATCGATGCTCTCATTTTGGCCGCGGCAGGATTAAAGCGAATAAAAGTGGCCGATCGTATATCTGAATATCTCAGTTGCATGTCTTTCGTTTCTGCCCCCGGGCAAGGCGCCTTAGCTTTGCAGACGAGAGCTGATGACGAAAACGCAGGCGCGACATGTGCTGCAATCGAAGACGCAACAACCCGCCTTTGCATTGAGACCGAGCGTGCGTTCATGAACGAAATCGGCGGGGGATGTAGTGCGCCAATTGGCGCGCACGCACGAATTGACGGAGACGTCATCACGCTTGCGGTTTTCGTTTCCGAACCTTCGGGCGCGAATTTCGTTCGCCACCGTGCATCAACTTCTGCAAGTGAAGGCATCGAACTCGGGAAACGTGTCGCAGAGCACATCATCCAACAAGGCGCGTTGGAATTCCTCCCACAATCAACCGCCATTGCGGTCTCATAATGTCTAGTATCGGAACGGTCCGGTTAGTCGGCGCTGGGCCCGGCGATCCGGGGCTCATCACCGTCAGGGGACTTGAGGCATTGCGCAACGCGGACGTAGTGGTATATGACCGCCTGTCGCCAGCCAGCTTGTTGACTCGAGCCGATACAGATACTGAGTTGATTTCAGCCGCGAAGTCGCCTGGTTCTGCTGCGCTGACGCAAGCAGAAATCAACGAACTGTTGATTGATCGTGCTCGGCACGGTCACAAAGTTTGTCGGCTAAAAGGAGGGGACCCGTTCGTGTTCGGCAGAGGCGGCGAAGAAGCCGCGGCTCTGCGCGATGCGGGAGTGCCATTTGAAGTAATACCGGGTGTTACGTCGGCGATTGGCGCGGCCGCGTACGCTGGTATCCCCGTTACCCATCGAGGAATTGCCTCTTCAGTGACCATCGTCACGGGCAGCGAGTACCCAGGGGCAAAAAGGATGAGCGTTGATTGGGGCGGCATTGCTCAGACCAACGGCACGATTGTGGTGTTGATGGGTGCAGCCAAGATCGGAGAGATTGCGAACGGTTTGATTGCGAACGGTAGATCCGACAAGGAGCCAGTCGCGGCGATCCGCCACGGGACTTCGCCTGCTCAAATCACCGTTGTAGGCACATTGGCGAACATTGAATCCCGGGTAATTGAGGCAGGATTAACTGCCCCATTAGCATTAGTGATCGGTGACGTGGTGAAAATGAGGGATCGTATCTCCTGGTTCGATACTCTCCCGTTGTTTGGCAAACGTGCGTTGGTAACACGGGCCAGAAGCCAAGCTAGCAGGTTGGCTGGTGGGTTGTCAGCACTGGGCGCGGAAGTTGTTGAGTGTCCGGTCATCAAGTCGGTACCTCTTGATGACACTTCGGAACTCGATTCAGTCTTGTTAGGCCTAAATAGGTTCGATTGGGTCGCATTTGCAAGTCCAAACGGCGTAAATCAAGTCTTTGATCGTATGCAGAACCTTCGAAAGGACGCCCGAACATTTTCGGCCAACTTGATCGCGGCGGTAGGCCCTGCCACCGTAGAGGCCTTGAAGTCGCAAGGTATCGTGGCCGATTTGATCCCCGATACCTTTTCTGCTGAGGGTTTGGTCGCTGCGTTTCGATCTATTGAGGTAACTCCCAAGTCTGCAGTGGTGTTCCGATCAGATATAGGTCGCGAAATATTACCAAGAGGTTTGAGGCAACTCGGCACAAAAGTCACCGAGGTAGCAGCGTACCGGACCATGGCAGCTGAGGATTCAGCGCAAATCGCGATTCGGGCATTCGAGGAAGGTGTTGACGTGACGACCTTCACAAGCTCCTCAACTGTTCGAAATCTCGTGGGCCTCCTTGACGGAGATATAACCGGAATTAACAACAGTTATGTAGCCTGCATGGGACCTGTTACTGCGCAAACTGCGAATGAATCCGGGATCCGAGTGGACCTAATCCCTGAAGAGCAATCGATCCCAGCGATGATATCGGCGGTTGCCGAGCACCACACTCGCGGCGATTGAACCGAGATGCTATCTGACACAACACCTGAATTCCGACGTCTTCGCCCGCTCAGGTCAACAGCCGCTGAGCGTGAACGGAACTCTGAAACACGGCTCGTTGGGACGGAGTTCGTGTATCCCATGTTCGTGGTAAACGGTGAAAAACGCCGAGAACCAGTACCTTCAATGCCAGGGATCGATCGAGTGTCGGTGGACGAGGCGATGCGTGAGGTTGAACAAGCCATGCTAGTTGGTGTCAACAGATTCCTGTTTTTCGGGATTCCGGATGAAAAAGACGTCATCGGCACACGAGCTTGGGCTTCGGACGAAGCTGTGCAATGCACGGTTACCGAGTTGAACACCCGCTTTCCCGAAGCACAGACCATAACCGACGTATGCATGTGTGAGTACACTTCTCATGGACACTGCGGACAACTGACCGACGACGGCGATGTGGACAATGACGCCACTTTGCCATTATTGGCGAAAACTGCGGTATCTCATGCCGAAGCAGGTGCAGACATCGTGGCTCCATCGGCAATGATGGACGGTCAAGTGGCTGCAATACGCACAGCTCTGGACGATGCTGGCCACCACGACGTCAAAATACTTGGGTATTCGGCCAAGTACGCTTCTGCTTTTTATGGTCCCTTCCGGGACGCTGCGGACTCGGCACCGAGTTTCGGTGACCGCAAGAGCTACCAAATGGCTCCCAGTCAGTGTTACGAAGCCATACAGGAGATTGAAGCCGACGTTTCAGAAGGAGTCGATTACATCATGGTGAAACCCGCTCTTTCGTATCTGGATGTGATCGCATCCGCCCGCGCCAATTTCCCGGACAACCCTTTATACGCCTACAACGTGAGCGGCGAGTATGCAATGATCCACGCTGCCGCGGCCAACGGATGGATCGACCTTAAGAATGGCGCGCTCGAGGTCTTGCTAAGCATCAAGCGGGCAGGTGCAGAGAACATCATCAGTTACTTCGCGATCGATGCTGCCCGTTGGATCAAGGGTATCGCCCGATGAAATTCATTAGGGGCGGCTCAGGCGGTGCGGAGAGGGTTTCAATCCTGAGTGCTTGTTTGGCTGAGACGCTTGGGACCTTTGTGTTGGTGCTGTTTGGGATCGGGTCAGTAGCCGCTGCTGTGTTCACAGGAGCCCAAGTCGGATTATGGCAAGTCGCCGTGGTCTGGGGTTTCGGTGTGACGTTGGCGATATACGTGAGTGGTGGAGTTTCCGGCGCGCACCTCAATCCAGCGGTGAGTTTAGCGTTTGCTATATTTCGAGGCAACCAGTTTCCGATCAATCGATTGTTCGCGTATTGGGGATCACAGTTGATTGGAGCTGTGTTGGCCGGGTTGGTTGTCTTGCTTCTCTTCAACCCGTTGATCGACCGATTTGAAATGACGAACGGCATCGTACGGGGAACCGAAGGCAGCCAGAGGTCGGCAATGGCCTTCGGGGAGTATTTCCCTAACCCGGCAATGTTCGATACGTTGACGGTTTCACCGATGCACGCATTTGCAGTAGAGGCTTTCGGCACAGCGATATTGGCAATAGTCATCTTTGCTCTAACGGAGCGCAGGAATGCTGGTATCCCAACAAATGGGATGGCGCCTTTCTTCATTGGTTTCACAGTGGCGGCTTTGATCAGCCTATTCGCGCCGATAACTCAGGCGGGTTGGAATCCAGCTCGAGACTTCGGGCCAAGGATCATAGCGGCGCTCGCTGGTTGGGGTGAAATCGCTATACCAGGTCCAGAAGGCGGTTTCTGGGTTTACATCCTCGGACCTTTAGTCGGAGCGCCGATCGGAGCGTTAATCTTCAAACTGGTAATCGAACCAGGTCTGCCTGGCCGAGAGAGCGAATCTGAAATTGTGGTTAGAAGTCGATATGAATGACAAATGTGTTGATGTGCTGTTTGTTTGTGTGCACAACGCTGGCCGTAGCATGGCTGCCAAAATTCTTTTCAATGATCGCTCCACTAAACTCGGTTTGGCCCTGCACGCTCAATCCGCGGGTACGATTCCTAGCAGACAGATCAATCCAACAGTGCGGAGGGTGTTGGAATCTTTCTATCTGGACACTTCGGACGAACTACCGAAATTGATAACTGATGAGATGCTTTCGAACCAACCTCGAGTGATTACTATGGGTTGCCAAGTAGAGGCGGAGGCATGTCCTGCGATCAGTTTCGCCGAGATCGACGATTGGGGATTGCCAGACCCTTCCCAAATGTCCGATGACGAAGAGGTCGTGTCATTAGTCCATGAGATCTCACGTCAAGTGAATGCGTTGATTTATGAAATGTCAGGTGTTTAATCTTCCGTCTGGTCTATACTGGTCGCGGGTCAACGGACTCACCACTTGAAATCATCACCAAGCCCAAGATCCGGTGGCGATGAACTGGCCCAAATGAACGACTGTCAGTAGACCGTCTTCGGTTGTCACCTAACAGTATGTACTCGTCTGGTGCCAATTCCCAATCTCTATCGATACGAGGCTGAACTCCGAGCAGATATGGTTCGTCAACGTGCGTCCCGTCAATGATCAACCTACCGGCTTCCAGGCTGACGGATTCACCTGGTAAACCGACTATTCGTTTAACTTCCCAGAAACCGTCCCGCCGAGGATGTTCGAAATACGCAATGTCTCCTCGGACGAGTGGCCTTCTTGTCGGCGCCCTACGGCTTACGCGAACGCGCTGACCGTCTTTGAGCGTGGGATGCATAGAGTGACCAACAACGACTACCCATTTGCTTGTTAAATGCTCGGCAACAACCGCGGGTGCGGCGCAGACGCCGTGTAATATCCTTTTGACGCTAACCAACATCTAGGTAGTCTATTCTTGATGTTGATGTTCGACCGGCAATCGACAATCACCTGACCAGCCGCAAGACGGTCTTGCGGCAACATGAAAGGAATCACGACGATGCTACGAAATGTCAAAAGATTAGCTGACCGCTTGTCCCCCCTTGGCGTTGCACACGCTCACTGTGACATCCCGTGTGGGATCTACGACCCGCACGATGCGATTCAAGCAGCCCAAACCTGCATACGGATGACCGAGTTAATACTCGAATCTGAAGATGTGTCATCTCTTGGCGCGCGTAACAATCTTGTTCGTTACGTCGCGGCCAAAGAAGAACACGCGAAGAAAGCCAAAGACGACATTCTGATCATCTGGACCGACTACTTCAAACCCGAGCATCTCGAACAGTATCCGAATCTTCACGAACTCGTCTGGAATGCCTGCAAACTTGGTAGCCAGGTGAAACAAAACATTGACATGGATGCCGCCGTAGAGTTCAAGGCATCATTGGAAGAGATCGGCAAAATCTTCTGGGAGACCAAGCAGTAACGCGTAGTTCTGCACTAACCTGAAACCCGTCTGGATGTCTGCGGAATGCGCGTCCAGACGGGGTTAGTTTTTGTCACCTGACAATAGAAGGCTATTCAATCGCTGAAGAACCCGATGTCATCCGAGATGTATTCCTCTCGAATCGGGGACCAGATGTCAAGAGCTACGCAACCTTCACTCGTGGCCGTGACTTGGTGTGGGACGTGTCCAGGGATGACATAGTGTTCTCCAGCTACAAGTTTCGTCTTTTCGTGTCCTTCCAACTCGAACCAAGCGGATCCTTCTAGGACGCGTCCGCATTGCTCGTGGTAGTGCGAGTGCCAAGGAACGATCGCGTTTGGCTCGAAATCGATTATTCCCATCATGACCCGTTCGCCCCAAATTAGGCGCGCCGTCACTCCAGGTAGCAACTGCCTTTGTTCGACGAATTCAGGGTCGAAATAACCGGCGGTACCATCTGGTGCGCGTTTTTTGTCAACTTGGGTTGTCATGCCACAAACTCCTCAGCGTCGCGATTGTGTGCTTAGCCATGTGAACCCAACTTGCGATCGATGGCAGCCTCGGCAACCGGGCTGATGACTTGGTCAACTTCGATATTCAGCAAAGCTGGGCCGTTGTGTTCGAATGCTCGTTTTATTGCTGGTTCCAACTCTTCTGCCGTAGTTACATGTTCGCCGTAGGCACCCAATCCCTTGGCTACCAAGTCGTACCTTGTTCCTTGGGCTAAATCAGTCCAGACCGGGCGCCCATAGATGCCTTTTTGGATTTGCCAGTCTATGCCCCAAATCGAGTTGTTGCCTAACAGTATCTTGACAGGTAAGTTGTGGCGAACCATTGTGTCAAGTTCCATTCCATTGAATCCAAAGGAGCCGTCTCCCGTAGCGACGATACATTGAGTGTCGGGCAAAGCAACTTGAGACCCAAGACCGTACGCGATGCCAACGCCGATCATACCGAAACTTGATACGTTATGGAACCGGAATGGTTTGTCGCGAGGTATCGATGCACGTAGGAAGTGGCAGTAGTCTCCTCCATCAAAAGTTACATGTGCGTCATCGTCGAGAAACTTCTGCAACGTCTCGCTGACGTACATAGGATGCATCGGCATCGATGGGTTCGCCATTTCGTATAGCTCAGATAGCCACTCATCGTGAGTTCTACGCAGTGATGTGACCCATTCGACGCGTTCGGACCAAGTCAACTGTTCGCACTCTTCGGCCAACTGCTCACACACGGGCCCCAGGTCTCCGAGTATGGCGATTTCAGATGTACGAGCGCGTCCGATCTCTGCTGGAGACGGGTCTACCACGATTACGCTGGCATTGGGATTGAAGGGCGGTGTGCCGCCAAACCCGAGCGTGTAGTCCAATCGTTTGCCGAGCATCATTACCACATCGGCATCTCGGACCATTTGTGCAGCTCGGTTCAACGGAAGATATCCCAAACCGATGCTGCACGGGTGGGCATCTGGGATCAATGCCCGAGCAGAGTCCTCAGACACGAATGGAATACGGGTCAATTCCACGAGCCGTTGGACAGTTTCAGGGTCTGCTGTGGCGCCAGCCGACGAACCAGCCATAATGAGGGGACGTTCTGCCGAGTTAAGCAGTCGTACCGCTTGACGGATGCGCTCTGGGTCGGCCAAGACTTTGGCTGGTGTGCTGTATTCCTGAGGAGCGTATCGTTCAAAGTCGGAAGCGTCTACTGTTGCAGATTGGTAATCATGAGGGATCGTCAGGTGTACGGGACCTTGGCGACCACTTAACGCGGTTCGGAAGGCAAGAGCCACGTATTCGGGGATCCGTTCCGGCGATGGCACTTGCCATGCGCCTTTAGTAACGGGCTGGGCAATGCCGACTTGGTCGATCTCCTGCATCGCTCCACGACCCAAGTTCGGCGAATCGGCGCTACCAGCGATATTGACTACCGGGGCTTCTGAGTGAAGCGCGTTGGCGAGTGCAGGCACTGCGTTGGCGTGTCCGGGCGTTGTTGACAGTGCAACTGACGCTTTTCTGAGTATGCGTGAGTAAGAGTCAGCTGCGTGAACTGCACCAGATTCGTGTCGAGTGTCGATCATGCGGAATGGCTCGTCGACCATTTTGTCCAGCATGTCGAGGATGTGGTCGCCTGCAATGCCAAACAGAGTATCAACTCCCTCAGCTTTGAGCGAGAGGTTTAGCAAGTCGCTTCCAGTCAGCTTTTCAGTCAATTCAATCTGGTCCCTTCATCTTCTGGCCTCAGTTTTAAGGCATCCATGAAATCTGTGATTGTCATTTCGTCCAGATTCTGCAAATCGTCGAACAGCGCTCGAATTCGTTGAGCATAGGTGGAATCGCCGTAGATCGAAAGCAGGTTGTTAAGGAATTTCTCTCCGAGCAGCGGGATTGCTTCGGTTCGGCGGGTACGATGTCCTATCGGGTAACGAATTTCCATTTCGCCTGTTGAACTACCGTCTTTGAAGTGGACTTGAATCGCGTTCGCTATCGATCTTCGATTCGGGTCGAGGTATTCCCGGCTGTAATGGGCGCGCTCAGAGACAACCATCTTTGATCGTAAAGCGTCGATGCGTGGGTCAAGTGAAGCCTCATCTTCATAATCTTCGGACGTAACGTCGCCATTGATGAGGGCCACGGCGGTCATGTATTGGATGCAATGGTCGCGATCGGCTGGGCTCGACAGTGTCCCAACCTTGTCGATGATACGGATCGCTGGCTCTTGGGTCGCTATATCGACAGTCTCGATCTCATCCAATCGATGTGCGACCTGTGAATGGAGCGCGACACCCGCCTCGACCGCGGTTTGGCCATGGAACTCCGCAGGATATTTGACTTTGAACAAGATGTTTTCCATAACGTATGACGAGAAGTCGCGCTGCAAAGTCACCGATCTACCGTTGAACCAAACGTCTTGGAAGCCGTATGTCGGGGTAGTCAGCGCTGTGTGAACTCCTCGCAGACCCCGCATTGCGAACTGCGCAAGCATCAGTCCTCGCGATGTTGCATCGCCCGCGGCCCAAGATTTTCGGGAGTTCGTGTTTGGTGCATGTCGGTAAGTACGAAGTGTGGCGTCTAGCCATGCGTGTGATACCGCGGATGCGACGATCTCTTCATTGTTGCCCGAATATGCGGCAGCTGCGACCGCGGCTGATGCGACTTTGACCAGCAAGACGTGATCGATGCCAACACGGTTAAACGCGTTGTCCAAAGCGAGCACACCTTGAATTTCGTACGCACGAATGGCGAGTTCAAACACGTCACGCATCCGAAACACATCGTTTCGATGAATATCGACTCTGTTATGCGTCGCGGACAGAATGGCACCGAAATTGTCTGAAGGGTGTCCCCATTCATTGGCCAACCACGTGTCGTTGAAGTCCAGCCATCGGATTGCTGTAGTGATATCAAATGCTGCATTTTCGGGAGACTTGTGGACTTGGGTACCAGGTATCGGGACGCCGTTTGAGGTGTTCAAAGAAGCATTGTCGAACAATACGAAATCCCTACATGCAGGGAAGCCCAACGCCAGTAAAGCGCAACCTATCGAATCCATCAGGGTTAGACGCGCTGTTTTGAAGGCCTCTTCAGAACCGATCTCACCGTCTCGGCAAGCGTATGCCGCGATCTCGGAGATGACCTCGTCGTATCGATTCGACATTACCTGTCGTGCAATTTGACGAACTCGCGTGCTGGCGGTCCAGTGTAGTCGGCATTGGGACGAATCAGGCGGTTACCGTGTCGCTGTTCAATAACGTGAGCCACCCATCCCGAAGTGCGACTGACGGCGAAAAGGGGCGTGAACATGACTGTTGGGACACCGCACAGGTGGTACGCGGTCGCAGAATAAAAGTCTAGGTTCGGGTGCAACCCCTTCTCTCGCATCATTACCTGTTCGATACGTTCGGATATATCGAAATAGGTCGAGTTACCACTTTCTTGAGCTAGACCACGGGCCAATTCCTTGACGATATCGGAGCGCGGGTCACCACTCTTGTAGACGCGGTGTCCGAAACCCATAATGAGCCGACGCGCATCTAACATACTCTTGATCGACTTTTCCGCCTCCGAAGGGGTTTCAAACGAAGCAATCAATTCCATTGCCGCTTCGTTCGCCCCGCCATGCAAGGGACCGCGTAGCGCGGCGATAGCGGCGACAACGGCGGAATATGTGTCAGCCAAGGTGCTGGTGACTACACGTCCAGTAAAGGTCGACGCGTTGAATTCGTGCTCGGCATAAAGGACGAGGATTGTGTCGAGGGTTTTTCTTGCCGACTCTCTAGGATTGGCATCGGTGATCAGTCGCAGAAAGTGCCCCGCCAAGCCGACTTCATCGGACTGTGTGTCAACGCGCTGTTTTCGATGGGCGAAACGATGCCAATATCCCAACATCGAAGTCATGCTCGCGATCAATCGGTCGGCAACGTATGCCGCTCCCCTGCCCTCTTCGCCTTCCGGTTCAAGTGAGCCGATCATCGAAGCGCCAGTTCGGAGCACATCCATCGGATGAGTTGACATAGGAAGTGCTTCAAGCATTTCGCACAGCGGAGCAGGCAACACTCGTAATTTCGCCAACCGCTCGTTGTACGCGTTTAACTCGGACGCATTTGGCAATTTGCCGTAGATGAGAAGGTAGGCTACCTCTTCAAATATGGCGTGTCGGGCCAGATCTTCAATGCTGTACCCGCGATAGGTCAACCCAGCTCCGGCCTTGCCCACTGTGGAGATCGCGGTTTCGCCAACGATTACGCCGGCCAATCCTTTGGCGGTCATTGTCATCGGGGTGTTTCCAATTGGTCACGAGTTGCAAACATCTCGTTGATCTTGCGCTCGTACTCGCGATATCCGATATTCTCATACAACTCGTCTCTAGTCTGCATCATCCGGACGACTTCTTTCTGGCTACCGGATTCCCTGATTTCGGCAAAGACCGTTTCCGCCGCACGGCTCATGGCTCTGAAAGCTGACAACGGGTAAAGGGCCATTGCCACCTTGGCATCTCTCAACTCATCGATAGTGAATTGTGGTGTCTTGCCGAATTCCGTGAGATTTGCGAGTATCGGGACTCCAGTTCGTGAGGCAAATTCCCGATATTGGTGCAGGTCTGTCACTGCTTCGGCGAAGATGGCGTCGGCGCCGTTCTCTACGTACTCGTTGCAACGATCCAAAGTGCTTTGGATGCCCTCAAGGGCCAACGCGTCGGTGCGGGCCATGATCATGAAGTCGTCGTTCTTACGTGCGTCAACTGCGGCTTTGATGCGATCGCACATTTCGGCGGCTTCAACCACCAATTTGCCGGGTAAATGGCCACAGCGTTTTTCTTGGACTTGGTCTTCGATATGAATGGCCGCCACTCCAGCGCGTTCCATCTCGCGGACAGTGCGTGCGATCGATGAAGCAGCACCCCACCCGGTATCGCAATCCACGAGCAGAGGTAGTTCGCAAACAGCCTTGATCCGACGCACGTCACCCAAAACGTCAGTCAACCCAGTCAATCCAAGGTCTGGTAAACCGTACGACGCGGTGGCGACGCCACTTCCTGAAAGGTAAATTGCGCGGAAACCTGTATTTTGCGCTTGGATCGCAGCATAGGCATTGATCACGCCGACGATCTGCAACGGCTTCTCAATGTTCACTGCATCATGTAGATTGCTAGGCATTTTCGGGAGTTGATCGCTTTGATTTGGATGTTAAGCGGCGTTCCGGATCGCGCCGAAAAGGACAGCGGGTGCTACAAGTAAGACTACGATGCCCACAACTAGCCTCAATCCAGCGGCATCAAAACGAGTTGCCAACCGAGTACCGACATACATTCCGATAACACCTGGGATTCCCACGATCGCGATCAAATTCCAATCGACGCTTCCTTTCAACAGGTGACCGGCGAACCCGGCGATTCCAACGAAGACAGTGATGGCCAAGTTGGTGCCTGCTGCTTTGTGAGGATCCATCTTCATCGCTAGAAGTGCCGGCATTCTGAGGACACCCAAAACTAGTCCGACTGCACCCCCGACGACGCCGATCAGGAATCCGGCAGCACCCTCACGACTAACCTGCTTGGCGTCAAGTTCGACACCTTCCCCGTTGGTCGCACCAGTCATCGCCCTGCGCAGTCGCGACCCGGGATACCGGCGTCGAATGCGCATAATGCGAAGCGACCACGCTATCAAGAACAGCGCTGACCACGCCATAAGGAGCGTTACTACCGTCAGCAGGATCCAAATCGGCACGACGTCAGCGAAATAACCACCGATGAAGGCTCCGACAATCGCTGGTCCCCCCATCGCCAAAACCACAACTGGTGCGACGCGTTGATCGAAGAATGCCTCCAACGTTCCAATGGTTGAGCCCATAACACTGATCATGAGGTTCGTTCCAGCGGCGATCAAAGGGTCGACTCCGAATAATGTCAGCATCGGCAGGCGTATCACACCTAGGGCGATGCCGACTATACCCCCAGACAGGCCCACGCACAAGGATATTGCTGCCATGATGGCTAACTGCCAAGCTGGAAAGTCAACCGTTGTGCCGAGAATCACCCCCATAGCGACTCCCAGCGATTTCTTGTTTGTTGTGTTGAAAGCGACGCGGTGGAGCGCCGACAGCCATCTTTGTCAAAACCGTCGCGTGGTTCAGCGGCGTAAGTAATATCGAAACCGCGTTTTGGTCGGTTGTCGCTGGAATACATCAACTCATTGAAGACTGGGAATGACGCTAATCCGCAACTGTTAGCAGCCCTACGCGGTCAAGCAATTCGTCAACTTCTTTGAGGTGTGCAGCATCGGGTTTCAGGGAAGGGCCTCGGGCATGCGTGCCTCTTTTGCTGAACACGCCGCGCCGCCACATGATGTGCTTGTATATCCAGTTGGCCAAGCCTTGTCCTTGGGCCAACGTCCTAATTATCGAGGCGTATTTGTCGAAGGCATCAAGGGCTCCGACCTCATCTCCGTCTTCCCACAGATCCCAGATTTCAACGAATTTATCCGGTAGCGTTGAGCCTGGCATAGTGCCGACTGAGCCTCGCCGCAACTCCTCCAAGAAGAACGCGCCGCCCATCCCGCCGAACAGGATCAGGTTGGTATTCGAACCAACAAGCTTTTGGGCCTCGTTCAAGCGAGGGAGTGTCGGTGGTGTCTCGACTTTGATATAGCAAAGATTCTCGTGGCGATTGGCGCATGCGACTGCCATTCCTGGCGGGACTTGAGCGGTGCTCTGGTCTTGCATAAAGATCGGGATTCCAACAGCTTCGGCGATTTGGACGAAGTATTCGATGTGTTCTGATGCGGTTGTAGGTATGTAACTCGTGGGGCGGATCATGAGAGCGTCGGCGCCCAACTCTTCGGCTCGTTTCGAGTAATAGATAGTTGCGTCTGTGCCCTCCGCACCGGTGTTCATAACAACCTTGACGCGCCCATTCGCTGTATCCACCACGGATTTCAGGACTGCGTCTCGTTCGCCTTCTGTGAACTTAAAAACCTCGCTCGCCATCGCGATGCCGACACCGTGAACTCCTTGGTCAATGATCCATTCGACTTGGTGCTCAAGATCTTCGAATACGATGTTGCCCTTTTCGTCAAAGGGCGTTGACAGGATCGGGTATACGCCACGCATCGTGAGGTCAGGCATTGGGGATTCTCCGTTGGTCAGCAAGTCTGCTCGTGCATCTACCTACGCAAAATGATGTTATACGGATGAAGCTTTGGCGCAATGCAATCATCAACCGAGTAGAGTTGGGACGACTGCTATGAGGACCCCGGCGACCGTGGCGGTGCCGATAACACCTGCGACATTTGGTCCCATCGCGTGCATGAGTAAAAAGTTGTCGGGGTCTTCTTCTTGGCCCATGTCCTGCACTACTCTAGCGGCCATCGGCACAGCAGATACGCCAGCAGCACCGATCATTGGATTTACTTTGCTCTTGGATACCAAGTTCATCAGTTTGGCAAGCAACACTCCAGTCATCGTGGCAGTGGCGAATGCGAACAGTCCAAGCACGAAGATACCGAGAGTTTCGGGCTGAAGGAAAATGGATCCGGGCATCGTTGCGCCGACGGCTAATCCAAGTACTACGATAGTGGCATTCATCAAGGCGTTTTCAGAAACATCGGCTAACCGAGGGACAACACCAGAAACTTTGATCAGGTTGCCCAACATCAGCATTCCTATTAGCGGGGACGCGGAAGGCACTAACACGCTGATGACGATTGTGGTGATGATAGGGAAAAGGATTAGAGATCTACGCGAGACTGGTTCGCTGGCATACTCCATACGAATACGCCGTTCACTTTTGGTAGTCAGGAGTCTAATCAGTGGCGGTTGGATGATGGGTACTAGCGCCATGTAGGAGTACGCCGCGACTGCGGTGGCGCCGACAATGTCGCGAACTTCAATGTGCGGAAGAGCGTGTCCCAATTCACGCATACGAGTGGCGATGAAGATTGTTGTCGGGCCATCCGCTCCGCCGATAATGCCGATCGATGCGGCTTCCAGAAGACCAAAATCGAACCACCCCAAAGCACCTAGGATCAGCGCCCCCATCAGTGCGAAGAACACGCCGGCTTGAGCACCAGCTCCGAGAAGCAGAGTCTTCGGGTTGGAAAGCATCGGTGAAAAGTCGGTTGCCGTGCCCACACCCAAGAAGATCAGCAATGGAAAGATGTCTGTCTCTAAGCCAACGTTCTGGAATGTACGGAGAATGCCTGTCGGTTCACCCTCCCCGCCTGCGCGTATAAATTCGCCCAACGGGAGGTTGGCGAACAGGATGCCCATGGAAATGGGGACTAGGAGTAACGGCTCCTTGCGTTTGGCGACGCCTACGTAAAGGAGTCCTGCTGCGATCAGCCACATTACGACGATGCGTGGGTCGTCGGCTATCGCTTCAAAGCCGACGAGTATTTGATCTAGCATGCCTTCGCCCGACATCGGCTACTCAAGCTCCACCAAAGACTGGCCATGTTGAACTGAATCGTCGGCGGAGACGTGAACTTGTGACACCACTCCGTCTCGGGGCGAGGCGATCGTATTCTCCATCTTCATAGATTCGAGAACGATAATTGCCTGTCCTTGCGTAACGCTGTCGCCTGACGATACGTTGACGCGGATGATGCGTCCAGGCATTGGAGCGCGGACGACATCTTCTGAATCGGATGCCGCTGTTGGTGATGGTCGTGCTCTTTCTGCTAGGCGTTGTCGCGGTGCTGGACGGGAAGCAGGTCGCGCGGGTATTGCTTGTTTAGAACTTGCGCTTGGAGCGTCGGGTATCTCTACTTCGTAGTCCACACCATCGACGATTACCTGGACGGGAGAAGAGGAGACATCGCCGACCTCGACATCATATGTAACGCCATCTATGGTGATGCGGTAATGGTCGGTCATCGCCATCCCCTGCTTCCTTGTGCAGCGCCACTATTGCTACGTTGCCGGGATCGACCTTCGGTCAACCAACTGTCGTAAGTGGCGCCCGTAAGCGGGGTTTGGGCGGCAAGTGTCGTGGTTCGTGCTTCCTCTTTGGCGCGTTGAGATAGGGATAGCCCCACGGCGATAGCGGCGGCACGCGCTGCGCCATCAGCACTCGGAAGTTCGGCGCTTTCGGGAGCGGTATCTATTGATTGTGTTGGTTCCTCATCGCTGGACTCGCTGTTCTGTGCTTCGCGTCGCTTCAAATACGCGTCGAGCCATGCCATGCTTCGTACAGACAGCGCCAAGATGATGAGCACGACGCTGGTCATGCCCATTCCGATCCCGCTGATTTGCAGGCCGTCTATGATTGGTTGGATTTCCAACTTGATTCTGTTATTAGATTCGCTGATGCCAGCTTTCTAGTTGCACCTGCCCGAAAACAGGTTCAACTGGTTGATTCGACAGTGGCCACACTTTCGGAAGCTTGACCGAAAGAGGCGTAAACGATGCCTTCAACATCGCTTTCGGAACCAACACTTGAGGGATGCACCAATTCAACATTGTAGGTTTCCCCGTTGATTTCCAAATTCACGGAGAAGATTTTTGCTGGTTCTACTAACGGCTTGTGGTGAATGCGATCGACGAATTCCTTTGCTTCTTGCTGGGCCATGTTGAGGTCGGTCAACTCGAAGGAAATTTCGGAACCTGGAGGTCGCTGAACGACGGTCGGGAGATCGGCTGATATCACCGAAGCGATTTTTGCGTATCCGCCTGTTGGTTGGCGGTCGGCCAGCAATACGATTGGATTGCCATCGGATGGGACTTGTACGGCGCCCATATAAGCGGGATCCGAGACGATGTCGTGTTTACTGTCGATCGCTGGGACCGTTGGCCCTTCCAATCTAGCGCCTTGACGATTCGTGACGTTGCTGATTGTGAAGCTCGAGGAGAAAAACGTTGATTTCGCCTCGTCGTCGAAGGCGTCATGTTGCGGACCCGGGATAACTCTGACAGGGCGGTCATTGTCGTCGCAGGCGCGCAGAAGATCTTGAGGTGCTCTTGTGCCTGCTCTTGGTCTTATTGGTGTTGCGGATGCGGTGCCGATCAGTAGCACGTCTCCTTGCGATAGTGCTCTTCCTTCAAACCCGCCGAGACTGGATCCGATATGTGTAGACCTCGATCCGAGGACTTTCGGAACATCAATGCCGCCGGCGACAGCGACGTAGGAGTAGAGGCCCGCAGAAGGGGCAGAAATGGATAATGTCGCGTCTGCCGGGATAATCAATGTTTCCCACAATGGCATCGAGAAGTCGTCGATGTAGAGATCCGAAGTTGCGCCAGTGACAGCAACCTTGGTTTCTTTGTCGAAAGTCAGGGTTGCGTTACCGAACGTCGCTTCTAGCATCGCCGAGTCTGGTGGATTGCCGACGAGACGGTTTGCGGTGGAGGCTGCTTGGAGGTCCAAGGCACCGCTGACGGAGACGCCGAATCTTTGACTCCCGCGTCGTCCCGTATCTTGAACTGTCAGCAGACTGCCAGGGGATATGACCTCTATGTGTCCGTTTTCGTTCGGCAAATGGTTCAACCTGATTTGGCAATAGTCTCGTATTCATCGTAGGGAATCGGGACAAAGTTGACTTTGTTGCCCGGGAGCATTGCTGTAGGAGGGTCAGCATCTGCGTCGAAAAGTTTCATCGGCGTTCTGCCGATGAGCTGCCAACCGCCAGGGCTGGGATTGGGATAAACCCCGGTTTGGGCTTCAGCGATACCGACAGAACCGGCAGGAACGAGGGTTCGTGGAGTTGCCAATCGGGGGCAGGCAATGCGTTCGTCCATCCCTCCGAGATAGGGAAATCCTGGGGCAAAACCGAGCATGAACACGTGGTAATCGGTGCCCGAGTGGATTGCGATGACTTCATCTGTCGACAAACCAGCGTGATCAGCAACGGTTTCCAAGTCTGGTCCGTATTCGCCGCCGTATGCCACAGGGATTTGTTGGATGTCGCCATCCGTATCGACGGTCGCAACGTGTTCTGAAGCTACGTTGTTAGCCAATTCGTTGATCTGATCGTGCAGTTCTGAAAATGTGTTTTGTGTGACGTCGTACTCAACCAGAAGCGATCTATATGAAGGGATGAATTCGATTACGGTCAGAGTCAGATCGGAGCTTTCGATCGCGGATTGTAGGGCGTAGACCTTGGCATTGATTTCGTAGTCGATCGAGTTGCCGAACTCGATTAGGACAGCGGAATCGTTTGCCGGGATGATGCGGGGGTATTGGGTCACTGGATCGAGGTTGCTACTTGATTCAGGATCCGCGCGTTCATCCGAGGATTGAAGCCAGTGGTTTTACTTCGATTCCGTTTGATTCGAAGGTCGACCTGACTGAAGCGGCCATTTGAACGGCGCCGGGGGTGTCACCGTGCAGGCAGATGGTGTCGGCGGCGAAGTCGATGTCATTGCCGTCGGATGCTGTGACTTTGCCCTCTGCAGCTAGACGCAGGGAGCGAGAGGTGACTTCATCGATGTCGTGAATGACAGATCCGGGTTGGGATCGGGAGACGAGTGTTCCTTCAGGTGTTACAGCGCGGTCGGCGTAACATTCACGGGCTACGCGTGCGTTTTCGTTTCGCGCTACATCTTCCCACACGGAGTTGGCTAGGACGACGTGGATGAGGTCTTCGTCGATCTTGCGGATTGCTCTGACTATGGCGGCTGCGACGTCTTTGTCACCGACAGCTTTGTTGTAGAGTGCGCCGTGTGGTTTGACGTGTTCGAGTTTCTTGCCTTTGGTGAAGGCGGTGAGGGCGCCAACTTGGTAGGTAATGGCGTGGGCGACTTCGTCCGGGGTCAGGGCCATGTCGCGTCGTCCGAAACCTGCGAGATCGGGGTATGCGGGGTGAGCACCGATGCTGACGCCGTGTTTCTCGGCTAGAGTGACTGTCTGTGCCATCCAGTCGGGGTCTCCAGCGTGGAAACCGCAGGCGATGTTGGCAGAGGTGATGTGTTTGACGATCTCCTCATCCATGCCCATCTTGTAGGAGGCGTACGACTCCCCGATGTCGGCGTTGAGGTCAATAGCAACCTTTTGGTTCATTGCATCTGCTCCCGAATTTTGTTGCCGATGGTCCCGATTCAGTCGGTGATGACGCGGATTTCTTGATCGCGATTAGTATCGTAACACTCATGCCCGAACGACCTTCCACACGGCCTCGCGCACATTCGATCATGTTGTCCGAGGAACATATGGAATCGATCCGTATCTTGGAATCTGCTTACTTGCGTCATGCGGATCCGATCAGGCAATCTGGTTTTGGAGGTGGTCCTGAGCGATGGCGTGCTGAGCGGTCTCCCTTGCTTGAGGCGGTTAACGGTGATGGTGATTTCTTGGATCTTGGGTGTGCAAATGGGTTTTTGCTGGAGTCGGTTGTGGAGTGGGCGAGAGAGCTGGGGATAGAGCTTGTGCCGCATGGGGTGGATCTGAATCCGTTGCTGGTTCAGGAGGCGACGCGGAGATTTTCCGGTTTTGAGCATCGTTTCTGGGTTGCGAATGCTTGGGGCTGGTTGGCTCCGAAGAGGTTTCGGTGGATCTATGCGATTTGGGATCTTGTTCCGACTGAATTGATGCCGAATTTGGCTTGTCATTTGCTCAAGCATGCTGTGACGGAGGATGGGGCTGTGATTTTCGGAGCTTATGGGAGCAGATCTGCGGATACTCCTAGTGTTGATGTTGCTCGAGTTCTGCGGGATGGGGGATTGCCCGTTTCGGGGACGTCTCAGGGTGGGGAATTGCCTCGCGGCGGTCCGGTGACGAGGTTTGCTTGGATTCGTTGGGAAGATTGGAATCGGCAGCGAAACGTTCGCTGAGTTTGATGTTTGCGAGAGAGGGGTGTGAAGTCGACGAGTTTGCGTTGTCTCATGCTGACGCAACTGCTCATATCTTCGCCTAGAACGACGTGGTCAACTAATTCGATGTCGAGGAGGTGGCCAGCTTTGACTAGTCTTTCAGTGAAGGAGATGTCAGCGCCACTCGGGTCTCCCTTGCCTGATGGATGGTTGTGAACGAGGGCGTAGCGTGGGAAGTTGCGTTCGACGACGCGGCTTAGGATTTCGCCGGTTTTGGCTACTAGTTGGTCACAACAGCCGATGTAGACGCGTGTTTTTCCTTTGAATCGATTGCGCACGTCGAGGAAGGCGATCCACATCTCTTCTTGTGCACTATCGCGAAGGCGAGATGTGAAATGTTTGGCGATGGTCCATGCGATGGCTTCGCCGTTGGGCATGTGTGAGCCATAGCCGTTCTTGGTGACGGTGTGCTCAACATCTTCTTGAGCGGCGCGGCGGCCTAGTTCAAAGGCGGCTGTCATGACATCGGCTTTGATTGATCCGATGCCGTCGATTTTGCTGATGTTGAAGGAACTGGTTTTGCTGAGGCCACGCAATCCTTCGAAGGTGACAAGGAGTTCGTCGGCTAAGTTTTTGACGTTTTTGCCGGGGATGCCGGAGCCTAGGATTATGGCTAGAAGTTCGGTTGTAGTGATGCCTGCTGGTCCGAGTTGATGCATTCGTTCGCGAGGGCGCTCAACTTCCGGGAGTCTACGCAAGTGGTCGTTCTGGATGCTCAGGTTCGCTCCCGGCTCCATCACGTCGGTTGCTTTGGAGTGAGTTGCAACGTCGGATTGCGGTTCAACTTCACCTTCAGCGGAACCAAATTCGGACGGAGGCCATGTAGGGGCCAATCGATCAGGGTCGACGTAAGGCGACTGTTGGCTGATGTCGTCTATCTGTTTTTGAAAGTCATCTGCGGTTGAGTGCATGATGACTCAATTATTACATGCGTCGAGTGATTCCTTTAAGCATGTTGGCAGATGTGTTTGGCTAAAACGGCAGGCGGACTAGGTTGCCGGTTTTTAGGGATTCGGTTACTGCGTCGGTGAACTGCATGTATTTGAGGCCGTCGGTGAAGTTGGTGTGAGTTACGGGTTCGATGCCTCGGATGGCGTTGATGAATTCTTCTTCGACGCGCCACGCTCCGCGGTTTTCGGGAGGGATGACGATGGGTGACATTTCGCTGTCGCCACGCCGGGCGCCGCTTACGGCGTAGGTTGCGCCGTCGGAGGTTTCGGGATCGGCTAGTTCGACTCTGATGACGCCGTCGGTACCGTGGATGGAAAGGTCTAGCTCGCGGGTGAATGCGGAGACGGCTGTGGTGGTGTAGACCATTGTTCCGCCGCAATCCATCTCCATAAGGATGTCGATGTGGTCGGGGATGGTGGTTGAGCGGCGTCGGCCGTCTTCATCGAGGCGATGTTTGACGATGGTTTGTCCAAGAGCTTGGACGGTTTTTGCAGGGCCGAACCATCGCATCATGGCTTCGTACCAGATGCCCATGGTCATGATGTTGTTTCCGGAGAGGTCTTTGTTGTGTCGCCAATGGAGCGGCAGGTCGGGGTTTGGGAAATCGCTTCCGGTGCCGACGTGGAGTTTGACGTTTACGAGGTCGCCGATGTATCCCTCGGAGATGAGGTTGATGATGGTGTTGTCGATCTCTAGGGAATGGGGAGCAGGGACGATTTGGGCGACGAGGTGGGGAGCACGTTTCGAGGCGTCGAGCATCTCAAGAGCTTCGTCGGAGTTCATCGCCATGCGGGCTTCGCATAGGACGTGTTTATCGGCTTCGAGAGTTTCGATGACCAGAGGTGCGTGCATGTATGGCCATGTGCCGATGCAGACGGCGTCGAGGTCGTCGTCTTCGAGGAGTTCTACCCAGTCTTCGTAGACGACGGGGATTTCGAATTCGCCGGCAACTCGTTCGGAGGATTCACGGGATCGGTTGACGAGACCTTTGATCTCAACGCCTGCTTGTCCTCTGAGGCCTGGGATGTGGCGGAGCTGGGTGTTTCCACCGGCTCCGATTAGGCCAACTACGATGTTGTCGCTGTCTGTGGTCACGGGTTTGCTCCTGCGGGTCCTTTGGTGTGCTTGGTGTTGGTTAGGCTTAGATTAGGTTAGCCGAGCGGTGTTCTTGGAGGTTCAGGTTATGTCGCTTGGGTTTGGATGAGTTGAGAGTTCAGATGGCAGAGACGAACATTGTTGCGACTGGTGTGGAGTTGGTTGGCGAGGGGATTTCCATAAGTTGGTCTGATGGGTCGACGTGTTTGTATCCGTATCGGTATCTTCGGTTGCAGTGTGCCTGTGCGGCGTGTGTTGAGGAGATGACTGGTCGGCAATTGCTGAATGTGACTTTGGTTCCTGAGGATGTGATTGTTGTGGACTATCTGGAGGTGGGGAGGTACGCCCTGCAGTTTCTTTGGACGGATGGTCACTCGACGGGGATTTATCCGTTCACGATGTTGCGGCGGTTGGCGGCGGAGGATGATGTTGTGGTCTGCTCTTGATTCTTGGTCGTGCTAGACGCCTAGCATCGTGCGGACGGTGCCTACTACGTCTTCGGGTTGGGGCATGAAGGCGGTTTCGAGGCCTTTGTTGTAGGGGACGGGCGTGTGTGGGCCGGTGACTCGTTTTACGGGGGCGTCGAGGTAGTCGAATGCTTTGTCTGCGATGACGGCGGCGAATTCGGAAGCCATGCTTGCGCGTGGGGTGTCTTCGTCGACGATGACTACTCGGTTGGTTTTCATGACGGATTCGACGATGATGTCTTCGTCGAATGGTGAGAGGCTGAGCATGTCGACGACTTCGGCATCGATGCCTTCTTCGGCGAGTTGGTCGGCGGCTTGTTTGCAGACGACGGAGGTGTAGGACATGCCGATGAGGGTGATGTCGTCGCCGTGTCTGAGGTATCGGCCTTTGCCCAGTGGGATGGTGAAGGATTCTTCGGGGCAGAATCCGGTCATGTTAATGAGTTTTTTGTCGTTGACGAGGAAGACGGGGTCATCGTCGCGGATGGCGGCGGCTAGAAGGCCGCGGACGGTGTATGGATCGGAAGGGACGACTACTTTGAGGCCGGGGATGTGGGCGAGCATGGAGTAGAAGGATTCGGAGTGCTGTGCGGCGTGCCCAGTGCCTCCGCCGGATCGGGCGAAGAGGGTCATGGGGACTTTGGTCTGTCCGCCGAACATGTATCGGGATTTTGCGGCGTTGGAGAGGAGCTGGTCATAGGCGACGGTTACGAAGTCGAAGTACATGAGGTCGACGACGGGTCGTAGTCCGGTGAGGGCTGCGCCGACTGCTGCGCCGACGAATCCTGCTTCGGAGATTGGGGCGTCGCGGATGCGTTCTGGTCCGAAGTCTTGGACTAGGCCTTTGGTAGCGGCGAATGGTCCGCCCCATGCGTCTAGGGGTTCGAGGGTGTCGCGGTCGAAGCCACCGGAGATGTCTTCGCCCATGATGAAGACGTCGGGGTCGTGGTTGAGTTCGTCGCGTAGGGTCTGGTTGAAGGCGTCACGGTATCGAACATCCAAGCCGGGGACGTCGTAGCCGGGTCCGGGGACTAGGACGCCGGGATCGCTGAGGACTGTCTTGGTGGTTGTTGCTTCGGCGGTGGTCATTGATTTGGCGTTGTCTTTCTAAGTGGTTCGGTGATTTGGGAAATAGTTTTCAGCGCAGGCCGACTAGCGGGTTGGAGTATTCGACGTATACGTCGGAGTAGAGCTCTTCCATTGGCGGCATGGGGCTGTTGAGTGCGAATTCGACGGCATCTTGCATTTCTTGCTCGATCTCGTCACGGATTTCTCGGAGTTGATCGGCGGTCATGGCTTGTTGTTGGATGACGACTTTTTCGAAGTTCTGCAGGCAGTCGCGTTCCGCGTACTCTTCTTCCTCGTCGGCTTTGCGGTATTTTTTGGGGTCGTCGGCATGGAAGTGTCCGTGGTAGCGGTATGTTTTGAGTTCGAGGAGTGTCGGGCCGTCGCCAGCTCGTGCTCGTTCTACGGCTTGTCCGGCGGCTTCGTATACGGCGAAGACGTCCATACCGTCGACTTGTACGCCGGGGATGCCGTATGAGTCGGCTCTTGCGGAGATGTCGTCGGTGGAGACGGCGTACCATGCGGGTGTTGCTTCGGCGTATTGGTTGTTTTCGCAGGCGAAGATAACGGGCAGTTTCCAGATTGCGGCGAGGTTCATAGATTCGTGTACGACGCCTTGGCTTGTTGCGCCGTCGCCAAAGAAAGAGACGCCGATGGATTGGTCTTCATTGCCTCGGTATTTTGCGGTGAGGGCTGCGCCTACGGCTAGGGGTACGGATGCTCCGACGATTGCGTTTGCGCCGAGCATTCCTTTGGAGAAGTCGGCGATGTGCATGGATCCGCCTTTGCCTTTGCATTGGCCGGTGTATCGTCCCATGATTTCGGCCATCATTGCTTTGGTGTCGAGGCCCTTTGCGATGCAGTGTCCGTGGCCTCGGTGGGTTGATCCGATCCAGTCTTTTTCGGTGAGGTGTGCGCAGATGCCGGTGGGGACTGCTTCTTGTCCGTCGGAGGGGTGTGTGACGCCCATTGCGTTGCCGCGGAAGGTCTGTTCGAGCATGGTCTCTTCGAATCGGCGGATTCGGTACATGGTCTCGTATAGCCAGCGGAGTTTTTCTCTAGATATTCGCATTGCGTAGTTTCCTGAAGGGGTCTGCGTTGAGGGGTAGTTTTTGGCAGGTGGTCGTTTCAGATTGATGTTACTAAGTTTGGAGACGCGTTTAATCGCCCAGTGCTTGTATGCAAAAGACGTGGGAGAGGGTGTTGCCCTCTTGCTGGTCGGTCTTGTTTTGTTGGTTCAGGTTGTTTTCATGCGGTTGCTGTTTTTCCGCCTTTCGGCGGGCCTCCCCCTGCCCCCTCCTGAAGGAGGGGGTGAGGAGAGGGGCCTCCCGCTCGCCTGTCCCGAAGGAGGAGGTGAGAAGAGGAGAGTTCCCTTGCGACGTGCACGGGCGGGTCGCGGACCTGCCCATACCGTCAGGGCCCCCTTTGTCCTTCGGACATTTCCCCCGCGAGCGGGGGAAACCCGAGGGGTCGGGTTTTGTTCGAGGGATCGCCGCGGTCCTGGGGATCGCTTTGCGAAACTTCCTATTTCTATTTCTTCAAAAAGTTCGAGCGTCGCCGTCGTCGCCAGACCGACGGCCCGGCGTGCGGATTGAGTTTGCATCCCGCACGCCATCACTTGGTTCTTGCCCCGCGTTGGCGCTCTGACCGTCCCGCACGACGAAGCGGGATCGGCTTGTGTGGATAGGAGAAGACCTCGTCCAGGCCTTGAACTCCGGTTTTCATCACATGCTCGACGTTTCGTCGGGGGTCGTTCCATGCCTCTTCGCACTCGGCGAAAGCGGCGGGCTGCGCCACCTGAGCTTCACCTTTGCGCCCTCCCTGCGTCATCGTCCCTGTCTCTCCGCGTCTGCGCCATCCCGTGCACATCCCTTGTGCGCCGTCTCTGCGCTGAGCGTAAAGGGCGGTTCCGACCGTCCGCGTCGCGTCTCGCATCGTGATTCTGCCGTCGTCTGGCTCGTATTGGGGCTTAAGCAGTACATCGCCCCGCCTGAACCTTGCAGCTACATCCTTCTCCATAACCGTTGTCACCGCGTCGCTCCATGCAACAAGAGACGTTGACGGGCACCGTCGCGATAGGCGCGCAGTGAGACATCGGGCCTTGCGCCTCGGGGTTCTAAACCTCCGGCCTCGGGGCTCTCTGCCTGCTTTCACGCTTCTCATGTGTTCTCCGTCCGCGGATCGTTTGTTTGTATTTGTGTCGGTGATCAATGCATCAAGTTCGCGACCCCTGACGCGGCGATCCTCTGGGCGCTTGTGCCGATGGCCGTCGGCTTGAACGCTTGTTGTTCATTGAAACATGTGTTGGGCGTGTTGTCAAGTGTGAACGGGGATTGTTGGGGGTTTTGTGGGATTGTTGGGATTTGGTTCTAGTTGTTGGGGGGATTGCGCTGGGTTGGGTTTTTGGTTGTTTGGTTGGGGCAGTTGTTGGGAGGGTGTCGATGATGCGCGTGGTTTGGCGGAAGCGTGATGCGGTGGGGCTAATGAGACGAATTAAGATCGAAACGTGGTTCTGGCGGTACGGGAGATGCGTGCAAATCGAAAATATGCCGATGCTGACGATAAGCGAAATAAGAAACGATCATGACCTTGATCTGGCGATGGCTCGGATCGAGGAGATTTTCGATTCTCCAGTTGGCACTCCAGATGGTGACGAGCTTGAAGCGTTGTATGCTCTGGTCCGCGCGTATGAATCAGAAGTTGTCGATTTGGGCGAGCCAGATCCAATCGCGGCCATCGAGTACCGACTCGACCAGCAAGGCTTGACGGAAGCCGACCTTGTACCCATCATCGGCAGTCGTGATGCAGTGTCGGAACTCCTAGCCGGTAAGCGCAAGATCACCAAGGGCCAAGGTGAAGCGCTACACGAGCTATTGCGCGTCCCTATGGATCTGCTACTCCAGATCGCAGATGCCGCTGAACCGCGAGTTAGTGGTGACGGCGCTGGTCCCGAGACTGCGAAGCGTGCCTCCTGAGGCTAGTGGCTGCCGCGGACTAGACTAGTCTGGTCTCGGTTGACCTTAGCGTACGATTTTTCAACGCTGTCCGCCTAGCCTAGCGACCTAGCGCGTTCCACAGCCGATGTCGGCGGCATCGAACCGTTGTTGTTGAGCGGGTGGCGATGAATCGGTATACTCCAATGTATACCTTGAGAAGAATGTCAACCCTACGCATGGGTCAACATCAGGAGACTCGCAAACCAATATTAAGCGGAGCGGGTCTAGAGCTGGGAAGCAATTACAGCAGAGACAGATAGAAGAACGGATCTAGAGGCACACCTCCAAGATCACGTGTCGCCGAGCGATTTCGCTGAGGTTAAAGCCGATCTCAGGTGGATCAAATGGCTTCTGGCTATTCTGGTTCCGCTCACACTGGGGGTGAGTGTATTGGATCTCGCTTTGAGAGCGATGGATTAGCGTAGTAGCCATGCGCGGATCGAGAAGCAACGAAAGGACCAGAATCTGGCTTGGATTCGGTTTCACAGTGGTTAGCGTATTCGCTATCTTGCTCGCCATCGCGATTGAGACTTGATGGTTGATCGCGTTGGGTATAGTGGGTGTGGTAATCGGTGCGAAGCTGATGCTGAGGTGAATCGTCGCAGGTGACTGGATGACCTTTTCAGATGTTGATATTGGGAACGGACAAGCTGGAGCGCTTTTGGCGGCGCGATCAGAATTCGAAGCGTTCGTTGCAGGAATGGGTTCGGGACGTCGAAAACGTGATTTGGAGGACTCCAAGCGATGTTTTGGAGCATCACCCTAGGGCGAGCGCGTTACCTGGAAATCGTGTCGTTTTCAGGATTAGAGGCAATCGCTATCGATTGGTCGTGGCGGTCGACTATCGACTGAGTGCCGTGAGCATTCGGTTCGTAGGTACTCACGCGGAATACGATACGATTGACGCGAGGAGCGTATAACGATGCTGACTTTGGAAAAGATCACCGACGACAAGGAACATGCCGCTGCCATGGTCCGCATCGACGAGTTGTGGGAGGCGGAACTCGGTACCCCGGAAGGGGATGAACTGGATACTCTAATGAAATTAGTGGTGGCGTACGAAAAGGAAACGGTCGACCTCGGCGAACCAGATCCAATCGCGGCCATCGAGTACCGTCTCGATCAGCAAGGCTTGACGGAACCCGACCTTGTACCCATCATCGGCAGTCGTGATGCAGTGTCGGAACTCCTAGCCGGTAAGCGCAAGATCACCAAGCACGAAGCCGAAGCGCTACACGATCTGTTGCGTGTTCCGATGGATTTGTTGCTACAGATCGCCGATGTTGCTGAATCGCGAGTTGGTGGTAACGGCGCTGGACCAGACACTGCGTAGCGTACGCTTTCAGCGCTGTCCGCCTAACCAGTCGATGTCAGACGTGGAAGGTACACGGCGTTCAATCCCCTGAATCGCAATCGGGAATCTCGCCATTTTTCAACTTCTTCAATCAGCATTTCGACTGGGATGCCGACCTCTCTGGGATTCAACGACTGATCCTGCGCATCAATGCAGTAGCTGCGAGCGTTGATCGCTGCGCACGTGATTTGCAGGTTAGGGCCTGACAAATCTATCCGCCCCTTGTTTAGCCGGAGGTCTATCTGGTAAGAATTTTGCGAGCGTGGTGGATTTAGCGAGACGCATGACACGGGTACCAACCAAGTATCTTTGGTCAGGTTCGGAGAATGATCGAGTATCTTTCGCCACTTGCTGTAGAGCGGAAACACATAGTAAACCGCCTTTGGGTTACCTATTGCTAGGCGCTCAAGAGCTTCATGTTGTTGTCTGTTGATGCTGAATTTGTAGTGATCATGGGTGGAAGTCGCATGGGGTGACTTGAATTGGAGCATCAATGAATGCCCCGGTGCGTTTTGCATCGTCTCGTCGAGTCCGGTCCGGCGTTCTTGCTGCTGCGTCATGCCGAACCAAACGGCACCTTCACAACCCTTGCGTACTCTGATGCACTGGATTAACTCCGCGCAGAGGTTCAACTCCAACGACTTTTCTGATACCTGTTTCCTAGGACTCAACCGGTGAAACCCGACTCGGATTCGCGTGTCCGATCACGGTATTGTTCGATGTCCGTTTTCGTAGATGTCCCGCATTGTTTCAACTTCAACGCAAGTGATCCGATGGAGGCATGGTTCCCCTTCAAATTTGAAGGGTGAGACATCCCGTTCACCGGGCGGACCATCGCCTTTTTCTCCGTTGCAGTTCTTGCAGAGCAACTGCAAATCCGTCAACTGTCCGCGATTTCTGTCGCCCTCGATGTGATCTACGGTAAGTTCGTCGAGTGAAAACGTGAGACGATCACATCGGTTGCATACGAGGCCCTGCTTATAGCCCAGTAAAATCTTCAGTTGCGCTTTGCGGTGGTTGGTAGCGGCCCAAGACTTTAGCCATCCAAATGGCGTGTGTTCACCTTTGATATCTCCGTTGTGCCGTTTTGTAAAGCGGTACATCAAGTTTTCTTTTGTGGCATAGCGAGTGCCATTCAACACTTGACGAAATTGCAAATCAATCGTTTCGCCAAGTCGTTTGAGTTGTTCTGCAGTTCGATTCCACTCAGCTATCGATTCTTCTGGTGAATTTCGATCCTGATATGCCTCATCATCCGCTTTCATATTTAAGATTTCGGTCTTAGCACCGCAATCTGCACAGCGCATGGTCAAAACGTAGGCCGCTTTCCCGCGTTCAGCCCTATCCACTTCTCGCCAGTCATGGTCTACGTTTACGTCATGCATCGGTGAAGAATTCATCGCTAACTCCTTATTCTCGATACTTAGGCCGATATTCGATGGGGCTTTCAATCCAAGCTGACGACAGATACACCTTTAACGCCATCGCTCCCAGCCGAACGATTAGGACATGTGCGGCATCAATACTTCCAATCTTTTTCGGGCCAGCCCTTTGATCTCGCCCCTTCGCAGGCCGCCGTAGCGATTTCGACGGCTTGTTTAAGCGTCAAGTGAACTTGCGGCTCTTCCACGTGTATCGAGACGCCGTTGCTGTTTCCTTCGATAAGTCCGACTTGGTTGCCTCGCGGCAACTCAAGAGCCGCCTCCCAAGAAGAAGCTGAGGTCGTAACGCTCAGGCTTACACTTTCCGCTAACCCACAATCTTCTAAAGCTGCTTGGGCGTAGCCCATTATCCTGTCTGCGCCATCTGCCATACGATATAGGTCCTTTCTTGCGAGTACGTTTTAGGATCGACACGCCTTAAGCGAATCGCCCATGGTGGGCTAGGTAACACATCGCGTTGGCTTGGTATATAACTCTCCTCCTAAATGGTATTTGCCATCTATTCGCGCCTCGCGCATACCCCGCTTACGCTCCTTTCGAAAGACGGAAGGGGCGATGACATTAATCAAGACAACAACTGCTGCACGCCCGTTTCGATGGCTTGAGCCGTTGGGCTGTTGGGTTGCCATTGGTGGCGGAGGGTGGAGCGGGCTTTGGTGACGGTTGGGGGTGGGGTGCCTAGGTTGGTGATGATGGTCTGGGCTTCGACGGTGGCGCGTCTGCCTAGGCGGGAGAGGTTGATGTGGTCGGTGTCTTTGGGATCGTATTCGGGGATTGGTAGCTTCCAGAGATGTTTGTGGAGGTGGCGGATCTCGTTTTTCCAATTTGTTGTGCAAAAGGGTTTTGCGGCTTTCGCCAACGCGTTACTGTTGATGATTGCCAAGAGATAATGCGCCTCATCGAGTGTGCGGCAGGTTACTTGATAAAGCATTTCGTCCAAAACGGCTTTGTTGTCGCAAATAAGAGTTGCAGTGGGCTCGCCATAGCCAGAGTAAGCGATGCGAAATGGGCGATCGCCAGGGTTGCGTATCCATTCCAATTGGTTGGTTAATTTGTTGATGTAGTTCAGATTTTGATAGAGCGTTTTGGTATTGTTCTTGCCTTTGTTGGCGTCCCAAAGTGAAGACATCAATGGCCATCGCTTTTGCATCCGCGAGTCCAACTTGGAGGTGTCTACTTCACTTGCGGTGTGCCGGATGATTCTTCCATTGGCATCGGTTTGGCAACTGTTGAGATCCAGCGGCAGCGTCATAGTAGGTTTGTCTACGGGCAGTGCGGCGGTCAAAGGTGGGAGCGTCACGTACGGCGCGATGCTTTCGCCGAGATAGATGTCAAACAGGTTGTCGGCATGGACGATGTTTCCGTCAAGGGCGCGTACATCGTACTTTTTCTTATCTTGCGCTGACATGCGCGGACGGGTGACGTAGGTATCAGGGGCTGCGATGAGGGTCTGGTTTGGTTCAACCGATACGAAAAACAGCCGACGGTCTCTGATACTAGGACCCTGCATCGCGATATCGACATAAGGTGAATGGGACTTGCCGTCATCATGGTGCAGGGTTTCGACGTGACGTGTCACTTGTGTCGTGTCGGTCGCACCGCGCCAGATTTCGACCCGTCCCGGTGCGAGTGCCCGTGCCTGCCGCTTGATCTTGTCGAAGTCGTTGCCCATGTCTCGCGCTTTTGCGAATACGACCGCACTTGGTACGGGAAAGAATGTGTTGGGCTCAAGGTTGTCTAAGTCGTATGGCGTTTTGATGGAGAAATCAACGGCTACTGCACGTTTAGTGTCACCGCCTTGCGACTGCCAGTAACCAATGCGCCATTTAAAGTGCTGTCCAGAACCTAGAACGCTGTGTGGCAAGACCATACCTATCTTGCCGTCTGGTTTCATGTACATATCGGTGACTCGGCTGAAGAAGAGTGTGGCGATATTTTGATTGGGCGCATGACGGCCTCCGGCCCAGATGCCGTAGGTGTTCCGACTGAGACTCACCAGTTCCTCGCGGACGATATCGGAGCCACGGCTGTAGGCAAGCCAAGGCGGATTGCCGACGATAGCGTCAACGCGCTGTTCGGATATAACGGCTGGGCGGACCATGTTGCGCAGGTAGTATGCCCAGACGTGGTCTCGGTCGATGGCTTGTAGTTTCCGCATCTGATCTGCAGTCTGTTGCATCGAGGTTCGTGCCGACGCGTCGGTGACTTGGTGTTGGTCTAGCACCTGATCGGTGTCGTGGTCGTTGACGACGGCTTGTGCGAGATCGAGCATCAATCGGTCGAAACTCTCACTGTCTCGTGCGAGAGACATGGGGATTTGAAAGAGTACGGTGTCGGTTTGTCCTGGCAGTTGCTCGGTGGTTCGGAGTGCGATGTGGTCGCCTTGGGTGAGGATGTTCCGTTCGTATCGGAGTTGGAGGGAGTCGCCGAGGTATATAGGCGGTGCGATGTCGTTCTGGTGTCCGGCGTATCGTGCGGCGTTGATGACTTCGTGTGAGTTGAGGACCCAAGTGGCTTTTGCGAGTTGGACGGCTACGGGGTGGAGGTCGATTCCGATGACGTTGTTCTGCAGTTTTCGGAGGGTGTCGATGGGATGCTGTTTATTTGCGTGGTCGATGATGTTTTGGACGAGGCACTCGATGAAGGTTCCTGATCCGCAAGACGGGTCCATTGCGACGGTGTTTTGCGGGTCGGTGATTAACTCTTTGACGATGGTCTGGGCGAGCCATCGGGGGGTGTAGTACTCGCCCATCTTGCGGCGTTCTTCAGGTGTGATGGTGTTCTGGTAGAGGATTGCGGCTAGTTCGTCGGGGCGTTTGGACCAGTCGAATTGTGCGACTTTCCGGGCGATTGAGCGGATGTACTGAGTAGCGCCGATCTCGGTTGGCCACTGGAAAAGGTCGGATTCGATGACGCCTTTGAGATTGGTATGTGCGTAGAGGGTGTTGCCATTCAGGAGATCTTTAGGGTTGTGTTCCGCTTCGTGTTCAATGTCGATAAGGAAGTGTTTTTGAAGGATTAGAGCGATAAGGGTCGTGAGATATGTGTGGCGGATAAATAGCCAATCGGCGGTGTCGGGATCGCCAGTGGAGTCTTGGCCGAGTGCAACTTCGAGGAGGTCTTGCCAGAGTTTTCGTTTGACGGCGACGGTAGGGTTGTCTCGGTTCGCGTCGTGAGCCTCTTTCAAGAGGGCCGTGGCTTGTTTAAGGAGGTCGCTGTCGCCGGCGAGGTGCTTGGTTAGAGTTTCCGGTTCTGGCGAGATGTTCTGCGCGTCGGTGGTGATGATGTCGTAAAGGAAGTTGCGGAGGTTGGGTCCTTGCGTCGACCTGTCAAATGCGCGCGGCGTGTTATGCGCGATCGGTAGAATGCCCTCTCCGATGTTGCGCTTCAAGTAGTGTTGGCCGTCGGTGAGGATTCCGTTTTCGATGCCCCAACCAGCTTTGACAGACTCCAGCAAATAGCCGTCCAGCTGCTCGATGTAGCTGGGTTCGATACGCCCGTTGACGATGAGGTTCCGTTTGAACTCGACGTAGGTGTTGCGCGTGTACATATCGACGCGCCTTGTGCTGTCGGTTGCGGGAGGAACTTCGGTTTTGATCTCGCGTTCGTCGCCGATGATTCCGGTGTGTAAGGCGAAGTCTCGAAACGCGTCTCGGATGTCGTTTTCGGAATCGCCGTCGTTGTGGCGTTCCAGAATTTTGTCGAGGTACTCGATCGCGGCGTTGTTGCGATCGTCGAGGGTTGGGCTTTGAGATTGGGCGGAGGGCAATTGGGGGTATTTGGGTTGCGCGTCCTGTGGGGGCAAGTTCTATTTTCGTAGTGTACTGGTGGGTTTTGAACTAGGATGTGGAGGATTTTTGAGGATGGGAAGGATGGTTGGTTGGATCCTCCCTTTCGCCTGTGCCCCCTCACCCCGGCCCTCTCCCCCAATGGGGAGAGGGGGTTTGTTCTTGGTTGATGGGATGGTGGTTTTCGTGTTTGGGTTGGTGGTTGATTGGTGTTTCCCGCCTCGGCGGGCATCCCCTGCGATGTCTGTTGTCGTACGTCTTGGGCTCCCTCGCGTCCCCTTGCGCTAAAGCGAAGGGGAGGGTCCCCCTTTGTCCTTCGGACATTTCCCCCGCGAGCGGGGGAACCCCGGCCACACGCCACCCTTGGGTTCCTGCTTTCGCAGGAATGACGAGAGAGGGCGCACTTGGGGAGGTTGGATAAAGTTAGGTTTAAGTGCGGGTGTGGTTCCCGCTGGTCTTTTTCATCACAGGAGGTGGCGAAGATGACAGATTGGTCGAAATGCTCTGCGGTTGAGAGTGTGCCGGGGAGGCTTAGTGGTGCTTGGGTTTTTACGGGGACGAGGGTCCCGGTATCGGCGTTGTTCGGCAATCTTGCCGAGGGCGCCACGGTGAAGAATTTTCTCGATTGGTTTCCCGGAGTTGAGGAATGGCAGGTTCGGGAGGTGCTGGAGCACGAGGTGAAGAGTTTGGACGCCAAAGTTAGGCATGCGAATCCTGTTTGACCATGGAACGCCTCGGCCTTTGCGCGGCTACCTCGCAGAACACGATGTAGATACGGCAGCCGAACGGGGTTGGGCGGAATTGAGCAACGGGGAGTTGCTGGACAGTGCGGAAGATGCTGGTTATGACGTTCTGATAACCGCCGACCAAAGCATACCGTATCAGCAAAATCTGGTTGGAAGGCAGTTATCAATTCTCCTGCTGGGTTCTAACAGGTGGCCGATCGTTCGCCCCAAAGTTGAGGAAATTCGTTCTGCCATCGAAGTGATAGAAACAAGCGAATTGATCGAAGTCGAGATGTGAGGGGATACGAGGGATCGAGTGACAACGGACGCAACTGAGCGCGGTTGATGGGGGGTGAACCCTGTCACTATATGCGCGTTACTTTTGGTTTTGGGGGTTGCGTTTCTTGGCTCTGTTGAAGGCTTTGCGGTCTTTGATTCTTTGCAAGTGGATTTTGGCGAAGGTTGTGATGGTTGCGATGATTCCGCTGCCGCCGGCGGTGGCTAGGAGTTCGGTTGATAGTCGGCACATGGGGATGTGAGATGGGGAACAGTTGGGGTTGGTTATTTTAGGTTGCGGTTGTTGGAGGTGTGTGTGTTGTGTGTCCGCTTGGTGGCGGGCCCCCTTTGTCCTTCGGACATTTCCCCCGCGAGCGGGGGAAACCTTGGCCACTTATTGAAGGTCGCGGTTGTTGAAGCGGTATAGGCCGATGATGAAGGGTAGGGCGGCGATGGTTAGGAGGACTGCGGCGTGCCAGGGGGTTAGTCCGTTTATGAAGGGTTTGTCGCCGATGTAGTAGTGGAGGATGGAGATGTATTTGAGGTTTGAGAGGGAGTCGACGAGGGGGACTAGGATGTGGATGAGGTATCCGAGTGCGGCGATGGCTGCGGGGATGCCGATGGATAGGGATTTGCTGCCGGTTGCGGCGCCGGTGCTGAGGGCGAGGAATCCGGTGGCGTAGGAGATGAGCAGGAGGCTGAGGGACATCTGGAGGAGTCCGGAGAGGGATACGGAGTAGTCCATGACGATTGCGCCGATTAGGATGCCGATGGCCAATGCGGCGACGGGAGGGATGCAGTCGGTGATGAGGGCGAGGCTTTTTTGTAGGTACAGGTGGGTGCGTGTGATGGGGTTTCCGAGTAGCTGGTCTAGGGTGTGAGCTTGTTCCTCGGCGGCGATTGCACCCATGCCTCGGTTGATGGAGAAGGCGAACATGATGACGAGTGAGATTGCGCTGTAAGGGTCGGCGGTGAAGAATCCTTCGGGGGTTGCGAACTCTGCGGCGCTGCCGATGAATGCTTTTATGAAGTCGGGGAGGTCTTCGATCATGCCTGCGAAGCTGGAAGCGACTTCGGGGAAGAGGAGTGCGAGGAGTGCGCCGATGGCTAGTTGTCCGGCGGAGAATAGGAGTGTGGAGCGCTGGCCGTCGCGTAGGGTTTTTAGGAAGATGTTGGAGTACATGGGATGGGAAGCGACAAAGGTTGATACACTGATTTTCATACTACTCGTGGACACTCGACGCCGAAAGGTAACCTAATCTGAAGGGTCAATAGGACCGCATATCGACTACCAAAACGTTTACGGTAACGAAGTAACCAAACGAAGAAGGCGTTGATATGCCGAACAAAGTCAGGGATGCGTTGAGGTTGGCGCGAGATGAAGGCTGGTACGAAGTTCGCACATCAGGCGGTAGCCACCGGCAATTCAAGCATCCGGACAAACCGGGTAGAGTCACAATCGCCGGACATCCACGGGAAGACGTTCCCCCCAAAACTTGGAACAGCATCTTAAGACAACTGGGACTTAGATGATGGAAATGCCGAAAAGCGTGACCTATCACGTGCAGATAGAGGAAGGACCGACTTCGTTTGGGGCGCAGGTCGTGGAGTTGCCGGGTTGTTTCGCTGTGGGATCTACGCGTGAGGAGGTGTTAGTGCGGATTCGTGAGGCGGCTAGTACGCATCTGCGAGGGATGATCGAGGACGGTGAGGAGATCCCGATGCCCGCCGAGGTGTCGGAAGAAGAGTTTCAGTTGGTTTGAAGTCGCTCCGGTTATTCGCTGGAGTAGTACTTTAGGAATGTGTCTTCTAGGGAGGCGTGTTGGCTTTCGAAGGTTTGGACGGGGGTGTTGTTGTTGGCGGTCTGTGCGGTGGTTTTGATTAGGGTGTCCATTGCTCCTTCGCCGCTGATGGAGAGGGTGAAGGTTTGGTTGTCGGTGTGGTCGGTGACTGTGATGCCGGGGAGATTGTTGAAGGTGTCAGGAGGTACGGGTCTGTTGAAGGTGATTTTGGCGGTCCAGAGGGATAGTTCGGTTAGGTGTGAGACGGTGTCGATGGTTACGAGTTCGCCTTCTCGGATGATGCCTACTCGGTCGCAGGTGGCTTCGACTTCGGACATGACGTGGGAGGACATGAAGATGGTCTTGCCCTGTTCTTTTTCCTCGTGGACCATCTTTTGAAATTCGTATTGGAGGAGGGGATCTAGTCCGGCGGTGGGTTCGTCGAGGATGAGGAGATCGGGGTCGTTCATGAAGGCTTGTACGAGTCCGATCTTCTGTTTGTTTCCTTTGGAGAGTTGGCCGATCTTGCGTGATAGGTCGAGTTGGTATCGTTCGCAGAGGGCTTCGAGTTTGACTGGGTCGGCGCCTCGTAGGTTAGTGAAGTATTCGGTGACGGTTGCGCCGGTCATGTGGTCGTAGGTGACGAAGTCGCCGGGGAGGTATCCGACGCGGCGGCGGATGTCGGTGCCGCCGGATCTAGGGGATAGGCCGAAGACTGAGGCTTTGCCAGAGGTGGGTCGGATGAAGTCGAGGATCAGGCGGATGGTGGTTGTTTTTCCGGCACCATTTGGGCCTAGGAGTCCGAAGACCTCTCCCTCGGGGACTTCGAGGGAGAGGTCTTGGATGCCGATGATGTCGCCGTAGTGTTTGGTTAGGTTTTCCAGTTTTATTACTGGGTTTCCGTTACCTCGCATCGGTGTAAGATTATCCGCCGACTTCCAGCATTCGCTCTAGGGCTACCAGAGCGTGTTTCTTGGTTTCGGCATCGACTTGGACTACGTTGATGCCTACTCCTGCCATGATGCCTTCGAGGACCCAGAGGACGTATGCGGGGTGGATGCGGTACATGGTGGCGCAAGGGCAGACGACGGGGTCGAGGCAGAAGATGCGCTTGTCGGGATTTTCGTCTCGGAGCCGGTTGACCATGTTGATCTCGGTGCCGATGCCCCAAGATGTGCCGGACGGTGCGCCTTCTACGGTCTTGCGGATGAACTCGGTGGAGCCGTTGAGGTCGGCGGCGTCGACGACTTCGCGGGTGCACTCGGGATGAACGACGACGTTTACATCGGGGTCTTCACGTCGGGCATCTTCGATCTGCTTGACGGTGAAGCGAGTGTGGACGGAACAGTGGCCTTGCCAGAGGACGACCTTGGAGTCGAGGAGCTGCTTTTCGGTTAGACCGCCCATGGGCTTGAAGGGGTTCCAGACGACCATGTCCTCGGCTGGGATGCCTTTGGCTAGTCCGGTGTTTCGTCCGAGGTGCTGGTCGGGAAGGAAGAAGATGCGCTTGCCGCGTTCCAGAGCCCAGTCGTATGCGGCGTCGGCGCTGGAGGATGTGCAGACGAGTCCGCCGTTTCGCCCGCAGAGGGCTTTGATCGACGCGGTGGAATTCATGTACGTGATGGGGATGATCTCGGAGGTGCCGTTGGACGGTTCCCCGAAGACGTCCATCAGGTCGTCCCATGCATCTTCGACGTCGTCGATGGCGGCCATGTCCGCCATTGAGCAACCGGCGGCCATGTTGGGGAGGACGACGTGCTGGTCGTCGGCGGAGAGGAGGTCGGCGGTTTCGGCCATGAAGTGGACGCCGCAGAAGATGATCCACTTTGCCTCGTCGGTTGCGGCGGCATGCTTGGAGAGCAGGTATGAGTCGCCTCGGAAGTCGGCGTATTGGATGACGTCTTCGCGTTGGTAGTGGTGACCTAGGACGACGGCTTTGGTTCCGATCTCTTTGCGGGCGTATTTGATGCCGGCCTCTACCTGTTCGGGCGACATCTTGAGGTATCGGATGGGGACCTTTTGCCAGCGGACGCCGGACTGGAACTCTTCCTCGAGGGTCTTTGTTCTGAGGTTGCCTTCTGTTTGGCAGAAGGCGGATTGTTCGAGTTCGGTGATGGGTATGATGGTTTTGGGGGCTGTGTTTAGGGAGATCATGTTGCCTCCTCGAGATTCCGCCGATCAGTTGGTAATCGGCTGACCGACTAGCGACCATGGGGACGCTTCGGTGACGTTTACAGTGATGGTCTCACCGGCTCGTACGGCGCAGTTTTCATGTGCGTCGTCGATGTATACGATCTTGTCGTTTCGGTTTCTGCCGAACATCCGGCCTCGTTTTCGGCCTTCAAGAAGGATGTCGGTTTGAGTTCCGACTAGGTTTGCGTGCTTCTCTGTTTGGATAGCACATTGTACAGCGTCGAGGTGGTTGTGTCGTCGCTTTTTCTCGGCTTGGGATACGGTGTCGGGCAATTTGCGTGAGGCGACGGTGCCGGGTCGTTCGCTGTATGCGGCTGAGTGGACCTTGTCGAAGCGGACGCGTTCGACGATGTCGATGGTGTTGTCGAACTGGGCTTCGTTCTCGCCGGGGAAGCCTACGATTACGTCAGTGGTGAGGGTTACATCGTCGCCTAGGATTACGCGGATTTCGTCGATCTTGTCAAGGAACTGAGTGCGGGTGTAGCCTCGTCGCATGTTCGCCAGGACGGTGTCGTCGCCAGCTTGGAAGGGGAGGTTCACGGTTTCGCAGACTTTGGGGAGGTCGGCGATGGACTGGATGATCCGCGTGGACATGTCGTTGGGATGGGACGTGAGGAATCGGATACGCTCGATGCCGTCGACTTCTTGGATTGCTTCTAGGAGGTCGGCGAGGTCTTTGCGGTCGTCGAGGTCGTGGCCGTAGGAGTCGACGTTTTGGCCCAGCAGGGTGATCTCCTTGACGCCACGTTGGACCAGCATCTTGGCTTCATCGACGAGTTCAGGCAGGAGGCGGCTGGTTTCGCGTCCTCGTCGGTATGGGATGATGCAAAAGGTGCAGAACTTGTCGCAGCCGTGAGTTATGGGGACGAAGGTTGCGACTTTCGGGTCGGTCGGGACTAGGTTTGCCAAGCAGCCGTCGAGGTCAGCATTTTCGATGCTGTGTCGAAACGCGACGGTTTCGAGGATTGGGTTGAAGTCTTGTGGGCGTGCCCAGAGGTCTACTTGGGGGAAGCGTCGTCGGAGGTCGGAGTCGTTGGGTCCGACCATGCATCCCATGACTACGATCATGCGGTCAGGGTTTTCGTCCTTGACCTTTTTGAGCTTGCCCAACATGCCGGTGGCTGTGTCTTCTGCGGATTGTCGGACTACGCAGGTGTTGAGGACGACGACGTCGGCGTCTTCGGGGGCTTCAGAGTGGTCTAGTCCGAGGGTTGTCATGCCCGCGCCTAGTCGTTCCGAGTCGGACATATTCATTTGACAACCGACTGTCCAGACGTGGTAGGAGGGCATGGGGTATGGGTGATTGGAGTTAGGTGGGGTTTAGATTCAATTTTACGCCCAGAGACGAAGGGTAATTGTGTTGTTGTCTGCGAGAACCCTCGGGCGAATGCCGGCACCCTGTGGTTGCGGGAGAAGTAGACGGTTCAGTTGAGGAAATATGCGTTGATGTCTGTACGAAACTCGAATTTCTCGCCGAAATAAACTTTGCCGGCGACAGTTTCGACGCGTGGACGCAAAAGACATGTCTCGCCAATCATGGGGAAGATTTCGTTAACTTGGCTAGAAGTCCGTTCGGTACCGAAGTACCAAGTGTCAGAAAGCCCTGCATTGATGGCTTGTGGTAAGTTGGCGTGACGTCGGGGAACCGGCGCATCATCTGGCAACGAGACGCCGTAATTCTTGTCGATCATTAACCGGATGTCTTGGATCTCAGTCGCAGTGGAACCATTGTTCACCACCGTCACTTTGATCGCAGTTTCAGCGAAGCCGTACTGGACGGTCGTCGGGAAGCGTTCGATCTCAGTTCTGATGCGGATGAGGTCGTCGCCGAATAGCTTGTCCTTGATGGGTTTGATTACGGAATCGAGTTGTATGCCAATGCTGAACACTTGATTCGTTTCTCCTTAATGCCGCCTTATGTGTACGATCGATCCGCTCGCGGTATTGGCGACGATCGGTTCTGCCGCTTGCGGCAATGTCACGCCGAGAGGTCAAGGCGAGACGACCAGGGCAGTCACCTTGATCGTAGCAAATCACCAACTTCGATTGGGAAATCGTGACACATTAGTGGGGTGAGGACTTGGGAATCTGTGATGACGTTGACCATTCGTTAGGAAGCTGCGTTCATCGATCAACCCGATGCAAGACGGTCAAATGCGCCCAACCAAGAGTCTGCGGCTTTTTTAACCGGAATGTCGATTACGGTGCTCATGTCGATTACGGTGCCGATGACCTTGCCGATGGTTGTGCAGGGGGTGTCGGTGGCATTCACTTGATCGACGACACTGGCGACGTCCGTGGGATCGCAAGTCAAGACAACCCGCGATTGCGCTTCACCGAAAAGATCGGCGAGCCAGTCCGTAATAGGCGCATCGTGATCAATCCTTGCCCCAATGTTGCCTTGGATGGCAGATTCTGCGATGGCTACCGCTAGGCCGCCGTGGGATATGTCGTGCGCGGATTTGGCGATGCCTTGTTGGACAAGGGATCGGGTCAGGGATTGGACTTTGGTTTCTAGGTCGAGGTCTAGTGTTGGGTTGCCGGCGGTTGTTTTGTGGAGGACGGAGAGGGCTTCACTGCCAGCCAAGGTTGAAGGATCGGCCCATGGGGTGTCGGAGCCGATAAGAATTATGGCGTCGCCTTCGTCTTTGAATGCGGAGGTGGCGTGATTTTGGACGTTTTCGAGGACGCCTAGGGCTCCGATTATGGGGGTTGGCTGGATGGCGGAATCTGGTGATTCGTTGTAGAGACTGGCGTTGCCGCTGACGACGGGAATGTTGAAGGCTCGGGCAGCCTTAGACATGCCAGCGATGGCTTCTTGGAGCTGGTATTGGATGTCAGGCGTTTCCGGATTGCCGAAATTCAAACCGTCGGTTAAGGCGACTGGTTCCGCTCCGACGCAGGAGAGGTTTCGGCAGGCTTCGGCGACTGCTATCGCTGCTCCAACTCGTGGGTTGAGATAGACGAGACGTCCGTTGCCGTCGGTGGTGACAGCTAGGGCGCGGTCGGTGCCTTGGATGCGTAGGAGGGCGGCGTCTCCGCCGGGGGCGATCACCGTGTTGTTTTGGACTTGGTGGTCGTATTGTCGCCAGACGGTGTGCTTTGAGGCGATGTTGGGGGATGCGAGAAGCTTTAAGAGGGCATCGTTGGGAGTAATATCGAGTTCGGGGAGGTTGACTAGGTCGCGGTTTTGGAGATCGGTTAGCCAGTCGGGTTTTGGCGAGTTGAACTGGTATTCGGGGGCGTCGGTGAGGGTTTCGACGGGGGTTGAGGAGATGCGTTCCGAGGCGTCGGAGATGACTACCCGGTTGCCAGTTTCAAATGTGCCGATGATCTCTGCGTCGAGATCCCACTTTTCGAAAAGCTCGAAAAGTCGTGGTTCGTGTCCGGGTTTGACGGCTAGGATCATGCGCTCTTGGGATTCGGAGAGCATGACTTCGTAGGGGGACATCTCGGTCTCGCGTCGGTGGACCTTGGCCACGTCTATGTTGATGCCGAGTTCGCTGCGCTCCGCCATCTCAACGGCCGCGCTCGTGATGCCTGCGGCTCCGCAGTCTTGCATCCCAACAACGCCGGGGAGTTCGATGGCTTCTAGACAGGCCTCTATCAAGACTTTTTCGAGGAAGGGGTTGCCGACTTGGACGGTTGATCGGAGTTCGGCTTGCTGCTCGAAGGTGCGGGATGCGAGGCCGGATGCGCCGTGGATACCGTCGCGCCCAGTTTTTGCTCCAACGAGGATAATGAGGTCGCCGGGGGCGTCTGCGCTGGCGGACATGATCTTGGCGTCTTTGATGATGCCGACGCACATGGCGTTGACGAGCGGGTTTCCGGCGTATGAGTCGTCGAATACGATTTCGCCACCGACGTTGGGGACGCCAATGCAGTTCCCGTATCCAGAGATGCCGGAGACCACGCCATTGAGTAGATATCGCTGGCGGTCGTCGGTTGGCGGACCGAAGCGGAGGGAGTTCATGAGGGCCATAGGACGTGCGCCCATGGCGAGGATGTCTCGGACGATGCCGCCGATGCCCGTTGCTGCGCCTTCGTATGGTTCGACGGCCGAAGGGTGGTTGTGAGACTCGATCTTGAACGCGACTGCGTATCCGTCGCCAATGTCAACTACGCCCGCGTTTTCAGATCCGGGCGCTACTAGGAGTCGGTCGGAGGTGTTGGGGAGGGTACGGAGGAGGGCTTTGGTGTGTTTGTAACCACAGTGCTCGCTCCAGAGTGCACCGAAGAGTCCGATTTCGAGCGGGTTGGGTTCTCGTCCGAGACGGTCTACGATCGCTTCGTATTCGGCGCGGGAAAGCGCGACTTCGTCAAGGAGTTCTTGGGAGATCGGCGGCACGACGGTTACGGACTGCTAGCGTCGACTGTGGCGGCGATGGATTGCCAGAGAGGATTGCCGTCGCTGCTGCCTAGGAGCGGTTCGCAGGCTCGTTCAGGATGGGGCATCATGCCAAGGACGTTGCCGTCTTCGTTAGTAATGCCGGCGATGTTGTTTCGGGAGCCGTTGGGGTTGGCTTCGGCGGTGGCTTGGTTTTGGTCGTCGACGTATCGGAATATGACACGTCCTTCGGATTCGAGCAAATCGAGAGTTTCGTCATCGGCTTGGTAATTGCCTTCGCCGTGAGAGATTGGCATTGCAACGACATCGCCGTCAGAGTATTGCGATGTGAATGGGGTACCGGAGGTTTCTACTCGGAGAGTACCCGGTGCGCAACGGAAGGATAGGTGGTCATTGCGGATGAGTGCGCCGGGAAGGAGTCCGGATTCGCAGAGGATCTGGAAGCCGTTGCAACTTCCAAAGACGAATCCACCGTCGTTGGCGAAGTCTTTGATGGCACCCATGACGGGCGAGTGGGCAGCTATGGCCCCGCAGCGAAGGTGGTCGCCGTAGGAAAAGCCGCCGGGGAGGAGGATGGCGTCGAAGCCGTTGATAGAGGTCTCGCGGTGCCAAACGTATTCGGCTTGGTAGCCGAGGACGTCGGAGACTGCGTAGTGCATGTCGCGTTCGGACCACGAGCCCGGGAATACGACGATGCCGAATTTCATTGCGCGTTGAATCCAGTCAGGTTGAGGAAGTAACCAATCGTCAGATCGTGTCTCACGGCAAAACTACAATCTAATGATGCCTGAAGAGGACGTTGATATTCGTTTTATCCCCGTTGAGTTTTTGCGCTTGGTCGCTTTGGCGATCGTTTGGCCCGATCACCGTAACTGTCCACCAGGTGGTTCGCACTTCCATCTCCGCGCCGAACGGCTGATCGAAATTCTCTAAGCTCGCGTTCTGTCCGAGTACGCTGCTTTGCCAGATAACGATCGGCTCTATCTGCGGCTACTCTTACGGCTTCTAATTGATCGGGTGCAAGAGAATCTAGACGATTGGGACGAGCTTTACTCATTGTCTGACCTCTTTGACTAGCGGAGCGTTTGCATCTCCGATTTTGGTTCGCAACTGAAGCAGCTAAGCGTTCTTCTCGGTGGACTTTCGGCTCTTGCGGAGCTTTGACGCGTGCTGCTTTTTGCGCGTCACTGACGGCGGTTCGAATGCCTTACGTCGTCGTGCTTCTGAGATGATGCCTTCGTGCTGGACGCTGCGGGTGAAGCGTCGGAGCATTGCCTCGAAGCTTTCGCCTTCTCGGTTTTTTACCTCTACCAACTGAACTCGATTCTCCTGTGGTGGTGCCCGATTTCGGGGTTCGTTTACCGTAACGATGGTATCACTTTCGGTTTAGTCGTTACGGTTTTCGACGTAGTCTTCAAAGATGTCTAAACCGTTGCGCAATCGCTCGATGGTGCGTTCCCTGCCTAGCACCTCGATCGATTCGAAGAGCGGAGGCGCGATTCGCTTGGCGGTGACTGCTACTCGGATCGGAGTGAAGAGTTGACCGGCTTTGAGGCCAGTCGTTTGGGTCAGGCCTCGGAGAGCTTGTTCGATTGAGTCGCCATCGAATGGTTCGACTGATTCGAGGGCTTCGATGCTGGCGTTGAGAGATGTGAAGACCATCTCCTCATCCATGCGGCGTCCGATCATCTCCTCCGCGTTGGGATGTACTTCATCAACGAATAGGAAGTCAATCAGGTCGACAACATCTGGCAGTACTTTGATGCGCTCTCGTAGGACAGGGACCATCGCTCTGACGACCGCGCGATCGATTGGACGGTCGATTTCGTCTAGAAGACCGCCGTCTTCTTCGGGTCGTTCCAAGTAGGGCATCATCATTTCGGCGAGAGCGTCCTCGTCGGCCTTCATGATGTGCTGCTGGTTCATCCACTCGAGCTTTTGGGCGCTGAACTTGGCAGGGTGGGAGAGGATGCGGTCGATCTCGAATCGGGACGCGATCTCGTTTCGCGTCATGACCTCGGTGTCGTCGCCGGGTGACCAGCCTAAGAGGGCGAGGTAGTTGAGGACGGCGTCGGGGATGTAGCCAGCGTCGCGATATTCGAGTGCGGATTGGGCACCGTGTCGCTTGCTGAGTTTTGCGCCGTCTTGTGCTGTGATTAGCGGGACGTGGACATATTTGGGTGTAGGAATGTCTAAGGCTTGTTGGATCAGAACGTGGCGCGGACAACTCGGTATCCACTCTTCTCCGCGGATGACGTGAGTGATGCCCATCTCGTAGTCGTCGATGACGTGAGCAAGGTGGTACGTAGGGAAGCCGTCGGACTTGAGGATGACGAAATCTTGCAGGAGCGAGAGATCAAACTTGAGACGCCCTCGGACTTCGTCTTCGACTGATAACTCACCGTGGTCGGGGACTTTGAACCGGACTACGATTTCGAGGCCTTTGTCTCGCGACTCTTGGATCTGTTCGGGGGTTCGGTAGCGACCTCGGTTGTCGTATCCGGGCGCTTGTCCCGCGGCTTGCTGGCGTTGTCGGAGCGCGGCAAGTTCCTCTGGAGTTGTGTCGTCGTAATATGCATCGCCTGACGCGATGAGTTTTTCGGCGGCGTCTTGGTAGAGTTGCAGTCGTTCGGATTGGGTGTACGGGACGTATGGGCCGCCGATATCGGGTCCTTCGTCGAGGTCGAGACCTAGCCACTTGAGGGACTCTTTGATGTGCCACTCGGCATCGGGGTCGTAGCGGTTGCGGTCGGTATCCTCGATGCGGAGGATGAACTGGCCGCCAGTTTTTCGGGCCAGGAACCAGTCGTAGAGGGCGGTTCGAAGGCCTCCGATGTGCATGACGCCAGTGGGGCTGGGTGCGAAGCGGACGCGTGCGGGAGTTTCGGTAGTCATATTTTCAAGATTAGACGATTAGTAGGCGGAATATCCGGATGCCGTGAAAACGGCACTTGAAGGTGGCCCGATTCTTGCTAAAGTGCGAGCCAAGTCGGGTGGCAATGGGGATGTGAAAGCGAGATGCTCGCCTGTGATGGGATGATTAAAAGCCAGCTGATTCGCGTGTAAGAACTGTCTGCGAAGGGGGATTTGTGGGATTATGACTCCGTAGACAGGGTCGCCAATGATGGGATATCCGATCGCTTTCAAGTGAACTCGGATTTGGTGGGTTCTGCCGGTTTCGAGTTTCAGGTTGACCATCGAAAAGGATTTGTCGAAAGCATAGTGCTCGGTGCTGAATGCGAAGCGCGTGCGCGCAGGTCTCCCGTTTGGGATTATGGCTTGGCGGGTCCGAATAGTGGGGTGTCTACCGATGGGGCGATCGATTACGCCGGCGCGAGGAAGCATTTTGCCTAACACCATCGCGACGTAGCGTCGGTCTACTTCTCGGGCCTTGATTGCGGCAGAAAGAGTAGTTGCGGATTCGGGGTTTCGTGCGACGACCATCAACCCGGAAGTGTCAGCATCGAGCCGGTGAACGATGCCTGGCCGTTCTGCGGGTTCTAGGTTGGCAAGTTCGGGATATCGGGCTAGGAGGCCGTTAACGAGGGTTCGGTCTGGTCTGCCAGCGCCAGCGTGGACGGGCATACCTGCGGGTTTGTCTACAACTATGATGTGGTCGTCTTCGTGGACAATGCGGAAGTCCAGGGTTTGCGGTGTCGGCGGCGCGTCGGGTATTGATGGGCCAGGTACGTTGAATTCGACGGTGTCACCGGAATCTACACGAGTTGACGGTGTATCGACAATTTGACCGTTGACCGTCGCCGCGCCGGAGCGGATCAGGCGCTGGAGTTCGGTGCGCGAGATATCGGGAATTTCGTGGCGCAGCAGCAGGTCTAGGCGGATCGGTAGATTTTCGCCTTTGAGCTCAAATGTCAGTTTGGGAGACAACGTCGGTAGTCCGGTCAAAAGTCCCATAACGCATCGCATCCGCGCATCGCTGACATCCTTCCCTGCCGAGTCCAGCTACAACTGGAGCCGCAACCGCGGCAGGTTCCTCATCCTTCGCCGTAAAGAAATACCAGACCATCAGGACCATGCCAATGGAGATAGCGGAGTCGGCAACGTTGAAGATGGGCCACCATCCGACATCTAGAAAGTCGGTTACATAGCCTTGCTGGAGACGGTCGAAGAGATTGCCAAGAGCGCCGCCGAGTTGGAGTCCGAGAGCAAGTCGGAGGATAAAGGACTTCGCGCCTGTGGTGGCGTAGACCCAGAGCAGCACGGCTACGGCGATGATTGCGACGAAGCTGAGGATGTTGCTGTGGCCTTGGAAGAGGCTGAAGGCGGTGCCGGTGTTTCGGGCGTGGGTGAAGCGTAGGAATCCTTCCGCGGGCCAAGATTCTCCCCAATCGAGCCAGGCGATGATGATTGATTTGGTGGACTGGTCGAGGATGAGGATGAGGGCGGCGAGAACCCAGAGCATCCAGCTTCTGCGAATCCAGAAATCCCATGCTCTGTTGGCGATGCCGTTCATTTTGGGTTGAGTGAGGTATCTACTCTCGTTGTCGGAGACGGACACGGGAAGCGGTTCTCGAGAGTTTCAGGGTTGGGACTTGGTGTGCTTTTGAGTATATTTCTCGCTTTAAGCCGCTTGCGCGCATAAGATTCAGACTGGTAACCGACCAAGTTGGAGAAATGAAACCGCTGGAGCCGTTTGATTATGGAAGTTCGAGTAGATCTGCGTAGCGATACAGTGACAATGCCGTCGCCAGAGATGCGGCGTGCTATCTATGAAGCCGAAGTGGGCGACGATGTCTATGGCGACGACCCTTCGGTCAACGAGCTTGAAGCGAAGTCGGCGGCGATGCTGGGGAAAGAGGCTGGACTGTTCGTGACGTCGGGCACGCAGGGGAATCTGGTTTCGATGTTGGCTCACTGCGGCAGGGGAGATGAAGTGGTCGTCGGCGATCGGTCGCATATTTTCACGAATGAGGCCGGGGGAGCTAGCGTTTTAGGAGCGCTGTTCCTTTATCCGGTGAAAACAGATCGCTTTGGTTTTTTGGAGCCCGATGAGATCAGGGCAGCGACGAACCCCACCGACTATCACAAACCTCCAACGCGGCTGCTCTGTATCGAGAACACGCACAATCAGGCGAGTGGTCAACCGCTGACGGTCGAGCAGACGGAGGCAATGGCCGATGCGGCGAGAGAGGGCGGGATGTCGGTTCACATCGACGGTGCGAGGATCTTCAACGCCGCCGTGAGTTTGGGAGTTGATGTTGCGGAGTTGTCTGCGCCGGCGGATTCGGTAACGTTCTGCTTGTCGAAGGGTTTGGCCTGTCCAGTCGGGAGCATTGTGGTGGGAAGCGAGGAATTTATCGACCAAGCAAGGCGTTATCGGAAGATGTTGGGGGCAGGTATGAGGCAGGTCGGCGTGATCGCGGCGGCAGGGATCTACTCCTTGGACAACATGATTGATCGTCTGGCGGAAGACCATGACAATGCCAAGAAGCTCGCAGAGGGTTTGTCGGAGATTGATGGGATCAGCGTCGATCCAGACAATATCCACTCGAACATCGTGTATTTCAACATCCCTTCGGGAAGTGGCCAATCAATAGCGGCGAATCTGAAGGAGCGTGGGATTTTGGTGAACGCTGGCGATCCAGTGATGCGGATGGTTACGCACTACGGGATATCGTCGGAGGATATTGACTACACGCTGGTCGCGTTGCAGGAGCACTTCAGGGCAGCGGTTGCCGCGTAGAGAATCGGCTTGGATCTCTCAACGGCTCTGCACGGCTAACCGCTTTCCGGATCGACCTTAAACCTGTCCCCCCACCAGTACCTCAACCGCTCTCCGATCTGACGCTCCGCGCCTAATTCACCAGGTTCGTAGAAGCGACTGCCACGCACGTTTTCGGGTAGATTTTCGCCTGGCTTGAAGTGTCCGGGCGCGGCGTGGGGATATTCGTAGCCCTTGCCGTAGCCCATATTCTTCATGAGTCGAGTGGGCGCGTTCCGTAGATGCATTGGTACAGGTTCGTCTCTCGTTTGGCGAACATGGGACAGCGCCTTATCAATCGCCATGTAAGCCGAATTCGACTTCGGCGCAGAAGCCAAGAAGATCGTGGCCTCGGCGAGAGGGATGCGGCCTTCGGGCATACCGATGAAGTTGACGGCTTGTTGCGCGGCGACGGCTACTGCGAGGCCGTTGGGATTGGCTAGACCGATATCTTCAGCGGCTAGGATGACTAATCTGCGAGCGATGAATAGCGGATCTTCGCCGGCATCGATCATGCGGGCGAGGTAGTAGATCGCGGCGTCGGGGTCGGAGGCTCGGACACTCTTGATGAATGCGGATATGGTGTCGTAGTGCATGTCGCCGAGGCGGTCGTAGCGTGCTCGTTTCTCTATGGCTTGCTCTACGAGTTCGACGGTTATGGTTCGGTGGCCGTTTTCAAGCGGAGCGGCTTCGACGGCGATTTCCAGTGCGTTTAGGACGGATCTTGCGTCTCCGTTTGCGGATCTGAGGAGGAAGGAGCGAGCATCGTCGTCGAGCAGAGGGTTTGCGGACGCGAGTCCGCGTTCCAAGTCGTTTAGGGCGGCGTCGATGATGCGGTTCATGTCGGCGTCTTCGAGGGGTTCCATTGTGTAGACACGAGTGCGGGAGAGGAGAGGTGCGATGACCTCGAACGATGGATTTTCTGTGGTGGCACCGATGAGGATGAAGGTGCCTGCTTCGACGTGGGGCAGTAGAGCGTCTTGTTGCGACTTTGAGAAGCGGTGGATTTCGTCGACGAAGAGGATAGTGCGCATGCCAGTAGAGCCAACGCGGTGCTGTGCCTCTTCTGCCTCGCGTCGGATGTCACGTACGCCTGAGGTGACGGCAGACAATTCGACGAAGTGGCTGCTGGTGACGTGGGATATGAGTTGGGCTAGGGTTGTCTTGCCGCTGCCGGGTGGTCCCCAGAGGATCATCGAGTGGAGGCGGTCATGTTCGATCATTCGTCGGACGACGCGTCCTGGCCCTGCGAGTTTCTGCTGGCCCACAAACTCGTCAAGAGTTCTTGGCCTCATGCGGGTGGCGAGAGGCGCTTGGCGATTGAGGATCGCCTGTCTTCTGTCATCGAACAGAGTCATGACTGAAAGTTAAACCACTTCCATTGAGAGTCGCGATTTGGGTCGCGGAGATATCGGGTTAGGGGCGTAGAGATGAGGCGAGTGAATTGAGAGCGTTGGCAACCGTTTGATGCTCTTCAGATAGGACGGTGCGCGGGTCGAGGAAGAGATGATCGTCTTCGATGCGTCCGATGATTGGTGGGTCGTGTCGGCGGAGCGCTTCGGCTATGGATTCGGCTGTTTTGTTGGCGGTGATCTTGAGTCGTTTTGTTGGCAAAGTTTGACCTGGTGCGCTTCCGCCTCCGATGGCTGTTCTGCCTTCAACTACCTCGGATTTGATCTGCTTTGACCAATGGTTGGCGATTTCGTTTAGCTCTTCGAGGGTTGCCGACATCATCCTCCAGATCGGGAGTTCGTCTTGCGCGGTGCCGCGGAGGTAGGAGCGGAGGGTCGAGTTGAGAGCGGCGAGGGTCATCTTGTCGATACGGACGGCGCGAGCTAGCGGGTGGCTCCCAACGCGGTTGACTATTTCAGTTGCGCCTACGATGATGCCGGCTTGGGGTCCTCCGAGCAATTTGTCTCCCGAGAAAAGCGTTAGGTCTGCGCTGGCTTGTACGGATTCTTGGACCGTTGGTTCGTGATCGACTCCGAATTGTGACGTGTCGATCAGGCTGCCGGATCCGAGGTCGTGGATCAGCGGGATGTTGTGGCGGTTTGCTACCTCGACGATGTCGGATAGTGGGTCTTCATGGACGAAGCCAGATATGGCGAAGTTGGAGCGGTGGACCTTGAGGATGGCGGAGGTGTTCTGATTGATAGCGACTTCGTAGTCGCGGGCGTATGTGCGGTTTGTGGTGCCGACGTCGACTAGGTTAGCGCCGGATTGAGCCATAACGTCGGGGACGCGGAAGCCACCGCCGATCTCGACGGCTTCGCTGCGTGAGACGATGACGTCGCCGCCGTGTCCTGCCAGGGTGCTGAGAGCGAGTAGGGCGGCGGAGGCGTTGTTGTTGACAGCGATACCGGCTTCAGCGCCGGTGACAGTGCTCAGGAGAGATGAGATGTGAGAATGGCGTGAGCCGCGGCCCGCGGTTTCGAGATCATATTCGAGGTCGGAATATCCGAGGGCGGCATCATGGGCAGCTTTGGCCGCGGTCTCGCTCAGCGGGGCTCGTCCGAGATTGGTGTGGATTATGACCCCGGTGGCATTGATTACTCGGGTAGGTGATGAACGCCAGCGCATTTCAGCATCTTGGATGATGTCGTCGATTAGAGATGCGGTTGAAGCATGGTCTGATCCGCCCTGTCCGTTGAGGATGGATGCCCTGACTGCTGAGAGTTTCAGTCTTGCTTGTTCGACGATGAAATGTCGCGGATATCGATTGGTGAGTTTGACAAGTGCGGGGTCGGACAGCAGCGCATCTACGCTGGGCAGCGACCTTAGCAAAGGTGCGGCGTCGGAGTGATCTTGGCGCGTGCTGGAGGGCAACTGATTCCTTGAACAAGTGGTTCCAAGTGACGGATTCCGTGGGGATTTGGTTCGTAATGCGCGGTTTACGAAGTGGTAAAATATTCTACTTGCGGAGTTCGCAAAGTTGGTGCTTTGAAGTTCCGCTGAAACCGTCGATGATCACCATAGCTGTAACAGGGGGTATCGGGGCTGGCAAAACGGAAACCGTGAACATCTTGGAACGGTTGGGTGCCCAGACGGTTAACGCCGACCTCCTAGGACACGCTGCTTACGCCAAGGGCACAAAAGGCTATGCTGAGGTAGTCAGGGCGTTCGGGGACCGGGTGGTTGCAGAGGACGGTGAGATAGACCGGAAAGTTCTCGGAAGTATCGTATTCGCTGACCCCAATAGTCGCCGAGAACTCGAATCGATTGTTTGGCCTCGGATCCGTGAGATGCTCAGTGATTGTTTGGCACGTAATGCCGCCAACAAGGTCGAATTGACCGTGATCGAGGCTGCGGTTCTTTACGAAGCGGGATGGAGCGACCTTGCTGACAGCGTGTGGACCGTCGAAACGACATATCATCAAAGGTTGGCACGCATCATAGAGAAAACTGGGATTGCCGAACACGAAGCGAGACGGCGCATAGACGCCCAGATTCCCCCTGAGGCCAGAATCGAACGAGCAGACGAAGTAATCTGTAACGACGGTGATTTGATTCACTTGAAGCAGCGTGTAACTGCATTGTGGGAAACGATCACTAAGAAGTAGCACCGATTGGATGCCCAATGGCGACTGAACAGCTTTACAACCAGACGATCATTGAAGAGTACGTTCTCACGGAGGAACCGTACTATCTGCCACTGGCAGACGAGATCGAGATTTTCGAGGCAGCATATCACCAGCGCGTGCCAGTGCTGCTGAAGGGCCCGACCGGGACTGGCAAGACTCGGTTCGTGGAGCACATGTCTTGGCGGTTGGGAGAGGAGTTGACGGTTGCAAAACCGAGCACCAAAGTCGACTCAAGCGCTAACGGTCACGCAGAATCGATGCCATTGGTCACGGTCGCATGTCACGAAGACCTTACGGCATCCGACCTCATCGGTCGATATCTTTTGGACCGCGACGGTACCCGATGGCAGGATGGCCCATTAACTCGCGCTGTCAAGTCAGGCGGCATCTGCTACCTAGACGAAGTAGTCGAAGCGCGCAAAGACACGACAGTCATCATCCACCCCTTGACCGACCACCGCCGGACATTGACTATCGACAAGCTCGGGTTAGTTATCGATGCCGCAGAAGGTTTCCTGTTGGTTGTGTCTTACAACCCGGGCTACCAGAACGCTGTGAAAGACCTCAAGCACAGCACGCGACAGCGCTTCGTCGCCCTCGAGTTCGATTTCCCGGACGAGGAACATGAAGCGACGATCATCGCTCACGAGGCTGATTGCGATGAGGAGAGTGCCGGATTGCTCGCTGCGCTTGGCGGTAAGATCCGCAATCTAAGAGAGCACGGCTTGGAAGAGGGCGCGAGCACTCGTGTGCTCATCTACGCGGCCAAGTTGATTAACGAGGGCATCAGCCCGCGCCGTGCGTGCCAAGTTGCGGTGACATGGGGCATCACTGACGACGCTCAGGTCCAACGCAGTATCGACGAGGTAGTTTCCTCGATCTTCCCGTGAGAACCGTTCCGGCATCCGAGTTCATGGCATATGCCAAGCGCAAACTTACCCGCCCGCATATCAGCGCTTTAGAGGGTGAGACAACGCCGCCAGAAGGCGAAATGGACCCCGAGTTGCCACGACGGCAGGCAGCCGTGACCGTTCTATTCTCCTCCCGATACGACGAAGCCACGTTGCTGCTTATCAGACGAGCGGCGCATCGTGGAAACCATCGGACCGAATGGGCTTTTCCTGGCGGGGTCTCGGAACCGATTGATGCTTCGTTGAAGGCGACCGCGCTCCGTGAAACTCATGAGGAGATCGGTGTCCCCGAGACAGAGATCGAGTATTGGGGACCGTTGCCAAAGGTGATCACTGGAACGGGTTTTGAGGTGTGGCCGTTCACCGGGGAGATTTGCGAGGATGCGAAGTTGGTCCCTGCGGAGGAAGAGGTGGACGATTTTGCTTATATCCCCGTGAGCCGGTTAGCTGACGCGTCTGCGCGCAGACAGATAACCTTGATGCGCGACGATATCACTCGCAACTGGGACGCGATCGAGCACGAAGGCAGGATAATCTGGGGCGCGACAGCGCGGATTATTCACAACACGGTGTCGCATCTAGATATCGAAGAGTTGGCCGATGACTCAATATAACGAACAGACCATGATGAACATACGCACGGAGCTGGGAAGTTTCCCATCGCCAGTTCAATCCAACTTTGATCGCGCCAGGGATGCGCTGACGGGTCGGTTGGCGGATGACAAGCTGGATGATTGGGCACAGTTGGGACTGTTGATTTCGAAGCGCACGGTGAGGTCATGGGAGGCAGGTGCGGAGTTGTTCAACGCCTCGCCAATGGTGCAGCGTCAACTGCCTGCCGGACAGTTCATCAGTTGGGTGAAGATCGGCGACCAGCTGTGCACCGCGTCGCCGAGTCTCGCTGTCGCGTATTTCCGCGCCAGTCCGGGTGCGATCCAGAGGTTGCGACCGCGATACATCAGCGATTGGGCGCAGTCGTGCCGCACACTCTATCGCGGCACTTGGAAGTCCTCGGCTCTCGCGTGCAAGCTATTTGAAGCGACGCCGAAACTGCTGGAATCGCTTTCGTTCGACGAGTTGAGGCGTTTTGCGGAGTTCCTAGAGGAAGTATCCCACCGCTCTTATGACATGGCGGGTGACGCTCTCGAAACCGGCGGTGAACTATTCCCGAAACTTGGGCGCGATGCTGGGGCGTTTATCGGTCTGTCAAACACTGTGGCCAAGAACTCATGGCGGCACGTTCAGCCGATGTTCGATGCCGCGCAACACTCCTTGGTTGAGATGCCGCGCGAACAGCGTTCCAGTTTCATATCGTTGGTGAACCGCCTTTCTACCAAGGAGGGTGTTGATCCTTCTCGTGTCATGCGCGACGGTGCCAGGGCGATTGGCGGAGTAGGGCACGAGTGGCGAGACACGTTGATCGACTTGACGCATCGCATCGCCGCCGAAGGGTCGGCCGAGGCATCGTCGGCGTTTTTGACGACGGGACCGCGCGTCCTTGAACGAGTGACGTTCCCGCAACTCATCGAGTGGCACTCACGCGGGATGCAGGTGATGGTCGAGAAGGAGAGCGCCGCAGAGGCCTATTTCAAGAACGAGTCGGCCCTTTCGCATGAGGTCCTCGACGCGTTGTCTTCGAGTGTCGAACTCGACCGCGTGCGTGAGATCATTCGGATGTATTGCCGGATGTTGGCGGGGCAGGAAATTGAGGTGCAAGCGGCGCAGCAACTGGTCGATAAGAACATCGGCTGGTTCCAAGGCGAGTTGCCGACAACAGAAGGCACCACTATCTACCTGCCCAAGGTAATCAACCGCCATCCGAGCAAAGACCGTAACTTCGCCTTCTACAAGGTGATATCGACGCATCAGACAGGACACATCGAGTTTGGATCGTTCCGGTTCAGCTTTGAGCGTCCTTCTACGATGTTCACCGACCTGCGTTCTCAACTCAACAGCGCGAACGGATCAGCACTCGAAGCTGTCCCGAGCGAGATTGAAGAGAAATCGCCTTCTGAAACAGCCTCATCGACAAACGGGGCGGTAGAGAAAGAAGGCCAAGACGAACATGCGTCGATCCCCATGAGTCGTTTCTTCGATCTCTTCCCCGATCGAAAACTCGGCAACGATGTATTCACCATATTCGAGAGCACGAGAGTCGACTCGAAGGTGATGGACGCCTATCGCGGCTTGGCCGTCAGTTTCAAATCAGTCCAAGATGACGCGCTGAGCTCTCGTCCTGACATGACAGAGCTCCCTGCCCGCGAGGCGCTGGTCGAGTTCATGATCCGCATCAGTCTAGGACAGTCCACCGACCTTGTGGCTCCTAAACGCCACATGGAAGTGGCTAGGAAGCTGCGCCGGTTGATTAGGTTGATGCAACGCGAAGACGCGCTGGTTGAGGATGCCGCCGAGGCCACGATCCGCGCCTGCGCCTGGCTCACCGAGGTCCGCAATGAGGAGTTGAACGAGGACGAGTTCGAAGACCTTGACGATGACGAAGAAGAGGACGAGCAAGAAGGCGACGGCGAGGAAGAGCAGGATCTGCAAGGTCTCATCCAAGCCTTCGTCGAGTCGATGCAGCCCGGTGAAGGAACAGGCGATGACCAAGAATCCGCCGAAGACTCTGAGGACATGGAAGACGGCGATGATCAAGACTACTCGTCGCCGCAAGAGATCGACTACCGCGGCGAGTTCAAACCAGAGCTGTCGCAGCTTCTTTCGCAAGCCCAGATGCAGATGATGGAGGGTGGCGAGTTCGCAGACGACGACATGGGTGAGATGACGCCGCTCACGCAAGAGCAGCTTCAGGAGATGATGAAGAACTCGGCAGATATAGACATCCAAGAGGGCCAAGATGGCGAAGAGATGTCACCGGAACTCGCCGAGATGCTCGAAAACCTCCTCAAAGAGATGCAGCGTCGAGACCCGCAAGCGCAGAGCCAGCCGTCCGGCCCGATGCAGCACGTCGACGAGGAAGGTGGCCCTCTTACGCCGACATCACCCGACCAGCACGTCTACGACGAATGGGACTTCCGAGCCAACGAGTATCGCCCGCGATGGTGCATGGTGCACGAAAAAGAGATGAGTAGCGGCGATGTCAGTTTCTACCGCGACACACTCGTCGAACGCGCCTCGCTCTTGACGATGATCAAGAAGCAGTTCGAGCTCGTGATGCCGGAGATGTACCGCAAGCAGAAGCGGCTCGAAGACGGGGAAGAACTCGATTTCGACCCGATGCTGGAAGCGGTTATCGACCTACGGGTAGGCTCCACTCCAGATGAGAAGATCTACTGGCGCCGCAACAAGACCGAACGATCTGTTGCGGTCGCGTTCCTTCTCGACATGTCCGCTTCGACCGCCGAAGCCATCGAAGAGGCGAAACGCCCAAACGACGATTGGGGAGCACCAGACGACCCGGTCGAGTACATGGTCTGGTTGCGCTCGCGCCGAACCGAAGGCCTGCGCAAATCCTACAAGCGCATCGTCGACGTTGAGAAAGAGGGCGTAGTCCTCCTCATCAACGCTCTCGAAACCCTCGGTGACGACTACGGCATCTACGGTTTCTCTGGTTATGGTCGTGAAAACGTCGAGTTCTACGTGATCAAAGACTTGGACGAAAAATTCACCGAGGAGATTCCGCGCAGGATCGATCGCATCGCACCACTGCACGCCACACGAATGGGCCCGTCCATCCGACACGCAACCCAGAAACTCGCGAACCAAGATTCGCGTTCCCGCTTCCTCTTCCTCATCTCCGATGGCCGTCCGCAAGACCGCGGTTACAGCCGGGAAGGGGTGGAGAAAGAGTACGCTGTCCACGACACTCGCATGGCATTGATGGAGGCCCGGCGCGAGGGAATCGTCCCCTTCTGCCTGACTGTAGATAAGCAGGGTCACGACTACCTTAAGGTGATGATGGACGACTTCAACTACGAGGTTCTTCCTGACGTGAGTCTGCTGCCGCAACGGTTGCTGATGCTTTACAAGAGGTTGACGACCTGAGTCCATGGTGCGCCCCGGTCTCAGCTAGTGATTAGGAGCTGCCACTATGAGAATTCACTCCGTAAAGTCGAAGGCAAAGATGACTGCTGGCGCAGCCGTCACCGCGGTTGTGGTGATTTTCGCGATTATGTCGCCACCGTCCGATCAGAATTCGGTTCTCGCGCAAAGCCAGGACACGCAACCGACTGGATCGATTCAGCGAATCAGTGCCTCCACTCCTAGCGTTGTGGTAACCGAAGGCGAATCGGTTGGACTATCGATCAATGTAGTGGGACGCCAAGGTATCCAAGACCGAGGATCGTCCGCGGATGTCAAATTCAGTTGGTCCGCTTCGTCAGGCACGTTGTCTGGTAACACAGATAGCACATCGATAACGTACACTCCTCCTGCTCAAGCAGGTATTTACACCGTAACCGTGTCCTCAACGTCCGGATGCGCTGGAACCGCCGCTGATTGCACGGCGACATTCACAGTTACTGTTCGTCGTAGTGGCGAGGTCACTGGAACCGATGCAATTCCACAGAATCCCCCCGGCCCAATCCCAACCGTTCTGGATGACTCAGACGGCAACCAATATGAGGTCTTTACGCCCGAAGCGGGCGGTACCTTCAACGGCGAGGGCTTTTCGATCAACGCCGAACCGGGTGTCGTGCCGAACGCCGAATTCATTGGCGTCCGAATGTATGAAAACGGACCGGCGTCTAACGCTGGAATGTCCGGCCACAGGTTCACTCTGAAAGGGACGAAGTACACCGTTGCCGTCATCGACAGTGCTCGCGCTGCTGCATCCTCTTACAGGCTCAATGACGTCGCGACGATCTGTGTGCCGGTTCCCAACAGCCTGCTGGGTAACATCGCCGATGTCCAACTGGTCGGAGTGAGCGACGACGGCATCTCCCTAACTGCAATGTCATCGACCGTTCGTGTGGTCCCGTCGCTCATCGTATGCGGCTACACGAGCACGATTCCAGTCAACGTAGCTGCGGCGATACCTGGCACACCACCTGCTTTGCCTGATGAACCGGAGATTGAACCTGCTCCAGTGTTGCCTGCGACCGGCGGCACATCACCAACTTCCCCATTGGTGATGGTCTGGGCGTTGCTGATCGGTGTTGTTCTGATCGCTGCGAGTTCGATTGCATTAGCCAAGCGACGACAAGAGCCACCGACCCTTTAGGCGTCAAAGAGCCAGCTGTCCAACGGCTAAAGACGAGACGAGCGGGAGCGAACGCTTACGGCTACTGACGATTCAACTCGAACATCGTCAACATCTTGTCGGCCCATTCCCTATCGACCCTGATGATGTCCTGAGTCTCGTTGGCCACCGCGTATCGGTAGTTGCCGTCCGGTGTGACACCGCCGATGATCATTGATGTCCGGTAGACCTCGGTCAGCAACTCGCGGACTTGAACTTCTCGGCGGATATGAACGTACGGCGCGTCTCTGCCCACTCCATAAGGTTCGTATGCTGCAGGGTCGGTGACGTTTAGCAGCTCCGCACCATCGATCACAGGGTTGCCAAAGTGGGTCAGGTAGTCCGTGACGAGTTCCAAGTCGGCAGCCATCGTTCCCTTGCATGGAGGATCTCCAGCCGGAAGGTCGCAGACAAACCACTCGTCAAGGTCCTCGTCCAAACCGTAGCCCGAAGTCACATCATTGCCTTCGAATAGCAGTATCTCGGTCGCTTCGTTAGGGTCCATCGTGTAGAACCACTCCGGATACGGAGGTTCTTCGACTAGCCGGAGCATGACATCTCCCCACGAGTAGTCAACCGTGTATAGCTCGTCGTATCCCGTCTGACGTGCGTAGTGAGCGCCTCCGTCTGGCGTCAGGTTGCCCATCTCCACGGTCAGTTGTCGATCATCCCGCAACTGCACGGTTATGGCGAGCAGTGGGTTGTCCAAACCATAAAGCTCGGGATTGTCGACGGATTTCTTCAATTCGCGTTGCGAACGCGGACCGCCAAGAAGTTGAGTGATACCACCCCAACGGTAGAGGGCCGTAGGAACATCCTTCTCGTCGTCGAAGTACCATCGCCGCTCGTCCTCGCGGAAATGCCAAGAGGTCGAGTTTTCTCCGCTTGTGATCGAGATGTGACGAAGATCGTCAGGCGAGAGCGTGAAGAAGAACGGTGGCTGCTCGGTGCGCTCAGTCTGCCCGAGCTGTTTGACGACAATCGATGCCCCGATCGCAATCCAGCATGCGGCGATCACGAGAACCAGTGAGACTCTTAAGCTCATGGATCAGCGTCTTCTCCACCAAGCCCAGATGCCCGCCAACGCAACGAGTATCGGCATCAAGAGCCAACCGCTCCAGCGGACGAAATTACGTTCCGACTCTGTTAGCACCAACTCGCGGAAAGCGACCGTCTTCGGGCGTAGGGTTATCAATTCATAGTCGTCGGCGAGATAGTTCACGGCATTGACGAAAAGGTCGCCGTTTCTCGCTGAACCGAAATACGCATTGCTGGCGAAATCGGTGTCACCTATCAAGACCATCTGCGTCGAAATCAACTCATCGCCGTCGCGCCGCGGACTACCACCTATCTCAGAGACAGCCTCGACTGACACCGCTACTGGATGCGGACCGCCTTGGTCCTCATCGACTTGGAACTCGATATTCTCGATGTCCGTCTCGGCCCAGCTGTTGAGCGTGCTGATCGCTACCAGCTCCTGACGGACGTAAGGTATCCCTTCGTCGGTCAGCGGTATCGTCTGCGGGTCTATGCTGTAGGAAAACGAGGTAGCGCCCGGCATGTAAAGGACATCAAAGTCCTCGGTCAACGGGTGTCCAGGCAACTGACTGTTCGTGTTCTTGATCTGCAGGAATGTCGGGTTCGGTGCGACGTAACTAGCAGTGTCAACCACCGTGCCCTCTCCGACTCCCACGCCGTAGCGTGCCAAGAAACCCTTGAAAGAATCGGGTGCGGCCTCAGGCTCAAGCAACAATAGGATGTTCCCACCTCGGCGGCTGTACTCCAACAGAATTCCCTCTTCTGTCTCAGTCATATCATTCGTCGGACCCGCGAAAATCACTGCCGCCGGGAAGAGTTCAGGGTTGTTTGTCTGCAACCGCTGACCCAGCTCCTGCATCGTCTCATTGCCGATCGCGTAGTTCTCACGCACTAGAGCACTCGCCGCCAGAGAATATCCGTCGCCGCCGCGTGTGTCGTCCAAAAGATCACGCACGGCATGACCGCTTATGAACACCACCGTCTTCTGTCTGATCTGGTTAACCACCAACAGGCCGGTGATGATGTCCTGTTCGGAGAATACGTTAGGGCCTTGATTGGGATTCAAACCGGGGATCACTTCAATCCGACGACTATCGGTCGCCTCTATAGCGAGAGACGGGAACTGCGTGATGCTGTATTCCGTCGCGACGTTCGGCTCGAGTTCAGGATCCACAAGCCGGAAAGTCAATGGCTGAACAGTAGACCGACGTCTGAACTCGCTTAGCAGATCTTCTGTCGCTCGCCAAGCTGCTTGACGCTGGGGCGTGTTGCGACGGAAGAAGGCGATGACCTCAATCGGTTCCCGCAGGTTTTTAAGCGTGTTCAAGGTCTGATCGGAGACGATGAACTGTTTGGTGCTCGTGGTGTCTACACGCAAAAAGCCGGGAGGATCAGGGCGCCCGACCGCCCAGTAGATAACGAAGTTGAGGACCACCGCGATGGCCACAAACGCGATCAAGACGATGGCAGTATTCAGACCATATCGCCCTCGTCTCCCAAAGATCGCAAATCGCACAGCATCTAACGAAATCGCCGCATCCACCAAGAGGATCACGAGACCGATGCCCATCACGATGTAGGAGTAGCTCTCGAGGTCTCTTATGAAGATCCAAATGAGTACGCCCAGAACAAGGATCAGGGTGCCCGCCAATGCCAGCGCTTGCCGGATCGATCGCGCACTCGCCATGATCCGCTCGCGCAACGGAGTGTCGTCGGAGAGCTCCGCCATCGTCGGACGAGTCTCTGGAAGTTCTGGCTGCGAGGTGTCTTGAGTGGTCATCGAGATACGGTTACTGCCATTCCATTGATCTCACAACGATCAACATCAGCGCCATCGACGAGTTTCCAAAGCTATCACCGTCAGCATCAGGAACACCGCGGTAATCGATACGTAGTAGACGACATCACCGATGGACAAGATTCCTCGGGCGAAGTCGGCGAAATGTCCCGCCTCGGCCACTCCGAAACTGTCAAGGTCGAACACCGAAAACGAAGCGCCGAGTTGGAGGGCATCCAAAACCTCCGACGCGACGCCGGTGACTCGCTCAGAGACAAAGTCGATAATCGTCAAACCAGTGAGCAAACCAGCACCGACTACTAGCCCCACGATCTGGTTAGGGCTCAACGCCGAAGCAAAAAGTCCGATCGCCAACGTGGCCGCTGCATAAAGGACCAGACCCAAGTATCCCGTCAGAATCGGGCCGACGTCCGGGATGCCGTAAACGAACAGGATGATCACGAAGTAGAGCGATAACGCAATCATCGCCAAGACCGTGATGAACGCGGCGAGGAATTTTCCGACCACGATCTCGAACTCGCGCACCGGGGAAGTCAGCAACAGCTCCAAAGTGCCGATCTTCTGTTCCTCGGCAAGCAGTCGCATCGTGATCGCTGGTGACATGAAAATCATGAAGAAGACGGCACCGGCGAGGAAGCCGCGTATCGACGCCTCCGAAAACGCGTCAGATACCGACGCAACGAAGAAGAAGCCGGTGATGGCCAGAAACGCCGCTGTCACGACATACGCCATGGGAGAGGCGAAGTACGTGCGGACCTCTTTGTTAGCGATTAACCAGATGAAACGCACAGTTCAGTCCAGATCCTCTTCCGTCGTCAACTCCAAGAAGATCTCCTCCAGCGTCAGCGGCAACGGTGTCAGATTCACCAGACCCCATCCACGCTCGATTATCTTGTTCGCAATCACTTCTGTGGCTTGCGCATTTGGACGAGCATCCACGATTAGCGGAATCGTGCCGTCCCGCTCAGCCCGCGCCATGCTCTCGGCGCGGTTGTCGCTCCGAGCATCGACCACCATCGGCAGTTCGCGCATCTCACCGATAACCGCCCGTGGCTCTGCGCCTCGCACCGTCATCTCAATGCGCTCCGAGTGCTGCAAACGCTCGGAGAGGTTGTCAGGCTGGTCGTCGGCCACTATTCGACCATCATGTATAACCAGCACACGACGGCAGATCATGCTCACTTCGGGCAGGATGTGCGAACTGAGTAGCAACGTGTGGTCCTCACCCAATTCGCTGATCAACTCGCGAGTCTCGACCACCTGAATCGGATCGATGCCGATCGTGGGTTCGTCGAGGATGAGCACGTCTGGCTCATGCAGAATCGCTTGTGCGATGCCGGTCCGTTGTCGGTATCCCTTGGACAGCTTGCCGACCAGCGTGTTTCGATAGTCGTTGAGCCGCACGGTATCGATGACTTTCGGAACGCGCTCGTTGATCCACTCGCGGTTCATGCCTCGCAACATGCCCATGTACGACAGAAAGTCAGTGACCGTCATGTCGTAGTAAAGGGGCACGGTCTCCGGAAGATATCCGATATGACGCCTAGCATCTAGGGAGTGGGATACGACGTTGTACCCGGCAACCACTGCATCGCCGTGTGTCGGCGGTGTGAAGCCTGTCAACACCCGCATCGTTGTCGTCTTCCCCGCCCCGTTCGGACCCAAGAAACCCACGATCTCGCCCTTCAACACCTCGAACGAGACGTCGAGCACTGCCGGGTAGGGCCCGTAGTACTTCGACATGTGCTCAAGTTGGATCATGGTCTCCGAGTGCCTCGCACGAATGCTAGCTTAATCGTCGCTTGACAATATACGCAATGGTCGGCGGTTCAGTTTTGATGTCAATCAAGCATTAAAGTTTAACAACTCACAAGCCCTGCTTCCCGAACTTGTAATGCCTTCAAGCCAATCAAGGTTGACTAAAATCGACGGTAACGGTAGCGATTGAGGTACCACAGCATGACCACCGCAGTTGAAGAGTTGGAAGCAGGTTCGCGCCTTATCTACCTTGATCATGCCGCGACTACTCCGGTGCGGCCTGAGGTGCTAGATGCGATGCTGCCCTATTTCAGCCAAGCATTTGGCAATCCATCGAGCCTGTACGCCATCGCAGGCGAGTCTCGGAATGCCATTGACGAAGCCAGGGCGCGGGTGGCGTCCGTCCTCAACTGCCGGACCAGCGAGATAGTCTTCACCGGCGGCGGCACCGAGGCCGACAACATGGCCATCAAAGGTGTTGCCTCGACCTTCGACGAGCCGGCCGACATCATCATCTCCGATGTCGAACATCACGCCGTCATCCACGCGGCCGAACAACTCGAACGCGATGGACACCACGTCATCAGCGTGCCAGTAGATCAGTACGGCATCGTCGATCCCGCAGACGTCGCTTCATACCTTGGAGACCGCGATGCAGTCGTCAGCATCATGTACGCCAACAACGAAGTTGGCACTATCAACGACATCTCAGAGATTTCGCGTCTCGTAAAACAACACCGGGCAGAGCAGGGGACGACTGTCGTTATGCACACCGACGCCGTGCAAGCATCTGGGAAACTCCCGTTGGATGTCAAAACGTTAGGCGTCGATTTCCTGTCGCTCTCGGCCCACAAGATCCACGGACCGAAAGGCGTCGGCGTCTTGTACGCTCGCCGCGGCGTGAAGATCGATCCCCTGATCGCTGGCGGCGGACAGGAGCGACAACGTCGCTCAGGGACTGAAAACGTCCCCGGCATCGTCGGAATGGGCGTGGCGCTGGTGCTGGCCGAAAACGAGCGCCTACAATTCTGCGAACATACTCGCGGACTGCGAGACCGATTCCTAGCGGCAGTGACCGAACGCGTCTCCGGAGTCGTAATCAACAATCATCCGCAACGCAGCCTTCCGCACATCGCCCACATATCAATCCCGGGCTTGGAAGGCGAGCCTATGCTCCTCGGTCTCGACTTCAAAGGGATTTGCGCGTCGAGCGGCAGCGCATGCAGTTCTGCTTCAATCGAGCCGTCCCACGTTCTCTTGGCGATGGGCATGTCGCACGAACTCGCACAGGGCAGCCTCCGATTCTCTTTCGGCAAGGATTCGACCCAAGATGATGTCGAATACAGCGTCAACGCCCTAGCCGAAGTCGTAAACCAACTCCGAGCAATGCCATCCATGGCCACTCGATAAATCCGCATGAACACCCCCATTTTCCACCCCCTCCTTCAGGAGGGGGCAGGGGGAGGCCCACCCGTAGGGGCCGTTCGTGAACGGCCCGGGGCGGACGGGAGGCAGGGGTTCCCCCGCTCGCGGGGGAAATGTCCGAAGGACAAAGGGGGACGCGACGAGCCCAAAAAAGAACGACAACAGAGACGCAGGGGGATGCCCGCCGAGGCGGGAAAAACCCCAAAACAACAAAATCCCAAAATCCACCCAATCCCAAAAATCCCAGTTCAGACAAAAGGAGCACCCATCGAGAACGCCACCGATTTATATTTGATACCTATAACGACGACCCACCGATAACCTCACAATCATGGCCAGCACCGATCGCCCGGAATCACGGGACGAAGAAGATGAAACGACCGAAGTGACGGTCCAGGAAAACTTCATCGAAGGCGATGAGGCACGCGATGCTTTTCCGACCGAGGTGGCGGCGGCTCTCCGATACGCCGAAGAGAACAAATACGAATACGGACCCAAGCTGCGCGACGCCGATCTCCAATGGGAGGTCAACGGCGTCGAATCTATGGATGGCGGCATCTCCAGGGTCTACATCGACTACGCGCCGTCCACAGCCTTCCGCGGCTCTTCGGGTTCTGAATACGTCGACGTTGATGCCTCTGGCGCCGTCCTCGCAAGACGCCAAATTCGCGTGCCGAAGCAGGCGCTCCCTGTAGTCCTGATCGCCCTGACCGTCGTATCGCTGATATCCCTCGCCGTCGTCGAAGTCCTCCTGTGGGCGAACCCATTCGAAGGTGGACCCGAGCTTTATGTCGCCGGACGAACGCTTTGGATCCGAGCCGAACTGCCACGCCATCAACCCTACGTCGTATACGAAGCGCCTTCCAGCGCCGGCGACGTCAACCAATGGGCCATCCAGCCTGAGGGAGAGGGCACCGAAATCATCATCATCGAGACGCTCCTGACAAACCAGACCTCTGGAGCCGTCAGAATGGTGGTCGACCGCGAAGCCGCCGAACTTCGCATAAAGGGCAGCATCGCACTCAAACCCATCAACGTCATCGAACGCTCATATATCGTCGAAACGAGCCCTGACGATCGCTATCTCGATCCCAACTTCAGGTTGATGTGGGGCGGGTTCACCCTTAACCAAGGCGAAGAACTCCGCGGCCACATCGTCTTCGAGGCCCCAGCCGGAAGCGAATTCTCCGACTTCCGCTGGTTAGCAGGCGACACAGCAGTAGTCCGCTACCAGTAGACTGCGCCACACGACTGATTCCCCTGTATAATTCCGCCGCATGGTGGAGTTTCGCGCGCCTCAAAAACGGTGCGCACCGCCCCAACACCCCAGAATCGACTTCACGGTAAGCCGTGAGCATTACCTACATAGCGGCCCGAATCGGCATGTTCCTGCTGGTTGTTTGGCTCGCAACGACGGTTATCTTCTTTCTTCCCAGGATCGCGAGCGACCGCAATCCGGTGCGCGAGCGGCTAGTCATGATGGCCGCTACCGGCAACCTCGCTACTGGCATGGAAAAGGTTGTCGAAGCCTACGAACAGGAGTACGGCCTCGATCAACCGCTGTATCTGCAATACATCCGCTATCTGTCAAGTCTCGTGCGCGGCGACCTGAACTACTCGCTGATCAACTACCCGACGAGGGTGTGGGACATGATTGTTCAGCGGATGCCATACACCTTGGGTCTAGTCGGAATCTCGGTCTTAACTGCGTTTGCGCTAGGCTCGCTGTCTGGCGCAACCTTGGCTTGGCCGGGTGCGCCGAGATGGCTAAAGGGCGCTTTGCCGATTTTCTTGACCCTGTCACCGATTCCGTATTTCATGTTGGCGATAATGCTGATGTTTCTGTTTGCGGTGCGGCATCAGTGGCAACCAGAATGGTGGCCGTTGCTACCGCTCGCCGGGGCGACGAGCGTCACGACGGTTTACGACGGGTGGAGCATGGACCGGATCTTGGACACCATCCATCACTCGATATTGCCAGCAATGTCTATCATCCTCTCCCAGATCGGGTTCTGGGCTTTGGGAATGCGAGGGATGATGGTAACCACCCAAGGCGAAGACTACGTCACGCTGGCCCAGATGCGCGGCTTAAAGCCAAGCCGCGTCTTCAGCCTGTACGGAATGCGAAACGCCACTCTGCCGCAACTAACCTCGCTAGCTCTCGCGATGAGTCTCATATTCTCGGGAGTGATACTCGTTGAGGTCATCTACCGGTATCCCGGAATGGGCACTCTGTTGTACAACGCAATCGCCGGTTTCGACTATTTCGTCATCTACGGCGTCGTTTTCGTGCTCATCGTGATGGTGGCGGCATCAACATTCATACTCGACATCGTCTATCCATTCATCGATCCTCGCGTGCGTCGCGCCGCATGAACCGCAGACACGGACGAAACTCAGGTACCAACGATGCGTGATTTAGGCGCCGAACCGACTCAATCGTCCGCTGCTATCCAAGCCGAAGCTGAAACCGGTTCCGGCACTTCATATAGCGCGCTCTCACAGATCGGATACTACCTGCTCCACGAGCGGATGCTTTCGATCGGGCTGTTCATGCTCATCGCCCTACTGGCGTTGTGGCTTATTGGCGGACAGATCGTCGATCCCAAAAACGCCGATCCGATCTCGGGCCCCCAAACCGCACCACCGCAATCGAAATACTGGTTGGGTACCGATTTCAACGGCAGACAGATTTTGCCGCTCATGGTCCATGGCGCGCCGTTAACGTTGCGTATCGGGTTATACGCGGGTGTGTTTGGTCTAGGAATCGGGATCATACTGGGGTTTTTGGGTGGTTACATGCGGGGCCCTGTAGACGCATTTATCCGAATCATTTCAGATGTCTTCATCACCATCCCAAGTTTGGCGGTGCTAGTTGTCGTCGCATCCACGATCAAAGAGTCATCCGGCTTGTCCGTCAACATGATGGGCTTGATCGTCGCGTCACTGTCTTGGATGTGGCCCACACGCGTCATACGATCACAAGTCTTGAGCATGAGGGAGAGCAACTATGTAGAAGTGGCGAGGCTCAACGGCATGGGTGACCTCGAGATCATCTTCCGTGAACTCATGCCCAACCTGTTCCCATTCCTGGCCGCAAGCTTCGTCGGTGCCATGGCCAGCGGCATCCTCGCCGCCGTCGGACTGGAAGCTCTTGGGCTAGGGCCCCAACACGAACCCACCCTCGGAATGACAATCTACTGGTCGCTCTACTACGGCGCGGTTATCAGCAACTGGTGGTGGTGGTACGGCCCGCCGATCCTCCTAGTCGCATGGATATTCATCTCCCTCTACCTGATCGCCGCCGGTCTAGACAAGTGGGCCAACCCACGATTGAGGCAGAGCCTGTAATGCCGGACACTGTCCTTTCCATACGCGATCTACGCGTCTATTTCAACATCCGAGCCGGAACAGTGCGTGCCGTCGACGGTGTGGACCTCGATATCGCTGAAGGCGAAAAACTCGGGCTCGTCGGAGAATCGGGCTCCGGGAAGACAACCACCGCGCTCGCCATCATGCGAATGATCAAACCACCAGGCGAGATCGCCAGCGGAACCGTGAAACTGGATGGACGCGACCTCATCAGCCTGTCTGAACCGGAAATGCGCTCCGTACGTGGCAACGACGTCGCAATGGTTCCCCAAGCCGCCATGAACGCGCTAAACCCTGTCCGGAGGATTCGTAGCCAGATGCTAGATGGCCTGCGCGACCACGGCATCAACGAATCCAGAGAGCGATCACAGGAACGTCTGAATACCCTGATGGCCCAAGTCGGATTGAATAGCAGCGTCCTGAATCTCTTCCCCCATGAACTCAGCGGAGGAATGAAGCAGCGCGTCACCATCGCCATGGCCATATCCCACAAACCGCGTCTCATTCTCGCCGACGAACCAACCAGCGCCCTTGATGTCGTCGTGCAGCGACAAGTCATGGAAACCCTCGAAGACGTCCGATCCGAGATCGGTGCCGCCGTGATCCTCGTCGGCCACGACATGGGGCTGATGGCACAGTTCGCCGACCGCATCGGCGTAATGTATGCCGGAAAACTCGTCGAACTCGCTACCGTCCAACAGATCTTCGCCAATCCGCGTCACCCGTACACACGCCTCCTGATCTCCAGCTTGCCGGACACCGCGGGCAAGCGAAGGCTGCAAGGCATTCCCGGCCTGCCACCTTCCCTGCTCGCAGTCCCGCCGGGATGCCCATTCATGCCACGATGCCCGGAAGCAATGGATATCTGCGGTGAGGAAGTCCCGCAACTCGTCGGCGATCCCGACCTCGTCTCATGCCACCTGCACACCGAGGCCGTAGCAGTATGACAGCAACCGCGGAAATGACCAATGCGAGCACTGCCAACGACGCACCAAGTGCGTCTCTGCTCGAGCTGCGCAACGTCACTCAGATCTTCTCCGGCGGTCCCATCTGGAACCGCGAACACAACTACGCGGTCAACGATGTCTCCTTCACTCTGGACAACAATCCAGCTCTCATTACCGCCGTAGCAGGGGAGAGCGGCAGCGGCAAAACCACCCTCGGACGGATAATGCTCGGATTCCAGCGCCCAACCTCGGGGCAAGTCCTCTACATGGGCAACGACGTCAACCGCATGAACTCCGGCGAACGAAAACAGTACCGACGCCAAGTCCAGGCCATCTTCCAAGATCCCTTCTCTGTATATAACCCCTTCTACAAAGTCGACCACATCTTCACCGTCGCAATCGCAAGATTCAATCTCGCTAAGTCACGCGACGAAGCCCGTCATCTTATCGAAGAAGCCATATCCGGCGTCGGCCTACGACCATCTGAAACCCTCGGACGTTATCCTCACCAGCTCAGCGGCGGACAGCGCCAACGAGTGATGGTCGCTCGATCCCTCCTCCTGAAACCCCAGGTCATCATCGCCGACGAACCTGTCTCGATGGTCGACGCATCCCTGCGCGCCACGATCCTCGAAACCATTCGGACCCTCAACCACGAACTCGGCATCGCCATCCTCTATATAACCCACGACCTCACCACCGCCTACCAAGTCGCCGACAACATATTGATCATGTACCGTGGGCATGTGGTCGAGGCAGGCGACGTCGAACACGTTATCAACGACCCCCAACATCCCTACACGCGTCTCTTGGTTCAATCGATTCCCATGCCAGATCCAAACCGCCGCTGGATCGACATGCGAGGCGCCAACGAACCTCCCTTCACCGGCATCGACGTGACGCAGACGATGTGCCCGTTCGTCAACCGATGCCCCGATGCCATCGAAACTTGCGTCCAAGACGTCCCGAGCGCTTACGCCCTCGACCAGACCCGCATCGCGAAATGCTTCCTGCATGAACACGCAGGAGTCGTTGCAGACCAAAACATCGCCTCATTCTTCAACATCCGAGATTCGTCACCGTCTCAAAACGGCGCGAGTTAGATGAATCAGGAGCTTGCTATGTTCACCAACAACAAAAATCACAGGCAAATGTAACCACAAGAGGAGGAACACCAAATGCCTAAAACCAAACGCATCCTACCGCTAATCGTGTTAGCGATGATGCTGTCAACCATGACGTTCGCACTTGCTTGCGGCAGCGAGACTATCGTGGAGGTCACCCGCGAGGTCCCAGTCGAGGTCGTCAAAGAAGTCGAAGTCGTCAAGGAGGTCGAGGTCGAGAAGGAAGTTGAGGTCGTCAAAGAGGTCGAGGTCGAAAAGGTCGTCGAGAAAGAGGTCGAAGTCGCGGTCGAAGTTACCCCGACACCAGTGCCTCTCGGTTACCAAGACGTACCCCGAAACCGGACTCTCATCATGGCCGGCCTCGGCGGCGAACACCCCGGTGCATTCACCGACATCGAACAGTTCAACGCTCACGCCCCAGGCCTCTCACGTAGCGGTCTTTACCAGGCTGCCAGCGAAGGGCTCTTCTACTTCAACATGCTCACCGGCGAACTGATCCCATGGATGGCTACCGACTACGAGTATGACGACGGCTACACCGGCGTGACGGTTAATATCCGCGATGGTGTCGAGTGGAGCGACGGTACCCCGTTCACCGCGCACGACGTGGCTTACACGCTCAACATGGCGAACACCAACCCGCTGTCCGCACGCCACGGTGCCGTCAACCAGTGGACAGATGAAGCCACCGCCATCGACGACCTTACGGTCCACATCAAGTTCACAGGCCCCTCGCCTCGCTACGTCTGGGACCTGCTGATCTTCCGCGCCGACATCGGCGTCCCGTGGATCCCGAAGCACATCTTCGAAAACGTTCCTGAAGACGAGCTCGCGGAATTCGGCCACTACGACCCCGCAAAGGGTTGGCCTGTAGTGACTGGTCCGTACCGACTTGTCCACACCGACGTTGAGAAGAAGATCTGGGACCGCCGGGACGACTGGTGGGCCGCTAAGATCGGATTCCAGGACCTCCCCCAAGTCGAGCGCCTGATCTTCCTGCCCGGCATGAACGAGATCACCATGGCTCAGCTGTTGATCACCAACGAGATCGACATGGCCTTCTCCCTCACCGTGCCTAACTACAAGGCAGTGGTGGCGCAGAACCCGAACATGACGACTCACTACTACGGCGAGCCGCCATTCGGATATGAAGACTGGTGGCCAGTAGGTCTCGGTCTAAACACCAAGCGACCTCCGTTCGACAACAAGAACGTCCGATGGGCGATCTCGTACTCCATTAACCGTGACGAAGTCATCGAGTTCGGTTTCGGTGGCGGTCAGATCGTGCAGCAGCTGCCGTGGCCGTACTATGCGCCCATGCAGAAGTACCACGACGAAGTCGCAGACCTGCTCGAAACATACGACACCAGCGAGTTCAACCCTGACAAGTCTGCCGCTCTCATGGAAGGCGAAGGCTACACCCGAGACGGCGAAGGCTTCTGGGTCAAAGACGGCGAACGCGTGAAGATTCACATCGTGACCTTCCCGCAGCACCCGTCAACCACACCTGCAGCGCCGGTCGTCACACAGAACCTCCGACGCGGCGGTTTCGACGCCAGCTTCTCCACCCCGACCGACTTCATCGACCAGATCTTCCAAGGTCACGCCGATGGATTCATCTGGGGTCACGGCTCGATGGTCGACCCTGAACCCGTACTAAAGGGATACCGCTGCGAACTCGTGACCGAGGGTGAGATCGGGTTCATCGCGTACCCGGGCTTCTACCGCTGGTGCAACGAAGAGTTCGACTCCTACGTCGAGCAGATGACCGCACTACCCGAAGACAGCCCCGGCGTCCTGCCGCTCTACCGCAAGGCGATGGAGATCTGGCTGCCCGAGCTGCCCGACATCCCGCTCACGTCAACGATCATCACGTTGCCGATGAACACCACGTACTGGACAGAGGAATCATGGCCTCACAACGACAACCAGTACGTCCACGAGGGATTCTGGCACCGCACCGGCCTCCACATCTTCCTCAACTTGGAACCTGTGGAATAGCCGCCAACCGTTAACTCGGTAAACAAAAACGCCCCTCGGTTCGCTGCCGAGGGGCGTTTTTACTCCTTTCTTGCTGCCAAAGACTTCCATCGATCAGTACGCATCTAAAATCGCGTGCAGAACCCATGACGACTACCGCCAATCAGCCATCGACTACTCCCGCGCGCCCCAATTCCCGCCGCGCATCACGCCGCAGACTATCCCCCGGTCGTCGTCAATATCTCCAATTCAAAGCCAAACACGCCGATTCCCTCCTCCTATTCCGCATGGGCGACTTCTATGAGTGCTTCGACGAGGACGCCCGTACCCTCTCAAAACTCCTCGACGTAGCCCTAACCTCCCGCGACATCGGCGGCGGACAGAAATCCGCACTCGCAGGAATCCCATACCACTCCCTGGACACTCATCTCCCCCGCCTAGTCGCATCCGGCATCAAGATCGCCATCGCCGAACAGACGACTAGCGAACCAAACTCCGAAGGCATCGTCGATAGGGCAGTAGTCCGCATCGTAACCCCCGGCACCGTCCTCGACCAATCCCTCCTAGAGCAGTCCAAACACAACTACCTAGCCGCCTGCGTCATCGCCAAATCATCCACAAACCAAAACAACGCCGGCCTCGCATGGCTCGAAGCGTCCACCGGCGAATTCGCCGCAATGGAACTACCAGCCGCAAACATCATCGACCACCTCGAACGCCTAGAACCCGCCGAAATCCTAGTCGACACAGATTCCCGAATCCTCCTCGACGACATCACCGCAGAATCACCCCCTCCTTCAGGAGGGGGCAGGGGGAGGACCGCCCTATCCAAAACCACCATCCGATCCCTAGACGAATCCACCCTTGACGCCGAGGTAGCAGCCGACAGCCTCAAATCACACTTCAACACCGACACCCTCGAACCCTTCGATCTCACCAACCAGCCACTAGCCGCCATCGCCGCTGCATCGGCCATCGACTTCCTCGCCCAGACCCAGATCGGCCGGCTCCCCTTCATCACCACCCTCCGTCGTCATCGCCCCGACCGCTACATGCACATCCCAGCGGCCGCGCTCCGCGACTTGGAAGTCCTGAGCCCAACCATCGAAGGCAGCCCAACTCTCCTCTCGACTCTCGACACAACTCGCACCCCGATGGGCGCCCGTCTGCTCCGAGACTGGCTATCCGCGCCGCTCACAGATCTCGACGAACTCAACACCCGTCAACTAGCCGTAAACACCCTCTTCAACAACTCCACCATCCGATCATCCCTAGACCAGACCCTCAACAACATCCCCGACCTGGCACGTCTGGTGAACCGCCTAACCCTCGGCCAATCCGAACCACGAGAACTGCGCCAACTCTTCCGAGGCCTCGACAAAGCGCCGACGCTCCGAGAACTCACCACAGACTCCGAGACCGACGCCCCTATCTCACCTCTCTTTGAAGGTGTCTCCTCCCACAACGAAGTCCGAGACCTCATCGACCGCGCAATAGTCGAAGACCCCCCGTTCCGCACATCCGACGGCGGCATGATCAAACCCGACTTCGACCACGACCTCGACGGCCTCCGCTCAACAGCATCCCGTGCCCGTGCCGGCATCGCCGCCATCGAAGCCGAAGCACGCGAATCCTCCGGTATCCCCAACCTACGCGTCGGTCACAACCGCGTCTTCGGTTACTACATCGAAGTCTCCCGCTCTCACCTCGACAAAGTTCCACCAGAGTTCGAACGCAGACAGACCCTCGTCAACGCCGAACGCTTCATCATCCCCGAACTCAAAGACCTCGAAAATCAGGTCCTCCGAGCCGCCGACCAGATCACCGAACTAGAGCAATCAATCTACCGCCGAGTCTGCCAGCAGGTCGCCGAACACGCCGCCGCAATCATGCGAACCGCTCAGGCCATCGCCAACATCGACGTCTGCCTCGCACTAGCCCGCGTCGCAGCCGAAAACGACTGGACACTGCCCTTCATCGACAACGGCGACCTCCTCCAAATCGAAGATGGTCGCCATCCAGTAGTCGAAGACGTCCTCGGATACGGACGCTTCGTCCCCAACGACCTCCACGCCTCCAACTCCGAGAACCAGCTCCTAATCATCACCGGACCAAACATGTCCGGCAAGTCCACCTACATCAGACAAGCCGCGATCCTCACCATCCTCGCCCAGATAGGGAGCTTCGTCCCTGCCAAATTCGCACGCATCGGCATCGTCGACCGCATCTTCACACGCATCGGAATCTCCGACGACATCGCCGGCGGACGCTCAACATTCATGGTCGAGATGGTCGAGACCGCTGGAATCCTCAACCAAGCCACATCACGCTCACTAGCCATCCTCGACGAGATCGGACGCGGCACCTCAACTTACGACGGACTAGCCATCGCCCGAGCCGTAGCCGAGTTCATCCACAACAACCCCGCACTAGGCTGCAGGACCCTCTTCGCAACCCACTACCACGAGATGACCGCCCTAGGCGACACCCTCCCCCGAGCACGCAACCTCCGAGTAGCCGTAGCCGAAGAAGGCGACGCCATCCAGTTCCTCTACCGAATAGTCCAAGGAGGCGCCGACCGATCCTACGGCATCCACGTCGCGCAGCTAGCCGGTATGCCATCCCCCGTAGTAGAACGCGCCCGAGAACTCCTAACCGAACTAGAAAACCACACCAGCAACGTCGCCCCGACCCAATCCCCCGAATCACACCTACAACTAGACTTCTTCAACACCCCAAACAACACCGAATTCCTCCGCTCAATCTCCGAACTAGACACCGACAACCTAACCCCCATAGAAGCCCTAAACCGCCTCTATGAACTCAAAGAATCGGCTCGTAAGGAGATCGGGGACCAATAACAATCAACGCCGCCTCAGCCTTTGCAGGATCTCATCGACTTCCTCGCTTTGAGTTCGGGCAGCCGATCTGCGAAGAGCCAACAACTCGTCGAGTAACTTCTCAAGTCGGCTCAAATCCGCCTTAGTCTGTTTTTGCTGCGTCGTCAAAATCCCTAACCATAACCCGATACCGCCTCCCGCTGTAAGGATCGCTAGTAAGGCGACGGCCAAAGGCACCGCGTCAATGAATTTGTCTAATGCGTCCAAAACCGTCGAGTAATCAACCAAACTTGGCAATAAAGTAATTCGCTTTGACTAGCAAACGTTCGAGCTCGATCTCGTTCCTCAACATCTCCAAGCGTTCATCGTCCGTAACAGGCAATCGGTAGGCCAACCGATCACGCACCCGGTCAATTTCTGTGTTGAGTTTCTTTATTCGCGCCGCCAAGTCCGAAAAGTCGTCGATTTCCGAGTCCGTTGGCGTCCGGATAGGCGGTGAGGAACGTTCTTCAGTGACCATATTCGTAATCCCATCCTAAGTTCGTGAACTCATCTTACACAACGCGTCAAGCATCCAACCTGAAATGCAATACGCCTCAAACATACGCCTCAAACGTTTTTTGCCCCCCCCCCACAAATCGCTTACATTGCTCGATCTGGAGTTTCACCAACCAGTAACATCTATCATCGTGAAACCAACAACACATCCCCTCTCACCCAAACACCCGACAACAGCGGGCGAGGGTTTAGGGTGAGGGCCCGAGGAACACCCCCATGATCATCACCGACATCAAAGTAACCACCTTCACATACACCTCCAACACCGTCCACGACACCGACGGTCACGCCCATCCCGGCGACCCCCACGAAGCACAGTCGGCCCTATTAACCATCACCACCGAAGATGGCACCAGCGGCTACTGCTTCGGCTCCCCAGACGCCCTCCGACCCGCGATCCTAGAAAACTTCATCAAAAAAGTCCTTGTCGGACAGGACGCCACCGACCGCGAGCGTCTTTGGCAAGCCATGGCACGCTGGCAGCGAGGCTCCGGCGGCGCATTCTCCGACCGACCACTCGCCATCGCGGAACTCGCTCTCTGGGACTGGTTCGGACGCAAGATCGACATGCCCGTCTGGAAAATCCTCGGTGGAATGCGCGACAAAGTCCCCGCATACGGCTCCACAATGTGCGGCGACGAGATGGAGAACGGACTCGCCACACCCGAAGACTACGGACGCTTCGCAGAGTGGCTCATCAACCGCGGATACTCCGCCATCAAGCTCCACACATGGATGCCGCCCGTCTCATGGGCACCATCCGTCAAGATGGACATCGCCGCCTGCGCCGCCGTCCGCGAAGCCGTCGGTCCCGACATCCCCCTAATGCTCGACGCAAACCACTGGTACTCACGCACCGAAGCCCTCGAACTAGGCAAAGGCATCCAAAATCTCAACTACTACTGGTACGAGGAGATGATGGACGAGCATTCCATGTCCTCATACGTCTGGCTCGCCGATAACCTCGACATCCCCATCCTCGGACCCGAATTCGTCGAGGGCAAGTTCCATTCCCGCGCCGAGTGGGCCATCCACGGAGCCGCCGACATCCTCCGAACCGGTGTCATGGACGTCGGAGGCATTGGCCCATCAATGAAGATCTGCCACCTCGCCGAATCCCTAAACATGGACTGCGAAATCCACGGCGGAGGACCCGGAAACCTAGCCGTCCTCGGAGGCTTCTTCAACGGACGATGGTACGAACGCGGCCTCCTGCACCCCTTCGTAGACTACGACGCCCCACCCGAATACCTAAACACCATCATCGACCCCATGGGCGAAGACGGAATGATCCACATGCCCACCACCCCAGGCCTAGGCGAAGACATCAACTTCAACTGGATAGCCAACAACACACTAAGCGAGCACTAGCGTCAAACACCCCCCTCCTTCAGGAGGGGCAGGGGATGCCCGACGAGGCGGGAAAACCCCAAACAACCCCAAACCCAACTCGAACACACACACTCCTCTCAC
>CAZMBB010000003.1:0-80227 GCA_964564575.1 uncultured Dehalococcoidales bacterium
TTTTGTCTGAACTGGGATTTCTGGGATTGGGAGGATTATTGGGATTTTGTTGTTGTGGATGAGGAGGGGTTGCGCTGGGTTGGGGTGATGGATGGGGGAGTCCTTCTGTGGCCCCTCCCTTTTGCCCCGGTCACCCTCACCCTGGCCCTCTCCCGCTGTTGACGGGTGTTTTGGGGGAGAGGGGATGTGTTCTTAGTTGGAGACGTTTTTAGTTGGTGTTTCGGGGGTGTGGGAGGAGTGTGTGGTTGGGTGGGCGGGGTTTGAGGATGGGGATTTATGATCGTGATGGTGGTTCTAGAGTTGGTTGGCAGCGGATCTTAGATGGAGGTAACGCATGGCTGGTCGTCGGGAAGTGAATGTTGATCGTCCGGAGCATAGCTGGATACCGTTTTATCGGGAGTTGGCTGAGAAGCTGGTGAAAGATGGTTGGCGGGAGAGGCAGGGGGAGTTGGTCCAATTGATGCGTGAGATGGCCAGAGACAGCAGTTACGGCGTTCCGGAAGGCGTGGCTCGATCTCGTGATCCTTTCATGGATCCGTTCTCCCTCTTCGCGGCTTTCAACAATTCGTCGAAGGGTGAAAAAAGAATGCTTCCAATAATCCGAGTGCGTGATTTCTTCGGGTTATCGTCGAGAATATTGCACTCCGATTTTCTGACTCCCGAAGTTAATTCGCAACAGATTCTGTTTTGGAGCGGATATGACAGTTACCGTGAAGATGTTTCCAACCATTGGGAATTGTTTGAATTCTTGATGGCAAATGACGATTTTCATGACCAAACCGACATTGACGAGTTGGTACGTTTAATGGATGCTAGTCTGAAAGTAACCAACGTTGCAATGGGAAATTTGTCATCGGCATTTTATTGGTTAAAACCCTCTGACTTCCTAGAATACAAAACCATTAACGGGATTATTGGTGAAGAAATTGTCAAATGGGATGATAGTGCGTTAAGTTATGTAAATGGTTTGGCACGTGCTAAGATGATCGACGGTAGACCGTTACCCGAAATAAATGATGACGTTTACCTCCGCGATCATCCACCTGTTACGCGGCCAAAAGTATGGTGCGTGCGCGGTGGTCGAGAGGAACATGCTGTTGACCGATTTTTGTCTGAGGACAGAGTGGGGATCGGATTTGGGTTGAGTGCCATCGATCTGTCAGAATTGTCAAATCGAACCGAAATCAGACATGCATATCGAGAAGCGAACCCCCAAGCCAATACGCTCAGCGTGGGGCAGAACGTTGGTCAAATCCAGAACTTCGCATTGGATATGAAGGTTGGAGATTATGTGATCATGCCCGTCAGCGGGCACGTCCGCTACGGTGCAGTAACGAGCCGAACCTACCATGATCCAGATGTGATTTACGAAAACAACCGTTCTGTTGCGTGGTACGAAACGCCGATACCTCGCGAAAGTCTCTCGCAGCTTCCTCCCCGAAGGACTGTGTCGGAAGTCAAGGATCAACTATTGGAGGAGTTTTGGTCTTGGGCCAGGCCATCGTCGCGATCCGAATTCAAGATGCCGGAAGATAGTTGGGTACCGTTTCATTTGGCAGTTGCTGAGAAGTTGATCGATGGCGAGTGGTGGAAGCCCGAAAACCGGAATAAATTCGACGATTTAGTTGCAGAGGTCGCGGCTACGGCCGGCGTCATCGACGCCGAGACGACAGACGGGTGGACTCCTGATCCGTATTCGCTGTACCTCGCGTTCAATACCGCGAGCGACGACCGAACCCGTCAGGTGAGTTACGAGAAAATCCGCGAACTGTTCGCGTTGGCTGTCAACTCGCCGGAACTCGGAAATTACGCTCGAAGGTACGGCGTGCATTATTGGTCCGAGATGAGGCTAGAAGAGACCGGTGTCGATTTCCTTTGGGAATTCTTCCGGTTCCTTTGTGACGCTGATCCAGCAAATGATTCCGATGATGAAGAAGAGTTTGTGAGGTGCTTCGATACGGTGTTGTCGAACGATGTTCCTGGCATGGCGAGCGCGACGTTGTCGCAATGGTTGTACTGGATTGATCCAACAAGATACTTGTTGGCACGCCGGATTCATGCGAGTGAGTTGGGACTAGCGGATCATCTGAGACTCGCAGAGCCCATCGAAGGTGGCGCCAAATACGTTGAGGCATTGAAGGCAGTAGATGACTTTGCCAAGTCCAGAGGCATGACGATGCTTGACATCAATCGTGAGTCGACAACGCGGGAGATGCTCGGATTAGATTCAATCATTGGGCCTGGTGACAACGGATACGACGTTGACGCGATGCTTGATGATGGAGTGTTCTTGCACCGGACTGAGTTGGAGCGGATGGTTAGGATTCTGCTGTCGAAGAAGAACTTGATTTTGCAGGGGCCACCGGGCGTCGGAAAGACTTTTATTGCGAAGAAGTTGGCTTGTGTGTTGATGGATAGCGAATCGGACGAACGGATCACGAGCGTGCAGTTCCATCAGTCTTATTCGTATGAAGATTTCGTAGGAGGTTTCCGTCCGAGTGTCGGCAACAACGATCAGATGGTGTTCAAACCACAGGATGGGCCATTTTTGGAGGTTTGCAGGAAGGCAAGGGATAACGACGACAAAAAATACGTCGTGCTTATTGATGAGATCAACCGAGGCAATTTGAGTCGGGTGTTTGGGGAGTTGTTGATGTTGATCGAGGCTGATAAACGAGAACCGAAGCACGGTGTGACTTTGCAGCACCGACCAGAACATTACCATTCGTTTTTCGTGCCGAAGAATGTTTACATCATCGGTACGATGAACCTGGCCGATAAGTCATTAACAGGGATGAATGTGGCGATGCGGCGTCGGTTCGGGTTCTATGATCTGGAACCGCAGTTTGGTGAACCGGTGTTCAAGAACTGGTTAAGCAACACTGGGATGCCGCCCGATTTGCAGAATCACATCAATACGAAGATGAGCCAGTTGAATACGAAGATCTCGAAAGATGATTCACTTGATTTCAACTATGCAGTCGGTCACTCTTTTTTCTGTCCACCGGAAAACGAACAGATCGGCAATTGGGATGAGTGGTACGAGACGGTGGTCGATTACGAAATCAGACCGTTGTTGAGAGAGTATTGGTTCGATGACCCGGACCGAGCGAACCAGGAAGCAGACAGTCTGAAGAACTCCGGATAACTTTCGATGGTGGCGGAGAGCGAAACGAGCGAAATCGCAGAATCGGAATCAGACGCTTCTGCGAGTGACGGGGACGACGGCTCGAAGATTCCGGTACGCAATTGGTGGCACATGCTGTTGTACGCGTGGGGTTTGGTAGACCTGGAGGGAATTTTCCAATCGAAGTGGGAAGATGCTCCTGATCTGAATGAACTGCTGACGCGGGTCCTCGTTGATCGGACTAATCGGCAGGTCAGGCGCGGGTTACGCGGCGACTATGTGGATCGATCAGAGGCGCTAAAGACGGTACGAGGGCGGATAGATTTCAACCGAACGTTAGGGGATCTGCTGCTCTACAAAGGCCAATTGCATTGCGAATATCAGGAGTATTCGGTCAATGTTCCTCGTAATCAGATCATCGCAACGACGTTGCAGCGTCAATATCGCAGAGGTTTTTCGGGGGCAAGCGATGCGAAGATCGAGGGATTGAGGTCCGACGTGGGGAGATTAGTGCGGACTTTGGACGAGATCGATCAGATTCGATTGGATCGATCCGTGATGGCGAACGAGCTACGTCAATTGGGGCGGAATGAGCGCGAGTACAAGCTGTTGTTGAGAGTGTGCGAAATGCTCTATCGTCCGACCATGCCATTGGATGTTGAAGAGGATGTTGACGAGGAGTTCAGGAATTGGGAAAAGAAACGGCGGCACGACATATTCGAGACTTTCGTAGCGAATTTCTTTAAGCTGAGACTGGATGGTTTCAAATGGAATGTGGATCACAACAAGCGGTTATCTTGGCAGATTGACGCAGCCGTGACAACAGGGGATTTAGCTGTCCCGGGCATGGAAACCGACATTTGGGTGACTGATCGCGAAAACCAAAGAGCTCTGATTTTCGACACCAAGTTTTATGAGACCCCTTTCAAAAGTCGATATGGGAATCGAACCGTGAATTCGAGTCACCTTTATCAACTTTATGCGTATCTTTCTAAGAGCGATGACAAAGAACGCCCCGTCCGGCCAACCGGGATTCTCCTATACGGTGAGCCAAGCACCGGGCCAGGTCAACTACGTACAAGGATCGATGGATTTCCGGTGTTCGTGAAAACTTTGAACCTGAACCAAGATTGGAAAAATGTCGAGTCGGATCTGTTGAGCGTGTTCGACGAAGTAGCTGCCGGTGTTGGGGTTGAAGGACCGTTGATTGTGTAGTTGGGGGCGGGTTTGGAAGTTGTCTTGGTGGGGAGGATGGTGTGGTGGTTTGCGATTTTGGGTTGGTGGTGGGTTGGGGTTTCCTCGCGTCGACGGGCATCCCCTGCGAGTTCGCTCCGCTCCCTCGCGTCCCCTTGCACTTCGTGAAGGGGAGGGGCCCCCTTTGTCCTTCGGACATTTCCCCCGCGAGCGGGGGAAACCCGGCAATGCGTCCACCCTTGGGTTCTTGGTTTTGCGGGAGTGATGGTGGTGTTGAGGGATTGAATTATGCCCATTCAGATGGTATTTGTAGCAGGAAGCCGTCTGGGCGGGTTACGGTTTGGGGTAGTTGGCTGTTTCGGAGTTTGTTTTGGTCGATTACGAAGTATGCGGTTGCGATGTCTCGGAGGTTGACAGATGTTCGTTTTGGAGGGAAGGCGATGAGGACGCGTTTTGTGGGGTAGCGATTCAGCAGTGCCTGGACGGGTCCGATGAGATCGCTGTCTGCGGAGATGATCATGGCGGTGTCGAAGAGGTTGTCTTGCGCATCGTTTAACAGTGCGACCGCGATGTTCACGTCAGTCATTTTCTCTTCGTAGGTTTGGCGGGCGTTGCCGCAGTTGTAGCAATAGACTTCTTGTGGTTGGAAGTAACCTAAGTGGATGGTGAGGTTTGGTCGCGCATTCAGGGCTTCCAAGTAAGTTTTCTGTCGAGACCACTTTCCGGGATCGGAGTGATCGCGGATCAGATTGGCTGTGAAGTAGCGGGTTGCTACCAGTCTTTGGTGGCGGCGCAACAGGTTCGTGGCTAGTTTCTCGAGGTCGAGCCAGTAGTATCTGCGCCATCCGCGCGCCCTCATGCCATAGAAGAGATTGAAACCGTCGACGTATACTGCTACTCTTTCCTTGGGCAAGTTAACTCCTAAAGAAATGCCGATCTTAACAGGGGTTGCATGATACTGTGCTTTACGGTATCATTGTGGTTACCCCCCAGTGATCGTATCGCTGGGCCGACGTCCCCGCTAGGGGACGTCTCTTTTTGTTGGGGGTGGCAGTTCTGCCTGATGGCGGTCCTTCCCTTCTCTCTGCTGAAGGAGGGGTGAATGGAGTACTGGTAGGTTTGAAGGGTGTTCCTACATATCAACGTGTCGGGTGTCGGCGCGTTGTCAGAGGAGGTTGATGATGGCTAGATCGTTCATACTTGGTGGTGCGCGGTCGGGGAAGAGTCGGTATGCGTTGGAGTTTGGGGAGTCTTTGTCGGGGGATCGGGTTTTTGTGGCAACTGCGCAGGGGTTTGATGAGGGGATGCGGGAGCGGATTGGTCGGCATCGGGAGGATCGGGATGCGTCTTGGCGGACGGTGGAGGAGTTTGTGGAGATTTGGGATGTGATCGAGAGGGAGTGTCGGGAAGGTCGGGTGGTCGTGCTGGACTGTTTGACGCTGTGGTTGAACAACTTGATGCTGTTCGAGCGGGATGTGGATGCGGACATTGATCGGTTGGTGTCGGTGTTGGAGGGGGGAGTCGAGGGAGAGCTGGTGTTGGTGTCGAATGAGATCGGGTTGGGGCTTGTGCCGGATACGGAGCTGGGTCGGGATTTTCGGGATGCGCATGGTCGGATGAATCAGCGTGTGGCGGCGGTTTGCGATCGGGTTTTGTTTATGGTTGCGGGATTGCCGGTGGTTGTTAAGGGGGACTAGATGCTTGCTAGGGCGATGTATATGCCTAGTTCGGTGATTTGTTGGGTTGCGCCTAGGGTGTCGCCGGTGTGGCCTTTTAGTTTGGGTTGGAAGTAGAGGCGGATCAGGAAGTGGGCGGTGATGGCTCCGGCGGTGGTCAGGATGGCGGCGGCTGGGGAGATTATGAGGGCTGTTGCGGCGATGGTGATTAGGGCGATCAGGGTGGCGATGATGGTGTTGATGAGTGGTAAGGGTTGGTCTTGGGAACCTGCGATGCCGGATTCTCGGGCGTAGGTTGAGGTGGCTTGGATGATGACTATGGATGTGCGGGAGATGATGTGTGCAGCGATGAGGGCTGTGATGATGGTTGTTGTGTCGGATAGGGATGTGAGGGCGGCGATTTTGAGGGTGATGACTAGGATGAGGGCTAGTGCTCCGAAGGTGCCGATGCGGGAGTCGTGCATGATTTCCAGGGCGCGGGAGCGGTCGTGTGCGCCGCTTACGCCGTCGAAGGTGTCGGCGAGTCCGTCTTCGTGGAATGCGCCGGTGATGAGCGCGGTAACGGCGGTTGCGATGATAACGGCGAGGAGCGTCGGGAGTGCGAGGTTGGAGATGAAGAATGCGAGTGCGGCGACGGTTCCGATGATTGCGCCGATTATGGGGTAGTAGCGGGAGGCGTTGCGGAGTCGTTCTGAAGTGAAGTCGACGTCGATGCGTGTGGGAATGCGGGTTAGGAAGTGGAAGGCTAGGGCTAGGGTTCTGAGTTCGTTTTTGATGGCGTGGAGCATGGGTAGATCATAGTTTTTCGCTTACTCCGGCGGATTCGAATGTTGCCATGTCGTTGAGGATTGCGGCGGCGGCTTTGATGATGGGCCATGCTAGGAGTGCGCCGGTGCCTTCGCCTAGTCGCATGTCTAGGTCTAGGAGGGGGTTGGCGTTCAGGGCTTGGAGCATGGCATCGTGGCCGCGTTCGCCGGAGCGGTGTGAGAAGACTAGGGCGTTTGTGATGGTTGGGTCGGAGTTGATTGCGGCGATTGCGGCGGCGGTTGCGATGAAGCCGTCGATGATGACTAGGCGTTTGGCGTTGGCGGCGGATTGGATGGCGGCAGACATCATTGCGATTTCGAAGCCGCCGTATTCGGTCAGGGCGGTTTGGGCGTCGAGGTGGGATGGGGTGCGTGATGCGGATTTCGTTAGGACTGCTAGTTTGTGTTGGATGCCGGTATCGTTTAGGCCTGTGCCGGGGCCTACTAGGTCTTGGAGTGGGATGTCTAGGATTTTGTGGGCGATGATGGATGCTGAAGCGGTGTTTGCGATGCCGATTTCGCCGAAGCAGATGGCGTCAGTGGAGGGGGAGGAGAAAAGGTTGGTGCCGTGGGATGTGGCTTGTTGGAATCGGTCGGGAGTCATTGCCGGGCCTAGGGAGAAGTCGGCGGTGCCGGGGGCGATGCGTCGGTTTAGGAGGTCTGGGTGGTCGATAGGTTCGCCAGCGATTCCGGCGTCGATGAGTTGGATTGGTATGTTCAGGGAGTTTGCGATGACGTTTGCGGCTGCGCCTCCGGAGAGGAGGTTCAGGACCATTTGTCGGGTGACTTCGGATGGGTATGCGGATACGCCCTGCCCTGCTATTCCGTGGTCTGCGCCGAAGATGATGAGCTGGCAGGTTGACATGCTCGGGTTGAGCGTGCCTTGGAGCGTTGCGATCTGTGCGGTGAGTTGTTCTAGGCGTCCTAGGGAGCCGATGGGTTTGGTTTTGGAGTCGAGGGATTGTTGGATGGCGGTGGCGAACGTGTCGGGGGAGTTAGTCACTTTGGTGGTCTACGAAGGGATTTCGTTGATGAGTGACTATTGTGCATTTTGGTCAGGATCGGAGGATCGCAGGGATGGCGCGATGGAGGTTGGGGTGGTGGTTTTCGTGTTGGGTTGTTGGTTGTTTGGGTTTTCCCGCCTCGGCGGGCATACCCCGCTCGCTGCGCTCGCGCCCCTTTCGCAAAGCGAAAGGGGCTGGCCCCCTCCGCCACCCCGGGCATCCCCCGCGGTCTCGCTTTGCTCGCCCGCGCCCCCTTACGCCTTTGGCGAAGGGGGCGGCTGATCCTCACTCACAACTTCCGAAAGGGTGGATGCCGTATAATCCCGATATTCCTGATGGGAGATGGGTGTGGGTCTATGGAAGGTAAGTGGAGGTCAGCATGAATAAGGTGCAAGCAGTTCTATCGAAGGGTAAGGGTGCGCCGGTGTCGTTGGAGACGATTTTGGTGCCGGACCCGGGGCCGGGAGAGGCTTTGGTGAAAGTGCAGGCCTGCGGGGTTTGTCATACGGACTTGCACTATCGGGAGGGTGCGATTGGGGATGAGTTTCCGTATTTTCTAGGGCACGAGGCGGCGGGAGTCGTGGAGAAGGTTGGGGATGATGTTGACAATTTTGCGCCTGGGGATTTTGTGATTATTGCTTGGCGTGCGCCCTGCACTACTTGTAGGTCGTGTTTGAGGGGGCGTCCTTGGTACTGCTTTGATAGCCGGAATGCCGCGCAGTCGATGACGCTGGAGGATGGGACACCGTTGTCGCCGGCTTTGGGGATTGGTGCGTTTGCGGAGTTGACGCTGGTTGCCGCGGGTCAGGCGGTGAAGGTTGACCCGAAGGCAGACGCGAAGGCTGCGGGTTTGATCGGGTGCGGGATTATGGCTGGTCTGGGTGCGGCAATCAACACTGGTGGTGTTTCACGAGGCGACTCGGTTGCGGTGTTTGGTTGCGGCGGTGTTGGCGATGCGGCGATTGCGGGTGCGAAGTTGGCGGGTGCGCACACGATCATTGCGGTGGATATCGATGATCGGAAGCTGGAGTGGGCGAAGGGGTTTGGTGCGACGCATACGGTGAACTCTCGTGAGGTCGATGCGGTGGAGGCGATACAGGGGATCACGGGTGGGAATGGTGCGGATGTTTGTATCGAGGCTGTGGGTCTGCCGCAGACGTATGAGCAGGCGTTCTTCGCGAGGGATTTGGCGGGGACGGTTGTGCTGGTGGGTGTGCCGAATCCGGAGATGACGATTACGCTGCCGATGATCGAGGTGTTTGGGCGTGGTGGAGTGTTGAAGTCGTCTTGGTACGGGGACTGTCTGCCTACTCGGGACTTTCCGATGTATATCGACCTGTATATGCAGGGTCGGTTGGACTTGGATGGGTTTGTGTCGGAGTCGATAGGGATTGGTGATGTCGAGGAGGCGTTCCACAAGATGGAGCGTGGCGAGGTGCTGCGGTCGGTCGTTGTTTTGAACTAGGATGGGAAGGATGGGAGGCCCCCTTTGTCCTTCGGACATTTCCCCCGCGAGCGAGGGAAACCCGGCCGCGCCGCGCCTCTGGATTCCCGCCTTCGCGGGAATGACGATTAGGTTTCTGTGATGTCAGAAAATGGTCACAAGCCTTGTGTGATTACCAAGGGCGACAATCTGGAGGTTGAGATTGCTAGTGGGGCGATGACTCGTTTGGCTGGTGTGTCGGAGGCTTTGTCGGGGTCTACGGGTATCCATCTTGCGATTGCGACGGTGCCGCCGGGTCGGTGTTCGACGGCGCACTATCATGTGAATTGCGAGTCGGCGATCTATGTGGTTAGTGGCGAGGGGGTGTTTCTGCACGGCGAGGAGTTGGATGTTGAGGAGGCGATAGGGCCGGGGGATTTTATCTACGTGCCGCCGGATTCGAATCATCAGCCGGTGAATACGTCGGAGGATGAGGATCTGGTGTTGATCGTGGCGCGGAATGCGCCGGTGGAGATTGTTGTGGATTTGGAGGGGGCGGGTAGGCAGGATTGTCGGTGAGGAGGGAGGTGACCGACGGTTCACAGCCCGATCAAAACGGTTGTTTGAGGGAGCCGCTGCGATACGAGTATGCATCCGTACGCAGTCGATGGTTAGCCGGGCTTGTAGATTGGGCGGTTGCGTTAGTTTGGGGAGCGGTGGCGTGGGCAGTAGTTTGGGGGCCGAATTTGCTGTGGAAATATCCTTTCGGCGAACATTTCTTGGCTGATTTGGTCTATTACTTCGGAATATGGGTCGTGAGCGGAGTTTTGATCTTGCGGTTTATGTTTAACGCGATCAGCATCAGTTCGGGTGGTGATACGTTTGGCCACCGACTTTTTGGGTTGCGAGTAGAGATGGACGATGGAAGACGTATTGGTTGGCGGCGCGCATTGACGAGACAGTTTCTGGGTAGTCCCTTGCTGTTTGCGTATTTTTTGCCGCTGTCGATAGGGTTCCTTATTGGTGCATGGGAAACAGTGTATTGGCTTACTTGGGGACTTATTATTGCCGCGGTTCTAGCGATGGTGAACCATTTTTGGATGGCATTGGATGATCAGGTGCGAGGATGGCATGACACGATCGCGGGAACGGTGGTGGTGAGAGAAGTAAGGCAGGACGACCAGTGAAAGGTTCTGTTGAGAAGAGGGGCGCTGATCTGATCGATCAAAACTGAGATAATGCCAACGATGAGCTTGAAGTCACCGCAGTAGCGGGGTGTTTTGAGGTTGTTCGACGCGATCTAGGCGATGATATCGGTTTTGGTGGGCGGTTGATCGATTTCAATTGCGTCAAGGTCGGAGGATTCGCGGGTTACTTTGACGCCTCGAAGGACTAAGAGGCCTGCCACGAGGAATATGGCTAGGGTGGCTAGGGCTATGCGGTAGGCTAGGTCGCCGGTTTCGGATAGGGCCCAGATGGTTAGGCCCCATAGTGCGGGGCCGATGACGGCTGAGAGACGGCCGGACATTTGGAAGAGTCCGAAGAATTCTCCGATTTGTCCGTTGGGAGAGAGGTATGTGAGTAGGACTCGGTCGGAGATTTGCGGTGCGGCCCAGAAGAAGCCCATGGTTACTGCGACAGCCCAAAAAGCCCATTTGGTGTCGGCAACGACGGCGGCGACGGCGAGGACAGTCCAACCCGTCAGTCCGACGATGAGGACGCGTTTTGGTCCGAAGCGGGAGACGAGGTATCCGGTGGCCCATGATGCGAAGATTGCGATGATGACGACGAGGATGATCATGGTTTGGGCTTCGGTGTCTTCGAAGCCGCCGACGTTGATGAGGTAAAGGACGTAGAAGGATACGACGGTGTTGATGGCTTCCATGTACATGAAGCGCCCGATGAGGAATCGGAATAGGTTGCTGTGTTGTCTAGCGCGGTGGAAGGTTTCGTAGAGCTGTTTATAGGAGTTTTGGAAGAGGGTTTTGTCGAGGTGTCCTCGCTGTCCGGGTTCTTTGACTATGAGGAGAAGGGGGAGGGCGAAGAGGATAAAGAGTCCGGCGGTGGGAAGGAATGCGGCTTGGTTTCCTTGGGCGTCGACGATGGGACGCATGATGAGGAATGCGGCGATGAGTCCGATGTATCCTGCTCCGACGCCGATGCCGGATATGATGCCGCGTCGGTTTTCGGAGCTGACGTTGATGATGAGAGAGTTGTAGAAGATGAGTCCGGTCTGGTAGAGGAAGTTTGCGGCGATGAAGAAAAGTAACCCGGTTGAGAGGCCGCCGAATGTTCCGATGAGTGCGGTGAAGACGGCGCAGGATACGACGCTGAGGGCGAGGAGCGGTACGCGCCGGTTGAGTCGGTCAGACAGAGTTCCGAGGAACGGGCCAGTGAGGGCGACGATGAGCATTGAGGCGGAGAGTGCGATGCCGAGGTGGGTGTCGGTTCCTCCTTTGTCTTCGGTGACCCAGAGGGGAAAGTAGAAGGTGAGGATTGATGCGGAGAAGATGGTGTCTGAGAAATCGTAGAGTGCCCAAGAGCCTGTGGAAAGAAGGTTGCGAGATGGCATGGGGTGAAAGGGTACATGGGACGTGGGCTATTCGGGTAGGGTGTGCCGGGCTATGGATTAGAATTGGGATATTGCGTGATGTGCCAGTTAGGGTGCATCATGAGCGCATCATCTCAGGGCCCGTAGCTCAGTCGGTTAGAGCGCTACTCTGATAAAGTAGAGGTCGATGGTTCGAATCCGTCCGGGCCCACCATTGTCTCGCCGTGGCGCTTTTCCTTCATGCAATTCAACGGACGGATGTCGCTATTTTGTCCCAAATCGAATCGAGAGGTAAGATCTTGCGCTCGTTGATCGTCTTAGTTTCGATATCGGCAATTGCGCTGTTGGCAATTGCCTGCCAAGGTGAAGCCGGGCCGGTGGGACCGCAAGGTCCTGCAGGTCCACAGGGTCAGGCTGGCCCCGCCGGAGAAGCCGGGCCCGCTGGTCCGGTCGGTCCTCCAGGTCCCGCCGGAGATTCCCTCGCAATGGATGACGCGATGATCGCGGCGTTCATGGATGAGATGGCGAGTGGGAGACTGGGAGGTAGCGCGGAAACGACGAGCACCGTTCCACCCAAATGGGAACCTGAGGAGTACACCAAACACTTCGTACGGTCGGCGATCCGCAGATATGAATCAGATGGTCTGGATGCTACCGTCGCCCACTACAACACCAAGGAGAGCGTCGACGGGCAGTGGTACGTGTTCATCTTGGACGAGGACGACGTGATGCTCGCACACGCTCCGACCCCAGACTTCGTCGGACGCCCTCCACAGGAAGTCACCGGCCCCAACAACTACCCGGCCGGAGAAGCCGTCGCATCGGTCGCCGAAGAGGATGGAGCGTGGTTCAGCTACACCTTCCCCAACCCAGCAACCGGAGTAATTGAAGCTAAGCATTCTTGGATAGTCGAGCACGATGGTCTGACTTTTGGATCGGGTTGGTACGAGCGCGGCACGCAGAAATCGGACGCCCCCGGTTACACGAAGCAGTTCGTAACAAGAGCCATCGACCTCTACGATTCCGTAGGCCGAGAGCGAACCGTGGAATACTACAACTCGACAGACAGTATCGACGGTCAGTGGTACGTGTTCATCTTGGGCCGAGACGACGTGATGCTCGCACACGCTCCGACCCCCGACTTCGTCGGACGCCCACCCTCAGAGGTCACCGGCCCCAACAACTTCCCGGTCGGAGAAGCTGTCGCATCGGTCGCCGAAGAGGATGGCGCATGGTACAGCTACACGTTGGCCAACCCTGCGACAGGTATAGCTGAAGCCAAGCATTCTTGGATAATCGAGCACGATGGTCTGACCTTCGGATCGGGTTGGTATGAGCGTGGCACGCAGAAGTCGGACGCCCCTAGGTATACGAAGCAGTTCGTAACCAGAGCCATCGACCTCTACGACGCCGTGGGCCGAGAGCGGACCGTGGAGTACTACAACTCAACAGACAGTATCGACGGTCAGTGGTACGTGTTCATCATCGACGCTGAAACCGGGTTCACGATATCCCACAGCAACCCGATGTTTATCGGCCGCGACCCCAGTCTACGGATCGATGCCACCGGACATTTTTACGGCAATGATTTGCTATCGCCCACCGAATCGGGACGCTGGGTCGACTACGTGATTAGGAACCCTGAAACCGGTAGTCCCCAGCAGAAACACACATGGGCTGTGCTTCATGACGGGTTGATATTCGCATCAGGCTGGTACGAGTAGCGCCGAACGCGGGCCGACAAGATCGACGGTGGCTGGTGGGAGGCTCAGCATTTTGATGTTGATTGCTTTCTTCTTGTATTGATTGCCGTTTGTATTGAAAATGAATTAGAGGATTTACAGGTTGGTGACACACATAAGGGGTCAAAATGCCAAAGTACTTGTTTCAGGCGTCCTACTCGCGTGAAGGTGTTAACGGACTTCTCGAAGTCGGAGGTTCGGCTCGAGGTAAGGCGCTTCGAGAGTCGGTGAGCAGTGTGGGTGGGAGTGTGGAAGCGTTCTACTACGCGTTCGGCGAGGATGATCTGATAGTGATTGCCGAACTTCCGGATGATGCTGCGGCGACGGCGCTATCGCTGAGAATATCGGCAGTTGGTGCGGTCGCGGTTAAGACGACGGTGTTGTTGGATCCGACGGTGATCGATGACGCGGTTAAGCGGAGTGTCAGCTACTCGCCCCCGCCCGGCAACTAGGTTAGGCTATGCCAATCTCGCGTTTTTGAGGAACGCGATCAGCATTTCTCTCGATTGCTCTTCATAGATGGGAGAGTAGGTGGTGAATTCTCTGAGGTTCGTTTCGGCTTCGAGCTTTGAGTCGAACGGCGGGTCCATCAGCTCGTAGTCGTCGGCGAGTTCTCGGTTCCAGATGCGTAGTTCGTCGAGGGTTAGTTGCGGTTCGAATTGGAAGGCGTATGAGTTGTGGTATCTGAAGGCCATGCTTTGGCGTTTGAAGGTGCCGTCGCGACATAGCATGTATCCGAATGCGAGTTCGGTGGCACCTTCGGGAACGGAGAAGTGCTCGCCGTGGAGAGTCGGGACTAGAGGGACGTGAAGCTTGTTAAAGACGGCGTCACTGGCTCCTTCCTCTGTGATCCATATCTTTCGCAGTCCAAATTCATAGCCACCAGTCGGCTCCACTCCAGCGTCTAGTGCTCGGGCGAGGATTTGCGCGCCTAGGCATACGCCGAAGATGGGAACGTTCGCAGCGATCGCTTCTGCGAAGAAATAACGTTCTGCTTGGATGGCCGGGAACGCGTCATTAGCTGAGAAAGCTCCGCCTAAGGCGACGATAAGATCAATGTCGGACAGGGGTGGCGGGTCGAAGTCTGCGAAATCTGGTTCGGATTCGAAGATGTTCATCGGGGTGAGATCAAAGTCATGATCTCGGAGAACGTTGGTGTAGTTTTCGCCTAGAGTTTCGTGTTCGTTGTGGCGAATTATTAGGGCGTGTTTCGACATGGAGATCAGGAGACCGCGGATGGATGCGTCTGAGTTGATACGGCAGGAGGTTTCGGACCCTAGGCTGGAGGGAAGCTCCGCCCTACTTTGTGGAGGTCGGTGACCACTTGTAGATTTTTTCCAGTGACCCGCCCATCAGCTGGGCGCGTTCCGCATCGGTCAACTGATCGGTGACTCGGAAGGCTTCTACGCCTTGTTCATAGGTGAGGAGGTTGACAGCGCGTGTCCAGTCGGTGCCCCACATGCAGCGGTCGAGTCCATAGGCTTTGAAGATTTGGCTCAAGGGCTCCCAGATGTCGACGTAGGGGAACGGTTTGTGGGAGAGGGTGCCTGCTCCGGAGATTTTGATTGCGACGTTGTCGAACTCGGCGAGAGAGAGGATGTCGGGGAGATCTGCCCATGCGTCGTTCGGTGCTGGCGGTTCATATGGCTGTGCGAGGCCGAGGTGGTCGATGATGAGCTGTGTGTTGGGGTTGTTCTTGGCCATTGATCGGAAGATGTCGAGTTTCCCTGAGCACATGACGTTGATGGGAATGGCTGCTTTTGCTCCAGCGGTGAGGATGCGGTTGATGCCGGGGTGGTCGGCGTCGATCTCGATGCGCGCAAGCATGATGCGAGCGCCGACGACGCCCGGGTGGGATGCCCACTCCTCCATCTCTTGCTCGATGGTGTCGGAATCGGGGTCGAATGGTCGGACTAGACCGAAACGGTTTGGATGCTGGTCGTGGACCTCGAGCGCGTAGCTGGCGTCGTATTGATACATCGAGAAGGGTGAGACGAGGATCGCGCCGTCAACCCCTACTTCGTCCATCGCGTTCACCATGTCGTCGCCTGTAACCTCCGCCGGCCCGGCCAACGTCCCATGCCAAGGGCGCTCCGGCCGATCGCGCTCATAAGCATGGACCTGCACATCAATCGTTGGAGTGGTCATCATGGATCCTCGAAGGTCAACAACCCGACTTTCAGTTGCTGTCATTCTAGTAACCAACTCGCCCTCCTTGCAGATTGAAGGCGAGAAACAAGACTGCCGCTCCACACGCCCCTTGTTGTCATCTGTCCGGCAATCCCGGATGCTTCAACGCGTAATCGCCATTCCCAGATTGCTCCAGAACTATTGGGAAATAACTTTGCGCCAGAATCGCAACGTTGAGATTTATGAGTTAAGATTCGTGCATCGTTTGCGAGTGGCTCTGGCTCGGCGGTTAATTTCGCCCATCGCACAGCGTCAAACGCTCAAACAGGTAGTGGAGGGTAACAATGTCCCGAAACAAGATATTTAGATTCGCGATCGTGCCGATCGCGGCTGCGGTGTCTGCGATCACCTTGTTCGCATGCGCTGGTGAGACCGTCATCCAGACGGTTGAGGTTCCCGTCGAACGCCAAGTTGAAGTGCGCGTTGTCGAGACCGTAGTAGTCGAAAAAGAGGTGCAAGTCGCGGGCGAAACCGTCATTCAAGAGGTAGAAGTACCGGTTGAACGGGTGGTTGAGGTCAAAGTCGTAGAGACTGTCGTTGTCGAACGTGAACGCGTCGTCGAAGGCAGGACCGTCGTTGAGACTGTAGTCGTCGAGCGCGAAGTCGTCAGGGAAGTCGAGAAAGAGGTCGCTGTCGAGGTCGTTAAAGAAGTCGAAGTCGTCAAGGAAGTAGAAGTAGAAAAAGAAGTCGTCAAAGAGGTCGAAAAAGTCGTTATCGCAACGTCGACGCCGGCACCTGAGACGTTCTACGGACTTCCGATCCCGGTGGCCGCGCCGTCGATTAGTGAACCGCCGTCACCCGCAACCGGACCCGACACCGTAGTTATTCGGACCGGGCTGGAACTTCGCGGTAGCGGAATCCCAGGTGACCCGACCGGCGGAATGTTCACCGGTTCAAGCGTCACCGAGAAGTTCTTCTTGACCGACGAAGGTGGCAATGCTGTCAATCAGGTCATCACCGGTTGGGACCTCGTCGATGACGACGATGCCCTCGGCGGTCAAGCCCTCATCTTCACGATCAAGGAGAACGTGCCGTTCCACAACCAGTGGGGCGAGTTCGGAAACCTGAGCGCGGATGATGTCGTCTGGGCATACAACAAGGGCAATCCCGGGTACAACCCCGAGTCCGCAACTGATGGTGGCTCGAACTGGGTGTCATTTATCGGCGACCAACCGTTGACAAAGATTGACGACCAAACAGTCCGGGTCCCGTTGAAGCAGTTCGATGTTCGGTGGGACACCTTTATCTTTGGTCAATCAGGCCTTGGGTTGAGCATCACGAGCAAGAACGCGTTCGACACCATGGGTGAGGACTGGGTCCGCGATCACGTCGTCGGCACCGGGCCGTACATGGTTGAAGAGTATGCCTACGACGCAACCTTGCAGTTGAAGGCAGTTCAAAACCATCATCGAAAGACACCTGAAGTTGAGAACATCATCTACGAGCCGATCGTAGAGGACGCAGTGGCTGAGGCTGGACTCCGCACTGGCAGCATCGACGTTGCCGCGGTCGACCTTCGCAACTACCCGACTCTCACACAGGAGGGCTTCGAGATTATCGGTGCGGGAGCGGGTTCGTTCCACACAATCTCGTTCTCCGGCAACTACTGGCAAGACTCGATCTACACGCCAGATCCTGACGATGAAGAAGTGCCTATTGAGTTGCACGCCACGGTCCGTCACCACATCCCGTGGATTGGTGACCCGCGACGCGACAACTTCGGCAACCCACCCGAAGGCTTCACGAGCATGACTAGGGCTGCGCACGTGCGCCAGGCTCTGTCGTTCGCGATTGACCGTGCGTTGATTGCGGAAGTCCTCTTCTCGAATGCCGCTTGGGTGAACTACGTTTACGGCCACGACATCAACAACCCAAACTGGCAAGACAAGTGGAATGTCGAGTACAACCCCGAACTTGCCGGGCAGATGTTGGACGAAGCTGGGTATCCCAAGAACGCGAACGGTATCCGCTTCGAGATGCCTTTCTTCATCCGAATAGGACGAGGTGACGAAGAGATCGGCACCGCTGTCGTCGGAATGTGGCGAGAGCTTGGTATCGACATGCAGGACTGGAAGGCTCAGTACCAGACCTACCGTCCGAGCCTAATCGGACGAACTGCTACCGCACCTTGGATCCACTCAGCAGGCGCTGAGAGCCCGCAGGCACCGTGGGACTGGCCAGTGGTCAGCAACTCCGAGTGCTCAGGCGGTCGACCCGGTTTCAACATCGGTATCGAGATCCAAGAGCTCTGCGAATGGGGCACTGCGATGAACCAAGAGCAGGACAAGGCGAAGCGCATCGAGATCCGTAACATGATGGCGGACTTCTTGCACAAGAACAATCCGGCAATCGGGACGGTGGCTCGACCTAACACGGCTCTGGTCAACCCCAATAAGATCGCATCTTGGGACATGCCTCTGTCCGTGCGTGAAGCCGCTCTGCACCACCCAGAGTTCATCGTCACCGTCAGGTGATCCGGTAACTCGAACCAGATCCACGGCGATGAGCCATTGAACACAGTGGCGCGACCCGCCCGGGCCGCGCCACTGTTGCTTGACCGCTAATGTTCCGATTTCTCTCAAGACGCATCTCCACGATGGTGGTCTCGCTGCTCGGTGCGACCGTAGTCGTGTTCGGATTGGCACACACCAAAGACGATCCAATCAACGTCTTCATCCGCGCTGAGGGGTACGCCATCGGGCCTGAGCAGATCGCCGCATTGCGCGCGAAATGGGGCCTCGACAAGCCGATAGTTCTCCAATACGCGACGTGGTTGGGCAATATCCTTCGCGGCGATTTAGGGCGGAGCGTTGGCACCAATCGCAAGGTGACTGACATCTTGAGGGAACGATGGCCGGCAACGATGCAGTTGGCCGTCGGCGCGTGGATAATCGGCACGTTTGTCGGTGTGCCGCTGGGCATCCTATCCGCGATGCGCAGGGCCTCGATATTGGACTACTTCCTCAGGGCGTTTGCCTTATCTGGCCAGTCGGTACCGGCTTTTTGGGTGGGAATTGTCGGTATCTGGGTATTCGCGGTTTATCTCGGGTGGTTGCCAGTGCCGACGTTCTACGGAAGAACAGACGCTAGTTTCTGGGGGCAGTTCCAATACTTCATCCTGCCTTTGTTGGTCTTAGCTTGGGGACCAATTGCCGGATATCTGCGAATCACACGCTCTGCGATGCTTGAAGTCCTCGACTCCGAGTACATCAAGCTGGCGCGCGCGAAGGGATTGGGCTATCCCAGCGTGGTTGCCAAACACGCATTTCGCAACGCTCTCATCCAACCGTTAACCGTCTCAGCCTTGCTGCTCGCCGGATTCATGGATGGCGCTGTCTTGGTGGAGAACGTCTTTGTGTGGCCGGGTGTTGGTCAGATTGCGGTCGCCGCCGTCAACGATAACGATTTCACGCTGTTGACCGGTATCGTGTTGCTTTTCACGATCCTTTATTTGGCGATGAGCTTCGTCTCTGATCTCTTATACGTGGTGATAGATCCTCGAATCAGGCTTGATTGATGGCGACGGCAGATAGAGCCCAAGAACGACCAACTTCTCCGGTCGAAATTGCGATCAGATCGCCTCTGATCGCTTGGGACTTCATGAGGCGTTGGCCTGTAATCCCGGCGTTCGTCATCGTCATGTTTGGGTTGGCTACTATCTTCACGACCCAATTCGCAACCGACGACCCCAACAAACAAAACTTGCGCGGGAGCTTCGCCCATCCATTTTGGAATGACGAATATTACGAAAACAATGAAAGGCTAGACCGTCGGTATTTATTGGGTGCGGATCAACACGGGCGAGACATCTACTCGCGGCTGGTGCATGGCACGAGGGTGTCGATAACGGTCGCGTTCGCGGCGGCGGTGATTGGTATGACGCTCGGCTTATGGGCGGGCATTGCTTCTGGATGGTTCGGCGGTTGGTTCGATGAGATTATGACGCGGTTCGTTGACGTATGGAACGGACTGCCGTTTCTTCTCGTCGCTCTAGTTGTCGCCATAACGATTGGCACCGGATTGACGGTGCTGATTGGCTTGTTGGTCATGGCCACTTGGGTCGGATTGGTTAGAAACATCCGCGCCGAGGTCCTGACGCTTAAAACGCGCGATTATGTCGCGGCTTCCCGGGTGGCCGGAGGTGGCGACTTCCGCATCATGTATCGCCACATTCTTCCGGGCGTCATCAACCTATTGATGGTTCTCGCCAGCCTTCGCATCGGCGGCCTCATCCTAGCCGAGGCATCGCTCAGCTATCTCGGTATCGGTGTTCCGTCGCGCTACCCTTCATGGGGCAACATGATCAGCGACGGGCGCGAGTTTCTAGACACCGCATGGTGGGTGTCTTTCTTCCCCGGTTTCTGCATATTCCTCGTGGTGATGTCATTCAACTTCGTCGGCGACTGGGTCAGGGACAGAACCGATCCACGCTTGCGTCAAATCAGGTAGGGCTAACGACAGCCAAAGAAAGGGCTTTCAGAGATGTACGACCTTCTCATCAAAGGCGGCCATGTAATCGATCCAAAGAACGGCATCGACGAGGAGCGGGATGTTGGTATTTCCGGGGCATCGATCGCGGCGGTTCTGGCGGATATTCCCGAGGCTGAGGGGCGGAGGGTTGTTGATGCGTCGGGTTGCTATGTGACGCCGGGGTTGATTGATATTCATGCGCATTGCTTTCTTTATGACGGTGCGATGTTTCCCGATGAGTTGTGTTTTCCGTATGGGGTGACGACGATGGTCGATTGCGGTGGATCGGGTTGGCGGACGTTTGACCATTTCAACGAGACGGTTATACGGAAGGCGGGTCCGCGAGTGTTTGCGCTTCTGAATATCGTCGGGCATGGGATGTGCGGGGATGGTGAGCAGGATGTTGAAGATATGGATGTGGAGCTTACGGCGGCGAAGATCCGGCAGAGGTCGGATGTGATCGTCGGGGTCAAGGTAGCTCACTATGGGGGTGTGGGTTGGGAGTCGGTTGATCGGGGAGTTGCGGCGGCAGCGGAATCGGGGACGTTTTGTTTGGTGGATCAGAATGCGAGGGCGTCGCGTCCGTTTGGGGAGATGATGTTGGAGCATATGAATCCGGGTGATGGTGTCACGCACTGCTACGGGTACGGCAAGCCCATGATCGGCAACGATGGCAAGGTGAAGCCGCACTACTGGGAGGCTCGTGAAAAAGGCATCATCATGGATGTCGGACACGGCAACAACAGCTTCTCTTTCTCGATGGCGGTTCCGGCGATTGAGCAGGGCTTCCCGCCAGACACGATATCGACCGACCTGCATCGCATGAGTCTCCACACATCCCGCGCGACTCAGACCGAAGTGATGAGCAAATTTCTGGCCATCGGAATGTCGATATACGACATCGTCGAAAAATCGACGTGGGCACCGGCAAAGCAGATCGGGCATCCGGAACTTGGGACATTAACGCCGGGTGCGACTGCTGATGTGACCGTACTGGAGTACGTCGAGCGGCCCTGCGGGTTGAGCGATAGTGGGCCTACGGGGTATCGGATCATGCCTGCGCCTGGGAGACTGATCAATCAAGTGACGATCAAGGGTGGTGCGATCCGGTTCGACTATGATGGGCGGTCGAAGGAAGACTGGACGGAGACGCCGAACACGGATTTGGATTTGCCGGGATGAGCTCGCTCAACTCCTGCTGCGGATTAACCTGACGTGCGATATCGCCACCTTGGAAATTCGGGCTTTGAAGTCTCAGAGACGGGGCTTGGGGCTAACAGTTTCGGGGAACTGGGACGTCGCGACTACACGGAGTCAAAGGCGATCATTGACGCGGCGATTGATCATGGTATCAACTTCGTTGATACGTCCAATGTGTATGCTCAAGGACTTTCGGAGGAGTACATTGGGCGTGCTCTGGAGGGGCGACGGCATCAGATGTTGATCGGGACGAAGTTTGGTTCGATGCGGAATTATGGACCTAACTTGTTTGGTGGTGGTCGGAAGTTTGTGATGGATTCGATTGAGGGCAGTTTGAAGCGATTGCGGACCGACTTTGTCGATCTGTATATGATCCATCGGCCTGATCCGCGGCTGCCGATCGAGGAGACTTTGAGGGCGATGGATGACATCGTGAGACAAGGGAAGGCGCTATATGTGGGGGTGTGCAACTTCGAGGCTTGGCGGATGGTTGATGCTGTGTGGACCAGCAGGCATGGCGGTATGACTCAAATCATCTCCTCGCAGTTCGAGTACTCGATGTTGTACAGAGCAAGTGAGGCGGAGATGCTGCCTGCTTGTCGGGCGCATGGTGTTGGTGTGATGCCCTATCTGCCTTTGGCTGCCGGGTTCTTGACCGGAAAAGTCGATGTCGATGGCGTTCCACCCGCAGGCACGCGTTTGTCACTCGATGCGGGTCAGTCGGAGCGTTGGATCACCCGAGAGAATCTGGGCGTGATTGGCAAGTTGCAGGATTGGGCTAGAGAGCGAGGCAAGTCGCTAGTAGACCTTGCCTTCGCTTGGTTGCTCGCCGACCCCGTCGTTGCCACAGTGATCGCGGGGGCTAGTTCCCCGGAGCAGATCGCCCAAAACGCTCAGGCGTCATCTTGGCAATTGAGTTCAAGTGAGCGTGCAGAGGTAACGTCCATCTTGGACACTCAACCGCAGGACGCTACCCGAACCTACTACTCGGTAGCGGGTTACTTTGACGAACAGGTTGAAGTTGTGAAGGATTAGGACTCGGGTTCATGCCGGTTCGTCAGACGGTGAATACAGGTTGTGTCCAAGCGCGAGTGCCGCCGGAGGATCGGACGGTGGCGCGGATGTATCCTTCATCGCCTTTGATCTGGTAGATGGCGGTGTGTCCTTCGACTTCGGAGAGGGTTTTGCCGTCTCGTCCTGAGAAAGTGGTCACGTAGATCATCGAGCGGTCGGGCTCGATTTCGAGTTCGATGGATTCTTGGGTGATGGTTAGGTTGGAAATCGTTACGCCGTTGGAGGAGTAGAAGTTGCCGGTGGCAAGACCTTCGACGATGGCGTCAACGGAGAGTTCGGGAGCGTTGACGACTACCCATCCCCTGCCAGGGTTGGAGGCGTCGGGTGTGTAGTCATGGTAGTTGTGGGAGTCGTCGGTTGCGGTTCCGAAGATGATGGTTCCGGCAGAGAGGACGAGGTCCCACATCTCTTCGACGCCTGGTTTGCCGGGAGCACCGTAGCCGTTGACTGCAGGATGGGCATTGTGGATTTCCATCAGGCTTGCACCTTCGACCTGTGCGATGTGCTCATGGTTGAATGCCCACTCATAGTTAGGGTGATTCAACTGGGCAATTCCGCCAGCGTTGATGATGGAGTTGACGTTGGCTTGCAGCGTCGCGACGATGTCGTCGAGGTTGGTGGGTTCGACTACGTGGCGGATGCCGATGGCGTTGAGGTGTATCGGCACCGAGCCGCCCAAAATACGTGACGATACCTCCTCACCTGGAATCATCAACGGACCATCTTCGATTTCGTGTTCGAGGATCGTCCGATGGTTGTGGTCGCTTAAGACGAGGAAGTCGTAACCGTGATCTCGGTACCAACGGGTGACGAAATCGGGATCGGCATCGCCGTCGGATTCAGTTGTATGGGTGTGGATGTTGCCTTTGAACCAATTGGATGAAGGCATAGTCTTAACCCCCTTGTATTACGCCTTGGACATCAAGCGGGAGAGGTGTGCGTCTAGTCGTAGACGGTTTTGCCGACTGTGTTTTTATTGATGAAGTCCCAGTCGTGGGTTACTCCCATGCCGGGCCCTTCGGGGACTTGGACTTCTCCGTTTTCGTCGATGGCGTCGAGCATATCGCTGTATCCGTCGAGGTATACGGGTGGGTATGAGGGTTGGAGCTTGGGATGGACGAGGCCTAGTTCATAGTAGTTGGAGTTGCGCATTGCGGCCATCGTCTGACGTCGGCTCGGGCCGGGGCTGTGCGGTTCAACGTCGAGACCGAAACCTTCGGCGGCGTGGGCGATCTTCATGATGCCAGTGATGCCGCCGTCATAGTCGTGGTCAATGCGGACAAAGTCGGTACCGTCGGCGACGATGAAGTCAACGTGCTTTTCAAGGCCGCGGACGTGTTCGAGCTGGAGGAGCGGGACACGGATGAGTTCGCGGAGCTTGCGGTGGGCGAATGCGGATTCCCCGCCGTCCTTGTAGACATCTTCCCACCAGTAGTAGTTGTAGGCTTCGCAAGCGCGACCGATCTTTAGGGCATCGCCGAAGGTGAGGATTGCGCAGAACGGGTCAAGCATCAGATCCATCTTGTCGCCGACTCTTTCGCCTACGACCTCGACCAGTCTCACATGCTGCTCAATCGGTGCCTCTTGCCACGGATGGATCTTGAAGCCTTTGTATCCCATCTCGAGGCATTGTTCGGCAAAGTCGGCGTATGCTTCGGGGCTGTTGAGACCACCGGGGTAGTTGTCGCCGATGTAAGTGGATGCGTATGCAGGGAATGATTTTCGCTGCTCGCCCAACAGGCGGTAGATTGGTTGGTCGAGTAGTTTGCCGGCGAGGTCCCAGAGAGCCATGTCGACCTGCGACATCCCCATGCGTGCGTGCTGACGCGTGGCCTGTTTCGCATCGTTGTAGATGCGCTCACGCGCAAAGGCACTCTCGCCGATAACAGCGTTGGCGAAGAGACCGATCGCTGAGTGTTCGGTAGCTGAGCCGCCGACGTATTCCCCTGTCACACCGGCGTCGGTGTGGATAACGACGATACGAGCCGTTTGGCGGAGCTTCGTTCCGGGTGCGTAACCAGGGAGAACGATTCTGCCTGACCCCTCCATGTTGTCGACGAAGTACTCGAACTCGATTACTTCCATCTTTGTGATTTTGGGGTCGGGCATGAGAGAGTCTTTCTGCTGGATTCTTGCCTTCGCGGGATTGGCGGTTGGTTCAGGTGCTCAGTATGCCGGTTATTTCGCCGGTATCGTCGTCGAGGTCAATGTCCCAAGCGTTCGGGTTCGAAGGTAGACCGGGCAGTGTGATGATGTTACCGGCAAGGGTGACGATCTGCTTGGCACCGGCGAGGACGCGGAGCTCGCGTATCGGGATGGTGTGACCTCTAGGGACGTTGAGCAGGCGCGGGTTAGCCGATACCGACAGGTGGGTCTTGGCCATGCAGATCGGGAAGTCCCAACCGTTGGATTCGAAGCGCCTTGCGGTGGTTCGAGTCAACGGTCCCCACTCCACGCCGTCGGCATTGAAGAGTTTGTCAGAGATGCGCTCGACCTTGTCGATGGTCGATAGGTCGTCCTCGTAGAGGAGGTTGACGTTGGCGTCGCCGGAGTGGGCTGCATCCCAGACTGCTTCGGCGAGTTCCGTCATCCCTGCGCCACCTTCAGCGAATCCGCGAGCTTCTGCCACGCCAACGGCACCGGCTTCAATCGCGGCGCTCTTTGCAGCGGCGATCTCCTCTGTAGTGTCTGACGGGAACTGATTGATAGCAACCACGGGTGGCAGACCGTACATCTTGACGATTCGAATGGCGTTTGCCAAGTTCTCGGCACCAGTTTTGACGGCATCGACGTTTGCGGACTCGAGATCGCCTTGCTTTACGCCACCATGCCATTTGAGGCCGCGAATGGTCGCAACGACAACGGCTGCTGATGGTTCGGGTCCGCCCTGCCGGACTTTGATGTCCATGAATTTCTGGAAGCCGAGATCAGCGCCAAATCCTGCCTCGGTAACCGTGATATCTGCCGTGTTGACGGCAAGAATGTCGGCAAGAATCGAGCTGCAACCATGCGCGATATTTCCGAATGGGCCCATGTGGACGATTGCGGGTTGGCCTTCAAGTGTCTGGGCAAGATTGGGCTTTACTGCGTCACGAAGCAACGCCATCATCGAACCGATTCCGCCGATTTCACTCGCTGTTACAGGTTTTCGGTCCGTTGTCCAACCGACAACGATGTTGCCAATACGTTCGCGGAGGTCGGCGTAACCGTTGGTCAATGCCAGAATCGCCATGATTTCGGAGGCTGCGTTGATGTCGAAACCAGCTTCTCGCATTGGGGCGTTTAATCGGCCGCCGACACCAGTTACGACTTGGCGGAGCGCGCGATCTTCCGCGTCGGTTACTCGGCGCCAAGTGACGCCGTCTGGTTGCAAACCGGGGATCGCGCCGCGATAGACGGCGTTGTCGGTCATTGCGGCAAGGAGGTTGTGCGCTGACTCCATAGCGTGGAAGTCGCCGGTGAAGTGGAGGTTGATCTCGTTGGCGGGTTGGACGGTGGATTTTCCGCCGCCAGTGCCGCCGCCCTTGTGGCCGAAGACAGGGCCCAATGAGGGTTGTCGGATTGTCAATGCGACGTTTTTGCCGATCTTTGACAGACCTTGGGTCAATCCGACCGCAGTAGTGGATTTGCCTTCGCCCGCGGGTGTAGGAGTGATGGCAGTAACGACAACGAGTTTGCCGGGGGTTTGGCGTTGGGGAAATGCTTGAAGCGGGATTTTGGCTTTGTCGTTTCCGTAGGTTTCGATGTCAGCGGGAGTAAATCCCAATTCTTGGGCGACGTCGACGATCGGGCGAAGTGACATGTGGTAGTAGTCCTGTTTGTTGAGTGGAGCGATGGTTTGTAACAGCGACGCTTCGCTTGAATTTACCACTCAACTAGTTTAACGAAGCGGTTTGAACTACCACTTATCGCACCCTTCGGCTACACCGCTCCGTCCGGTTTCGGCTTCATTGTCTCCTTCGACCTCACCTGTGTCTATGTCTACGAAAAAGACGAGTTGTTCCGGCCCTAGCATGCGATCAGGATTGCGGGTGTAGGTCAGCTTGGTGCGACCATCGACATGCAACTCGCCGAGAGAGGGATCCCAGCGGTAGTCCTGCTCGATCCACTGTTCGCAAGTTGCGCCAAAGAAGCCCCAAGTCTTGTCGGACATGTAGGCAATCACGAGTCGATGAGCTAGGTTTGCGATCTCCGACGAAACCTTTCCATCGACTTCCGTCGATTCGGTCGCTCCTGCGCCTGTCGTTTCGGCGGTATCTGATGTGCAACCGATCAGCGCGATCGAGATTATGGCCGTCGCGGCGATTGCGGCACGTGTCAAGAGTTGGCGCATGGTTTGAGAGCGCCTATTCCGTGGGTATGGTGAGCGTCTTTAGGAAAGCTATCAGAGCGTCACGGTCGGATTGTGGCAATGCCAGAAACTGATCTCGTTCCTCTTGTGCATCGCCGCCGTGCGCTATGATCGCATCGGATATCAAGGTCGCTCGACCATGGTGCAAGAATGGCGGTTCAGAGGCGAAGCCCCACAATCTTCGCGTCATCCAATCCTCAGTCGGCACGCCTGCTTGGATCACATCTTCGTTGTCAAGTACTCCATCTTCACCCATGTCGTGACGGCGGAGATCCGAAAACACCGGAATCAGATAGTGACCGTTCTCATTGACATTGAGACCGTCGGCGAATTGACTCAGATCGATCTCTAGGACGGCATCTACGGCTTCTGGACGCAGGTCGCGACCTACATTGAACTCGTTTGGCTCGGTGAAGATCAGTGATTCCAGCGGCAGTTCTGGAATGTGACACGACGCGCATCCGATGTCACCAAATGTCTGTCTTCCATGTTGGACGATTTCTCGTTGGACTGGGTCATCAGGTAACTTTGGAATCGGCGCTGGAAGGCTAACTAGAAACGCCACAAGCGCCGTAGCATCTCCCGGTGTCATCTCGTTAACTATTCCATCGCCGTCGCGATCGATGAAAGATCCGACGCGCTCGTAGTTCTCGATGCCGTGGTGGTGCAACATGGCATCGTTGTTGAATTCGCGCAGACTCCTGAACACACCTTTTTGGCTGAACGGTCTGACGATAAGATCTCCATCTACGCCTTCAACCTCGCTCGTGTACACGAAGCCATTGGGATGTGCGGTGATGGCTCCAAAGTCGATGCCTTTTGCGCTGATCTCTTTGCGCACAGGCCAGCCTGATTTCTTAGCTTCGGCGATCGTCGCTTCTTCCTGAGCAAGCAATTCACGCGTCATCTCGCGCGCTAGAAGCTCGACGAAACCGGAGCCGAACATGCCAATGGTATTACGTTCATTGCCCACGTTCTGCAGGTTCAGCGGGTCCTCATCCTCCTGCTCATACTGCAATCGATCATCCAACTCGGTCCGGAAGTCGAACTCCATCTGGTCATCGAAATCGACAAATTCGAACCGTTGCCCAAGGACGAACACGTTTGCGACGTTGTCTCCCCCGCCACCTATCGCGGGGATGCTGTGGCATCCGCTGCAAGCGTTGGAATCGGGACCCGAGATGCGGTTGAAGCTTTCGACACCCTCGCGACGTTGCCTGAATTCGCCATGACCGGTGCGGGTCGGTCGTCCCGCGCCGTCCAGAGCGTTGAACGACGCGGTGAACATTAGGCGCCCGTGTTCGATCAGTTCTTCTAGGGTGTATTTGCCCGCTTCGATCCCGGACTGGCTGAAGTGGATCTGCACGGCGGGGGCGTCACCGATCCACTCCTTGCCAACGTATTCGCATTCGAAGCGCACGTTCTCGAGCGATTCGTAACCTTCAACGTGCTGCTCCATGTGCTCGTAGGTATCAAGATAGTTAAGCACTTGCAACGTGGGATAGTCGTAGTACCCGCTGGCGAGAATTTCTTTGAGCGCCAAGATGAAACGTTCTGTCGCGTCCACCAACTCGCCGCGTACCGAATCGAGTTCAGCTTCGAGCAGTTCAATGTGCGCTTCGATATCCTCTACCGAAAGCTGCTCACTCAACATTCCGTCGCTGATTTGGTTGACGCGATCGCAAACTTTCTCCGAATAATCGGTATCATCTTCCAACGCGTATGAAGCGCAAGCGATTCCCCACGTCAACGCAAAGATGACTATGAATGCGAGTGCGATCTTTGCAAGTTGACGGCGCGAACTTGGTTCAGATCCCCACTTCGCGGTCGATCTCTGACTGATATTCGGCAACGGTACCGTCCATGATGTCGGCGAGAGATACCGGTTGACCGGAGTTACCAGATTCTAGGATTCCATAAGAAACCGCTAGGGCTTTCATCCCGACTTCGGCATCCACTTCGACATTCCTATTTCCCGATTGTATTGCGGCTGCCAACTCCTGCATCTCGATGGCGACCAATATGCGGTCAATAGACTCAAATCCGACGTCGTATGAACCCATCCGTGACTTGCCACCAAAGAACTTCGCCGTAACGTCATCGATTTCCCAATCAGGCACCAAATCGAGCATCTGCTGCTCGCTAAGCGGTTCAGATTGCGACTCGAGGTAGATGCTTGGAGGGATGCCGGTACGTGTCGGTGGCATCTGCATCGTGCCCGCGCTGCCGTGGATCGTGTTGATGCCGGCACCATAGCCGATCGATGCGTTGGTAATTGTCAACTGTCCGATCACCCCTGAAGCGAAGCGCAAGGTGCTAACCGCAGTATCCTCTTGGTCGATCTCAACGACCTCTTGGTTGGCGAACGCATCCTCGACTCTGTGCGAGTAGAACTGCGCGATTTGACCGCTCATTCCTTCGCGGACGCGTACTGGAGCGAAAAGTCCAGTGTGGGCGCTGAGCGATTCGATGTCTCCCAAGAAGTAAATCAAGAGGTCGGCCTCGTGTACCCCCTGCTCGATTATGATGCTGCCCGCACGCGATTTGAGTGCTCGCCAGCCGGTATCGTGCATCAGGGCGGAACCGCCGCCAAGGGACACCTTCATCGCGAAACTCGGTTCGCCGATCGCTCCAGCGTCTAGCAACGCTTTTGCAAGACGGTTCATGGGGTCACGGCGGTACTGCTCCCCTATGGAGAGCACCATACCGTTTTCCTCAGCGGCGTCACGCATCAGTCGACATGCCTTCATTGTTAGAGCCATCGGTTTCTCGGTGAGGATGTGAACCCCGGCGTCAAACGCTTGCAACGCGAAGATATGGTGCATCCTTGTGTCGGTCACGATATCTACTGCGTCTACACCTGATGCGAGCATGGCTTTGTAGTCAGTGAAGACTTGAGGTCGATGACCAGTCGCGTCCTCAACAGCCGATGCAACACCGTTTGCCGCTTCTTCGTGCCGGTCGCATACTGCGGTCAAGGTGAACGAATCGAAGTGTTTTCGCAGTTCGATGTATCCATGGGCGTGACGCATGCCCATGCCGCCACAACCAACCAATCCCAGTTTGAGACTCAATCTCTGATTCCTTTCTACGACGCTTCAACCACTTTCGGCGTCACGATTTACCTCAAAGCAACGGAGCCGTCATCGCGAAGCGCACCGCCGATCGGGCCAAATTCATAGGGGTGCTTTGCGATTCCCTCTTCATCTAGTTCGACACCGATGCCGGGAACTTCGGGGATTTGCAACCATCCCGATTCCAGCTTGATGATCTGCTTCACTACGTCGGAATACGGCGGGGCCTCCTCATAGACGTGCTCTTGAACTTCGTAGTTGGGAACACAAGCGCCAAGTTGAACGTGGGACGCAGTGGCGACTGGGCCAGACGGGACGGCGTGTGGAATGATGCCTTGATGATGCGATTCGGCTATTGCACAGATCTTCTTGCAGTGGGTAAAGCCGCCAGCGACACCGATGTCGGGTCGGACGTGGTGGACTCCCGCCGCCTCTATGTACTCTCTGAACTCCCAGATCGTCAGGTTGCGTTCTCCCGCAGCCATCGGTATCTTCGTCTTTTCAGATACTTCGCCAAACGACAAGATCGAGTCTGGGGCTACCGGGTCTTCGAAGAAGTACGGCCTGAACTTCTCTAGCTCTTGGGCCAATACGATCGCTTCGCCGGGGATCATGTTTCGGTGAATTTCGACGCCGATGTCCATGTCCCAACCAACTGCATCCCTGACCGCGGCCATCCGATCCACAAGATCTTGAATTCGCTCGCTGTGTCGCATAGGGGCGTGGTCATGTTGATATAGAAGGCACTTTACTGCTGTGAACCCGTCTGCTTTCGCGGCCGCGGCCGCGTTTGCCACCTCTTCGAGCGTTCCCGTCGGTAATACCAGCATCGCCCTGACAGCATCACGAGCTTTGCCGCCCAAAAGCTGCCACACTGGGGCTTCAAAGTACTTGCCTTTGATGTCCCAAAGGGCTTGATCAATCGCGCTTATTCCGCCACCTATAGCGCCTCCTCTCATCGACTTAGCACGGTACATGAAGTTCCAGTGATGCTCGTTGCGGAGAGGATCCTGACCGATCAGGTACGGTTCAAAGGATAGGACCACGTTCTCAGAAGCGCCTGGCCATCCAAAGAACGTCGATTCTCCGACGCCTTGAATGCCGTTGTCAGTGGTTATGCGCACCATCATCCAGTTGACGGCGATGAATGTCTCGATTTGTTCAATCTTCATGGGCTATACGCTGGTTCTTGGTTTCTGCGGCAATTATATGCACCTGATATACGCTAATTGGTTGTGAATGTTGCAGGCCTCTCTATCAAGAAAAGCCGCGGCGAATCGATGTTCCTTGTCATCGCCTCTTTGAGCGCGTTATTGTCGGTTACCGTCATTTCCGCCGTCCCGCTTTACTTCGATTCCATCGAGAGATTGGGCCTCAGTCGAACTCTCGAACGCTTCACCCCCTCCCAGATGGGAGCGTGGGTCCATATCAGCGAGATGACGTTTAACTCCGCGACCATCAAATCAACGCGGACTACAGCCATCCAGTCAGGATCCCATCTCGGGGATGTCGTTCAGAGTACTTCAACGTTTGTAAGATCAGGCAATTTGAATCTGAGCCAGATAAACGATCGATTTGCGCCCCCGGGTTCGATCCTCGTTTATCAAGGAGTACAGAGTGCAGCCGTCCCGTTATCACTCGTATCCGGCGCTTTTCCGTCAGATGCGAACTCGGAAGGTCAAGTAGAAATCGCCCTGCTCGAGGAAGTCGCGGTCGAATATGGGATCAGCGTGGGCGACGTCCTAAAGTTGACGGTTCCGCCAACCAAGATCGTGCATACCGCACCTCGTGTAACAGGTATTTTCCGGATCGATGATCCCAATCACGAATCATGGCAGGGCCTATCATCAACACTCTTCGACCCGGAGCAAGGGCCTACAGGCGGCAGAGCAGCGATCATCGCACTGACTTCCAACATCATGATGGATCGAGTTGCAAACCGGGGGATAGCCGACATCGGACAGATGTGGGTAATGTTCTATACGGAGCCGGACGAACTCAGTCGCGTAGGCGCAAGCAAATACCTCACAAACATCGACCAGTTTAGGACCGAGGTTGCTAAGTCGCTACCTTCATCGTCATCATTTGTGGGTCTCGAGTCGGCTTTGCGCACTCTCAAACGGCAACTGACATTCACGAACACGACAACTGTCATCAGCGGCGCGTTGTTTGCCGCGTTCTCCATCTTCGTTCTGACGCTAAACGCAAGCGTAATCTCGAGAAGGTGGATATCCGAAGAGCTGGCATTGAAAGTCCGAGGTGCCAACCGGAATCAACTCTTGAGTGCAATCCTTTTTTATGCTTCGGCGTTGTTTTTGATACCCGCAGTCGTCGGGCCGATATTGGCGTCAGCAATCGTCCCTCTTCTCGGCCTGTTGGGTTCATTCCAAGCCTTGACCGGCGGGCGAACTTTTCCCTACCGCATCCTGCCTGAGCAGTTCCTCTGGGCCGCGATTGTTGTGCTCATACTACTCGTCATCTATCTAGCACCAAGAGCAATTGCGCGGCCCGGCCCAATCGTGCGAACGTTTACTCGACTGCGTGACTCCCAGTCACCTTGGTTTTGGCGTGCGAACCTGGATCTCGGTATAGTCATAGCCGCGTGTGCGGTGATTTTCGAGTTGAATGGCAGGGGTTCACTGTTCGTTCAGCGAGACGATGGTCTTACTGGTCTAAGCGTTTTGGCTGCTTCGTTACCCATCGTCGCAGCGGTCGCTGCTTCGTTGATTGCTTTGCGATTGTTTCGCTTCACTGGGGTTGTGTTCGAGCGACTTGCCCAATTCAACTTTCATTCAATGTTGGCCCTCGCGTTGAAAATCTTCTCGCGTTCTACCATGCGACACGCGGTTCTGATGCTGTTAGCTGCGGGAACGGTGATCGTCGTCATCAACGCTAACGGACTGTCGGCCACTCTCGGCAAAAACACGCAAGACCGTATCGAGTTCATAACTGCTTCGGATATGCGGATATCTGGCATCGACGCATTCAACGCAACGGCAAATCCGGTTGTATACAAAATCTCCGACATCGATTGGGTGTCAGATTTCACATGGGCCGCACGTACCGAGGCACGTACCGGCGGTTCCGAATCTTCAACCAGCTTCACGATGTTGTCTGTCAAACCCGATGAGTTCGCAGATGTCGCTCAGATCCGACCTGATTTCGCAGACCGCTCACTTTCCGAATTAATGGTCGAGATTGCCCGTTACTCTCCTACTGAATCGTTGCCATTGCCAGACAGCACGATTAGCCTTCAGGCCTCGGTCAGATTGAAACGTGCCAGCAAAGGACGCATCGACATCTGGGCTCGGTTCATCGATGGGAACAGGACGACCCATACTATCCGATTAACGCAAGACGATGGTTCCCAATCGGGGGAGTTCTGGCACGTCGTGAAAGGTGATATCCGCCAGGACCTGCCTCGTCCATTGAGACTGCTCGCGGTGGAAATCTATGAACCACCGACATCTCCAATCGGTAGTGCGGCAACGTTGACAATCGATTCAATCCACGCGGTTGACGATGCCGGAAACGCGACGTTGATCTCAGATTTCAACGAAGTTGCCAATTGGCACGCAATGGTCACGTCGTTAGGGGAGGATACAGACATCGCTGTTGTAAACGATGGCATCGATGCGAGCGTGGACGGACGAGCATTACAAATTTCGATGGGGCGCGGCACCGACGACGGTGTCCGAGGCGTTTACTATTCCTCCTCAGGGCCGATCACCGTCCCGCTTCTTGTGAATCCTGAACTCTTAGAGTTCGCGAGTTTGTCGGTAGGTGATCAATTCGTAGGTCAAGCGTACGGGCGTTTCGTCCCATTCGAGATTCGGGGAACATTCGATCTCTTCCCTACGATGACAGACGCCTCCCAGCCCTTTGGAGTAGCGAATGTGGATGCGTTGCTGTCATATCTGACGCCAGTAAGCGAACCGTTTCTATCAAACACCGCTGAGCTGTTTCTCACCATCGACGATCTTGTGCCGTATGAAGATCGGATCGCTATGGTCAAAGACATCGAGCCAGCACTGCGGGTTTCAGACCGCGAGGCGCTGCAAGCGGAATCGTTCACGCGGTTGGGCGATGCTGCTGGTTGGAGAATAGTTGGTGTCCTCATCTCTGGATCCGCCTTAGTGATCGCTCTCATCACCGTGTTTGCTATCACGATCCATCACCAGGACCTGACTAGGCTGGACGCCGCACTTGTCGAATCTCTTGGCGGCAGCAGGCTCGGCGTAACGATGGAATCCGTGACCCGCATATTCGTATCTATGTTTATCGGTTACGGTTTGGGCGTTTTGGGGGGTGTCTACGGTGTGAGATTCATCGCTGACAGAATGACTCGAACTGCGACTGGCGAGAGTACGCTACCTCCGATGCTCGTGCAGATCGATTGGGTATTGGTGATTGCCGCCGCAGTCCTATTGGCCGCCGTAGCCATTGTCCCAGTGGTGTGGAGCGGACTCAAGCCTCATGACACCGTGGCCGGCAGAATCAGGGCATCATCAGTGGCGTGAATCGAGAGTTCGTGTCATCACGCCGCGCGGCGATCGCCGCGTTGCCGAAATTGGTGCTCAGGCGCGCCTCTTCCGAGAAGGTCTTTGTTGGGTTGCGTCTGATTGGATTGACTATTGCCATCGCTGTATCCGCAGGTGTTTTCATTTACCTCGACGCATTGGGGCAGTCCGCGCTGTCCCAGAGCTTGGAAGGCCACAGCAGCTCGGATCTGAACATATCCGTTCGCGCCCGGCTAGATGCGATCTCTAGTTCCAAACACCGTGAACTCGCCAACACTGTCGCCGACTCTCGGACGCGAGAACTCGCGAAGGTGCTTGAACCGCCTATTTTGGCCGCCAAGTCCGTAACACTTGTCTTCGACGAAGAGTTCGTGCCGTGGAAAAACGCCCGAACATTTTTGGCCCATGTCAACGGAATTGAAGGCGTCGCCAACATCGTAGCGGGACGATGGCCCGTCCTATCAAGAAATGGGGACATCGTTGAAGTAGCTATCTCCACCGAAGACGCAAGGTATCTAGGCGCCGAGCTGGGTGAAAAGGTCCATCTGAGTTCACCCACTTCTGACGAAATCTCTTTTGATGCCCAGATCATCGGGATCTATGACCGTTCGCAGCGCGATGCTTTGCAGTGGGTCGCTATGGACCAAGGTCTCGGGGCTGAAAGCACGGCCTTCCAGTTCGCTCCATTCGTGGTGGCTGAAGCCGCGCTGGTCGATACCGTCGATGCTCATCTGCCGGATACCGAAGTCCGCTATTTTTGGGCTTTCGAAACTTTGGTAGACAAGATCCATTCGCGGGATGCTGAACGAGTCTTGAGTGAACTCGAAGGTCAGCAGAACATCCTCAAGCAGGAGTTGCAGGGATATCAACGGATTACCACGCTTGACGACGCGCTATCTGAGTTCTTGACGAGTTCCGAGATTTCCCGCGGCTTGATGATGTCCGTTGGCGCAGTGATCGCGGTCTCCGCCTTGACATTCGCTGCCTTGGTTGCGGCTCAAGCTCGTGACATTCGTTTCAGCGAAACAGGCATGGTGCGTGCACGCGGCGCGACTGCAACCCAAGAGATCGCCTTGATGACTGGCGAGACGTTGCTCATTGCCGTGATCTCGCTGGGTGCAGGTACAGCAATTGCGTTTGCGGGTGTGACTCTTGCCGGAAAGTTGCCGATTCTTGCCGATTTAACCCGCGGCGAATTCTTGCCAGCGAGCCTCTCGGTTCAGTCGGTAGGAGCGGCGGTAGGAGCGGCGTTGATCGGTCTAATCGCTCTGCTGGTGCCGTCAATTCGCCGCAACACTTCGACCTCCACCGAACTAACTGACCGTCTCGCCCGTCCACCCACACGTAATCTCGTGCAACGCTACTACCTCGATGTGGTCTTGCTCTGCATCGGTGTGGCGGCTTTGTGGCAGTTGTCTCAAGAGGATCTTTACATTTCGAGCAGTGCTCTCGGCGAAGGCTTCAGCAACCGTCTGGCGTTAGCAATGCCTGCGGCGACTGCGGCGGGTGGTGCGATTGTGTTGCTCAGGTTTTTGCCGTTTCTGCTGGGCGGCATTGCCGAGATTATCGCTCGTTTGCCATCGGCACTTCGTCTGTCTCCAGCGATCCCGCTCGCGCTTTGGTCGCTCGCGCGCAATCCGCGGTCAAGCATGGGTTTGATGTTGCTCATAATGCTCGCTGCCACAATCGGTGTGCTGCTCTCGATTCTCTCTCCCTCGATCGACCAATACGCGGTCGATGATGCCCGATATCGTGTTGGGGCCGACTTGCGGCTCTCGGGCATGATCGTCAGAAACCGTAGCAACTTGCACAGGTCTATCGATCAACTATCCGGCAGATTAGGTGAAATGGTTATGGCTCCTGTGGCCCGTGCCGCTGGCACAGTTGGATCAGCTAGCGGTAATGAACCTGTCACGGTTCTCGGCATCGACACAGCAGAGGTGCCCAACGCGATTTGGTGGCGGTCGGATTTGGCTTCAGAATCTCCGAGCGGAATTGCAGCACTCGTCAAATCCAACAGCACCAATGGATATTTGATCCCCCCGGATGCTGAATGGCTTACTGCCCTCGTCAAACCGGACACGCAGCGCAACGACACTGGATTGGTCGCCCGTGTTCGTGACGAAACAGGTCTTTACCATTCTCTGACCATCGGCAACCTCGTGCCACGCTCCGTGACTGTGAGCAACCCGTTCAGCTGTCCTGATCCGGTGCCACTAGAAGATGACGAAGGATTTGAACCGCCTAACTGGTGTCGGATCGGGATCCCGCTGGCCCCGATTCGACGCGATACGTCGGAAGGCGGAGATCTCTGGCTTGAGTTCATCGGAATTTCTCGACGGCCGATTGAGGAAGCCCCTCAACCGACGATCGGTTCTGTCCGCATCAAAGACATTTCGACAGCCACAGCCGATGGACGCCTCACCCTGTTGACGGATTTTGGAGACATCGCGGAGAGTCGTACAACGGGCTCAGGATTCGGCGATCTAGGGGCTCGCATAGACCCGGTATCAGAATCGGCCGGAGAAGGCGCAGTCATCACATGGTCTGTTCCCCGCTTCGGGCAACTGAAAGGCGTTAGGATCGGAACTGCCGAAAACGCTCTTCAAGTCGTCGGTGGTAGTTGGTTCAAAGACGAATTAGAACTTGAAATCGGCGACACGACACAGCTTTTTCTGGGCAACCGGAGCACGACTGTGGAGTTCGTCTCGTTCACCGATTTCTTCCCTACGTTCCCTTCGGCATCGTCGCCCTACTTGATCGCGGACTTGCGGGAAATCCAACGTATTCTGTCCATCGACCAGACCCGCGGTGCTGATGCAACGAACGAGCTTTGGATCTCAGCCCCTGACACGATTGCCAGCGATCTCGACGAGATCGAAGATGTGCTTGCATTCAACAATGTCTCGGTTCGTTTGATGCAACATGCCGATTCTGAAGTTTCCCGCTCGAGAAGCGACGCGTTGACTGCTGCGGGATGGAATGGTTATTTGGCGTTCGGTTTCATCGCCGTCACGACCGTTTCGGTGCTCGCGTTCCTCGTGACGGCTTGGACTACATATCGGCTCCGTCGTCTTGAAATCGCGGTTTTGAAGTCTATGGGTCTCACGATGCGTCAGATGCTCACCATGATCGGCTTGGAGCAGGCCATCATAGCCACGATATCGATTGTGATTGGTGCCAGCATAGGGTTGATGCTTAGTGCCGTCCTCCTGCCTTATCTCGCTGGCGAAGATGCCTCCACATTGGCGCCGCCTATGGCTGTAAAGATTGGGACTCAGATGCTTTTCATCTTGCTGGGAATAATCGCTGCCGCCCTCGTCGCATCTGTCGTCTGGATCTTCCTATGGGTCCGAAGACAGCACGCGACGACGGTCATTCGTGCAGGGCAAGCGGGAGTTTAGAGGCAGATAGTGAGCCACTGTTGCCTCCGGCCAGAAGTCGGTTAGACGAGAACAGGTGCCCCGACACGACTGTAGATTTGAACCCGGTGACGACAGCTGTCGGCTATGCATACCAGTCCATCTGAATTCGTGTCGATACCCGCAGGACGCCAGAACAGCTTCTCCTGCTCTTCCATGCCGGAATTGGCACGCCAACTGGCCTGTTCGGGGTTTACGTCGAGGAATTCTTGGCACCACTTGGATAGCGTGGCGTGCCCGACAAGGGTCTCGCAGTGGCCTCCGTCCATGTCGAAGACCTGAACGCGATCGTTTCTCCAGTCGGAAACATAGACGTTCCCGTCATTGCTGACGTGAACGCTAGAAGGTCGGTCGAACTCGCCATCACGTGAACCGCTTGATCCGAAGGCGAATATGAACTCGCCTTCCGGTGTGAAACGCTGGACGCGGTCGTTGCGCCAATCGACGATCCAGATGCAATCTTCGGCGTCGATCGAGATCCCCCATGGGTAGTTGAATTCGCCGGGTCCGGTACCGAAAGTGCCAAATGACGAGATGTATCGCCCATTCTCGGTGTATTTCTGGACTCGGGCGTTGAGGTGATCGACAACGTGCAGGTAGCCTTGGGAATCGAAGGCCAAACTCGAAGGACGGTTCCATTGGCCTTCCGAGGAACCAGCTTCACCCCATCGGTGCGAAAAGGTTCCGTCTTTTTCGAACACGGACAGAAGCTGAGTGTATTCGTCGGTCAGGTAGACACGCTCGTCGGGACCGATGGCGATGGCGGTTGGGTGGGTCGACTTCCCCGGTTCGGTTCCCCAGTTGGCGAACTCGAACAGGAACTCGGAGTCGAGGGTAACCGCGCTCACCCTCACGTTTCTGTTTGCGGCGTTCGACCGGCTCAAAACATACAGATAATCCTCGCTCGAAAAACGGACATCCACGGGGTTCATGAAGCCTCTGCCCTCAAACGAGGCGATTCCCAGAGTGTGGCTATACGAGTAGTCGCTCATCTTTCGTTTTTTATTTTTTGGGGTGCGGGTTTAGGAGCGCCGCATCCTCCTCCATCTGCTGGGTTCTGGTTTTCGTCAAGTAGACGCGTTGCTAGTTCGCAACCAGTTCGGGCAAACGATCGAACTTCTTGTTCAGCACCCACTCGGAATCGACGTGCATGAAGTCATCTAGGATGGTTGCGTAGGCGTTACGGTAGTCCGTGTTGTAGTGGACGTCTCCTTCCAGTTGGTCGGCTGGCTTGAGGCTCGGATATTCACCGTAGAGTCCACCGTTGACCGGGTTGCCGATCATAAACGAGACCCCTCCGGAACCATGGTCGGTGCCTGCACCGTTGTCTTCGATCCGTCTGCCAAACTCAGAGAACATCCAGATCACCGTGTCATCCGCTAAGCCGAGTTCGTTCAGATCGGCCCAGAAGCACTCGACTGCCTCGGATACCTCATCCCACAGCTTGGCGTGATTGACCAGTTCGTTCGTGTGAGTATCGAAGCTGCCGTGTTGGGTGTAGAAGATTCGTGTGCCGAGGTCGGCTGACATCACTTGGGCGACGCCCTTGAGGCTCTGCGCGATCGGGTTCTCGGCGCTGTACTCGACTGTCGAGGAGTATTTTTCGGGAGCCGAGCGTAGAGTGTCGGCGCCGTCGAGCATTCCGCGCCCGGTCTGGAGCAGGCGCAATGACGGGAGGCCGTCATCCGACATCGGCTGGAAGATGCGACTGACGGTGTCGAGTAAGGCGTCGCGGTTCGAAGCTCCTGCTAGTCCGGTGTATAAGCCGTATGACTCGAGAGCTCCGACAGATGCGACGGAGACGTCCGGGTATGCGAGTGCTCTCGGCAGACCGCGGCCAAAGTTGACGGCTGTCACGGGGTTTTTGCCCTCGGGGTCGATGGCTTTTGTTGTCTTTCCTAGCCAACCCTCGGAGGACGCTACCGCAGGCTCGGCGGTATGCCAAATGTCCATCGAGCGAAAGTGGGACCGGTTCGGCTCGGGGTATCCGATGCCCATTAGGACGGCCATCTTGCCTTGGTCGAAGAGGTTTTTGAACGGCCCCATATGGGAGTTGAATGCAACCCGGTCGTCGACCGGGATCACGTTTTCGCCGCTCAGGCCCATGCTCGGGCGGTAGTCGTAGTAGAGGCCGTCCTGGTATGGCACGACAGTATTCAGGTAGTCGTTGCCGCCAGAGAGCTGGATGACGACGAGATTCTTGGCTCTGCCGTTCCCGTTGTGGCCATTCGTTGCCATTTCTTAATCTCCTGGGTATCTGTATGCCGATAACCGTATCAGCAGTACTGGTAGTCGGGTGTCGAGGCGATCAACTGGAACATCTCGATGGCCCGATCCGTTTCTTCGTCTTCGTTTGCTGGTTCCAATTGACCTGATGCGTGTTCCGCAATCAGTCCGAACGTTCGGTCGGAGACGTCGATGCAGCCCATCGCGTCGAGGCACGCCGCCACGTACCCCATTGAACTCAGGTCGCTCCCCGCCTCGCGCACACGGTCCACCATTCGCTGAATGCCGGGCGCGTCTCTGCGTTCCAGTTCGGTTGAGGCGAAGTTAATTCGCTCGACCAACGCGCCGCTGTCGATCCACTCTTCGCCCTCGTGCCAACCTTCAACGCTGGGTGGGTTGAGCAGAAATTGTCCCATGAACATGGTGTGTGATGCCAGCTGAGATGCATCGAGATCTGGCAGATCGAAACGATCGGTGAGACGTGCAACGCCGAATACCAACTCGGCGGGGCTCTTGACCTTCCGATAGCGGATCGCTTCGGATTTGAAGTGATCGGAGTTGAAGATTTCTCTTAGAACTGCGCGTATCTCGCCGTCGTTCGCTTCAAATACATCAGCCAGCCGCTGGACTTCATCCTCGTCCGCATCGTCTGCTACGAAGAATTGGTAGAGCCTTCTGGAGATGAACTCTGCGGTTGCTCGTTGCCGGACGGTAATCTCTACGATGTCGTCGCCGTTCCAGTTGCCGACCTCGCCTAAAAACTCCTTCTCGCCGTCATCGTGATCATTCGGGTCGAACCGGAACTCCATCGGGAACGGTCCGAGGAAAAATGGCGGCATGGTCGGCTTCGAGGCCCACCCGGTGAAGGCTCGGGCAGCGGCCTTTACATCGTCTTCGGTGTACGCGCCCTCCCCCATCTCGTCGATGCCCATCGAGAATAGTTCGAGGAGCTCGCGGCCATAGTTTTCGTTTGGCGCGTCCTTATGGCTGTTCTGGTTGTCCAGCCAATACATCATTCCCGGATTGCGGGAGATTTCGAGCAGGAGGTCGCCGAACTTGCCGAGTCCGTAGCGTCGGAATAGATCAATCTCCGTGAGCATCTCTAGCCCGTGGTCGAGTTTGATGCCGCCGACTGCCAGAAGGCTGTGCCAAAAGAGGGCGATTTTTTCTTCGAGGTGTTTATTGCTAGTTGCCATTCGCCACGCCCACTGCGGGTCGGCGTGACCGACGGATCTCGCTTCGACAGAAGCAATGAAGTAGCGGTCGAGCAAGTCTTGGTCGTGTGGATCCGAGTATTCCGGATGTAGAAGCTCTTCGACGGTTTCGTCGTAGCCTTTGGCTACGTACTCTTCTATCTGGTCCCTTGTCGCCCCAAAGCCTGCCCGGCGCAACAGGTGGGCCATCAGGGCGGTGTCGGTGTCTCTGCTAACAGCGGTAGTCATTGAAGGCCTCGCAGGTATGTGATGCTCGGGAGTAATGGGGAGTAACTGCTTCGACTTTAAATTTAGCATGATCGCTGATATACCGCGCGCGGGTATGCAAGTGCCGCGGAAATCATGCGACGTCGGGTCGAATCGCAGTCAGGGCTTGGCTCGTACGCTGGAGCGGTCTTTATGGAGGGCATGGTTTTGGGCGTATTCCGGCCTCGCCGAATCCGCCGAGGTACTCGCCTTCGCGGGAATGATGTGGTTGGACGCGTTTAATCGGGGGCTTTGGCCCCTTTCTTTGCGTTGCCGATTTCTCGGTTCTTGGGTTTGCGCCTCCGCCGTCTTCAACGACAGAGGCTTGGTTGTTGGATTTTGGGTGAGCCTGTATCTAACAGTCTCGGTCTGGCGCACGTATCGCGATGAGTTGTGCGCCGGGGATTGGCCCCGGAGGGTTCGGGATGCCGGGCAGCCGACATGTACCTTCCGCACGCGTCGCACGTCGCCATGACGTACGACATGACCCTCGCCCGCGGTCGACCTTTTGGTCAACCTTTTGGTTATTTGGGCGGTGTCAATCACTGGCTTGGACTCCAGCTCACGCCGTGGTCTCTCCCGTGCAACGATATGGGATCGACGTTACGCGTCCACGGATAACTGACCGCCCTCGACGGCCCTGGCTGGGCCGTATGGCTCGTGTTGCGAGGCCCCCACCGGGCGACGCGACGGTCCATTCTGGGAAAACCGCTTCCCGCGCGACCTGCGGATGACAACCCTTCCCCGCCCTGGATTCCCGCGTGCGCGGGAATGACGGAGTCTGGGTGGAGGCGACGTTGCCTACGCCTTGGGCTGGGCGCGATCAATTCCGGGCGGATTGCTCCCCCGGTGCGGACACCGATGGTTTCGGTGGCTTTGATGTTGTCCGTTTGTGCCGTCAACGTACTGGTCGTTGTTCCTCTTGCCATTGCAGGCTTGGTAAAATGCCCAGATCCGTCGATCCGGGGCCAAATGTGTTAACAAACACAAGTGTAGCATGGATGTTGGGGTTGTCAAGTTGTTGTCTGAACTGGGATTTTTGGGATTGGGGGGATTTCTGGGATTTTGTTGTTTTGGTTGTTTGGGGGATTGGTTTTTGGGTTTGAACTAGGATGCGAAGGAGTGGGAAGGGTTTGAAGGATGGGGCTGTGGTTGTTTGGGAGATTACGGCGGGTTCGGGGTTTTTGTCTGAACGGGTGATTGGGCTGATTTAAGGTAAGCACATGACCACGCAGACGATGATCGGCAACTTTTCAGAGCCGGACGCGAACAGCGCGATTGCCGATTATTTGAATGGGGTTGGGGTTGGTTGGGACGCGAATGCGGAACGAACTCAGACGCTGATTGGGGATAATGGCAGGCCGGACATCGTGGTTCGTCAAAATGGGCGTCGGGCTGTGGTTGTGGAGACGGAGTATGGTCGGCCGGCGGTTGGAGATGCGCGGTCTCGCTTGGGCAAGAAGCTTGTTGGCGAGACGCGCGAGTTGTCGGAGGTGATCGCGGTCGGGATCGATGAAAGTTGCAAAGACGATACACGTTCGGAGTTTTTGGCGCGGCTTGAGAATGACGAGTCGATGTTGTCGGTGCAGTTGGTGTCGACGGTCGGAGTGTGGCCGGATGATCCACTGGTGTCGCGTCCCTCTGATCTGGTGGCTTACTGCGAATATGCTCAAGTCCCTCAATTGGAGATCGATGAGCAGAGCGCCAATGTTGCGAGGGAGATCGAGTCTTTGGGGGCTAATTTGAGGGATGCGGTGAGGTTGATGGGATCGAGGGGCGATGACATCCTCAATGAGTTGACTGAGATTGTCGGGGCGGAGTCGGCTGAGGATGCGACGAAAATCGTCTGTGCGATATGGCTCACCACGATCGATCTGCACAATGATCTTGCTACATATAGCCCCACATTGCAGTCTATGGGCTTGGAGACGACTCAGCAGATCCGGGTCGGTTCGGGGATGGGAGCGCTTAGGCAGCAGCACCTCCTCGACGCGTGGGATGTCATCGAGAGTGTCAACTACCTCCCGGTGATGGAGTTGGCGAAGGCAAGTCTTTTGGCGGTGGGCGACTCTGGCGCGGTGTCGGAGATCTTGATGAATCTGGAAGGTCTGAGCGGGAATCTGAATAGTTTGCAGGCGAAGCATGTCTACAACTTTGCGGGGGAGTTGTGGCAACGTCTGGTTGCGGACCGTGAGGAACGAGCGGCGCACTACACGAAGCCAGAGGTTGCGGAATTGCTGTCGACGTTGGCGGCGCAGAGGTTTGGTTCAAGATCTGCAGAGGAAGTGGCATCACTGGATTTGATGGATGCGGCTTGCGGAACCGGGACGCTGATCGGTGCTGGTGAACGAGCGCTGCGGCGTGTCTATATGTTGAAGGGCGGTAGCGACTCTAGCCTGCACCGCAAGCGAATGGAAGGGCACATCATTGCCTTGGATGTGAACGGTATCGCGGGGACAATGACTGCGAAGCGACTGACGGATTTGGAAGTGGCACAGGACTATCAGGAGAGTCGAATCGCGATAGTGACGCATGAAGCGGGATCTTTGTGTTTGTTGAACCCGGAGACCACGGGTATTACGGACATGCTTGGAAGTGGCGGCAGGGGATTGACTCCTGGGCAATCTTCGAGCAACGGCATGGTGCAGGTCCCGGTCAGCAGCGTGGATTTGGCGTTGATGAATCCGCCTTATTCGCGGCCTCGCGGGGGAAGGGAACAGGCGACGACTGGTTTGGCACCACTGAGACGGATCGCCGCGAGATACGGCTGGTTGATGTCTCATGGTCAAGCTGGCCTGGGGAGCGATTTCGGGAATATGTGCAACATGCGCCTGAAACCGGGAGGAGTGTTCGCGCATGTTCTTCCGCTTACGGCGGCGCACGCCGGGAGCTGGACTCAATGGCGACGGGAGATGGTGAGGTACTTCAAAGACATCGTAGTGATCGCCAACACCAACACGTCGGAACTCCAGAGCATGAGTGCGGACACTGGCATGGGCGAGATGCTGGTGGTTGCGACGAAGCGCGATACCCCTTTGGAAGGGTCGGAAGTTGATGAGTTGTTGTGCGTGAGCCTCAGCGCGGCTCCTGCGACGATGGCTGAAGGCTACGCTCTAGCGCGTGAGATAGCAGCGGTACCCGATGGTAGTCCGACCGGAACAGAACGTTGGGGAAGCTGGGCGCGGCTGAAACAGAACGGTACCGGGTCCCCGTGGGGTGCGGTCGGTAACCGCAACGTTGAACTGATCGCCGTTTCAGAATTGATGCTGGAAGGTAGGCTATACGACCCGACGACGTTGAACGAACACGCAATGTTGCTGCCGATGGCCACGCTAAGCGAACTTGCCGAAACAGGACCAACTCATCACCTGATTGGACATCCGAGGGGTAGTGAAGCGATCGGTGCTTTCGAGTGGAACCCGCTGGAAACATTGCCGGTTGCCCCATCTCAGAAGTCGATGTGGTCCGCGAATGCCCAGACTCAAGTCAGGATCGCAACGGACCCCACGCATGGCGGAAGGGTGGTTTCGCAGAGCCTCGCGCGACGGTTAGTCGCTCAAAGAAGCAATTGGTTTATCAGCAGAAACCTCAGATGGACTTCGCAAGCGCTCGCGTTTGCCTATACAGGCAACGTCACTCACGGCGGTCGGGCTTGGAACGCAATGCAGGATCTTGATGACGGCGTCGGGCGTTGCTTGGCACTTTGGAACAACAGCATCTTTGGCGGAATAGTGCGCAACGCGTATGGTCAGACTACGCAGGCCGGTCGTGCAACGATACAGGTGAACGCGATTGCGGGGTTGCCGTGCCCTGATTTTGGTGCGAATACGACGGCTGGTGCACATGCAAGGTGGGTTGCGGATATGAATTTCGCGGGGTTGTCGGGGTTGGAGCTAGAGCCGTTCGCGTACTGTTTCAGGGATGAGAACCGGTGGAGGATAGATGATGTGGTGGCGGAGATGATTGGGTTGGACCCGAGCGCTTCGGATGTGGCTGATATGTTGGCGCACTATCGGTTGATGTTTGCAAGTGAGCCGAATGTGAACGGGCGGAACAAGGGGGTGTTGGGGGCTTTGGGTAGGTTTTAGGGGTGCGGATTTTGGTGCTGGCGCGGTGGATGGAGCGGCCGAATGAGGGGGATTGATAGCGCGGATTCGGGAGTTTTTTTGCGTGTGAACGGGGAATTTAAGCGGGGAAACTCGACGGTCCCAGTAACGAGAATTTGAGGAAAACGAAGGTGAGCGCGGACTCTTACGGTTGATCACATTTGGATGCTGTTTCTGGTTTGACGTCCACTCCACCTAACGGCATTTTCACTAAGATATTTCTTACTCTGGACGATCGTCAGACGGTTCGACATCAGGTCCGTTGACCGTCGAGATTTCAGGTTGCGAGTTAGCCCATCCTTGCGCCTCAACGACTGTATTGGTAGGGAACCGATCGGATGCACAGTTCCATTCGATGTAAGGTGCCGCTGTCTGGCTATGGGGCGTGGGGGCGGGCATATCTATTAGCACCCGAGTAGGAATTTGGAACGCGCTACCAAACGCGATTGCCTCGCCAGCGGCTAGCGACGTGACTTGCTCCAACAGCCTACGAGCTTGGACAGGTACAATTCGTCTGAAATGGTCGATATCGTCAGGGTCTTGGAGACGGTGGCTGATAAAGTTTGCGCATTGGCTGATAATGGTCGGACTGATCTCACTAGGACGTTGGCTGGCGATGATTAAAGATATTCCGAATTTCCGTCCCTCTTTAGCTATCCTTTCATAGGCCATTCTAGCCAATTTGTACCCAGCCCCTTCGTCTAATCTTCTGGGATGAGCGTAATTATGGGCTTCCTCTAACACAATGACCCAAGGATGTTGGTGTCGTTGGTCAGCGGCAAGCCCCTCTCGAACCGTCAATAGAACGCGTCCGATGATTGCACACGCGAAGGGCAGTACCTCCGTGCTCAACATCGATAGGTCAATCAAAGTCACGCGCGGACTGTCGTCGCGTCCGATACCCAAAACCCCTAACCAAGTCTCGAGGCAGTCGATTTGGGTATCGTCCTCTTCATAGTTGAGGAAGCTGCGCCACCGTCGATCGTCCAGTCGAGCGTTCAACCTTAACTTCAAGGTGGTCAAGTAAGAATCAATCCGAGGCCTATCTTCATCTGCAACCGCATTGCTGATCATGGCCGGGTTGTTTAATACACTCTTCGGGATGAACAGTGGAGAATCTGCCGTGCGAGTCATCAGATTTTGAGACTCCTCGGTCCCGCCGAGTTCCACTAGAATCCTATCAATCAAATCATGTGCCGCTTGGGTAATATCCTGGGGATTGTCAACAATTTCAGTATTGTACTGGTCAACTCGCTCATGTTCGGAGAACAAGGCTTCTAGATTTGAATAATCAATATCAGTCGAGGATAGGTAATTGCACACCGCTTTGCAGTAAGAAGGAGCGCTTTTCTTTTTCATTTCGTGAAGTTCCGACAACAAAACTCCCAAAGCTTCCAACGCGCCTCTAAGAGCGTTTGGTCCAGTATGACCTTGAGCAGGAACAGATTTTGCTATAGACCACCAATCTTTGAGGACTGGTTCTTGAGTCTGCTCAGCCGCACTTAACCAAGCAGAGATTTCTTCCGCATCAAAAAGCCACACAGGAATACCGGATTCCACCCCATTTATGTAAATCCGATCAGGTTGACGCTCGGTTGTCGAGTCTTCGCCACAAAACGCTTTTCCATATTCCCCGTTGACATCGAGAATAAATATGTGCGAATCCCGATTATCGGCATTTAGCGTAGAGATCGCTTTTTGCATAATGCTCGTGACGGTATATGATTTTCCGGATCCGGTATTCCCCACAATAGCAACTGGCCTAGAAAACAAATCATTATACGACGCTAGCACGGAAATCGGTTTGTACGTTGCCGAATTTCCGATTGCAAGTCCAAAATCAAAATCGCCGCCGCAAAAATCTGAGGGCCGATTGTGGTACGGAGGAGTTGCGAATATGGCATCCAAGATCTTCGGTGAAGCGATCTCCGCAGGTGTGTCGAGGGCCGGGAGGGTGACGAAACCTTGCGTAAACGCGAAATCTCCGCCATCGCTTTTTATGGATCCCAATAATTGAACGTCCGCGATTCGCCGAGGTTTGACCAATTCTAGGGTGAAATCTTCATCCCTGATGGGATCAAATACCTCGCGCGCTTCTAGATCAGTGATCATTCCAATAACGTAGTCGCCAGGGCCGGTATCAAAGACTAGATATGTATTGATCGCGACTGCCAATTGGGCGCCATCGAATGAGGCACGTACGGGTGAGCGGGTTTCCGAAGACAATTCCACCTTCAACCTAGTTCCCCGAACGGATACGATGTGACCTAATGTTCTAGAAAGTTCCGACATTAGCTTACCCCTTCTTGATCGGAAGCAACCGAAATACCTGAGGGATTTGACCGGAGGATTTGATCTTCGAATCGACGGAGCCGCAAGAAGTCTTCAAGCCATCGAACGTCGGGCAGGACGTTTCGAGAAAAATCATCAAATGTTGCGTACCGGTAAGCCGAATTTCCAAACGTTTCGGAGTCAACCGTCAATACGAACGCTCGATTCCCGATATCTTGATATCGATTGACTCGTCCAACGATGTCACTATTTGGATTTGGTTCGACGATTAACATGACTAACGAAGGATTAGTTAAAGCGGTTTCGAGTATGCGCGTTACATGTTCATCGCCGAATCCGTAGCCTAATACCAGCAAAAAAGTTTGGGGTACGCTCAAACGTAGTTGAAGCAATCTGAACAGATTAGCGAACGGCATATTGAGGGTTTGAACGAATTTGTTTGCGGTTGGCAATATGCCGTACGACGGGATATGGGCTGTGAGTTCGCCGAGTTTGGCCGCTTTTTGGGAATGATCGAGACTGGAATAGTCTTCGAAATGAGTAAGATCAGGATGTCGAGCGCGAATCTCATCGGGGAATTCCCGCCAATGGATTGAGCCATGTAATTTGTATAGATGCAGAAACTTATCAAATCTTCTTACTCTGCCCTCTGTGACCTCGCCAGGATAATATAGGTCCAAACCGTAAACCGACGGATCGAACCTGGAGTCGGCACTGCCTGCGAATCCGTCGAAATATTGAATCCCCAAATATTCTAGAGCCTGCTCAAAAAGGGTGTCATAATTTAAAGTGAAAAGGTGCGTGCGTCCAAGCGTACTATCGCGGGCAATGATTTTGGCCAAAAATCCGAGATGAGGAGGGAGAGATGACGTTGTTGTGGTTAATTCCTCGCGTTTCAGAATCAGGGCGCACTCAGCATATATTGATCGCGATATCCACTTTATTGCCCATGTTAATTCTGAGTCAGTAGGTGCTTGGCAATCATCCCAGTTTGTGGACGTAATTGGTGACGCATCAGTCGTACAGAGAAAATGGGCGTTCACCAAGTATGACAACCAGTCTTCAAAACTGATCGTATCGGCATCTTCTGATGGACCGGAGTTTTCAAGGCGTGCATTCAATATCGATGAAATCGATGCGGGTATTCCCGGGATTTGTAGAACGGTGTTGAGGACGTTGGTTTCCAAGTCAACAATGGTTCGACCACCTGAACTGACGGATGTCCCGGCTCCGGTTAATACGACAAGGTTGTCCATTCGGAGCCATTCTGTTGTCAAAGCCTGCATTCTCAGGAAGGCGTCGTCCTGGTTTTGATCGTCGAGTACATCTCGCCTTCCAGCGTGATTGGGCGGACCCAAGAGTTGGTATTTTGGCTGTGAGTTTTGCGTCAACCTAGCGTTCCTAGAAGGAATATGGCATCGTCGTAATGTTAAACGGTTTGGCAGAGTAACCGAAGAGAACACCCCGCTGGGATTGATCGTCGGGGGCGCGGTTGTGGATTGGATTGAGGTTTCCCGCCTCGGCGAGCATCCCCGCGCTGCACCCCCTTGTATTCCCCGTCGGAGAGGGAGAGGGAAATGGGTTACTCGTGTCCCATTCCGCTTCGCGAAGGGGAGGGGCTATTTTTAGGGCGCGGAGCTTCCCCGTGTTCTTGCTCGCTTCAACGTTGTCCGGCGAGGGTTGCGAGTGCCACCATGGAGCGTTCTTGCGGGGTTGCGGCATTGAAGTCGAGGATGGCTTGCTCAGCACGGTCTATCCACGTATTGACCTGGTTCTGGAAAAAGTTCACGTCGGGGTTGTAGTCGGCATCCTCGCGCCGCTTTTTGTTACTGCCAATTACGACGGCGAAATTTTGGACTGTGGGGCTGAAGAGATGAGGCCAGCCGTGGAGCGGATTCTCGGCGCGGAAGTGCCGGAGGGACCGGTAGGTCGAGATCCAATTGGTCTGGTTAGCCTGCGACCTGTTGCCCACGATAAGATCGGCGTTGCTGGTTGCGAGCGCGTGGAACATAGCGTAGTAGACGGTGCTAACCGCACGGCGCAAAGCTTCTTGGGAGGGCTGTCCGCTTGCTAGAAGACGGCTGGCTCTGATGAGTTCTACCCAGTCCACGACGTACCCAGTTCATGGATATCGCTCTGTGGAATATAAGAAATGGACGGGATGGCGTAGATGCCGGCGTCGCGCAGAATTTTCATAAGGAATGGGTCGTAGGCGTTTAGCACTGGGATGTCGAGGTCGCTGGGCTCGCCATCGTAAACCACCATGACATCGAGGAAAGGGGCACCATCAAAGTCCTCGGCGGGCTTGGTCCAAACCTCTAGGAACGGAACGCTCTGCTGGTTGTGGACGCCCAAGGTTTCGAGGATGATGCCTTTGGCTTGCTCGGCTTGTTCTGCCGTGATCGTCATGGTGCCCCTCCCTACTTGCGGGTTGGCTGGCAACGGATATTGTACCTAAGGTTGGTGGGAGAGACTGTGATGGCATCACCGCTCGCTGCGCTGGTCCCCTTTGTCCTTCGGACATTTCCCCTGAGTTTTCGGTCTCTTTGGCGGGGGAAACCCGGCCTCCCTTCCGCCCCGGGCATCCCCCGCGGTCCGTTGGTGGTGGTTTGGGCTCCCGCGCCCCCTACGCTGAAGCGAAGGGGGCTGTTGCGCCAATTCTTCTGGTTTCCCACGCAGAGAAATTGCCTCGTGGAAACTGGAGCTGGTGACGCGCCGGGGACTCGAACCCCGAACCTAGTGATTAAGAGTCACTTGCTCTGCCAATTGAGCTAGCGCGCCACCCGTGATTCTAACTTGCAACCAAGGAGGCACATACTGCTACGCCTCGCACACTATAATCTCGCGGACACGCAAGAACCCTCCTAGACAGATAGCCGATCACCATGCCCACAACTCTTCCTTCTCAAGACGATCTCCTCAAGTGGCTTCACAGCGACCTCAATAACTGGGGACGATGGGGTGCAGATGATGAGCGAGGAACACTTAATCACTTAAGTCAGCAATCAACTAAAGACGCGCTGTCTCTCGTCCAAGAAGGCAATACCGTATCCTGCGCGAGGGCTGTCGGATTTGAGGCGGCTGTTGATGTCCCACGACCGCCGCAACATTACATGATTGGATCGGGCGACATCTTCCGGCCGGGCGAGGGCCCCGATCGTCAAGTCGCGATCGACTACTTCGGACTGGTTTTCCACGGTCACACCGTCACTCACATCGACTCTCTCGCTCATTTCTTTTGGGATGGCAAAGCCTACGGCGGCCGACCATCTTCTGTGGTCACTGTGACCGATGGGGCGAAGGAACTTGACGTTACCGCCGCAGCGGGCGGGATCATAACCCGCGGAGTACTAGTGGACGCTCCGATGCTACGCGGACAACGCTACATCGAACGCGGCGACGGCGTCGGGCTCGATGACATAGCCTCAGCCGAAGAACAGTGTGGATTCAAGGTCCGGCAAGGCGATGTTCTTTTGCTCCGCACTGGGCAACTGGGCATGCGCGAAGAACTGGGTCCTGTTGATGCCTATGTAGCCGGATCATCCGGGCCTAAACCCGAGATATTGCCGTTCATGCACGACCGCGGCGTCGCCGTAATGGGATCAGATACTGGCAACGATGTCCAACCGTCACCGTATGAACGCTTCAGCAATCCCGTTCATCAAGTCGGCATAGTTGGTATGGGACTGTGGATCCTAGACAACGCTTGGCTAGATGATCTCGCGGTTGCGTGCGAGGAGCGTGGAAGATGGGAATTCCTGATCAACATACTTCCTCTCAGGTTGCCAAGAGTAACGGGATCGCCAGTCAACCCGATCGCCGTCTTTTAATTGCGGATCGCGTCAATAGTGCACATTCCGAACCAGATCGAAGTGCAACGATTTACCGCCAACTGAGCGAGTGACCCCTAGGAAGTCGATCCGCCAATTGACATCCTCGGTACCGACTTCAGAGGCTAGGTAAGAGACGGCCGCGTTTTCAAGCCGACGCAGTTTTCCTAGTGTGACACTTTCGCGGATTGAACCCATCTGCGTAGAGTTTCGAGACTTGACTTCGATGAACACTAGATCTTCACCATCGCGAGCGATGATGTCGATCTCCCCTACCCGCGTCTTGAAGTTCCGTTCGAGGATGCGATATCCCAGCGACATAACATGATCAACCGCCGCATCTTCCCCATTCCGTCCCAAACTGTCACCAAGGTTCAACGTATGTCGACCGGCAATGTTCTCTGCCACCGTGGTTCCAAGCGCGCCCCACGAGGCGTCTGCAATCAACCGCGCTATCGGTTTGAATGACCGTCGGTGGATCGGGCTCGGACCAAATTCGTCGAGAGCTTGCATGTGTGCAGCCGTACCGTATCCCTTGTGATTCGAAAATCCATAAACGGGAAACTTGGAGGCCATTTCATTCGACATGATCCGATCACGCGTGACTTTGGCGACGATCGAAGCAGCTGCGATTGACAGAGATTGTGAATCGCCCCTGATGATCGATCTAGAAGGTGTAGCCATGCCGATGCGTTCCACCGCATCGATCAACAGGAAATCGACCCGTTTGTCGTTTGCCTTGACCGCCTTACGCATCGCCAACTTGGTCGCAGGGACTATCCCTATTGCGTCAATTCGGTCTGCATCAACGATGCCAACACCAAACGAAACCGACGTATCTCGGATCATTTCATAGGCTTCAACTCGTTGTTTGGCGGTGAGTTGCTTTGAATCGTTAATTGACTCGGCGATCTCATGCGGTACGTTGACAGGCAACACTACTGCCGCCGCTACTACAGGCCCCGCAAGAGCGCCGCGACCAGCTTCGTCTATTCCAGCTATTGCCCGAAAACCAGCGTCACGATACTCGGACTCAAATTTGAACGTTGGACGCGTTTTCCCAATTGCTCGTGACTTCATGACGCAACCAGAATACGCCAATTAGAGCGTTAGTCACCGAAGCGATGGCGAAAATCTTAGGCGGCGATCGCGACGGTTTCGCCGATCCGTGCGTCGGTCAGCGGAGATTCCAGCTCTATGAATCCGCCTCCCAGAACTTTCTGACCGTCGTAGAACACGATCGCTTGACCAGGGGTACAGGCTCGCATCGGCTGCTTGAATGTCACCTTTGCAACATCGTCCGACAACATCTCGACTGACGCTGGTTCTTCTGGACTACGGTACCGGATCTTTGCGGTTAGATTGTCGGTGACAGGCGGCAAGCCCTCAATCCAGTTGATCGCCGAAGCGTAGACCTCGGTTCGCAGAAGTCCATCGGCCGATCCAACGGTAATTTTCCCGGACCTCGAGTTAATTGAAGTTACGTAGATCGGGCGCTTGGTGCCACCCATCATCGGCAAGCCTTTACGCTGCCCAATGGTGAACTGATGGATGCCGTCATGTTCAGCCAACACATTGCCACTGACATCTACAACGACGCCAGACTTTGGCTCGTCCAAGCGCTGTTCAACAAACTCGCGATAGGTCCCCGTAGGAATGAAGCAGATGTCCTGTGAATCTGGCTTGTCCGCGACTGGCAACCCCTCATTCCGAGCGATTTCTCGTATCTCGTCCTTGCTGTACCCGCCTACCGGGAAGGCCAGTCTCTGCAACTGGTCCTGCCGCAAGTTGTAGAGCACATACGATTGATCTTTCATCGCGTCAGTTCCACGCAGGAGCGATCGTCGCCCGGAGTCTTCGGTACCGACTTGGGCGTAGTGCCCTGTCGCGACTATGTCTGCATCCATCAATTCGGCTCGCTCCATGAGGAAGCTGAACTTTAATCGGTCATTACAAGCCAGGCATGGGTGCGGGGTCCTACCCTGCTTGTATTCGCCGACGAAATAGTCAATGACGTGCTCTTTAAACTCATTCTCGAAGTTCATGTAGTAATGCTTCGCCCCGATAATCCGACATGTGGCCCGCGCATCCTCGACATCTTCTAGAGAGCAGCAAGACTTTGACAACTTGGCAGCCCCCTCAAAAGGCGCGTTGAATAGACGCATCGTGACACCGATCACGTCGTATCCTTCTCGAGCCAACAGCGCTGCGGCAACAGACGAGTCGACGCCGCCACTCATGGCAACAAGCGCGCGCTTTTTCTTTTCAGTCAGGGGAATTCTCATCCTTTTCAGGATAAAACCACGCTCTTTAGGGTTGTCGTTCTTCCTTGTACAGGTATATGCTCAAATCCCTACCCGATATAATCCCTAGCATGACGACAACCACTACCGAAACCAACGTCAAACTCCCAATTGAAGAACTAGCTCGGGCGGCACTCGAAGAAGCATCTGCTAATCTCGGTTCCGATGTCGTCCTTCTCGACACCCGCAACGTCAGCGACTTCACCGACTTTTTCGTAATAGCTAGCGGAGAGACTGAACGTCACATTGAGATGATGGCAGATCGTGTTGAGCGGCGTGTACGCGAACTCGGAATGCGGCGCAACAATCGCGAAGGTTCCGGATCAGGCGGTTGGCTGCTCATCGACTTCCCAGGCTTCATTGTCCATCTCTTCAACCGCGAAACACGCGCCTATTACGACCTTGAAGGTCTCTGGTCGCAAGCAACCGAAGTCGTACGCCTTCAATAATCGGTCCGATCAACCCTCGTCTGAAACGATCCAAACATCATTCGAACGGGCATAATCGATCAGTTCGGCATCATTGAAGAACAGACCCACTTCCCGCGCCGCATCCTGATTGTTCGCGGATCCGTGAACCAAGTTCCGGCTGACTTCAATCCCGAAGTCGCCTCGAATCGTCCCCGGTGGGGCCTCGTTTGGCCGAGTCGCGCCCATCAACTTGCGTGTTATGGCAATCGCGTCGGGTCCTTCTAAACACAACGCGACAACTGGTGCCGATGTTATGTAATTCACGAGGCCGTCGTAGAAAGGTTTCCCTTCATGTTCCGCGTAGTGCCTCGATGCCAGCTCTTCGCTGACATCCATCAACTTCATTCCTACGATCTTCATCCCGGTGGATTCAAACCTGCTGATGATCGTCCCAATTAGCCCGCGCTGCACCCCGTCGGGTTTCACTAAAACCAAAGTTCGCTCTAGATCCATTTTGCTTGCGCCCTCAACGCGTTCCTCGCGGCGAAAATATCAATGCGCCAACCCATTATTGTGCAAAACGAGTCTTCAAGCCCCGCTTACGTTGCTCTGGGTGAAGTGATCGTCGGGGGGCGCGAGTAGATCGGTTCAATCAATCCAGGATCGACTGCTCCGAGTTTGAGCCTCTCCGCAGCGATCCGAATCAAGTCCTGTGACGATCGGAAAACTTCAGGGTCGATCGTTGGATCCGTCGCCGTTTCAGGCACGGCACCTTCACCGCAGAGCAACACGTTTTCACCGTCGAAAATCTCGGATACTTCGTCGACACCACACACTCCGATCTCATCGCCATCATCTGCAGCATCGAAAGGTGAGCTGTACACAGCGTATGACACTTGATTCCTACCGATTGGAATGAGGGAAACAACCCGTTTCAGCTGTTCATTTCGCTGGGGATACGCTTGGATCAGGTGCGTAGGGATCCCAACCAGTCTGGCCTGAGTAGGTTCCACCAATCCTTGCCCAGTTGCTATTCCGACCCTAACCGCGCTGAAACCACCCGGACCCAACGCAACCGCAACTGCATCAATGTCGCTTGGCACCAAACCGGCAGTCGTCAAAAGTCTCATCACCGCTGGCATAGCCTCTCGCCCGTGGTTGTGCCGCGAATACCAGCTGACTTGAGAAACCTTATCTTCGACCATCAAAGCAACAGCAGCAAAACTTGTAGATGTATCGATACCAAGAACAATCATCTTTTGTCTGTCACCTTCGCAGATCGAGTGAACCGGTCCAGCAGCGACCGTGATTTGGGACCGTATCCTGTCATGGAGATCTTCCTGACGCCGCTTGAAGGTTCCATCTTGATCCTCACTTCGAGCGCGTCTTCCGGTAAGGCGCCTGCTCCGTTTTCAGGCCACTCAACCACAAGCGCCCCTCGATCAATCGTCTCATCCAGCGCCAACTCGTGGATTTCCGTCGGTCCGACAACACGGTAAAGATCGCAATGGAAGATGCGTACACGCCCTGGGTACTCCGCAAGGATGATAAACGTCGGACTCCGCGCAGACACTTCGCATTCTGCCCCCAGCGCGATACCTCGCGTCATGCAAGTCTTCCCAGCACCCATCTCTCCGTAGAGCAGCACAGCGTCACCAACTGACAACACTCCCCCTAAAGCACGACCCATTTCAACCGTGTCTTCCTCGGTCTCGCTAACGAGCTGAAAATCACTCATCGCCACTTACTTCCAACTCACTTCGCAAAGTGGTCCCATCCCTTAGCGCCAAATTCGACGACTTGCCCACATTCGTCCAATACAGTGATCTCTCCACCGTCGCTTTTCGCATCAACGATCTCTCCAATCACTCCAAAATCGTCGTTCTCAACGCTAGGTTGCTTCGCATTCACCTGAGTTATCGCGTCCGCGTCGCAAACATAGAGAAGCTCGTAATCCTCACCGCCGGTCAAAGCGAATCGGCGCGCCTGATCCGGGAAAACGTTCATAAGGGACGGTTCACAAGGTACACGATTGGCATTTACGATCGCATCGACCCCGCTAGCAACGCATATCCGCTCCAGATCGATCAACAACCCATCGCTAATGTCCATCGCGCACTCTACTCCTGCGCCCACTAACTCGGGAGCAATATCGACCCTCGGTGTCGGACGAAAATGCGCTTCAAGAAGTCTCGATTGATCCTCGCTTTTTTCTCGGATACCTTTCGAAGCAACCATCTCGTTCAAAACCGCCAAACCTCCGGCCGATCCCCCTATTGGACCAGTCACGGCGATCGACTGCCCCGGACGAGCGGAATCCCGTGTGAGTACTCGGCCCGATTCACACAATCGACCTGTCAAAGTGGCACTCAACATGGTCACTTCAGATGCAACTGTGTCTCCTCCCACAAGCAGCCCACCGAATTGATCCAACGCTCCAACAACCCCCGCCATTAGATCCTCCAAGTCCCCGATCTGTGTCGTAGCAGGTATTGCCAAAGTCAAAACTGCATGCTCTGGCGTCGCGCCCATCGCCGCGATATCGCTCTGATTCGAAACAATACATTTCCAACCAACGTCATACCACGACATTGAATCTGAAAGAAAGTGCACACCGTCTACCATCGCGTCCGCAGTCAACACCAGGAGTTGTGAATCGAAACGCACCACCGCCGCATCATCGCCGACTCCCACTTCATCCGTCCCCAAGAAATTCCCCTCACGTACACGTCGCTTGATGATTTCAACCAGATCCGATTCGCTAATCGGCACTCGGGCTGATCGCTCTTCGGTTGGCATATGACCGATTATATTTGGGCTAATTGCCCTTCCCTAGCTGCTCATGTCACCGTCGAAATGACTTGCGTCCTGCTGCTGTCCGACATCCATGCGAACCTGCCCGCTCTTGAAGCAGTGTTGGACGATGCTGCAAAACGCGACGATCTATCCGAAACCTGGGTCCTTGGCGACAGCATCGGATACGGCGCACAGCCTAACGAAGTAATCGATCTTCTTCGGTCAATACCTAGCGTTTACATCGTCAAAGGCAATCACGAAGCGGCAGCTCTTGGAGAGATTTCGGTCGAGAACTTCAATCCGACTGCAGGTACTGCAGCGATTTGGACGCAACGAAATCTTCGACCAGACATTGCGGACTACTTGATGTCTCTCCCTTTGGTGATCACTCGACATGATGTGACTCTCTGTCACGGGACGCCGCGCAATCCAATCTGGGAATACATGTTCACGCCTCTAACAGCAGATCTGAACCTTCAGCATTTTGGAACCACAGGTTGCGTGCTCGGGCACACCCATATCCCCTCTATTTTCGGATTGAATGCTTCGAAGGAATGGACAGTCCGGCAAGCCGCTGGCAGCGAAATCTTTGATCTTGACTTCGAACGCTGGTATGCCAACCCGGGAAGTGTCGGACAGCCACGAGATCTAGATCCACGAGCCTCGTACGCAATCCTTTCTCTCGGCACGAATGATGAATCGCCAGCAATCGCTTTTCACAGAGTCGAGTACAACATCGAACGTGCACAGGATTTGATACTTGACGCCCAATTGCCGAACGCGTTGGCTTTCCGTCTGTCCGTTGGTCGTTAAACCGATCGCCGTTCGTCTCAGAGATATAATTCAGCGTCGAATCCTCACCAGATAGGAGCGCGTACCGAAATGCCAGTCGTTCACATCCACATGTGGGAAGGCCGAACCGACGATCAAAAGTCCGCCATCGCGAAAGGCGTCACTCAAGCTCTCACCGACGCTGCCGGAATACCTGCATCAGCCACCACCATCATCATCCATGACACCAAGAAATCTGATTGGGCAGAGAGTGGCGTCATGGCATCCGAGACGTAACATACGGCTAATCGTGAAGCGCTCTCAAACCGCTGAAAAACTGATCGGCGGCATCTACGTTATTGTGGATCCGGAACACTGCGGCGATCGCGATATCTTTGCTGTTGCAGAAGCCACAGCTTCCGCCGGGGCGGCTGCTATTCAACTCCGCCATAAGGAAGCACCCTTATCGGTCATCGCAGATGAGGCCCGAAAGATTGCGCAGATCTGCCGTTTATCCGATACGTTATTCATCGTCAACGACCATCCTGACATCGCCATTGCAGTTGGTGCCGATGGTGTCCACGTCGGCCAAGGCGATCTACCAATCGCCGAATGTCGCAAAGTCCTACAACCCGACCAGATCGTCGGCAAATCTAACGCCTTAGTTGAAGAAGCTCAGGACTCGTTCGATGAAGGAGCGGATTACATCGCCGTAGGTTCAATCTTCTCGACCGCCACAAAATCGGACACTAGACCTGCTGGCTTGTCGACGTTACGTTCCGTAACCCAGCGAGTTACAACGCCAATCGTGGCAATAGGCGGGATCAACGCATCCAATGTCGCGCAAGTTGCCCAATCCGGTGCAGATTGCGTCTGTGTAGCAACGGCGATTACCCTCGCATCGGATCCGGCTTCAGCGACGCGTGAATTGACGGATCGGTTTACGGAAGCCAGGAGAGACTCCTGATTTCGCGCTCTCAATCTTATGGTCAGTACTACTGAACCAAGCGAAATACAGTTCGCTTAGAATCGGTATTTGGGCGTCTCGACCGGGGACATGACGGATTGTCGAGCGTCCAACGTCAAATTCCGTCGCATGGCGTTAGTAAGGACGCAAAGTTAGATGACCGAGTTGTATATCTCTATAGGCGCTGGTGTGCTCGCCCTCGTGGTCGCCGCATTCCTGTTCAGGATGGTTACCAACCAATCGGCGGGTGGCCAAGCTGTTCAAGAGATCGGCACCCTCATCCAAGAGGGAGCAATGGCCTTTCTCCGCAGGGAGTACACGATCCTCGCCGCGTTCGTGGTCCTGATCTTCGTCATCCTCGCGGTATTCATCGACTTCAATGTCACCGGCAACTCAACTATCGAGGAGCTGATCGAAGGCGGCAACCTTTCGGTGACCGGACCTTGGACCGCGATCGCTTATCTTGCGGGAGCCATCGGCTCAGCACTTGCCGGATACATTGGCATGAACATCGCCGTCCGCGGCAATACACGCACAGCAACGGCGGCTGAATCTGGACTAAACCCCGCACTGCGCGTCGCTTTCAACAGTGGCGCTGTCATGGGACTTACCGTCGTAGGCATTGGGATCGTCGGCGTCACCGCCCTTTGGCTTGTCTTCGGCAACCCTAACGTGATCGCTGGTTTTGGGTTTGGCGCATCGTCCATCGCGCTTTTCGCACGTGTCGGCGGCGGAATCTTCACTAAAGCCGCAGACGTCGGCGCAGACATCGTTGGGAAGATAGAGGAGGATTTGCCGGAAGACGATCCGCGCAACCCCGCCGTTATCGCTGACAACGTAGGTGACAACGTTGGAGACGTTGCTGGGATGGGCGCTGACCTCTTCGAGTCGTACGCCGGATCAATCATTGCGACGATCGCGTTGGCTTGGACCGTGATTGGTGTGCAAGATATCGACGGCCCCGAAATAGTGCTCCCGATGATAGTCGCTGGGATCGGCATCGTCGCGTCTATATTAGGCATGTCTATAGTGCGAACCAAAGACGACGCTAACATGGGCAGCCTGCTATGGACTTTGCGCTACGGGATCTTCGGCGCGGGAATTCTCGCGCTTATCGGTTCGGGCGCCTATATCTGGATCAACGACCTGAATTTCAACTACTTCTGGGTGATCTTGACCGGCCTGGTAGTAGGCCAAGTCATAGGCACAGCGACTGAGTATTTCACTTCGTACGAGTTCGCGCCAGTGAAGTGGATCGCACAACAATCGGAAACTGGTCATGCGTCGACAATCATCGCTGGCGTCGCGATCGGACTATACAGCACTGTAATCCCAACTCTCGCCGTTGCCGTTGGAATCTGGGTGGCCTACGAACTCGGCGACCTATATGGAATTGGACTCGCCGCCGTTGGGATGCTCTCAACGCTGGGCATCACTCTCGCGACTGACGCCTATGGGCCGGTCGCAGACAACGCTGGTGGAATTGCGGAACAGGCGGAATTAGATCCGCAAGTTAGAGAGCGCACCGATTCGCTTGACGCTCTTGGAAACACGACAGCGGCTACTGGCAAAGGGTTCGCCATCGGATCAGCGGTTTTGACAGCATTGGCGTTGATGACCGCGTACGGGTTGTTGATAGACATTGACAGTTTCAACCTGCTCGAACCGACCGTCCTGATCGGTGCCCTTATTGGCGCGTTATTGCCTTTCCTGTTCGCGGGTTTGACTATGCAAGCAGTCGGGATCGCGGCAGGACACATGATCGAGGAGGTGCGTCGACAGTTCCGTGAGATTCCGGGCCTTCGCGAAGGAGCGCCGGGTGTTCGCCCTGACGCCGCGAGGGCCGTCGACATCAGCACCCGTGGATCTCTGAAAGCCATGATCTTACCCGGCTTGATTGCGATTGCCGCCCCGATTCTCGTCGGGTTCTTCATCGGTGCTCATGCCCTCGGAGGCATGCTCGCGGGATCCATCGTCGCTGGCTTCCTCCTCGCCATCTTCATGGCCAATGCTGGCGGAGCATGGGACAACGCGAAAAAATACATCGAACTCGGCAACTTCGGCGGCAAGGGATCCGATCCACACGCGGCAGCAGTCACTGGTGACACGGTCGGTGACCCTTTCAAAGACACCTCAGGCCCAGCAATCAACATCTTGCTGAAGCTGATGGCCATCGTCTCCCTGATATTTGGCCCATTGTTCATCTAATCCAAGGACCAAAAAAGCGGCGGGGATTTCCCCGCCGCTCTTCAACTTGGAACCGTGAGGTGACTACTGACCGATCAATTCATCGGTCGTGATTGGTTTTGCCCCGCTCGCCAGCATGGAATCCAGCGCCCTCTGGTCATCGTCTGGGTTGGCATTGACCGCGGAGATAGCATCCGTGATTACAAAGGCGCTATAGCCTTTTTGCAACGCGTCGTACACGGTATGTTGGACCGCATACTCGGTGGAAAGCCCTCCAACAAATACGCGTTTAACACTTAATCGCTCAAGGTGCGAATCCAACGAGGTCCCATCGAAACCAGAGTAAGCATCGCTTTCCGCATCCTCGCCTTTCCGGACTATGCTACTGCCAATCGGCAACTTCAATTCCTTATGAAATTCCGCTCCCTGGGACCCGCGAACGCAATGTGTTGGCCAGATGCCCCCATTGTCAGTGAAACTCCTGTGATCCGTCGGATGCCAGTCTTGTGTGGCGAACACACGACCGTCTCGCGACCGGAAGTTCAGAGCCACATCAGACATCTTGCGCGCCACTGAGTCGCCATCTTCGACTGCCGCCGTGCCTCCGGGGCAGAAGTCGTTCTGCACGTCCACAACTATGAGGGCGTCGTTTGAGCCAATATTCAATCTCGTCTCCGTGTCTATGTTTCGTCACTAGTCTCGCGTTGAATCGAACTCATCTCAGCAACTGGATCTGCAAGCTCGGCAACGCGATTGACCTACAACTTATTCATCTTACCCCAAGATTTTTCGAACCTTAGGTCCAACTTGGTCGTGCAAAGTCTCGGATTTGACGTCGGGGATTCATCAGACAACTATTCGTACAGGGCTTAACGATTCATCATCAGGCGTTAACATATCGGAAATCGCTAAACTTATCGCAAGCATATGCGGGAACAAGAACCACCTCATTACACAACTGCCAACTCCTCAAGGTCTAAACTAGGCGTACGTGTCATCGCGGTTTGGATACTTGTTGGAGCTGCCGCAATCTTCGCCCTTACCGGCGCTTATTTCTGGGGCGCGAGTAACGCAAGCGTCACTCAAGTCGACATTCTCATCCCGACGCCGGAACCTGTGATCGTTCAAGTTGTAGGTGAAGTCTTTGCCCCCGGCGTCTACGAACTTAACGCTCGGGATCGGGTTCTGACAGCGATAGAAGCAGCTGGTGGCCCTGCAGGCAATGCTGACATTGAGAAGATCAATCTTGCCGCATTTGTAACTGACGGAGTTCGAATTCACGTTCCTTCAGTACCAGTTACGCCATCACCGACTTCGCCAAGCCAGATTGCGACCAATGACTCCAAGTTGCCTATGGATTTGCCCGCTAACCCGATTCAATCAACGGAAACTCCAATCCGAGCCCTTGGTCCCATTGACCTAAATGCCGCAACAATCGACCAATTGATATCACTCCCAGGGATTGGTGAAACCAGAGCCTTTCAGATCATCGATCGCCGTAACGCTCTGGGCGGATTCACTACATTAGAGCAGCTACTAGAAATCAGCGGCATTGGTGAAAAGACGCTCGAGTCTATCCGGCCTCTTGTCATTGTCAGATGAGGGTCGTTTGGACGTCTGCAACCTTTTTAGCCGGTGTAGGGACCGCAATCGTGTTCGGCTTCGCGCCCGGACACACCTTCCCAACATCCGCATTTCTTCTATTCGGCAGCGCCGCGTCGATCGCTTCGATAGCCTTAATCGTCAGCCGAAGAAGGGCCGCGTTCGCTCTGCTTAGCATCGTTTTCCTGCTTGGTACATGGCGAGGAGGCGATGCTATCCACATCTTCGAAGATATCGATCGTCATTCAATCACATCGTCTCGCGATTCAATCCTGCCTAACAACACCCTCAATCGTCTTCGAATCGAGATCGCCGACAACCTCGAACCTTCATCAAGTGTTGTGGAATCTGGTTTGCCGTCCGCTCTCTTGATTGGAGACAGATCAGGCATCATCGACGAAGCAACTCGCAATTTCCGTTCTGCCGGAATGGCTCACCTCTTAGCCATCAGCGGACTCCACGTGTCGCTTCTTGGGGGATCCGCAATGGCGGCCTCGGTTGCATCTTTTGGTCGAAGGAGAGCTTTCTACTTGCTAGTCCCTCTAGTAACTGTTCTCGCATACGCCGCCCTCGCCGGATTCGCTCCACCTATCACTCGTGCCGCGATCATGTTCACCGTGTTCATCCTGGGCCGGTCAATGGGGAGAGGCTCCCACACTATGGCTGCTCTTGCGCTCGCGGCCTTGGCTATGGTCGCTTACTCGCCCGAAATCATCGCATCGCTATCTTTCCAACTCAGCTTCGCAGCGATGCTTGGCATTGCAGTCGTGGCACCGGTCCTTGAGGGTTTCACTGAGATCGCACCATCGGACAATAAACGCACGAAGCGTTCTGCGGCAACGAGTCGGGTTCGCCAATTCGTTCTCGGTTCACTCGCTGTTTCACTCGCCTCGACAGTCGGAACTCTGCCGCTCATCGCTTTGCACTTCGACGCCGTGCCGATTTGGGGTCCGGTGTCCACCCTTCTAGCGCTCCCCGCCATACCATTGCTCATCTTTTCTTCGATCGTATTCGTCATAACCAGTCATCTACCGATCGCATTCCTCTCGGAAATCGTGGCGGCGCTTGTAAATTCCTTGTCCACGTACGTTACCTGGATCGCCGCGCTTTTCGCGCACATTCCGCCCAAGCCCATTGATGCCGGTGCATGGACAACGTGGATGACCGTCGCGTATTACGGAGTACTTGGGTCTATCGTGCTCTCGTGGCCATGGATGACCAATTCGGCAAAACGGATCACGCCAGTCTGGACCACCAAGATCAATCACCTAGGCCTCGTCAAACCCACCTCTCCCCATGCACCACTGGTTCTGGCAACTTCGCTTTTCATGGCTGGCACATTGACGTGGGGAGCAACTCTCACAAAACCTGATCCGAAACCTTATTTGAGTGTCCAGTTCCTCGAAACAACCATCGGCGAATCGATCCTCATTGAAACCCCTAACGGCAACAGGATGTTGATCGACGGTGCCGGTAGCAATACCCAGATTGCCGAAACCCTCACAGGTTTGATTCCTCTAACAGATAGGAACATCCATGTCGTGATGTTGACGCACAGCGATGCTGATCATGTCGGTGGTTTACCAGAGGTTCTCAATCGATTCCGGACCGACGCCATAATTCATTCCGGTCTGTCTTCGTCAAGCGAAGCTTTTTCGTCTTGGATAGATGCCATCGAGAATCACGACAACGTCAACATCGCTCGATCAGGCTCGGTGATCGCGCTTGACGAAGGCGTTTATCTCGAGATCATTTCTGCAGGTTGCCTGGAGACTATAGGACCATGCACCGACGACAATGACGCATCCATAGTCTCGAGACTCCGCTTCGGTGAAGTCTCATTCCTGCTCACTGGAGACATCGAAAAAACAACGGAAGCAATCCTAGTCGCAACTCACCCAAACTTACGTGCCACAGTTCTTAAGGCACCACATCACGGCAGCATCACTTCGTCTACTGAAGCCTTACTGGACGCGGTCACACCAGCCGTGATCGTCGTGGCAGTCGGTTCGGAGAATCGTTACGGCCACCCTCATCCGGACGTGATGTCGCGACTCAACCGTGCGGTAGGCGAAGAGCGCGTGTTCAGAACCGACCAGCTCGGGACGCTGGAGTTTCGCTCAGACGGAGAACGCTTATGGATGGTTCGTTAACTATCGGCGATTTTCTTCCGCGTACTGAGCGATCACGCGGTCAGTGTCCTGCGGTGGCACTGCTTCGTAGTGGTCGATCTCTACGCTGAAAGATCCTCGCGCTTGGGTTAACGATCGCAAATCTGCAGCATAGCGTTGCATCGTCGATATCGGCGCTTCGGCCTTAACAACCGTGAACCCGTTACCCAAAGGTTCCATTCCGCTGATCCTGGCGCGTTTGCGGTTCAGGTCACCCATCACGTCTCCCGCGGTCTCGTCGGGGACCATCACATCTACCTTTAGCACCGGTTCCAACAACTGCGGCCGCGCGTCACGCATGGCTTGTTTGAAGCCCATACTGCCCGCGATCTCAAACGCGACCCCAGACGAGTCAACCGAGTGGGAACTACCGTCGTACAACTCAACGTCGATCCCGACCACAGGGAATCCAGCTAATACGCCTTGGCTAGCCGCGTTCCGAACGCCTTTTTCCACTGATGGAATATATTCGCGCGGAACATTGCCACCAACGACGCTGCTCGAAAATGTGATCCCTCCATCCGGGCCTGAAGGTGCAACGCGCATCAGGACGTGGCCATATTGGCCACTTCCGCCCGACTGTTTCTTGTGCTTGTAATCGACGTCGGCATTCGCCACGATCGTCTCTCGGTAGGCGATCTTCGGCAATGAAGTCTTGAGTGCAACCTCAAACTTTCGCGCAATTCGTTGTATCGCCATCTCAACATGGATGTCGCCAAGCCCGTGCAACACCAACTCGCCAGTCTCGGCGTTTCGCTCCAACCTCAAAGTCGGGTCTTCCTCGGTGATACGCGTCAGCGACGAAGCCATCTTATCTAGGTCTGACTGCGATTCGGGACTCACAGCGAGTGCAAAGATAGGTGCTGGCAACTCCACTCCTCCCAACTCAACCATGTTGTCCCGTGAACACAGCGTGTCATAAGTAGCTGCCTCTTGCAGCTTTGTCACAGCCGCAATATCACCACGGATCGCAGTATCGACAACATTCAACTCCTTCCCAACCGCCGAATACACCTGGGCCACACGCTCAGAGTCACCCTTTGCGCCAGTAGCGAGTTGCGAGTTCGGCATCAACGGAGCTCCGTACACCCGCAAATAGGAGACCTTGCCCACAAATGGGTCCGCAGAGGTCTTGAAAATCAAATGAGCAGGCGTATCCTCCGTAACACCTTCCGGCAACTCGTCACTTGGCGCAGGCAACAAATCCACAATCGCATCCAAGAAATGATCCACACCGATCTCGCTATCAGTCGCCGTGGCGAATATAGGGATGACCGCGCCAGAAGCAATCGCTGCCTTCAATCCTCCTCTAAGGTCGTCGGAGGTCAGCTCTTCGCCTTCCAGGTACATCATCATCAAGTCGTCATCGGACTCGGCAATCGCTTCAACCAACTCCTCAGGCATATCTTCGATATCACCGACCAAAAGATTCGATATGCCGGTCAAATCTTCGCCACTACCCTCAGGTGACTGGACGGGGACACATGTGCGTCCCCACGCTTCTTGGATCTCACTCACTACTTCGTCGAAATTCGTCTCCGGGCGATCCAATTTGTTGATAACAATTACCCGCGGCAATTTGGCGTCTTCCGCGGCCTGCCATGCTTGAATCGAACCGACCTCAATCCCCGATGGTGCAGATATCACAAGCACGGCAGCATCCGCGACTCGCATCGCTGACAACATGTCGCCTCTGAAATCCGGATATCCAGGCGTATCCAAAACATTGATCTTGTGCTCGCGCCACTCGCATGGCAAGATCGCCATCTGAATGCTGGAACCCCGATCCTGTTCCTCGGGTTCGTAATCTGACAGGCTGGTTTGGTCATCGACGCGTCCCCTACGGTTAACCGCACCAGTCCTGTAGTACATGGCGTCGGCCAGCGTCGTCTTGCCAGCCCCACTGTGCGCCGCCAAAACGATGTTCCTGATCTGAGACGTTGCCAGAGTCGCCATCTACTCGCTTCTCCTCTCTTTGCGAGTCGACTTCGCAAATCCTTCGGAAATCAACTCTGCATCGATGCGTCGTACACCGTTGGAACGAGGATGCTTAAAGCACTCGTCACACGCCGACGCGTTAACTCGCGTTTGCGATTAATCCGCAATCATAAACCAGATGGCAAACTCTACGTTAGGACGTAGATATTTGACGTGTCCGTGCGGTTCGCCCTAAGGTGGGCCAATGCTCCAACGCTACGATCCATCTTTATATTTCTGCAATGTCATCACGAGTGCCGTACTCGCTGGCATTGGAACTCCAGCTTCTTGGCCGAACTTGACAGCCGCTCCCAAGATATCATCCGACTCCAACTTCCCATCTCGATTGAAATCCGATTGCAGTGACGACTGAATCTCATCGGCCTCAGCAACCGCATCTTCCATCTTCGTATCCACTATCCCGTTCGCAAACTTGATCCCATTCGCCTTACCACTTGCAACAACCTCCTCCATCACTGTCCGGATCGTTTCTCTCCCCCCTGCCATCTCAAAAACCTCCGGCAAGGAAGCCCGCGCCGCAGTGACTACGGTTCCTAACGCCCCTATCGCCACCATCTTCGACCACAAAGATGCCCGAATGTCAGAACTTACTGCGACTTGAATGCCTGGTACAGACAATGCTGTCCGCACTTGCTCAACCCTGTCAGTGACTGAACCATCTTGTTCCCCGAACTCGATTCTTGCCGCGTTTCCGGTCTGCAAGATGCGCCCTGGACCAGCTATGGAAGTTTCGACATAGGTAGCTCCTTCCAACACTCTTTCCCATCCAAACTCATCAGCTAGCGATTCTCCGCCGGTGACGCCATTTTGAATTGTCAAGATCACCGTCCCATCTCCCATCAATGGGTGCATCGTGGGTATCGTTTCAACGTTCGAGTACAGCTTCACACAATGCAACACCAAATCCACTGCTCCCGCTTCTTTTGGAGTCAACGCAACGTCGGGATACACATCGTAGTCAGCCCAATTCGATTCAACACTTAAACCATCTCGACGCATGGCCTCGCCATGTTCGCCTCGAGCGATCAAGACCACATCCCTACCTGCTCTTGTCAGCGCGCCACCATAGTATGCCCCGACGGCACCAGCACCCATTACGGCAATCTTCATCTCCGACGTGTCCTTTCACTCAAAACGAAAAACCCGTCCTTCGCCCACCAAGACTACGCCATATGACACGACCTCAGACTAAACTCGCCAACTATTCCGTCACTCCTTAAGTTGATCAGCTACTGAACCGCTCATCTAAAATCGCAAGAATGTCTGACCGATACACACGCAATGACGGGCGCATGATCCATGAAACACGCGCCATCCATATCGAAACCGACTTCATGCCAAGTGCCGAAGGTTCGGCATTGGTCAAACTAGGTAATACCCACGTCATCTGTAGCGCAACTGTTGATCCGGAGGTTCCACGCTGGATGAGAGGACGCGGCACAGGATGGGTAACCGCTGAATACGGCATGTTGCCGAGATCAACGACCGAACGTATTGACAGACGTCGCGCATCCACAAGTGGAAGGAGCAAGGAGATTGAACGTCTGATTGGCAGGTCGCTACGTGCTATCACTGACATGGCAGCCTTGGGCGAATACGCTATCACCATCGACTGCGATGTACTTCGAGCAGACGGAGGAACCAGAACCGCAGCCATCACCGGTGGATACGTCGCACTTGCCCTAGCAACCACGGCGATCGAGAAAGAACATAACCTCCCAAATCCGATCCTCACAGACAGCGTCGCCGCCATCTCGGTTGGAGTCGTTGATGGTCGCTGCGTTCTTGATCTCCCTTATGAAGAGGATTCCCGAGCTGAAGTAGACATGAACGTCGTCATCACCGGGTCCGGTGACTTCGTGGAAATACAAGGCACCGCAGAAGCAACACCGTTTACCGCCTCTCAACTTCAAGAAATGCTCGATCTTGCCTCGATCGGTTGCGACGCAATGCGGATCTCCCAGTTAAAGGCGCTAGAACTCAACGGCTGATTTCCAAGTGGTCAACAACTCACCGACCCACGAAAAAGCCAAACAACCGACAATGCCCTCTCAGCATCCCATCTATATCTCGGTCATTGGCGGAGACCGCGACCATACGACCCTCGAAGGCCTAGAACTCGCGGAGCAAGTCGGACGTCTCATCGCTGAAGCTGGCTGCATCCTCGTCAACGGCGGCATGGGTGGAACCATGGAACGCGCAGCGAAAGGTGCAAAATCTGCCGGAGGCACAACGATCGGTCTGCTCTCAACCACCAATCGTAACGCCGCAAACCTTTACATCGACTACGCAATCCCTACACCTTTGGGATATGTCCGAAACGTACTCGTCGCAAACGCCAGTGATGTCGTTATCGCTCTCCCCGGCAAATGGGGCACGACTAATGAACTCAGCTTCGCGATGATCGCAGGCATTCCGGTTGTGGCTGTCGAAGGCTGGGACGCAAACCTACGCGACGATCAAGGCAAATCGCGCCTTCACGAAGTCTCCTACGCCCAAAACGCCGACGAAGCTGTCACGATGGCCGTTGCACTCGCAAGGCGACGTCGAGGCTGACCGCGTTAACAGAATCTCTTCCTCGTATTGCAAACTTGTTCTCTATGAGCAAGATCAAATTCGTGCATGGCAAAGAGATCCTAGACTCACGCGGAAACCCCACCGTATACGCCGAAGTACTCCTAGAAGACGGTACTCGGAACGGCGCGTCGGTTCCCTCTGGCGCGAGCACAGGCGAGAACGAAGCCTGGGAGCTCCGCGACGGCGATCCCCGACGCTTCAACGGCAAAGGAGTCCTCAAAGCCGTCGCCAACATCAACGGCCCTCTAAACGACGCTGTCATCGGCATCGACGCCAACGACCAGCGAGCCATTGACGAAGCCATGATTAACGTTGACAGCACCAGCAACAAATCCCGATACGGTGCCAACGCCCTTCTCGCCATTTCGATGGCCGTTCTCCGCGCCTCAAGTCGCAGCCAAGGTGTATGGCTCTACGACCTCGTAGCCGACCACATCGGAAACCGAGACCGCTACGTCCTTCCCGTCCCGATGCTCAACATCTTCAATGGCGGTGCACACGCCGCCGGCTCGACCGAATTCCAAGAATTCATGGTCATGCCCGCTGGTCTCGAATCACTCTCCGAAGCCCTACGCGCCGGTTCCGAGATTTACCAAGCACTGGGCAACCTACTCCAAGACGAAGGGCTGTCTACATCAGTCGGTTTCGAGGGCGGATACGCCCCCGTCGGACTCACAAACCGCCAAGCTCTCGGCTACGTTACACACGCCATCGAATCCGCCGGATACATGCCCGGCGAAGAGATCTTTATCGCTCTCGATCCCGCAGCGAGCGAATTTTACGTCCCGGAAGTCCAACGCTACAGCATGAAGCGCGAGGGGCTGCGTCTAACCGCCGAAATGATGGCAGAGGAATACAATTCGTTCTGCGCAGAATACCCGATCTGCAGCATCGAAGACGGACTCGCAGAAAACGACTGGCACGGGTGGCAGGTTCTTACCAACGTCCTCGGCGATAACGTCCAACTCGTCGGCGATGACCTATTCGTGACTCAAACCGCATTCCTCGAACGCGGGATCAAGGAAAAGGCCGGCAACGCTATCCTCATCAAGCCCAACCAAGTCGGGACCGTCACAGAAACTCTCGACACCATCAGACGCGCGCGCGAAGCAAACTTCGGCGTGGTAGTCAGTCACCGATCTGGTGAAACCGAGGACACCACCATCGCCGATATAGCTGTCGGTTCCGGTTGCGGTCAAATCAAGTCCGGTGCCCCTGCCCGTAGCGAACGCGTGGCGAAATACAACCGCCTGCTCCGAATAGAAGATTGGGCGGGCGACCGAGGACACTACGCCGGAATGAGTGTCATCAAAAATTGAGAATCACAGCTGCCACGCGCGGTGTAATCTGCAACTAACGACTCCATCCTTCATAGGAAAAGACGTTCAACGCACAACCTGGAGGTCCAAAACAAACAACATGACCAGAACCAAAATCGGCATTAACGGCTTTGGAAGAATCGGTCGACAAGTCTTCCGCACCATCAACGAACGACATCCCGACAAGCTCCAAGTAGTAGCCATCAACGACCTTGCCAGTTCCGAACAGCAAGCCCACCTTCTCAAATACGATTCCACTTACGGGCGCTACAACGGAGATGTCCAGATCAATGACGGTGCTCTCATCATCAACGGGGAAACGATAACCGTCTTCTCCGAACGCGATCCATCAAACATCCCTTGGTCCGACGCAGAAGTCAAGATCGTAGTCGAATCCACTGGCTTCTTTACCGACGCTGGGCAAGCCTCCGCCCACCTGTCAGACAGCGTAAAAAAGGTCATTATCTCCGCTCCCGCCACCAACGAAGACATCACGATAGTCCTCGGCGTCAACGAAGATCAATACGATCCCGAAGACCACAACGTCATCTCTAACGCGTCCTGCACCACAAACTGCGTTGCACCGATGGCCAAAGTCCTTAACGACTCCTTTGGTATCGAACATGCGCTGATGTCGACCATCCACGCCTACACCAACGATCAGGCCATCCTCGACCAAGTCCACAGCGACCTGCGACGCGCACGCGCCGCCGCCAACAGCATCATCCCGACAACTACCGGTGCCGCCAAAGCTGTAACCCTCGCCATTCCTGAACTTCAAGGCAAGATCGACGGCATGGCCTACCGCGTCCCCGTCATCACGGGTTCTGTTACCGATCTCACCGCCCGACTGTCAAAGTCCGTAACCGCACAAGAGGTCAACGAGGCTTTCCGAGCCAGCGAAGCTGACGCGCTAAATGGAGTCATCCATGTCTCCGACGAACCTCTGGTTTCTGCCGACTACATCGGCGATCCGCATTCATGCACGATCGATGCCCTATCAACCGCAGTCGTCGCAGAAGACGGCTCCGACGCGGGAACTTTCGTGAAAGTTGTAGGCTGGTACGATAACGAGTGGGGCTACTCTAGTCGCACAGCCGATGTTGCTGCCCTCATCGCAGCCTCTTTGTGAGCGAATTCTGACGGAGAATCAAGATCCGACTAATCGCCATCAACCAATCGGATCTTGACGCCGTCGCACCAAGTTACGCTACTGACGCAGCGCACTTAGTCGCCGCCACTATCTGATGGCGCGTATCATGGAAGGCAAAAGCATTAACCAGCTAACTCTCGAAAATAACTCCGACGGGATCCTGAACTCACCCACAAAACCCAACCAACAGCACGTAGTCGACGATATCGGCGCGTTCCTGAACGTACTACCGCCTAACGTCCGCGAAGGGCTAGCCGGCAATATCGACAACGGCTACGACCTGTCAGGGTTGCTCGAAGTCGTCATTGATCTCGGACGCGTGCCTGAAGCACGTTTTGTAGATAGCTCGTTGCCGCTCGGCGAGAAGGAAGTTACTCGCTGGGACATCGACAACGTGATCGCGAAACTGGGGCGTTTCGGCGATGACAACCGCGCCGGCATCGAACGCACTCTTCACCGCTTCTCAGTGATCCGAGACCGCGAAGGCAATCCGGTTGGTCTGACCTGTCGCGTCGGTCGTGCTGTATTTGGCAGCGTTCGTCTCATCCAGGACCTTATACAAACCGGTCGTAGCGTTCTTATCCTCGGACGACCAGGCATAGGCAAAACCACCATCCTGCGTGAAGTTGCCCGCGTCCTTGCTGACGACGCCTCCAGACGTGTCGTTATCGTCGACACATCCAACGAAATCGGTGGCGACGGGGCAGTCGCACACCCAGCCATCGGCCGTGCCCGGCGAATGCAGGTTCCCAACACTGAACTTCAACACCGCACAATGATCGAAGCGGTCGAAAACCACATGCCCGAAGTCGTCGTCATCGACGAGATCGGCACCGAACTCGAAGCCATCGCTGCACGAACCATCGCCGAACGTGGAGTCCAACTCGTAGCCACCGCCCACGGCAACACTCTTGGAAACGTCATTACCAACCCGACGCTCTCCGACTTAGTTGGCGGCACTCAAGCTGTCACGTTAGGTGACATTGAAGCTCGACGTCGACGAACCCAAAAAACGGTCCTAGAGCGAAAACATACTCCCACTTTCGATGTCGTCGTCGAAATGCGCGAACGCAACTATCTCGGTGTCCACATCGACGTAGGGAGAGCAGTTGATCGCATGCTCCGCGGCTTGCAAGTCCCGCTTGAAATGCGGAAACTCAACGAGGACGGCACCGTCGACGCCCAAGTCGAAGACGCAATGGAGTCTGAAGACGCCTTTGAGACCGCCGCTTTCGACCTCAACTCCATCCGCTCACCACGCCGCTCATATGAGCACGCCGACGAGAACAACAATCGAAGTCGCAACGGAACGTCGCGCCAACAGTCCGATACCATTGTCCGTGACGAGCGCATGCCCGAACCTCCGCCGATCCGCGTTCATCCCTTCGGCGTACCACGCGAAACCCTCCGATCCGGAATCCGCTCGATGGGCGTACCCGTCATACTCTCCGATTCCGCCCAAGAGGCCGACGTTCTCGTAACTACTAAACTCCACTATGGACGCCGTCCACCCGCGGTTAAACGCGCCGAACGCGATGGCATCCCTGTCTACGTCCTCCGGCGTGGCACTCGCGAACAAATAGAACAGTTCCTGAGCCGCTTCGAACTTGAACATCCCGGCCCCATCAACGGTTCACATCCCACCGACGAAATCATCGTCGAGGAAGCTCTGGAAGAAGCTGAACGAGCTGTTGAACGCGTGCTCAGCGGCGATCGCAAGATCAATCTCTCAGCCCAATCTGCCCACATCCGACGACTCCAGCACGCCCTCGCTGCACGTTACAATGTCGGATCCGCTAGCACCGGCCACGAACCAAACCGACACGTAATCATCCGGCGTCGGCGCCGCTGAACTACTTGTCGACCAAAGAGCCCCGGTAACCCAATCATGCCGCGCAGGTCGGTTCATAAAGCACCCTTTATCTCATTCGAGGGCGGTGAAGGCGCTGGAAAAACGACTCAAGCAGACCTTCTTCGTCAGCGCTTAGAAAGCTTTAACGTCCCAGTTCTGCTTGTACGCGAGCCAGGCACAACCCAACTCGGCGAGCAAGTTCGCAACATTATCAAGTCACGCAATAACGTTCCTGCGGCCGATGCCCTGCTCTTCATGGCCGCTCGCGCTCAGCTTATGAACGACATCATCGTGCCTAATCTCAGAAAAGGCACGACCGTCGTTTGCGACCGCTTCTCCGATTCCACCATCGCCTACCAGGGCTACGGGGGGAGCCTCAACTTAGACCGTCTTAAACACGCAAACGAACTCGCAACTAACGAAGTTGTGCCCGATCTGACCATCCTGCTCGATGTCCCTCCCGAGACCGGCCTCAATCGCCGTGATGTCGCTGACAAATCCACAGGCGAAACTCAACGTCGTTTCGAGGAACTTCCCATTCGCTTCCACCGAAATGTCCAGCGCGGATACCGCGAACTCGCAAACCATGAACCCAACCGATGGATTCGTATCGACGGCTCTAGAGATCCGAAGGAAGTCGCTCAAGACGTCTGGCAACATGTTTCCGAATTCTTCGATCTTTGAGTTAACCTGAATCGTCGCGACCAACCCAAAGCGAGAGTAGCCAAACTATGCGAACCAACACGATGAAGCGAAAGATGCTTGATGGCGGAGCCACCCTTGGTCCCTTCGTCGGATGGCCCGCCCCTGCATTGGTCGAACTCATGGGATGGGCCGGCTTCGATTTCGTTGTGATCGACTGCGAGCACGGCATCATGGACTACGAGACCGCCGAAAACATGATCCGCGCTGCCGAACTCTCTGGCACTACCCCGATTGTCCGCATCGGCATGAACGACCAGCAACACATCCAACGCTACCTAGAAGGCGGCGCACAAGGCGTCATGATCCCGCTGATCAACAACGGCGAACAAGGACGTGCCGTCGTCGACGCCGTCAAGTACCCTCCCGTCGGCAAACGCGGCGGATTCTCCGGACGCAGCGCAATGTTCGGAATCCAAGACCAAGCCGAATACGTCAAACAAGCCAACGAGGAGACCTTTGTCTGCCTCCAGATCGAGACCCCTGAAAGCATTGAAAATGCCGACGAGATTATCGCTGTTGAAGGTGCCGACTGCATATTCATGGGACCCGGCGATCTCTCGCTAAACATGGGGTACCCCGGTCAGATCTCCCACCCTGAAGTCGTCAGCGAGATCGAGACTCTCGTCAAGAAGACTCACGATGCTGGCAAGATCTCGGGTACGCTAGGCGTCACGGTTGAGCAGGCGCAGTTCTGGCATGAACGCGGTGTTCAGTGGATCGTGAGTGGAGCGTCTCGTTTTCTGCTTGCCGAAGCACGGGCTTATCTTGATGAGACACATGGATCGGGGATCGGTTAGGTCTAGTAGCACACCAGGACAAGTGGTGGACGCGATGCCGCATCCCGAATCGGCGGTAGTCACTGGAGCGTTCAGCTACACCGGTGGGTACATCGCCAGACTCCTCCTCGAACATGACGTAAACGTAACCACGTTAACGCGTCACCCGGACTATCAGAACTCCTTCGGCGGCAGAATTGAAACCGCTCCGTTGGATTTCTCCGACACCGAACGACTCCGACGGTCGTTTGAAGGTAGAGACGTCTTCTACAACACCTACTGGATTCGCTTCGAACGAGGTCATGCTACATTCGATAGCGCGGTCGAAAACTCCAAGATCCTCTTCGAAACCGCAGCGGAAGCGGGGGTCCGCAAAATAGTCCACATCTCGGTTTCTAACCCATCACCTGCCTCGCCGCTTCCCTACTTCAGCGGTAAATGGCGCGTTGAAGAAATTCTCAAAAACATCGGTATTCCCTACGCAATTATCCGACCGACTCTAGTGTTCGGCTGCGACGACCTCCTGCTAAACAACATCGCCTGGGCACTGAGACGCTTCCCAATCTTCCCCATTTACGGCGACGGCGACTACCCAGTGCAACCTATCTATGCGGAAGATGTCGCCGTGCAAGCGGTGGAAGCGGCAGCCTCAGACGATAGCTTCACCGCTGACGCGGCCGGGCCAGAAACCTTCTCTCTTGAGTGCATGCTCCGCCTCGTCACAGCGTCCATGAAGGTTAATAGCCGTATCCTCCACACACCGCCCACACTGGCTCTCGGCCTTACCAGCATCATCGGCCTATGGTTACGTGATGTAGTCCTGACCCGCGACGAGATCGATGGACTTATGGCCGGCCTACTCACTTCCGCATCTCCACCGACCGGAACCACCAAATTCACGGACTGGCTGAACACCAACGCGCATAACCTCGGACGACACTACGAGTCCGAACTGCGACGCAACTTCCGGCTCTAGAATCCGACCCCGGCGACGATCTATGGCTGAGATGCGGCCTTCGGACTCAATCCCCTCAGCCGCAACCCTTTCTGCCAATCACGCACGATGCGGTCGTCGTGCTCGAACGCTAGTTTCGGTGTGGCGTCAACTGCGAACACTCGCGCCTCCGAGGTTTCGTCTCCTGCGACCAACTCACCGCTAACTGGTTCCGCGGAATAGACGACCAGAACTACTGACTCGCCCGCTTCGCTGTAGACACCGACTAACCACTCAACTTTCACCACTAGTCCGCACTCCTCCATCACCTCGCGCTCCAAGGCTCTTTCCAGTTTTTCTCCCCGATCTACGTATCCCGATGGAAAGCTCCACATTCCCAGCTGCGGCTCAATTGCACGTTTCAGCAACACAATCCCATCGTCTAATGGGATGATTGCTGCCACTGCAACCTTCGGATCTGAGTAGATGATCCGGTCGCACTCGACGCATCGATGATGTCCGCCACTGATAGGTGCCAAGGCTGGCAGTTCTGGATGATGCGGACCCATGCCGCCTGAATGGGAAGTCATAGCGAATCCGAATCTTACAAACCTGCCGTTTAGCTCTTATTCCCACCTCGGCGTCTAGAATCACCCTATGGCTATCTACCGACGGACGTTGATGGGTCTTGCCATCCTTCACCTCATCTTCACGGCTTTGACTGCGGCGATCGGGCTTTTCGCCGACAGTGGGGCGGTCTACGAGCGATTGATACTCTCCGCTCTGCATCCACTCACAGCGCTTGTAATTCTTCTACTCGTCTTCGCTCACCGCTTGTCAAAGTCATTCGTGGTAATCGTCATTGCGTTTTCGACCATCAACATCCTGGCTGACGTTACCTTGGCCGCTTTAATCGGCTTTGGAACCATCAAAGGGGACTGGGAGCTACCGCTGTTCTTCACAATCGTTCCGGCGATCGCTATCATCTACGCCGTGAATCAGTTGCGCTCCCTGCCGACGCAATCGGGAGGCTCTGAGTTGAGTGTCAACGGTGAGACTGGACTGGATAGGTTTAGATCCTCCTAACTCACGCCACCATCTGGGCGAAAATCGGTTTTAGCTTTGCTCGTGCCGCCGCAGATTGTTCTCCGTCTTGCGATTCGTGGATGGGCATCTCTTCGTCGAGGTCGGCGTTGAGGTCGTAGAGTTCGCCGGTTTCGTATAGCTTCCAGTTGCGGTCGCGGATGAAGCGGATCGTGTCGACGGGCACGTTCGGCGACATGGGCATGAAATGGAAGAAGAGCCAGTCCTTCGGGTTGCCCTGCTCTCCCTTGAGTTGGGGGTAGAACGAGGAGCCATCGACGACGTATCCGTCGGGCGGTTCGATTCCCGATGCCTCCAGCATGGTCGGCAAGAGATCAGTCACATCGACTAGATCCGAATTTACCGATCCGGATGGTATGGTTCCGGGCATCTGCGCGATCAGCGGTACATGGGTTCCTGTATCGTTCGTCTTGCCTTTGCCGCCGCAGATCTCGTTGTGGCGGTGCATGATGGAGCAGACTTCCTGAGGCGAGCCGTTGTCGCCGGTGTAGATGACGAGGGTGTCCTCGCTCAATCCCTGCTCTTCCAAGTAGTCCAACAGCCTGCCGATCACCTTGTCGTGATACTCGACCATGTCCTTGTAGAAACGGGGATGGGCTCCTACACCCATGTCGTTGAGATCGGCCCATGTGCGGCCACCGAGAGTCTTGTTCGATACTGGCTCGAAGTCATCCCACTCGGGGCTGTCAGGTGTCGGTTCGAATGGCCCGTGTGTGAGGGCCATAGGCCAGTAGACGAAGAATGGGTTGTCGTCGTCCTTTTTGCGGTCGATGAAGTCGATGATGTAGTCGCAGAAGAGGTCGTCGCCGTATTCGCCTTCGGTGTCGTCGCGGTAGGAACCGTTCCGGTAGATCACGGGATCTTTGTAGCGAGAACCCTTCTCCTCGGTGTGATGCGCGTGCCAGACGTTGTACTCGTCGAAGCCGGCGTCTTCGATCCGTTGGCCCTTGGACCGCATCTCTGGAAACTGCTCTGGCGGGTTGTAGGAGTAGAGCTGCCACTTGCCGGAGATGCAGGTGTTGTATCCGGCTTCGGTGAAGATGTGGCCGAATGTGACTTCGTCGGGTCGCATCAGGCCGAAGCCGATGTAGTTTCGGAAGTTGTGCTTGCCGGTCATCAGCGCCACGCGTGTCGGGGTGCAGAGAGGAAGGACGTGGCCTTCCTCGAAGCGCATTCCGTTGTCGGCCATCTGGTTCAGGCGCGGCGTGGCGTATGAGGTTCCGCCGTATTCGCCGATGGTCTCGTAGCCGAGATCATCGGACATGATCATGATGATGTTTGGTCTTTTTTGTGTCATTGCGTTGCGTTCTCTGTCGTGAGCTAGGCGACCATTTCGGCGAAGATCGGCTTCAACTTGGCTCGTGCGGCGGCCGATTTCTCACCGTCCTGCGCCTCGTATATCGGCACCTCCTCGTCGAGATCCGCATTCATGTCGTAAAGCTCTCCGGTCTCGTAGAGCTTCCAGTTGCGGTTGCGGACGAACCGGATGCAGCGGGCGGCGTTTCGGGCGCTCATCGGCTCGAAGTGGAAGAAGATCCAGTCCTTGGGATTGCCCTCTTCGCCGTTCAGTTGCGGATAGAACGATTCGCCATCGATCACGTATCCATCAGGTGTATCGACGCCTGCGGCCTCAAGCATCGTCGGCAAGAAGTCCGTGACGTCGATCAAGTCGTCATTCACAGAACCGGCTGGAACAGTGCCCGGCTGCTGGATGATCAGTGGGACGTGGGTTCCGCGGTCGTTGGTTTTGCCTTTTCCGCCGCAGATTTCGTTGTGCTGGTGATACATGGAGCAGACATCATGCGGCGAGCCGTTGTCGCCGGTGTAGATGACGAGGGTGTCTTCGCTCAGTCCCTGCTCTGCAAGGTAGTCCAACAGCCTGCCGATCACTTTGTCGTGGTACTCCACCATGTCCTTGTAGAACCTCGGATCATCTGCGAAGGCGCCGTCTTCCAACTCTGCCCACGTGCGACCGCCACGAGTCTTGTTGGTTGGCGGATCGAAATCGGCGAACTCCGGGCTGTCTGGCGAAGGCTCGTGCGGCTTATGGGTCAACGCCATCGGCCAGTAGACGAAGAAGGGGTTGTCGTCGTCCTTTTTGCGGTCGATGAAGTCGATGATGTAGTTGCAGAACTCGTCGTCGCCGTATTTTCCGTCGGTGTCGTCGCGGTATTTGCCGTTCTGGTAGATGATCGGGTCCTTGTATCGGGAGCCTTTATCTTCGGTTTGGTGTGCGTGCCATACGCAGAACTCGTCGAACCCTGCATCCTCGATCTTCTGTCCTTTGTTCCGCATCTCGGGCATTTCGTCGGGCGGGTTGTAGGAGTAGAGCTGCCATTTGCCAGAGATGCAGGTGTTATATCCGGCGTCGGAGAAGAGGTGGCCGAACGTGACCTCGTCGGGTGCGATCAGTCCGAAGCCGATGTAGTTGCGGAAGTTGTGCTTGCCGGTCATCAACGCGACTCGCGTTGGTGTGCACAGTGGCAAGACGTGCCCCTCGTCGAAGCGCATCCCGTTCGCGGCCATCTCGTCGAGGCGTGGCGTGGCGTAGGATGTCCCGCCGTTAACTCCGATGCACTCGTAGCCGAGGTCGTCGGACATGATCATGATGATGTTTGGTCGTTTATCTGTCATTTGGTTTCTCCCCCGAAACAAGATAACACTGGTAAGGCAAAGCGGTTTTTCTTTTGTTGACGTGTTCGTATGGCCACTCCCATGTGGCTTTTTGTCGATGGGTATCCTCCCCCTGCGCCTTTTCAGGGGCGCAGGGCTGTCTTTGCCTTTTGGTTTACGTCGCCATCGGGCGTGACCAGGAGGTCGGGTCATGGGGCCGAATATACTGCCCTGGTCCTTGAGCTTCGGTC
>CAZMBB010000004.1:0-17115 GCA_964564575.1 uncultured Dehalococcoidales bacterium
CAAAAGGCAAAGACAGCCCTGCGCCCCTGAAAAGGCGCAGGGGGAGGAGCAAAAACACAGCCACACCCCAGTGGCCATACAAACACACCCAACAACAAGCCGATCCCCCAAACAACCAACACCGAAATCCCCAGAATCCCCCAACATAATCTCAAGAATCCCAATTCAGACAACCGCCATTAAAATCATTCCCCATCATTCGCATCCTAGTTCAAAACAACCACCCCCCAACAACCCGAGGAATCCCAAAATGCCAGGCAAGATGATCACATTCCCCGCAAACGGAACCCAGACCAAGGGATATCTCTCTCTGCCACCCTCCGGCTCTGGACCCGGACTCCTTGTCATCCAGGAATGGTGGGGACTCGTTCAACACATCAAAAACATGGCCGACCGTTACGCCGACCGAGGCTTCGTCACCCTCGCACCCGACCTCTATCATGGCGAAGCCGCCTCCGAACCTGAGCACGCAATGACCCTCATGCACGAGCTTGAAATCCCCCAAGCCTCCAAAGACCTCATCGGCGCCACGCAATTCCTCCGCTCACATGAATCAAACTCCACCGGAAAAGTCGGATGCCTCGGATACTGCATGGGCGGTGGAATGACCCTCCTCCTCGCCTCCAAAGGAGCAATTGACGCAGCCGCTCCCTTCTACGGAGTCCTGCCAACCGGCCTTCCAGACCCAGCCACAATAACCTGCCCAGTCCAAGGTCACTTCGCCGAACACGACGACGCCACAGCCGCCGTCCCCGACCTTGAATCCGGCCTAACCGCCGCGGGCGTCCAGAACGAGTTCTTCATCTACGACAACACACAACACGCCTTCTGCAACGACGACCGACCCGAAGTCTACGACCAAGCCGCCGCAACAACATCCATGGACCGCAGCGTCAACTTCATGATGAACCACCTCTCATGACCACCGACTCCCAAGAACAATTCAACCGCCAGGCGAGCCAATACGCCATCAGCGTCCCACACTCGTCTGGCGACAGCCTCCGAATCCTCACCGAATGGGCCGCTCTCGACCGCTATGACCTCGCCCTCGACATCGCAACTGGCCCCGGCTTCACCGCCTTCGCCATCGCGCCTTACTCCCAAACCGTCATTGCCTCCGACATCGCCGAAGGCATGTTGACCCAAGCCCAAAAGATCGCCAACGACCGCAACATCCAGAACATTCGCTTCGAAACCATCGACGCCCAAAACATCCCCTATCCCGACCTATCCCTCGACCTCATCACCTGCCGCACCGCAGCGCATCACTTTCCCGACATCCCCCAATTCCTTTCCGAAGTCCACCGCACCCTGAAACCAAACGGCACCCTCCTCCTCTGTGACACCACCACCTCTGAAGATCCGGAACTCGCACACTGGCACCAACGCGCCGAAGCTCTCCGCGACCCGTCCCACAACAACGCCCCATCACCCTCAGAATGGCGAAACCTACTCAACCAATCTGGCTTCAAAATCACCCACGAACAAGCAACCCAAGTAAACATGACCTTCTACGACTGGGTAAAACGATCCGGCACACCAGATCCCGTCATCAACCGGCTCCACCAAGACTTCGCCAACGCATCCAGCCCCATCAAACACGAATACGGCATCGCCAACCTCGACAACGACGACTACAAATTCCACTGGCCGGTATTCACCTGCCGAGCCCTGAAACGTTGACAACAACTCCTCGCTGTCTGCTAACATTCATAAACGTTGCTCCACTCGACTGGAGCGACAGCCTCCAAAGGTTTCGGACGAGCGATCCCACGATCAATCAACCGGCTAAGAGGGAAAGCGGTGAAAATCCGCTGCGGTGGCGCCACTGTAATCGGTGAGCCGACCCGCCAAAAGCCACTGGCGCTGTTGAAAACGAACAGACCGGGAAGGCGGCGGGAGAGCATCCGCATCGCTAATCGATGCGAAAAACCGTAAGCCAGGAGACCTGCCCAAGGAGGACCAGAGTACAAGCTCCGCGCCACACGGAGCGGCTCAGGGGCAGGTCGTAAGGCAACTGCGACGATGCTGACCAACGGCCCAAAACCGTCTCAGGCATCGAACCCGCAAAAGCCACAACCCGCTAACCCGGCCCTTCGTTGGCGCACACGAAACCAACGGAGGGTTTTATTTTGCGAGCGCGCCCACGCACGCAACCTCAAACGGCGACCTTGACGTCCCGCGCCTTCCGCTTCTTCCCGCGCACCGACTCAGCAGTCGTCCGTAAAACCCTCATCGGCTCTCTCATCCTCGGCGCGCTCATCATCGCCGCGATCGTCACCGCCGTAGCAACCGGCCCTGTCGACATCCCCCTCCCCAACACCGTCCGCGCCGTCCTTGCAACTATCAGCGGCGAGTCCGCTACGAGCGTCACCTCCACTCAACAAGCCGTCATCGAACGAATACGCCTCCCCCGCGTCGTAATGGCGCTGGGCGTCGGCATGGCCCTCGCCGTCGCCGGCACTATCATGCAGGCAATATTCCGCAACCCCCTCGCCGATCCCGGCATCATCGGCACGTCCGCCGGCGGCGCATTAGGCGCCGTCATAGTCATCGCCATCGGCTTCAGCGGCAGCGTCCTCTGGATACCCGCCGGTTCGATTGTCGGCTCGATATCGGCACTCCTATTGGTCTTCGCCATCGCATTCCTTGGGGGACGCATGTCGATTGCCACACTGCTGCTAGCTGGAGTGGCGATCGGTTCGTTACTCGGAGCCGCGGTATCGACAACGATCCTGCTCACCGACAACATCACCGCGCAACGAGAGATGTTCTTCTGGCTGGCCGGAGGCTTCGAAGGAGCAACTTGGACCACAGCCCGGATCGTTGCTCCCATCGCTTTGTTCGGCACTGTAATTGCGGTTGTGGCAAGCCGTGACCTGAACCTCCTCCTCCTAGGCGACGACGAAGCCAGATCACTAGGCATCAATGTCGGCGTTTTCCGGATCACAATGGTCATCTTGGCCGCAGTCCTAACCGGTATCGCCGTCGCCTTCGCCGGCATCATCTCATTCGTGGGTCTAATCGTCCCCCACGCCATTCGTCTCGTCACCGGTCCAGACCATCGGCACGTCGTACTTCTGAGCGCCCTAGGCGGTGCCCTATTCGTACTGTTGGCCGACACTGCCGCACGAACCATCATCTCCCCCGCTGAACTACGAGTCGGGATCATCACCGCGATGGTCGGTGGCCCCGCGTTCGTAGTCCTACTAATGACAACAAAGACAAGCAGGAGTTCGCTTTGAACGCACTGAAACTGAAATCGGTCCGGGTCCTTTTCGGCATCCTAGCCATCAACGTAGCCGCGACATTCGTAGCCATCGGATGCACAGCTGAAGAACCGATACCAACTCCAGTGTCGCCAACAGCCACCGCAGTACCGCCAACTTCAACGCCGATTTCACCGACGCCTACACCCCTGCCTCCAACGCCAACATCGGTTCCACCGACAGCGACACCGGTGCCTCCAACAGCTACTACCGTTCCCCCAACGGCGACTCCCGCGCCAGACTACTCTGCGTACATCGACGTACCGGGAATCGTTGATCCCACCAACTTCGACTGGCCCCGCGAAGTCGAATCTTCCGAAGGTCTGATTGTCTTGAATCAACCACCAGCAATCGCACACTTCGCATCCCAAGGCCACGCCGAGATCGCGTTCGGGCTGATCGACACATCCCGTGTAGCCGCAATCTACTCCTTCTTCGCCGACCCAGACATCTCAAACATTAGCGACCATGTTGAAGGCATACCTGAAATCGGATTTGAACCTGAAGAGGTCGTCAACCTCGAGCCCGAGGTCGTCGTAGTCTCCAAATTCACCGATCCCGACCTAGTCGCGGTATTTAAAGAATCTGGCATCTCAGTTCTCCGAACCGCACTCGAGGGCAGCAACGGCGACATACCCAACATTCTGCTGATGGCGTACTTGCTCGGTGCCGAAGACCGTGGGTTGGAACTCGCGGCCGAGGTAGCTTCGAGATTGGACTTTGTACGCCAACGAATCGCTTTTGCCGCTGCTCCGGAAGACGAAAGACCGTCAGTACTCACCGTTTCCGATTTCGGCCAGATCTGGGCCGCAGGCGCAGACACCAACGTTGACAGCATCATCAAGGATGCAGGCGGCATCAATGCGGCTGCAGAAGTAGAGAGCTTCCAGCAGATCAGTATCGAGAGCATCGCGGCGATGAATCCTGACGTGATAATCATCACGCAGCCGATGGAATCCGGCCAGGTCTTCGCAGAGACACTCATGTCGTCACCCGCATTGCAGGGCGTCGGTGCTGTTCAGAACAACGAAGTACACGTGGTCCTGTCCAGGCATTTCACCACTCTGTCCCACTGGAACGTCAGAGGCGTAGAAACGTTGGCGAAGATGCTCTACCCCGAACTGTTCGTTGACGTCGCGTTCAAGGATTTCGAAACCTACGATCCCGAATGACCGCGACCTTGCCACGCAACCCACTTCTAGACTCACGGTTGGTAGACCGTGGGCCTAACGTATCTGCGGTCGGTGATGCAGCGGCGTTTTCAGCGAAAGGTCTGAGTGTCAGGATCGGTAACAACAATATCGTCGACGATGTTTCGTTGGCAGGAAATTTCGGGGAGTTGCTGGGCATCATTGGACCTAACGGCGCGGGAAAAACAACGTTATTGAAAGTTTTGTCAGGATTGCTCAAACCCAGTCTGGGCGGTGTCGAAATCGACGGCGTCGATCTCGAAAAGATGCCGTCCTCAACTCGATCCCGACAGATCGCGTATGTTCCGCAAATCACAGGGGCACATCCTTTTACCGCATTGGAGTTGGTTTTGATGGGGCGGTACCCGCACCTACGTCGGTTTCAGATCGAGAGCGAGGATGACACGGAGATTGCGATCGAGGCGATGGAGCGGATGGATGTGGCACAGTTCAAGGGCCGACGGGTTGACACTCTATCCGGTGGCGAGCGTCAACGGGTTCTCCTGGCAAGGGCGTTAGCGCAACGAGGAGATGTCCTATTCGTAGATGAGCCGATAACTTCCTTGGACATCAAGCATCAGTTGTTGGCGCTTCAAGTACTTAAAGACGAGGCGAGGGAACGTAGCGTTGCGGTATGCGCTGTATTGCATGACCTGAATATGGCGGCGCGGTTTTGCGATCGTGTGGTGATGTTGGCTGAAGGAAGGATGATCGATGAGGGCGAACCTGATAGCGTAATCACCGAGCGACATGTAGCTGAGGTCTTTGGCGTCCGAGCACGCGTTGCCCGCCGTGCGCGCAGTAATGGCGTTACAGTCGATCTGATCGAACCGTCCGATTGAGCGCGGGTCTCAATTAAATTCGCGACAACGCACGGATTTATACTTGGATTGAGCCGCCGTTAAATCTTTGGTATCAGTCAATCCCAACTTAATTCTGTAGCGTATTGACACTAGGGCTGCATCGCCCAAAGTCCCGCACCGAAATCCTCATTCGAAACGCGCGCGAGGAGCAACATCTTGGAAGCGCAACCCATAATCGAAGCGTCCGACGTCACGAAAATCTATCGCACTCGTGATGTCGAGGTCAGAGCATTGGACGGAGTCGATATCAGTGTCGACAAAGGCGAAATGGTGTCGGTGATGGGACCAAGCGGTTCCGGCAAGACCACGTTATTGAATTGCCTGTCAGGCCTAGACACTGTTGAGAGTGGCGAGATAACCGTCGCGGGCAATGTGATCGCAGAGATGTCCGACAACGATTTGAGCGAGTATCGCGCTCGGATGATGGGGTTTATCTTCCAGTCCTATAACCTTCTGCCAGTTCTGACGGCCCAAGAAAATGTCGAACTGCCCCTAGTATTGACAGGCGTCAAGCAAGCTAAAGCGTCCAAGAAGGCAATGGAGAAGTTGGAGATGGTGGGGCTTGCGGACCGTGCGGACCACACACCATCAGAACTCTCGGGTGGTCAGCAGCAGAGAGTTACGATCGCCAGAGCATTGGCGAACGATCCGGCCTTGGTATGGGCGGATGAACCCACGGGCAACTTGGATTCTTCCAATGAAGATGAGATCATGGCGCTCCTTCGAAAACTGAATCTTGAGGAAAAGCAGACCTTCGTGATAGTTACACACTCGCAGCATGTGGGACTTCTGACAGACCGGACCATTAGGATGTTTGACGGAAAGATAACGGATGATGGAAAGACGGACGCGATCCGTCAATCCGAGCTTCCGTCTAGCGATACCGCCGGTAATGGAGTGTGATGCCGACCGTTGATGTGGTGAAATTGGAAGTAATTCAGGTCACGTAGTGGAAACGCTTTTCGGTCTAAAAATGCAGTATCTCGCCGTCGGGTTGACGGCGACGTTGTTGATCTTGATATTCGCGATCGCATTGATAGCCATCCGCAATCGCTTCCTCATCAAACTCTCTCTGCGCAACATCCCTCGTCGTCGAACACAAAGCGTGTTGATCATCGTCGGCCTCATGTTGTCTTCCACTATCGTCGCCGCATCCTTGGCGATAGGTGACACCATCACTGCGAGCATTCGCAATGCCGTTTTGGATGGGATCGGGGATATCGACATCCGGGTGACGAAACCTGTGTTGGGCGACTTCGGCGACCCGATCATCACTCCAGATGAGATCGAGGAGGTAGCTTCCAAGCTTTATTCGGATGAGCGTGTCGACGGCATCATGCCCGTCATGGGCGAGATCGCGCCGGTCCTGAACCAACGAACCAGATTGACCGAAGCGAGAGCGGTGATCCGTGGATACGACGTCGATGGCGCTGTAGGGAACTTCCGACCACAATCTGAGGGCGGCCCTGGTCCGGATAGCCGGCTATCGCCTTTCCTGATGAACCCAACCGTAGGCGGTGAAACTATAGACTTCGCGTCCTTGGCCGACGACGAGGTGTTGATCAACGAGGCGTTGGGTGGGACATTGGATGCAAAGGCGGGCGACACATTGACGGTCGTTACTCCGGAGGGAAGGTTCGACCTTAGACTTCGCGCCGTGATGCGCAAGGGTGGACTGGCTGCAAATGACCTGCGCGTCTTCATGCATCGGTCGAAGCTCAACCGCATTTGGGGCCATGCAAGCGGGACCGCGGACCGGATCGAGGTTTCTCTAGATCTTGACAACTACGACTTGGAGACGGAATCCGAGGAAATAGTCGACGCCTTAGCTCTCGATTTCACGGACGCGGAATTGGCCGCCGAACTCCATGCCGGCATGCGACCGTTCCGAGACACGATCATCTCGGTCATCCGAGAGCATATCAACGAGAAGAGTGGCACGCCGGAACTTAGTGCGGGACAAGAAGAATCGCTGAACGAGTTCATCGCTGAACTCGAACGCGATGAACCTACTGAGGAGTTTCGAGTACTGCTATCTCGCGACGCATTTGTCGCGTTGCTTTTCGGCATTTTGGGCAGCGCCGATCTCGGTGTTGCTTCCGATGCGTTACCTCAACTGGCCTTTGCAATAGCGCAACTTGAGAGATTGTCAGTCTCGGATTACAAAGTCTTCCTTACAGGTATTGCGGAGCAGGTAGGAAACATCTTCTTTACCTTTTTCACGTTCTTCGGATCGTTCTCCGTCATCGTCGGACTACTATTGATATTCCTGATATTCGTGCTGCTTGCATCCGAGCGACAACAGGAGATGGGCATCGCCCGGGCTGTTGGCACTAAGCGCGGTCACCTCGTGCAGATGTTTACGTTCGAGGGTCTTGCCTACGCGATCGGCGCGGCCGCGGTGGGAACGGCAATCGGCATCCTCGTCAGTCGGGCTCTGGTCGGGATAATGGCAAATGCGTTCGGCACGGCCGACGATCCGACCTTCTCGATCAACTTCACCGTAACTGCCTACTCGATTCTGGTTGCCTTCTCGATCGGCCTGATACTCACCCTCGCGACCGTTATCTTCTCCGCGTACCGCGTCAGCAAACTCAACATCGTTGTCGCCATCCGCAATCTGCCTGAAGAGTTCGTCGCGTCAACTACTAAACCGATCCTGCGTCGCATCCTCGAGTTCGTGTTCTGGATTTTCGGCCCCATCTACACTCTCATCGGTCTGATTAGTGCCGTGCGTCGCCGCGAGGATGTAGGAATCGCGATTCTCAAACTGGTCTTCACGCTCCTTGTGGTCGGCTGGGCTATCGGATTGATCGCCGCATTCTTCCGAATCTTCGCTCCGTACTTCAAGCAAGGCTGGCCGGTCGCCATAGTAGGAGCAGCGCTGACCGCCTTGGGCTTCGCCAACGAAAGTGCTTGGCAAGCGTACCTGGGTGCCAGCGCCGCGATCTACGGTGTCGCTATGCTCGCGCTGGCGATCATGATCAGAGTCAATATCCGAGAGAACATCGCCACCCGGATCGCATACACATTCGCCGGAGTGTTGATCCTCGTGATATGGGCACTCCCTCAGCGTTACACGAGATTCATCACCGAAGACCTCAACGCCAATATCGAGATGTTCATCTTCGCCGGCTTTTTCATGGTCGCATCGTCGGTGTGGATCATCATGTACAACTCGGACATCATCGTCCAAGGACTGCAAGCGACGCTTGGACGCTTCACGGTGGTACGCCCAATCATGAAACCTGCCGTGGCGTATGCGGTGGCGAATCGATTCCGAACGGGATTGACGGTTGCGATGTTCGCTCTGGTGATCTTCGTCCTGATGTCGTTCTCAATACTCAACCAGAGTTTCAGCGGACTCTTGCAGACGCCCGAGAACGTCACAGGCGGTTTCGACGTTCGAGCGGAGATCAGCGAGGAACTCCCGATTGATGACATCGAAGAGTCGATCGCTGCATCGCCCGACTTGGAGTTGAGCGATTTCGAGCTAATAGTTGGGCAGTCTAGTGTGGAGATGGTTGCGCGGCAGGTAGATGGCGAAGAGGCGCGTTTCTTGGATTTGAATGTCCGAGGCACAGAGTCAGAGTATTTCCGAGAGACGTTGCTGAAGATTACTGCCGCTGATGCGTCTTATCTGGCGGCTGGCATTGATATGGAGGATCAGGAGGCTCGTGCGCGTGCGGTCTGGGATGCTTTGGCCGCGGATCCGAGCCTTGTTGTTATCTCCAGCGAGCATGCCGTGGATTTCGAAGTGATCGGGCCAGATCCGACTGAGGGTCTGATGAAGTTGGAGAATGTTGACTTCGGCGAGAGCGGGTACGAGTTTGAGGCCAAGGAGATTGAGATTGTCAGCGGTGCGGAAGCGGATGCGTCTTCAAGTGTCAGACGAACGGTTATAGCGGTTCTGGACGACAATGCGGAGAGCATTGAGGGAGATACCGGTGAAGGTCCGCCAACCGGGTTCGTCGGGATATATACCGATCACGAGATCTTCGCAGAGCTATCTGATGAACCGGTGCAGTTCACGATTTATCGGATGAGTGTCGCTGATGGGGTGGACGCGTCTAGGATCGCTTCGACGTTGCAGACGGTTTTCCTCGACAACAGCATGCTGGCGGTTGACACCGAAGAAGAGTTGAGCGAGATTGCGGCGCAGAACGAGCAGTTCAGTCTGCTGTTCCAAGGGTTTATGGGTCTAGGTTTGGTAGTAGGTGTCGCGGCACTTGGAGTGCTTTCGCTACGCGCGGTGAATGAGCGAAGAATGCAGATAGCGATAATGCGTGCTATCGGATACCGCGCTGGGATGATCCGAATTCAATTCATTATGGAATCGATCTTCATCACAGTGATTGGTACCGGCTTGGGCATCGGGCTAGGCGCGTTGATATCGTGGTCGTTCTTGGACGACATCGGAGATGCTAATCAAGGGTTGACGTTCGGAATTCCGTGGATGTCGATACTGGTCGTTGTGGCAATTACTGTTGCCGCGGCGTTGATCACTACTTACGTGCCGGCGCGTCAGGCTTCGAAGGTTTATCCGGCTGAGGCGTTGCGGTACGAGTAGGCGGTTGAGGTTAGGCTCGCTCGATGCGGATTTCGCCGCCGTAGGGAGCGTCGGCTAGTTCAGTGGGATCGCCTTCGATCATTCCACAGACGTTGACCGCGCTGGCAGGACGTATCTCGTCGCCACGGCTGGCTGGAGTTGGTCCCCAGAATAGACAGAGGGCGTTGCCGGGCGGCCAGTAGGCAATGGCTCCTTTTTCTACGACTTCGGCAGCGGTATCGTCGTTGGCTGCGGAGACTGAGATAGGGAAGTAGATTTCGTCACCCCAGGTTTGGACGCGTCCGATGATGGGGAGGGCTTCCCAAATATGTGTTGCGGTTGGTGAGTCGTTGAGGGTGGCGGTTAGGGAGACGTTGCCGGAGGTTATTTTGATCTTGTTCGTCATGGGACCTTGGAGGTTAGTTTGATTGGCGGGATTTCCACTCTTGGTAGATGCGTTCGGTCTCTTCGTTGAAGGGGTAGAAGTGTTTGGGTGAGACGCGGTTTCGTTGGGTGTATTCGATGACGGCCTGTTCGACTTCGTCGTGGTGCTCGCATTCGTCAACGATCTCGGCGGCTAGGTGGGAGGGGAGGACTACGATGCCGTCGTCGTCTCCGAGGATGATGTCGCCGGGCCAGACGAGGACGCCGCCACATTGGATGGGTTCGTTGACTTGGTATGGGAGGATGTTGGGTTCTCCGACTGTTGGAGTGCTTCCTCCAGCGAAGACGGGGTAGCCATAGCGGATGACTTTGTGTCCGTCGCGGACGCCGCCGTCGGTGACTAAGCCCTCGGCGTCTTGAGTGAGAATGCGGGAAAAGACGACGTCGCCACCAGTTGAAGTCTTTCCTAAGCCCATTGCGTCGGCTACTAGGACATCGCCTTTGCGGAGGGTTTCTAGGGCTTGCCATCGTGGGGTCTCGTTGAAGCCTTCGCCGTGTTCGCCCGTGGCGATGATGTTTGCGAGGTCAGGGCGGGAGGGAAGGTACTGGAGGGTTACGGCTCTGCCGCAGAGACGTCGGCCTTTGGCGAGGGATTCGACTCCTAGCATGTAGACCTTGTCGTAGCCGCGTCGGAGAAGCTGGCCGAGGACGGTTGCGTTGGAGATGTTGCGGAATCGTTCGAGGAGTTCGTCGGGGACGGATGCCAGTGGTTCGGCCATGTGGTTGGGTCCTAGAGATTGGAGTGGTTGGAAATCGGTATGTGAGTATATCCGACTAGAATCTTGTTAGCCCCCGAACTAGAACGAGTTGGTCTGCCGTGTCTGCATTGTTGAATCCCTTCAGAAAAGTAATCGAGGCTGTCAATCTGCGTCTCGTGAGGTTGGAGCCCAAGGTACGGGCGGCGGTGATTTTCTTCGGGACGGCGCTGGTGTTGTATCCGGCGGTGGTGCAGGTTTATGGGCCGTTGTGGGCGGTGTTGTGGTCTTGTTGGTTGGCGGCGTTTGCGTTGTATTTCCTTTTCAGGTCGGGGTATTTTGCTCGACGAGTGACGTTGCTGTTGCCGGGGGAGAGCAGGCCGTATCCAGAGAAGATTCGGAGTATTCAAGGTGGTGTTAGGTTCAAGGCTTGGGATGATGTTGCTTATCTGGATGCGGAGGAGGCTGATGTGGAGATCGGTAGGGACGATCGTGTGATCGGGCTGGTTGTTGATGGAGATGCGATTGCCTATCCCTTGTCGACGATGGGTTTGCGAGAGGTGGCGAATGAGGAGTTCGGGGATTTGCCAGTGTCGGTTACTTGGTCGCCGATCACGTATGCGGCGCGGGTGTATGTGAGCATTGGGCCGGATGGCGAGGCTTTCACGTTGGCTCCTACGGACCAGATGGTGTTGAACAGTCCTTTGCTGGAGTCGGAGAATGGGAGTCTGTACTTGCAGTTCACGGGTGAGGCGATTATGGGTCCGGATGCGGGTCATCAGCTTCGCCGGTTGCCATGTTTGAATACGACTTGGGGTGCTTGGTCTAGCGCGTGGTCGGGCTCGGAGATGCTGTCGCCGGCTGAGACTCCGGAGGTTGATGTTTTCGAGACGTACTATGCTTCGACGCGTGCGGGGTTGTTCACGCAGCCGAGCAGAGACAAGCGGTTGCCGGACAAGGATGTGGTGCTGGGGGTTGCGGATCCGGATGATCCGATGGTGATCAAGACGTTCTCGGCGGAGATGATGCAGCGGGAGCCGGTGTTGAATAGTCATGTGGGTAGGACGGCGGTGGTGGTTTTGAATGAGAGGTCGTCGGCATCTTATGTGGCGTTCGATCGGGTTGTTGATAGTTCGTCGTTTGCTGGTGAGTTGACGTTCGTGGGGGAGACGAAGAATTCGTTCCGGCCTAATCGGGTTGTTGAGCGGGAGCAGCGGGATGAGGTTGGGGATGATGCGGTGCCGCATTCGGAGTATGAGGCTTGGCTGTTGAGGGATGAGCAGACGGGGAGTCTGTGGCATGCGGTGAAGGGCGAGTGTGTCGAGGGAGAGTTGGCGGGTACTCGGTTGAGGATGCTGGACGGTAGGTTGGCGTTTTGGTTTGCGTGGTCGAAGTTCCACGGGGATGTGGAGTTGGTGGTTTGATGTTGTGGGCAGGTAAATGGTTGGGCGATGTTTAGCCCGGGGGTTTTGACGGCGGTTGTTTTGGCTGGTGGTCGGTCTGAGCGGTTGGGGATGGCTACTCCAAAGCCTTTGCTCGGACTTGGCGGGAAGTTGCTGCTTGCTCGGGTGGCGGATACTTTGAAGTCTTTGTGTTCGGAGCAGATCTTGGTGGTGCGGCCGGGTCAGGGTGATGATGTTCCGGACTTGGGGATTGCGCTGGGGATGCATGTGGTGTCGGATGTTGAGGAGTATGAGGGTCCGTTGTCTGCGATCTCGGCGGGGTTGTCGGCGGCGACTACTCCGCTGGCTTTTGTGGTGGGGGCTGACTATCCGTTTCTGTCGCGGGGGTTGATCATTGAGATGACGCGGGTTGCTCAGCTTGGTGGGGAGGGCCAAGCTGCTGCGGTGTTTATTCGGCATGCGGACCGGGTCAATCCGCTTCATGCTGTGTATCCGGTGGTGACGTGGGGGGTGCTGACGTCGGATGCATTGAGCGCGGGGATTAGTTCGCCGAGTTCGTTGATATATCGAGTGATGGAGGAGGGGATGCATCCGATTGAGATCATGACGGAGGATGAGGCGGAGCGAGTTGATCCTCGGCTGCTGAGTCTGTTCGATGTGGATACGTTGGATGATTTGGGGGTTGCGAAGCGGATTATCGATACGAGGAATTACCATCGAGTGCGGCCTGATTTGAAACGCGGAGGGATTTAGCAAGCGATGAGCAGGATAGTGATGATTCGGCATGGGGAGACGGGTTGGAATGCTGAGAGGCGTTCGCAGGGTTGGATGGATCCGCCTTTGAATGAGATTGGGGAGCGGCAGGTCTCGTTGTTGGGCGAGCATGTACGGGAGCATTACTCGTTTGAGCGGGTGGTTTCGAGTGATCTCACGAGGTGTGTGATGACGGCTGATGGTTTGGGTGTGGAGTATTCGACGGATGCTCGGTTGCGGGAGATCAGTACGGGAGGGTTTGCGGGGTTGTTGATCGCGGATATTCAGGCCCGGTTTCCGGATGATGTGGGACCTTGGCATCGTGGTTATGGTCGTGCGCCGGATGGGGAGTCTTGGATGGACTTGGTGGCGCGGGTCGGTGGTTTCTTGGCGGAGTCGGGAGTGTTGGAAGTTGATGGAGATGTTTGTCTGGTGTCGCATGGCGGGACGATCCGCGCTTTGCTGTCGGTGTTTTTGGAGCTGCATGTGAATTCGGCGCGTTTGCTTGCGCAGAGCAATACGGGGATCACGGTTGTTTCGCGAGAGGTTGTTGATGGGGAGCATAGTTTTGCGTTGGATATGCTGAATGATGTTGGGCATCTTGTTGGGAACTAGGATGGGGAGGATGGGTTTAAGATTGTTCGCATTCGTTGTTGGTTGAGCTTGAAAGGAGCTTTTGAGATGGGGATCAATCGTCGGGGTGAGCAGGTTGTTGATTCGCCTTGTGGGGATGTTGAGGTTCGGGTTTTGCAGGATGGGTCTACGGGTTCGGAGATGATGACGGTTTTGGAGGTTTTGGTGGGTCCGGGCGGTTCGACGCCTTATCAGGCGAATGTTTCGCATGAGGAGAGCTGGTTCATCTATTCGGGGGATGTTGTGTTTACGGAGGGTTCGACTCGGTATTCGTTGACGTCGGGGGACTGTGTGCTGGTGGCGAAGGGGGTTGGGATGAGTGTGGAGAATGTCGGGTCCGAGGGGGCGCGGATAATAACGATGAGTCCTGATCCGCAGGTGGTGCGGGAGGAGATGGAGTTGGGGGAGGTTGAGGATGGATCGCCCGGGGGGAATGTTTTGATAAGGGCGGAGTATGAGGCTTTTGAGTTTGCGCCGGGGGTGATGCGGGTGGATATGGTGGATGATTCGCGTGGTGCGAGGAGTTCGTATTTTTCGGAGTTGAGTTTTACGCCTGGGACGCATACTCCGAACCACTACCATCCGGCGCATGAGGAGACGATGTTTTGCATCGAGGGGGATATGACGGCGGTCTACGGACCTGACGATGCGGTCCCGCTTCCGGCGGGCGATGCATTTTTGTGCGAGCCGACGGTGCGCCATGCGACGAACAATCCGTCGTCGATGCCGAGCAAGTTGCTGGCGATACATCCGGTGTTGAACCCGCCGCCGCGGGTGATGTGCGATTGAGGTAACGCACGCTAACTAGGATCATTACTGACCCTAAAACTACACAGATTAATGCAAAAAGTGTCCAAGGGTTGGGTTGTCGATGGTTTTGCAGCCCGGCCGCTTGAATTGATGTCGGCCATGCGCTGGACAGCATAACGAATATGTTCGACTCGTCCACGTTGACCTTTGGCACTGGTGCGCATATCCTTAGGATCCCCTGATCGTCAACTGGCGTACTGTCGAAAAGATCCACTGAATCCGTGGTCAATCTTGCTATTGAGTAATGCGTCAACGGAACGCCTTCTAACAAAATAGGCTCGATGCAGATTTTTATAGGGGATGGGAATTCATAAACATTTGTCTTGGTGTTGAAACGTTGACGCCGAGACTCAACCCTGGCGGCAAGCTCGAAACCGTCGGATGCTACGAAAAGCCCGACTAGAACTGAGGCGTTGAGTGACGCGTGGTCTAACGGTAAACGTTCAATAGAGAAAACCATTTCATCGCCCCAAAACATTGTGTCGGCATCAGCACGGATCTCGAATCCGGGCAGTTGAGCGGCGTTTTTAAGCGTTGTGCTGCGATTGTAGGCGATCGAGCCCGTAAACGGATCGTAACTTCGTAACTTGATTAAACTTTCCGCCAATTCGATCCTGGCGATGGCAGGGAGACCGTTGTCTTTTAGATTAAATGCCTGCACCCGCATGCGGTAGTTGATGTCGGGTTTTAGACCGCGAATCCGCGCAGAATGTTCGGTTGGCGGCAGGAACAACGGGAATTGCAGAGTCTCCGGATACCAATCTACTGCGTAAGCCAGAATATCGTACCCGCCATCCCATCGGGGATTGTCCCAATAAATGACGACACCATCACGCCCTTGCACCGCGTTGAAATCTTCCGGTGGATCGGGATCGACATCGCGGCTGTGCCTTCTGGAAGCCTGTGTTTTACCTGCTTCAGTAACTGTCGAGGATTCGGTAGGCGTCAGCATCGGCCTGTCAACTACCGTTGGCTGTGGTGTGCGATCGGTACCTGGTGTTGGCATTGCTGGTATCTGCGGTGTTTCGATCGACAGATTCGCTGTTTTGCTATAGCCCAGAGCGTTTGACGACCTCAGTGCGAACTCGTACCGTGTTCCAGAAATCAAGTCCTCGACTAGGTACGAACGAGTATCGGCGTTGAGTTCCACGATCGATGGCATCCGTTCTGATGATTCGATCCGCCAAGAAAGCTCGTATATAGCAACAGGCCGTCTGATCGTGCCGCTATCCTCTTTCGGATCTGCCCAAGAAACCTCAACCGATGTCGGCGATTTGACCTCTGCGCGAGCGTCGGGGTTCCTCGGTACATCCACGATCACTGCGATACTTTCTTCAACACGGCTATCGTCCACATACACCGCAACGATCTCGATTTCGTATCTCTTCCCACCTTCTAGATTAGATATCGTGAACTTCCTTGTCGAAGAAGGCAAACGAATCGGCAGCTCCGGCGCGCCAACAGTTGAAGGTGTCCAACTCAATTCAAACCTTGAAACCTGTGACGCCTCAATTCCATTTGTGTTCCACATAACCGTCAATCCGTCTGTGGCAAGCTTTTGAAAAGCCAGGTTCAGCGAATCCAAAGGAACAGTTGTAGGTGTGGCTGATGGTGTCGGTGTTGGAGTAGGCATCGCCGATGGCATAACGGCCGGCATATCCGTATTGACCTCCGCGCGGAATACTTCACCATAACCGAGAGGATTATGCGCCCTTAACGCCACTTCATACGTAGTTCCGGCATCCAAATCCGAAATCGTATGTGAATACACTTGTGAGCCGAGATTGACAATATCCGGGTTCGACACTGACCCACTTTTTCGCCATGACAACTCATAACCAGCAACTGGTCGTCGTATGGTCCCTGTTTCGTCAACAGGCTCGTCCCATTCGATGAATATGCTGTCGGCAGTGGTTGTCGACATCGGCGCTACCGGTTTACGGGGCACATCGAATCTGTAACTGGCATCCCCCACAGACCGCGTTCCCTGTTCGAATATCGCCTCGACGCGGATTGAGTACATAGTCTGAGCCTCGACAACTGGGATCACATGATTGGTAACAGTCGGGCCCAGTCGCACTGGCAACTCCACTTCATGACTCGTTTGCGGATCCCAACTCAATTCGTATCTAGAGAGTTCCCCTGTAGGTGATTGCTCGAATGTCCAACTGATTGATGCACCTTCACTGGTCAAGTTATCGAATTGGACTGACAACTCGGCCGGTTCTAGAGTAGGCGTCAGAGTGGGAGTGATGGTTGGAGTAGGCGATGGCGTCGGTGTCGCAGTTGGCGTGTTGGTGGTTGTGGGTGTGGGAGATGGGGTGAATGTGGGTGTCGGCGTTGCGGTTGGCGTCTGAGTGGGCGTGGGAGTCGGAGTAGCCGAAGGCGTCGGTGTAGGGGTTGGCGTGTTGGTGGTTGTGGGCGCTGGGGATGGAGTGAATGTGGGTATCGGTGTTGCGGTTGGCGTCTGAGTGGGCGTGGGAGTCGGAGTAGCCGAGGGCGTCGG
>CAZMBB010000004.1:17215-75381 GCA_964564575.1 uncultured Dehalococcoidales bacterium
GTGTTGCGGTTGGCGTCTGAGTGGGCGTGGGAGTCGGAGTAGCCGAGGGCGTCGGTGTCGGTGTCGGTGTCGGAGTTGGCGTGTTAGTGCTCGTGAGCGTTGAAGATGGAGTAGATGTGGGTGTCTGTGTTGCGGTTGGCGTCTGAGTGGGCGTGAGAGTCGGTGTAGGAGTTGAAGTGAAGGTGGGTGATGGTGTGGGAGATGCGGTTTCGGTATGAGTTGGTGAGGGTTGCGAGATGGAGAAGGTTACGATTGCGTCTGCAGTGAAAGTATTGCCTGCGTATGTCAGAGCAACAGAAATCGAGTCAGAAGCGTGCGTGATTGATGATGGTGCTGTGTATATTGCGGTTGTCGAGCCGTTCCCCGAGATGGTTCCGATGTTGGCCGACCAGATCAGGGATGCTCCATCCGGGAGTTGGGTAAGCAGTGCATTGTCTCCATCGAATGCGGAGAGTTGAACTTGGGTCGTGGCATCGGCGATTGTTTCGAAGCTTTGGGGTTGGATTTCGATGCTCGAAATGCAGGGATCGACGGCGGGAACGTTGATGTTGAGTCCGTTTCCGGGGTTGATGGGGATGTTGGCGTTATCGGAGTTGAAGCTTGCGGAGGCTTGGATATTGACCATTTTTGGTTCGCAACCTTGGGCGGTGATGCGGTGGACGTCGAAGGATTCGTCGGCGTTTTGGAAGGTTGAGACGTTGCATGTGACGGTTGCACCTGAAGAACTACAACCACTGGGCAGGTCTACGAATGAAGAGCCGCTGGGGAAGGAGATGTTGATGCCGGGGTCGTTGTCGAGGAGGGTGCGTTGGATGGTGACGGACCATGATGCGGCGTGTTGGGAGGGGTTGAAAGCGGGGTTTGAGAGGGTGATGTCGGGGCAGTTGAATTGTCGGTGGGTGAGGATTCGGCTGGAGCTGGAGGGGGTGATCTTTTGATGGTCGACGGTTGCGGCGATGGTTAGTCGGACGCGTCCACCTTCGCATAGGAATTGGATGGATGTTTGTAGAGTGATGTCGAGTTGATGGCCGGCGGGGACGTTGCAGGCCCATCCGGTGTCAAGGGGGTTGCATAGTTCGGTTTTTTCGGAGATGTTGGTTCCGTTGCTGGTGTGTGCGGTGAGGACGATGGTGGCGTCGGAGGGGGATGAGTTTTGAAGTCGGATGTCCCAGAAGCCGATGTGGTTGTCGATGTCTTTGCTTGTTCCGGTGATGGCGATGTTGAAGTCGGCGGGGTCGGCGGATTGTTGGAAAGCGATGGGGTCGGGGATGATGGGGTTTGGAGATGCGTTGTCGTTCTTAGCAGGATAGGAGGATGGAAGCGAGTGGTTAAGAGCGGTGGCTGCAGTGAGCAGGAGCGAGGAGATGAGGATGATTAACACGATTCGGAGTGGTCGTGTATTTCGGAGCACAGACATGATGTACTTGAGTCGAGATTGGGAGATCTACGACTGAACTCGGTTAGTAGTATGTCAAAGATCTGGTTGTTAATTGATGGGCGATAAGTGGTTGATTATCGGTGATGGGTGTTGGTTGTGTTATGGGTTGGTGGAGATCTATTGATTTCCGCTTGAGGGGGATCTTTGGGCAACTGGATTAGGTTAGTTGTTGGCGTGGTGTGGCTCTGTGTCCGTCCCCGCATGCTCGTGCATGTCGCATGGAACCCTTCCTTTCTTTATCGCCTCCTTCGACGCGTGATGGGAAAAGCGCTGCGATTTGCGTCGCGGGTTCTTGCGGAACGCGAAAGGGTCCGGTAAACATGCTGGAGGAACAGACTTTTACGCCTGGGAGGGGCGTCGCTATGGACCTGGACATCTTTCTGACCGCGTTACACGTCGTCGTGGATGACCTTGTGAAGTAGATCGGAGATGATTCCGAGAAGCGTCGTAGGGGCGGGTCGGAGACCTTCACCTACCGTTGGTAGACGCGTTGAAACGTCCGGGGTTGCCGGACGGGGCGCTCGGGGCGTCGGATTTGGTCGGTCTTGTTTTGTTTGGTCTAGGTTTTGTTCATACGGTTGCTGTTGCTTTCCGCCTTGCGGCGGGCCTCCCCCTGCCCCCTCCTGAAGGAGGGGGTGAGAAGAGGAGAGTTCCCTGCCACGTGCACGGGCGGGTCGCGGGACCTGCCCCTACCGTCAGGGCCCCCTTTGTCCTTCGGACATTTCCCCCATGAATGGGGGAACCCTGACCGCACGTCCGCCCTTGGGTTCCCGCTTTCGCGGGAATGACGGAGGTGGGGGTATTGTTTATGGGATGGATAAGTTGCTTGGTGTTGCTCTTGGAGGTGCCGCGGGTGCTTTGGCGCGGTATGGGACGGTTTTGTTGTTTGGTCGGGTTTTTGGTTCGGTGTTTCCTTGGGGCGTGCTTGCGGTGAATGTTGCGGGATCGTTTTTGTTCGGTGTTTTTTGGTCTTATGCGGAGGACCAGGACTGGATACCGGAGGGGATGCGGTTACTAGTGTTCACGGGGTTTTTGGGGTCGTACACGACGTTTTCGACTTTCGCGTTCGACGAGGCGATGTTTTTGCGTGGCGGTAGCTGGGGTATGTTTTTGGCGAATATGTTGATCAGCAATGCGGCGGCGTTGGCGGCGGTGTTTGTGGGGTTCAGGGTGGGGAAGGTTTTTTGATGCGAAGCCGAACCCCTTAGTTTTCGCATTCCCGTTGTGATTTCCAACATATTCGACCTCCCAGATCCGTTACCCAGTGAAGAGGTGTTTACCGATCTGGTCCGCGCTCGTGGGTTCAGAATCGAGCGCATTGTATCGAAAGGTCAGACGACTCCGGCTGGCGAGTGGTACGACCAAGATCTTGATGAGTGGGTGGTTTTGATTCAAGGAGAGGCGGCGCTCGAATACGAGAACGGCGATGTCAAGCAGCTAATCGCTGGCGATCATGTGCTGATACCCGCGCACGTTCGACATCGCGTCGTTTTCACCAGCGAAGATCCACCGTGCATTTGGATAGCCGTGTGTGGCGACTTGGTTTGAAGCCTGGGAATGTGGCTCCCGAGACAGGATTCGAACCTGTGACCCGCTGATTAACAGTCAGCTGCTCTACCGCTGAGCTACTCGGGAACGGAGCGAGAGTGGGTTTGATACCCAAGGTTTGATTCTAAACGACGGGTTGTGGACGTTCAACGTGCACTCGGTCAGTTGCAACCGGCGCGGTGCGACGATTAATGGACTACTTGATGGATCTCTGGGGACCTCTGGGATGTAACGTTGTTGGATCGGGGCTGGATGAAGCATTGGATCGCTGTATGGTGGTCGCCAGCTGGCCTTAGCTGAGAGGAGAAGATGAATGGGTGTGATGGTTTGTGAGGAGCAACGCGTTCATATCTCTGGTATACGAGATTTGGTGCGCGCGGCGTTCGACCACAATGATGAGGCGGTATTGGTGGATCGTCTCAGAAATGCTGGGGCTCTACCGGTTTCGATGGTTCTGGTCGTAGATGGGGAAGTGGTGGCTCATGCCTCGGCGAGTCCGATGTCGTGGGGTAGCGGGACTGCGGAGATATTAGTTTGGGCGCTGGCGCCGGTGAGTGTGAAACCTGAAAGGCAACGGCAGGGATTTGGATCACGTATCGTACGAGCGACCATTGATCGCTGCAGATCAGCAGGTGTCGAAATCCTGACAGTGCTGGGAAATCCGAACTACTATGGACGATTCGGGTTCACACCGGCGTCTCAACATTCGATATGCATAGTTGATGCGGACTTTGGCGATGAGTTCATGGTGATTGAGTTGTCTGAGGGCGCGCTTTCCAAAGCCTGCGGTTCGTTGCGGTGGCACTCGGCTTTCGATGACTTGGAGGAGGATTAACTCAACGATGAAGACGTTCAAGCTATGGGCGGCGAGTGATGCCCATGTGGGCACTGATCTTGTGCGGGGGAATCGTCGGAGTTTGGCGGAGGCTATTTTGCAGTCGGAGCGTGGGGGAGATGAGGGAGGGCCGCCGTTTGATTGGGACATCATGCTGAATGCCGGTGATTATTCGGGTGCTCAGACACCGCCGGATGATGAGGAAGGGATGGAGGTTGTTCGGCAGTATGGGGTGTCAACGAAGCATCGTCGGGAGGATTTTTACGATCTGGTTGGGAACCATGATGCGAGCGGTGAGGATGAGGAGACGCAGTGGTGGTTTCGGAAGTGGGTCGATCCAATGGGGGAGAGTACGGAGTATTCGGGGATTCATGCGGACCGGCGACCGTATCCGGTTTCGGGAACTTGGGAGCGGTATTCGTTCGAGGTGGGGAATATCTTGTTTTTGGTGATGGGTGATCGAAATGATGGTGGCCCGCCGGTGGGTCGAGGTGAGTATGGAGGGTACCCAGCGGGGGCTGTAACGCGAGAGACGTTTGATTGGTGGGTTGAGAATGTGGAGTCGAATCGGGAGAAGATAATTATCTCGGCGCACCATCACATGCTGAAGGAGACTACGGTGGCGTCAGGACCTTGGGAAGGTGTTGACGGTGGGTATCACGGTCGGTTTGAGGATGGGGCACCGATTGGGGCATCGTATCTGTATTTCGTCGGAGGCGTGCCGGATGCTGGGTTGTTTGAGTCGTATCTGGAGGCTAATCCGGGTGCGATTGATATTTGGATCGGTGGGCATACGCATACGAATCCGGATGATACGCACGGCGGGAGGTCGCATATCGAGAGGAAATGGGGTGTGACGTTTGTGAATGTTGCGGCGTTATCGAGGTATCACGGTCAGAAGAACATCGCGATGAGCAGGTTGTTCAGTTTTGAGGAGGGATCGGCGGAGGTGAATGTGCGGTGTTACATGCACATGAGTGACTATGCGCCGCAAGGGTGGTATGACAAGGCTGAGCGAACGGTTGGATTGCGGATGCCGTTTTCGTTTGGGGATTAATCGAGAAGCGAGAGAACTTCGCGTCCAAGAACTACGACGCTTGAGATGGTGATGATGGTGACGACGGTGCGGCGGAAGATAGTCTCGTTCATGCGGCCCATCAGGCGTGTTGCGATCCAGAAGGCTATGGCGACGCCGGGTGCGGAGGCGGCGATGAGGATGAGGCGTTCGGTAGTGAATAGACCTTGAGTGGCGTATCCAATGGCGGCGGCGATGTACATGATGGTGAAGAAGTAGGCCATCGATGCGCGGAGTTCCTGTCGTTTCATGCCGCGTCCGAGGAAGAAGAGGACGAGAATGGGTCCGCCGATTGTGAGGCCAGTGGTCATTGCGGCGGATGTCAAGCCTAGGATCGGTCCGGTGAATTGTGGGTAAGGGACTCGCCATTCGGATTTGAAGACTACGAGGGCGGTCAGGGTTAGGACGAGGATTCCGATGGCGATGCGGAGGAGCGAGGCGTCCAGTTGACTGAGGGCGAATACGCCGATGGGGGTTCCTATGGCGCCGGCGATGGCCAAGGGGGTCTGTTCTCGGAATTTCGCTTGCTCGCGGGTCTCTACGAGTACTAATGCGAAGGCGATGATGGCTACGGCGTTGACGACTACGACGACGGTTTGGGCATCGAGGAAGAGAAGGAGGGTGGGTGAGGTTGTGAGGCCGAAGCCGAAGCCTACCGCGCCGATGATGAATCCGGCGAATGCCAAGATAGCCGCAGTGGCAAGTATCTGGATAGGCTCAGGCATGAAATAGATGAATTGGACGGATTGGGCGAGAGTTGGTTTTTTGGTATAGCGTAGCGTAACGAACGATGATGTGACTGTGCGTCGACAGTTTGGTGTCGGTGGCAACGATCAGTTCGGGAGCAATAGATTGTGAATAGTCGATACGAAGGCTCGCAGATCGCTTATGACGTGAAGATCGCGAAGGATGTGATGGTGCCGATGCGGGATGGAGTGCGGTTGGCGGCGGATATCTACTTTCCGTCGATTGGAGGCGAGGTCGCTAAAGGTGAATTTCCGGTGATCTTGGAGCGTACACCGTATGACAAGACGGGGCCTCGGAATGTGACGTATGGGAAGTATTTTGCGCGACGTGGGTATGTGACGGTGTATCAGGATGTGCGGGGAAGGTTTGCATCTGAGGGTGAGTGGTATGCATTTGCTAAGGAAGCGCCAGATGGATTTGACACGGTGCAGTGGTTGGGGGCGCAGGAGTGGTGTGATGGGAAGGTAGGAACGATGGGTGGGTCTTATGCGGGGAGCGATCAGTCTGCGTTGGCGACGATGAATCCGAGTCATTTGTCGACGATGGTGGTTGCAGTTGGGGCATCGAACTACTATCACGGATCGATGCGTCAGAACGGAGCGTTGGAACAGCGTTTCATGGTGTACGCGTTTCGGATGGCGATGACGAGCAAGGAGGCGATAGCGGATGCGGGTTTGCAGGGGGAGATCAAGAAGGCTTTTATTGATGACATGCCGGACATCGTGAGGAATTTGCCGTTGAAGGAGGGAGCGACTGTTTTGCGTCGGTTGCCTTCGTATGAAAAGTGGGCGATCGATATCGCGACGCATGGGGAGTATGACGATTACTGGAAGCAGCGGGGGTATGCGATTGATGAGTATTACGAGGAACATGCGGATGTGCCGACTTTGTATCTGGGAGGGTGGTACGACTCATACGCTCGGAATACGCCATTGAGCTATGTCAAGCTGAGTGCGATCAAGGAGTCGCAGCAGGTTTTGTTGATGGGACCTTGGACGCATGGGGCGTTTGAGGTGACGCATTCGGGGGATGTGGATTTTGGGACGGAGGCGCATGTGAATATGAATGATCTTCGTTTGGCGTGGTTCGACCACTACATGAAGGGTCTGGCGACTGAGTTTGCCGATTGGTCGCCAGTGCGGATCTTCACGATGGGCACTGGTAGTCAGCGGATGAACAAGCATGACTATGAGCGTCGGCTGGATCATGGCGGGTATTGGCGGTCGGAACCTGATTGGCCGTTGCCTGGGACGGTAGAGACGCCGTTTTATCTGAGAGCGGGTGGAGGATTGTCGGAGGATGGACCTGTGGATGGTGAGGAGGATTCGACGGGGTATTCGTTTGATCCGAAGAATCCGGTGCCTACTATGGGAGGTGGGATTTCGGCTGCGGACTCGATCATCCGTCCGGGAGCGTTTGATCAGCGTGGTCGGCCAGACTTTATGGGGTGTGTTGATACTCAGCCCTTGAATTCTCGGCAAGACATCCTCACATTCCAGACTCCAGAGCTTGCGGAGGATGTGGAAGTGACGGGGGATATTGTGATGCGTCTTTGGGCGTCGTCGTCTGCTGTGGACACTGACTTCACGGCGAAGTTGATCGACGTTTATCCTCCATCGACGGACTATCCGGATGGGTATGCGATGAATATCACGGACTCGATTATTCGTGCGCGGTATCGGAATGGTTGGGAAGAGGCGGAGTTGATGGAGCCGGGGACGGCGTATGAGTTCGTGTTCCATCTATATCCGACATCGAATGTGTTTCGGAAGGGTCATCGGATCAGATTGGATATCAGCAGCAGTAACTGGCCACGGTTTGATGTGAATCCGAACACGGGAGGACCGTTGGGGTTGGAGCGTCGGTATGAGATTGCTCAGCAGACGATTTGGCATAGCGAAGAGCGTGCGTCGCATATCGTGTTGCCTTTGCAGGAGGGGGTTTAGGAAATGATCGCAGATCTCAATGGGAAGAAGGCGCTGGTAATGGGTGGCGCACAGATCGACTTTGCCCTGATCGAATCCAACAAAGTGGCTGTGTTGAGGTGAAAGGGACCGTCCTAGCGTGAGGGGCATTGTGAAGGGATAGTTTCGGTGGAAACGGTAGTCGACACTGAGGTACTGGTGGTGGGTGCAGGCAATGCTGCCATGGCGGCCGCGGTGGCTGCTCAGGAGCAGGGCACTGAGGTGATAGTGCTGGAGAAGGCGTCCAAGTCTCAGCGGGGCGGAAACAGCGCGTTGACGGTTCACATGCGGTTCCCGTATCGGGGAATGGAAGACCTCACTCCCCTGCTCTCGGATGTCGGCGAAGATGAGACACGGTCACTAGCGGCTCGAGTTCGTGACTACACAGAGTCGGACTATTACGACGACATTATGGCGGTAACTGATGGTCGGAGCGATCCCACGCTAGCGAACATTCTGGTTTCGGAGGCCTACAGAACGATCCTTTGGATGCGATCTTACGGACACGCGTGGATCCCCTCTCACGAAAGTCCGACGTCGGCGAATGTCGTCTCATTTGATGGTGGTGGATTCGCCATGCAGGAGCGTTGGTTTCGCGCCGCTGAACGTTTAGGCATTACCGTACATTACGAGACTCGGGCTGTTGAGTTGTTGCAGGATCGTGCGGGCAGAGTTACCGGAGTGCGGGCTAGGAGAGGGGACTTGGATGTCCGCTACAAATCGCAGGCTGTAGTTCTGGCTTGCGGCAGCTTCGAGTCCAGCCCGGAGATGCGGACGCGGTATCTTGGTGCCGGTTGGGACAAGGTAAAGCTCAGGGGTGTGCCGTTCAATACTGGCGATGGCCTCAATATGGCTTTGGAGTTGGGTGCTCAGCCGTACGGAAGTTGGTCGACCTGTCACGCATCACCGCAGGACTCGAAACGACCCGAGTACGATGTCCCCGGTCCAGGCGTGAGTGGAGTGTATTGGAGTCGTTATTCCTATCCCTTCGGGATCATGGTGAATGTCGATGGGCGTCGGTTCATTGATGAGGGCGAGACGTGGCGGGGGCTCACTTATGCCAAGACTGGGCGTGCCATTCTTTCTCAGCCCGGAGGGATCACTTTTCAGGTCTTCGATTCAGAGCAGAGGCGCAGGGGGTTGATTAGGGGATATGAAGATGCGACAGGTTACAAATCAAAGTCCTTGGAGGCACTAGCAAAAGATCTCGAACTTCGAGATGTCGGGGCGTTCCTCGGAACGGTGCGTGAGTTCAATGACTCCATTCAAGAAGACGAATTCCATCCGTTCCGTCTCGATGGAAAATCGGCTTCAGGGATAACGCCACCCAAGAGCAACTGGGCACTGCCGATCACCAGTCCGCCTTTTGAGGCGTATCCGACGATCTGTGGCATGACGTTCACGTACGGAGGCCTGAAAATCACTCCCTCGGCTGAGGTCTTGCACGAAAGCGATCAGATCATTCCCGGTCTTTACGCTGCGGGCGAGATGGTTGGAGGGTTGTGGCACGACAACTATCCGTCGGGCGGCGGGATGATGGCTGGTGCCGTGTTTGGTCGTATCGCCGGAACTGAAGCGGCGCAACGAGTGCTCTCGGGCAGCTGAAAGAGGGTTGGGTTGACTTAGCTTACGTCGCGTGCGTTTGCAAGTAGCTTTTCCAATGTGCCGCCTTGGATTGCCTCCCGATCTTCATCTGATATGAAGGTCAGGTGGGAACGGAAGGCTTCTAGTGACTGGAGATGGGTCATGGCCTTTTTGACGACGGGGAAGTCGGAACCCCAACAGAGGCGGGTGCCGAAGGCTTTGTAGCACTCTTCGTATACCCAGTGCGTCTCGTGGTACGGGAAGTCCCACACTCTTTCGGGATTGCACAGGTAGTGGAAACCGGATAGTTTGAGGTGAATGTTGGGTAGTTTTGCGGATTCGGTTACGTTTTTGACCATGGCCCAAGCGTCCGCGCCGTATGACCGGAGGGCGGACATGTGGTGGCAGAGGATGGGGACTTCGGGGAAGGCCTCGGCGACTTTTCGGATTTCGTTCTGGTGATGGGGAGCCATTGCGATGGATGCGATCAGGCCGACGTCGCGGGCTACGGAGAAGAAGTCTTTGCCCTCTTGAGTGTTGAACCACCGACCATCGTCTTCGCTTGCGACGTATTGGGTGAAGGCCTTCATCGGCCATTTCTCTGCCGCCTGCTCCAACCGCTTCGCCGCACCCGGCGTGTGGTACGTGTCGGACCAGAAGGAGTCGACATCGGCGAATTGGTCTAGGCGGTCGGGATGTTTTCGGACTGCAGCGGCGACATAGTCGTTGTTGTCTCGATTTCGGTGGATCTGAGCGCAGACGATGGTTGCGCGATCGACACCGTTGACATCCATCTGGTCCAGAAGCGTTTCGACTGAGCCGTGGTGTTCGGGGTCAGGGACTTCTGGCAGGTATGGCCAGTAGGCCCATGAATGGCAGTGAGAGTCGATGATTGGCATTGGTTCTAGTTCCTGGGCGTGTCTCGCCGTTCGGTCATCAATTGGACAGATTCGCACACTGAATTTTAGCCGTTGGTGTTGGCGGCGCTGATGGGACAGTAGAAGATTTCTCGGATTAACGTTGGCGAAACAGTTGCTTAACATCCGCGAAACATAAGGCGCTTAGTTTGGGAACATTGCGAAATCATCCATACGGAGGGACACGAATATGGATACTGGCTCTATAGCCTGGATGCTGACAGCAACCTTGTTGGTGCTGTTCATGACGCCGGGCTTGGCATTCTTCTACGGAGGACTGGTGCGTGGCAGAAATGTCGTCAGCACCTTGATGTACTCCTTCATCGCCATGGGGGTGTCGAGCATCGTCTGGGTGTTGTGGGGGTTCAGCTTGGCGTTCAACGACGCAAGCAACATCGTCTGGTCAGGAGGGTTCGATTTTATCGGCCTGAGTGGAATAGGGACCACCAACGATGCTCTTGGTTGGGACATACCGGACCTGTTGGTTGCTGCGTTCCAGATGACCTTCGCCATTATCACGCCGGCACTGATCACCGGTGCGTTTGTTGAGCGATTCAAGTTCACGACGTACCTCATCTTTTTGGTGCTGTGGGTCACATTCGTATACGCTCCGATCTGCTACTGGGTCTGGGGCGGCGGATGGATTGGTGACCTCGACGGCGGAGCGCTTGATTTTGCCGGAGGAACCGTGGTTCACATCAATGCGGGTATCGCGGCTGTTGCGGCTGCATATCTAGTCGGCAAGCGCCGAAATCCTGGGGTTGAGCCTCACAGCGTACCGTTCGTAGTTCTTGGTGCTGCGATCCTTTGGATCGGGTGGTTCGGTTTCAACGCCGGATCGGCCGGAGCAGCGAACGGAACAGCCATAATCGCGTTCATGAACACCAACACTGCGGCTGCAGTTGCAGCGGTCACGTGGGCGATCCTTTCCTTCGTACACACTGGTCGAGTTAGCGGTGTGGGTGTGGCCACCGGCGCGATAGCGGGTCTAGTGGCAATCACTCCAGCGGCTGGGTGGGTAGGCGGCGCCGGCTCGCTCGCAATCGGTCTTGGTGCTGGCATCATCTGTCACTACGCGGTCCACTACGAAATCGTTCACAAGCTGGGGATCGACGACTCGCTTGAGGTCTTCGCAGTTCACGGCATCGGCGGTATCTGGGGTGCGTTGGCGACCGGCATCTTTGCCTGGGGCGCCTTAACCGACACCGCTGGCGGTCTAGTCAACGGCAATGCCGGCCACTTCGTCGCGAACCTAATCGCAGTCGTAGTCACGTTGCTCTACTCCGGTATCGTCTCGTTCGTCATCTTGTTCGTCTTGGACAAGATACCCGGACTTGGGTTGCGGGTCTCAGAGCAGGAAGAGGACATCGGCATCGACATCGCCGAACATGGCGAGCGCGGTTACGTAGCGGACGGCGCTGACTAATCGGAACATGAACTAACCGTAGGCGAGGGAGTAGCATGTTTGGTACTCCCTCGTCACAGAACCACGAAAGGAACTAACAATGCTAAAGATCGAAGCAGTGGTTCGCCCGGAACGGACGTCCACAGTGCTTGAAGCTCTGACCGCCGCTGGGGTCAAGGGCTACTCATACTGGAACATCACCGGAAAAGGCCAACAGGAAGGCGTCGAGGTTTTCACCGGCCGAGGCGGACACCTCTCTCACCGAGTCGCCTTGCCAAAGACGATGATCATGACCGTGATCCCGGATGGGATGAAGGATGCGGTTATCGAGGCGATCATCGGCTCCGCGAGGACTGGTGAAGAGGGTGCGATCGGAGACGGCAAGATCTTCGTCTCGCAGATCGACGACGCCACACGAGTGAGCACCGGGGAGACGGGCGACTCGACGGTGATGTAGTTCAAAGCTACGATCACGCGGATTAACGGCGCGAACAGTCGGTGTCACCAGGACGGTGACACCGACTGTTTGATTCTGGCAACACGGGGTCAGTTCAAGGGTGTACCCCGGTATTTACTTGGCGGAAACGTGGATACCCACACCCTCTCTACTAGGCTGATTCGTGTCTGGCAGGCGATGGATCAACAATGTGTTGAAGTTCGAATCGTCGTAATTGAATCTTTCAATGGCAGCCGGGTCCGTATCAGGATTGCAGAACAGTCCTGCTGCCAGAGCGTCAATGATGGGCTTTATGAAGTTTTCTACGTCTAACGGTTGATGGCCGTGGAGTGCCAAGCAAAACTGGATTCCTAGGGTTATCGCGTACTGCTTCGACGGATCCCACGGTGCATCACCACGAGATTCTTTAACCGTACGGGCGACATTGATTTTCCAATCTTGAAGATTCGCTTTTCCAGTTGGAGATGTAGGGATAGAGTTGCCGATTACGCCAGAAACTGGAACGGAAAGCAAGCGTATCGATTCTGGTAGTTCGATCACTGGGGTTTGGTAGTCGCCTATCGTTCGGTATTTGAAAATGAAATCGTTCAAGAGCGCTCCCGTCGTCGAGTTTTTGAGCTGTCAGTGTAAAATCAAATAGAAGGCGAAGGAGCGTAGCTCAGTTGGCTAGAGCGTTGGTCTCCAAAACCAAAGGTCGCGGGTTCGAATCCTGCCGCTCCTGCCACAACTCCTCTGAATTTGAGGATGAGTGAGCCAGAAGACTGGTTGTGCCGGGATGCTGAAATTGGTAGACAGGCTACGTTGAGGGCGTAGTGCTCGAAAGGGCGTGTGGGTTCGAGTCCCACTCTCGGCACCAAGCAAAGTCGGCAATAGTCGACTACAGTTTTCGTGGCGATAGAATCAGTAATTCAGAGGCGACGTAGCCAAGCGGCCTAAGGCGGGGGTTTGCAAAACCTCTATTCGGCGGTTCGAATCCGCCCGTCGCCTCCAATCTCCCCTCCGACGCTCACAGATTGAACGTGGTGCCGGTCAGTTCTTCTGAGCATTCCCAAAGGCGGTGTGCTGTTTCTTCGTCGTGAGATTCGGAAGATGACGAGACGATGATCGGGTATCCGCTCCGCTCGTGTGGTTTGTCAGGTCCGTAGTATTGACCGCTTTGCGCGTTGGTGTCGGTTGCAGCTCTGAGTATCGGTAACGCTCCCATCTGGGCGCTCTGTACAAACAGAAAAGCTATCGGTTTGAGCAACGTGCCGACGAACCCCATCCCCTGTGCGAGGTTGGTGCGCGCGACGCCTGGATGGGCTGCCAGCGACGAGATGTTGTCGATCTCCGCGCGTTCCAAGCGTCGATGCATCTCATAGGTAAACAGCAGATTTGCGAGTTTCGATCGGTAGTAAGCGCGCCACCGCTTGTAGTTGGAGCGGTCCAGCAGCAGAGCGTCGAAATCGATATCACCACTGCGGTGTCCTACGCTACTCACGTTGACGATGCGGGCTGAAGGTGCCGCCGAGATCGACGGCATCAATTTGGCGGTAAGGGCGAAGTGCCCAAGGTGGTTGGTTCCGAGTTGAGACTCGAAGCCGTCTTTGGTGGTTCGATACGGGGTTGCCATGATGCCGGCATTATTCACGAGCAAGTCGAGTTTTTCGTGTGCATCCATGAATCGCTCTGCGAACGCGTTGATCGAGGCTAGGTCTCCCAAATCGAGGATCATCAATTCAGTTTGTGAAGCAGGTGCCGCTTCTTTAATTCGCCTTAACGCCGGTTCGCCGCGTGAGGCGGACCGGCAGGCGATGATGGTGGTTGCGCCATGTCGGGCCAGTTCAAGTGCGGTTTCGAAACCTACACCACTGTTGCCGCCTGTTACTACTGCGGTTTTGCCTGACAGATCGGGTATGTTGTCCGCGGTCCAGCGTTCTGAGTTTTTCAATGATTTCAGATCCGTTTGCCGTTTGGGGTGTTTCGATACCGCCATTTGAAAACGATGCTAAATTGCCTTGGCAGAATCGTTGTCCGATAGTTGACAGAATGGTGTTGTGGGTGTAAGTTTGCGGACAGCGCAGACGATTCATTTCGAGCGTCCTAATATGTGTGATTCGTAGCTAAGATCGTTGCGTACAACGAATCCGCATTACAAATGAGGAATTGACATGCGAAAAGCGATACGAAGTGCCTTCTCAACGCGCAGGTCGTGGGTTGCGCTTGGTTTGTCGGTCCTAGCTGGTGCGATGGCGGTTGCCATTGCTTGCGGCGGGACAGAGACCGTCATCCAGACCGTTGTAGTCGAAAAATCGGTACAGGAAACAGTTATTCAGACTGTGGTCGTTGAGAAGGAGGTACAGGTAGAAGGCCAGACCGTAGTTCAGACCGTCGTGGTTGAACGCGAAGTGCAGGTACCTGGTGAGACCGTAGTTCAGACCGTCGTGGTTGAGAAAGAGGTGCAGGTTGCTGGTCAGACAGTCATCCAGACGGTCGTGGTTGAGAAAGAGGTGCAAGTAGCGGGTGAGACGGTTGTCCAGACCGTGGTCGTTGAGAAAGAGGTTGAGGTTGAGAAAGAGGTCGTCAAGGAAGTCGAGAAGGAAGTTCAGGTTGTTGTGACAGCAACGCCGGAGCCGGCGATGATGATGGAGCCCAAGGCTTTCCAAGGAAATTTGCGCCTTGGTGAGATCCTAGTGGACCCACCGGTATTCCTCCCTAGCAAACAGGGCACGGGCAACATGCAGTTGCTTATCTTCTGGGGCTTCTTCGAGCCTCTAATGTGGGCGCAACACTCGGCACCGCCCAAGTTGAACCTCGACGCTGCCACCTACAACGAAGGGATCGTCGAGTCTTGGGAAGTTGCGAACGATACGAGCGCGGTAACGTTCAAGGTCCGTGACGGTGTCAAGTTCCACACTGACTGGAACGGCAATGACTGGGGCGAGGTTTCGGCCCATGACGTGCAATGGAGCTTCGACGATGCGCTTCGGGAAGGCAGCATCAACCAACGGGCACAAGGTGTTCAGCGGTTCGTGACCGGATTCGAGGCAGTCGACGACAGCACTGTGCGCATGAATATCCGAGACAACATGCTCGACCCACGTTGGTATCACATCATCTCGAACACGACTTTGGGATCTCCGGTCATTGTGTCGAAGCGCCTGTATGACGAGATGGGCGAAGATGCCGCCAACCTCACACCAGTAGGAACGGGGGCATTCCGAATCACCGAATGGGTGACTGACAGCAACGTACGAGCTGAACCGGTCGAAGGTCACTATCGACAACAGCCCAGTGTTGCCTCTTACGAGGTGATCCTGATGCCGGAGCCGCTGGCACGGATCGCTGCGTTACAGACAGGTCTGATTCATGTTGCTCGAGTGCCGTTGAAGCTGATCAAGAACACGGTCAACAACATCGAAGGAGCGCGTCCCCAAGTGGTCGGTCCACCGATCAACCAAGTTGTGATGTTCGCCGGCAATTACTGGGCTGAAACAGACCAGAATGGCGAGAACATCTATCGTACGCGTGAGGGATTCTTGCCCGATGATGAACACCCTTGGATTGGCGACCCGGATGATGCCGCGTCGATGGAACGCGCCAACAAGGTTCGTCGCGCCCTCCGTTTGGGCATTGACAGGCAGACGATCGTAGACGAGATCCAATCTGGCGTGGGTAGGCCACTGACGAATGCAATCAACGCGTTCCCGGGCGACCCGCACTGGATCGACGAGTTTGATGTTCCGTATGACCCAGACCAAGCAAGTGCTCTGCTTGGCGAGGCTGGTTTCCCGAACTGTTTCCCGTTCAAGTACCACGTCGCACCAGGCAAAGAGTGGGATGAAGAAGTTGGTGGTGCGGTGGCACAGTTCTGGCGTGGTCTCGGATGTGAGGTGTCGGTAGATGCGACCGACTATGGTGCGGCGCGACCTCGGTTGGTGAACCGGCAGAAACAGATTCCGTGGATGATTCAGGCGGGAACGAATGCTGTGCCTGACGCGTTCTTCTCTGGGGCGTACCGGCCTTCGAGCGGTTTCAACTACGGGATCGAGCTGCCGAACGACATCACTGCGATCTCTGCTCGGAACTTGGACCTAGCTGCGACCACGTATGAAGAACGTATCCAAAACACGATTGAATGGTGGTCGTACATCAATAACTGGAACCTGGTGGCTTCGGTGAGCACGCTGCCTACATCGGTGGTGTTACGGCCCGAGATCATTGAGTACAGCCCGTACATGAACACTGGTCCAGAATTCGTGGCACCTGAAACGGTTGTAATGAGCGGTCCGTAACGCTGCTGGAATTCGCATCAGTTGCGTGAACAACGCTTTCGAGACGGCGGTGCCCAGTAAAATCTGGGCACGCCGTCTCATGGCGTCGTCATTTGCCTCGCAGTCAATTGAGTTCGTAAATTGAGAAGGCTCATCGTCCGCAGACTTTTGGCAGCGGTTATCGTCCTTCTGCTCGCCAGCGTCCTCGTGTTCGCGTTGTCCCGGATGAGCGGAGATCCCCGCAATCTGTTTTTGAGCGAGTACACCACTGATGAGCAATGGGAAGCTTGGGGTCGGGAGTTTGGGCTTGACAGGCCGTATTACGAGCAGTATTTCAGGTGGTTGTCGGGTGCGTTGTTATTGGACTTTGACATATCGGTGAAGGAGCAGATACCGGCGACAACGGTAGTCCTCAGGAAAATACCGAATACGTTGCAGCTGGCGGTTGGGGCTTACGTTTTCGCTTTGGCTTTAGGTATCCCACTGGGTATTTTTTCCGCTATCTGGCGTGGGACAATGTTGGATCTTTTCGCAAGAGGTTTCGCATTGTTGGGGCAAGCGATGCCAGGATTCTGGCTTGGGATCATGCTTATCCTGATCTTCGCTGTCTGGCTGGGGTGGCTTCCCGCTGGCGAAAAAGGCGATCTCCGGAGCCTCGTTCTCCCATCGATCACTCTTGGGTGGTACGCCGCCGCCGCGCTGTTGAGGTTGACCAGATCGGCAATGCTGGAGATCCTCGACAGCGAGTTCGTCAAACTCGCTAGGGCTAAAGGAGCGTCGCAGATGACCGTGATTTTGAAGCACGCGTTCCGGAACGCCATAATCGTCCCATTGACATTCGCCGGGGTGTTCCTTACCGCCTTGATCACCGGTGCGGTCGTCACGGAAACGGTGTTCGGATGGCCCGGATTGGGACGTCTTGCGGTGCAATCAGTGTTTGGAACCGACTTCCCTGTCATCAGCGCGATTGTGATGTTCGCTACTGCCGGGTATCTGGGTATGAATTTGCTGGTCGACATCCTTTATGGCGTGCTCGACCCGCGTATCAGACAGAATTGAAATGGCTTTGGGAACTGACAGATCAATGGAATCCGTGACGCAACCTATGGTCGTGCGCGAACGTGGAAGTCCGTTTCAGGTGACTTGGCGCGTTCTGAGGCGCTATCCAGTGTTGCCGGCTATCATCGTTGCGCTCTTGGTTATCGCCGCCGTGTTCGCACCATGGTTGTCGAGGCACGATCCGCTAGTTGGGAAATTGCAGGATCAAGACCGTCCTCCGATTTGGGAAGATGCTTCACCGATCAGCGGCAAAGAGCCGAAATGGGAGTACCCTCTCGGAACTGATCCTCTTGGCAGGGATATGCTGAGCCGTATTATCTGGGGTGCTCGATATTCGATGCTGATCGCGTCGGTAGTGCTCATTTCTGGGGCGATAGGCGGCACTATACTCGGCCTGATAGCAGGATATTTCGGAGGCATTTACGACGAGATATTGATGAGGATGGTGGATCTAACGCTGGGCGTTCCGTTCATTCTTGTCGCGCTGGCGACAGTGGTGGTGTTCGGATCAAGCATGGTACTTATCATCGCCCTGCTGATCTTATTCAGCTGGAGCGGTTTCGCGCGTCAAGTCAGAGCGGAGACGTTACGCCTTAAAGCTGCTGATTACGTCGCACTTGCCATCGTTGCAGGCGCGTCATCGAATCGCATCGTCACCAAACATGTCCTGCCTGGAGTTACCAACACAGTTCTCGTTATTGCGAGCCTTGCCATCGGCCAACTTATTCTGACAGAGGCGACCCTGAGTTTCCTCGGAGTAGGTATCCCTAAACCGCGTCCAGCGTGGGGTTCGATGGTCGCAGAGGGGCGCGATTACATCAACACTTCTTATTGGATGTCGCTCTTCCCGGGCCTGGCCATCTTCGCGGTGGTGTTCGCGATGAACTTCCTAGGGGATTGGATACGCGACCGTTTGGATCCGCGGTTGCGGCAACTTTAGCTGGCCCAGCCGTCGTTTTTCAATACACGGCCTGCCACAGCATCGAGCTTGGCGGCGAGAACGGGATCACGATCTTGGGGAGCTGTGGCGATAGCGTGTTCCAAGGCGGTATGGACGCCCGATGGGAAAGGCGCTTTCAAACTGCCGATTATCGGAATTGCGGCGGTGATCAGTCGGCGTGCACTCTCGGAGTTTTGATGGAGGACCTTGAGGATCATTGATGCGGAGACATTTTCGTGGTCGTCGTGCCAACAGTCGTAGTCGGTGACCATTGCGACTGTGGTGTAAGCCATTTCGGCTTCGCGGGCGAGTTTTGCTTCGGGCATGTTTGTCATGCCGATAATGTCGCATCCCCAAGATCGGTACAGATTGGATTCGAACCGCGTCGAGAACTGAGGTCCGTTCATGGCTAGATATGTCCCGCCTCGCACGAGGTCGATGTCCAATCCAGCGGCTGCTTCCTCGACCGCTTCGTTCATAGTCGAACAGACAGGATCTGCCATGCTGACGTGTGCGGCGAAGCCTGGGCCGAAGAAGGAGGCTTCGCGTCCGCTGGTTCGATCCATGTACTGGTCCACGAGCACGAACTTGCCAGGGTTTAGTTTTTCTTGAAGTGAACCCACAGCACTGAAGGCTAGGATGCGGTCCACGCCGATGCGTTTGAGTGCGTCGATGTTGGCGCGGTAGTTGACCTTTGCAGGTGGGATCCTGTGACCGCGACCATGACGCGGTAAGAAGGCGACCCGGTGCCCTTCGAAATTACCTATCAAGAATGCGTCTGACGGTTCACCGAAAGGAGATTGGACCTCCACCCACTGCGCGTCTTCAAAGCCTTCGATCTGGTAAAGCCCTGTGCCGCCGATAATTCCGACCGTAGTCTGAGGGTCTTGTGCCAATCTGATGCTCCTTTGTGTTTGCGACGCCGTTCATTAGACGGAGGTCATCAGCGATCAGCTTGGAAAACCCTCCTTGTTTAGAATCTTAAGTGTCGACGTTATTGGTGGCGGTGTAGCTTGCCGAGATGGCGGAACGGTAGACGCAGCGGGCTTAAACCCCGCGGCCCGTTAAACGGCGTGTGGGTTCGAATCCCACTCTCGGCACCATTCTGGTGAAAGACGTTCAATGTGCCCGGTGTTAAACTCGCCTTCAATTCCGCGCGAATACGCCCATCAGGTGAAGCCAAATGACCGAAGTCAACCAACGACATGCCTCATACGACGAAATCGTTAACGATCTCCGCACTAACGCGACGCTGGCGGCGGCTGGTGAGGTTCCAAAGGAGGAATTGTCTCGGCACGTTGGGGCCGAGTTCAAATCCAGTCGCATCCTGATCCAAGATAGTCGAAACCGTGCGACCGTGATTACGTCTCCCGGCGGGTCCCCTGGGGATCCTCATATCCATCCTGACTTCAATGAATGGTTCATGGGTTTTGGCGATGTGATGGGGTTTTTGGTTGGAGAATACACACCGTTTCGGGCGACGTTCGGAGATATAGTGGTAGCGCCGTGCGGCTCCAGGCACACTCCTATCGCGTGGTACGGCCAGATGTGCATGAGATTGGTCTGCACCAAACCCGGTTCGAACCACGACATCAAAGGCATAGAGCCTTCCCGGACGGTTCGGTTGGATCCGGATTGGGAACCGCCGAACCGTATCCTGACGCCATTGCCATACATGATTGAGCGGCAGGGTTTGGATAGTGATTGGCAAGAGTCGGTGCTACTCGATCAACGGAACCGCGTAGAGATGTTCAATGTGATGCCCGGTTCATCAGCTGAATCGGTCAATGGCGACACCGAGTCTTGGTGGGTTGTGCTTAAAGGGAATGTTCGATTCGAGATAGCGGGCGACGTAGTGGATGCCAGCAAGGGAAGCGTGGTGTATTCGAGTGACGGTGAGTGGAGCGCTATTTCGGCTACTGGTCCCGGTTCAGCGATATTCGTTGAAGTCGCGGATCCTGAGACGTGTTGACCGATTGTTAAACTGCTACGAGTGCAGATTTCGCTTAGAGATCTGAACTCTAAAGCAGTCAAGCAAACGGGAATTAAGATGTCTGAAACCAATGCTCGCCATGTGACGTACGACGAGATTGTCGATTCGCTTCGGCCTGACGCGCCTGATGTCGAAGGACCTGTCCTTGATGAGATCGCACGGTCGGGTGGCGGTTATGCTGCGGCGACCAAGTCGCGGGTGTTGGTGATGGACTCGCGGAACCGGATGGCCGTCATTTCTTCGCCCGGCGGGTCGCCGGGAGATCCGCATCTTCACGACGACTTCAACGAATGGTGGGTTGCGTACGGGGGTGAGATGCGTTACCGCGTCGGCGAGTACGAACCGTTCAAGGCGCATTTTGGCGACATCATTGTTGCGCCATGCGGGTACCGCCATGATCCGCGGGCTTGGAAGGGCGAGATGTGCATGCGTATGGTCACGGGTAAGCCCGGTTCGAACCACGATTTGAAGGGACTCGAACCGGCGCGAACGATCCCGTTAGAGGATCACTGGGAACCGCCCAACCGCATCTTTACACCGTTGGATTACATGATCGAACGCCATGGGCTTGACTCAGATTGGCAAGAAACGGTGATTTTGGATCCGCGGAATCGTGTCGAGATGTTCCACGTGATGCCCGGTGGTCCATTGGCTTCGTTTTCGGGTGACGCGGAAGCTTGGTGGGTGGTCCTTCGCGGCAAGGTGAGTTTCATCTTGGATGGCGAAATCGTGGAAGCAGGTCAAGGCGATGTCGTCTATTCCGGAGAAGGCGAGTTGAGCAGTGTTTTGGTGAGCGGCGATGATTCGGCGATTTTCATCGAGGTAGTTGAGCCCTAACGAAAGGCCGTTGACTCGTTTGCCACATTGGTATTAAGGAAATACGCTTTGCTGGTATGGTGTTTTTGGCGGTGCGGTTCAGCACCGCCGGAAAACCTGAAACTAAGGCAAAGCATCATATGACACTTGAAAGCGTGACCTCAACGCTTGAGGAACGCGGCATTGTTTGGCAAGGGGTAGGCTTCGCAACTGTTGGTGCGATATCCGTTCCATTGCTTTGGATATACTCGGAGACAGACCATTGGGGCATCGGTTTCTACAGTTTGGCGGTAACGTAGTTGAGCTGGGCGTTCGTAGTGGCGATTGCCTTGGCGATCGAAAGAACTAGGAAGATGTTCGAGACGAAAACCGAGATTCGGCGGGTTGCGCGGGAAAAGGCTATCGAAGAGGCACGTGTCAAAGGAAGAGAAGAAGGCGAACGCCTAGCAGCAGAGCGCATGCGATCCGAGCTTAGAGCGGAAGGTGTCCAACTCTCACCCGAAGCTGAGGCACGCATATTCAACGGCGATAACAGTCGATAACCCTGATTAGGGCATAGGAATAGAAGCTAATGGGCTCAACGCAGATAGTTGTCGGTGATTACGAGATTTCGGTTGTGGATGACCATATCGGGTTTCAGAGAAATCCTGCGGATGTATTTGTGGACGTGAGTGCCGAGGAGTGGGATCCGCATCGCGATTATGCGTTGGCCCCTGAAGGTTATTGGGAAGCGCAATGGCGGGGACATTTGGTACGTCGCGTCGATGGGTCAGGGGAGAACTTGCTAGTGGATACAGGTGCGGGGCCTGGTCCGTATGAGCACGGGCCGTCGGAAGGGGACCTGATCAAGAATCTCGAGAGTCTAGGCGTGACTAACGCGGGCGTCGACAATGTTGTGATCACGCATTGCCACTGGGATCACATCGGTTGGAACATGCGGTCGGACGGAAATGGCAGCAGGACCACGTTCCCAAATGCAACGTACCACATCGCCCGAAATGATTGGGAGTTCTACAGCGATCCGGCAAACCAGAATGATGAATTCGATGCAATGGTGGCGCCGCTCGAAAAAACAGGGCAGTTGAAGCTCGTGCTGGGGAGTCTGCCTTTGATGGACGGGATTTACTTGCTGCCGACGAATGGGCACACGCCCGGTCATCAGTGTGTGCTGGTGCAGTCAGGGGATGAGAAGGCAGTTCTGACGGGTGATCTTTTCCACAACGTGGCGCAGATCCGGGAACAGCACTGGTGCCCGGTCTTCGACTGGCGGCAAGATCTTTCGACTGCATCACGCAGATGGCTGCTATGGCGGGCGATATCGGAGGGTTGGACGGTGGTTTCGGGTCACCTTCCGACAGGCATAAGCATGGGCAAGGTTGTGGAAGAGGATGGCAAACCAACTTGGAAGCCTGTCTGAGGATAGGCTTTGGGCAATGTTGGTGATCGGGATATGACGATACATGTCACCGTCTTGTTTTTTGCTGGAGCCCGGGAACGCGCCGGTACTGGGCGCGTCGAGGTAGAACTTGACGCTGGTTCATCTCTGGGTGATGCGATTGATTGTGCTTTGGCGAGTGTGGATCGGGACGGCGTGTTGCCATCAAATGTGATGTTGGCTCGGAATGGGATCTACGTGGACAAGTCTAAGCATTTGGAAGATGGGGACGAGATCGCAGTTATCCCGCCCGTGAGCGGTGGCGAAGATTCCAATGATGTAGAAACATCTCGGGTTTGGGTTACGGAAGAGGAGATCGATGCGGATCGAGTGGTTGGGCTGGTTGGTTCCGATCAGGACGGCGCGGTAGTTGTTTTTCATGGGGTCACACGGGACCACAATGAGGGCAGATCGGTCTTGTACCTGGAGTACGAGGCATATTCACCGATGGCTGAGGACGTGATGCTGCAGATCATTGGTGAGATGAAAGAAAAGTGGGAGATCGGTGAGGTTGCGGTTTGTCACCGGGCAGGGCGAGTTGACATCGGCGAGACGAGCATGGTGTTAGCGGTAAGCGCGGCTCATCGTCGACCTGCGTTCGAGTCGGCTCTGTATTTCATTGATCGACTAAAGGAAGTTGTGCCGATCTGGAAGAAAGAGTATTTCGAGGGTGGCGAGGTTTGGATTGGCGAAACGCCGGGTTGAAACGACCTTGCTCTATCCGTTGACGTATTCAGTCAACGTCATCACATTGATGCCGCCGTATCCTACGTTAGTAATTTCTGGTGCATAAGCGGCTTCGACCGCGCACCGCGCTGTATCGATGGAGGTGAAACAGGGGATGCGGCGCTCTACGGCGGCCCGGCGGATGTAAAAACCATCCTGCTCTGCCGCTCTGCCTCCCGTGGGGACGTTTACGACGGCTTGGACTGTACCGTCATTGATTACCGTCACCACGTTGGTCTTGTTGGTGGCCAGAATACGGTCCACTTCTGTGACAGGGTAGCCGAGGGATTGGACGAAGCTTGCGGTGCCCGATGTCGCGTATATGGCGTGTCCGTTGTCCCCAAGAATCCGAATTAGTCGCTCGGCGTCGGATTTCGCGGAGTCGGCGACGCTTAGCAGCACACTATCCCCGCGGTTTATGGAGTGTGAGGAAGCGATGAGGGCCTTGGTTACGGCGGGGACGTATGAGCGGTCGATACCCATGACCTCTCCAGTGGACTTCATCTCAGGTCCGAGGAATGTGTCGACGCTTGTGAGTTTGTTCATCGAGAATACTGGGGCCTTCACCGCGACTAGGTTCTTGCGTGGCATCAGTCCGGTACCCCATTCCATGTCTTTGAGCTTTTTGCCCAGCATGGCTTGCGTGGCGATGCGGATCATGGGTATGCCGGTGACCTTTGAGATGAAAGGAATTGTGCGTGAAGAACGGGGGTTAACTTCTATAACGTAGGTCTCGCTGTTTTGTGCATCGGCTTCGGAGCGTCCCGGGTCAGCGGCACTGCTGCGGTAGGTCCCGCCACCAGTGATTACGTATTGGATGTTCATAAGCCCGCGAACGTTTAGCATCCTGCCGATGCGTCGGGTGTAATCGACGATGGTCTCGACTTCGTCTCCAGTGAGCCAGATTGCGGGATAGACGGCAAACGAGTCCCCGGAGTGGACACCGGCACGTTCGATGTGCTGCATCACGCCAGGGATAAGGACATCTTGACCGTCGCATACGGCATCGACTTCTACCTCGATGCCTTGAAAATAGCGATCTACGAGGATGGTCTGTCCAGGTACAGCGCGGAGCGCGCGGTCAAAGTATCGTTGGAGTTCGTTGGGGTTGTCGACGATCTCCATAGCGCGTCCGCCAAGGACGTAACTCGGCCGGACTAGTACCGGGTATCCGAGGTTTTCGGCTAGGGCGAGAGCGGAGTCGGTGTTGGTTGCCGTGCCACCCGGTGGCAAGGGCAACCCATTCATAGCGGCTAGTTGCTCGAAGCGGCCGCGGTCGGTGGCATTGTCTATGACTTGGGGGTCGGAACCAAGGACTAGATCTTGGAGTCCTGCAGCGTTGAGGTTTTGGGAGAGGTTGATTGCAGTCTGACCGCCGAATTGGACAACGATATTCGGGGGGATGACACCATTAGATGAGGTTGCGCCGTTGCCCATCTCGTTGTCAATGATGTCTCGGACCGCCTCTTCGTCTAGGGGTTCAAAGTAAAGGCGGTCAGAAGTGTCGAAGTCTGTCGAAACGGTTTCCGGGTTGGAGTTGATCATCACGGCCCGAATGCCCTCATTTTGGAGGGCCCAAGCGGCATGGACGGAGCAGTAGTCGAACTCGATGCCCTGCCCTATTCGAATCGGTCCCGAGCCGATCACTACGGCGGAATCGACGCCGATGGGCTCCGCCTCGTTTTCATCTTCATAGGTGCTGTAGAAGTACGGAGTTGAGGCTTCAAACTCACCGGCGCAAGTATCCACCATCTTGTAGACAGGGACGATACCGAGGGATTTTCGCAACTCGCGTACGCGCTCGCCAAGTCCCAAATCGGAGAATTCAGCGATGTCGTCATCATTGAGGCCAAGGCGTTTCGCTTCTAAAAGAAGGTCGGCGCTCAAATGATCGGAATTGCTCAGTTGCCGTTCCATGCTGACGATGCGGTGGAGAGCCCTGGTGAACCAAATATCAACCCCAGTGGATAGGGTCAATTCTTCCGGGGTAGAGCCGGTTCGGAGTTTGAAGGCGAGTTTCCAAAGGCGGAGATCGTCGCCGGAAAGCTCTTCATCCGAGAGGTCGTTGATTCGCCAATCCGGATCTTCCCAACGCAGAGATCGCTTGCCGTCTTCCAAGGATCTTACGGCCTTCATGAGAGCCGCTTCAAAGCTGCGGTCTATAGCCATTACCTCGCCCGTCGCCTTCATCTGAGTACCGAGGGATCGGTCTCCAGAACCGAATTTATCGAACGGCCAGCGAGGAATCTTGGCTACACAATAATCAAGGGCTGGTTCGAACGCAGCACGAGTCTTACCAGTGACGACGTTGCTGATCTCGTCGAGGTGCATACCAAGAGCGACTTTTGCGGCAACGCGTGCAATGGGGTACCCGGTAGCTTTACTCGCGAGTGCGGAAGATCGAGAGACCCTGGGGTTTACCTCGATCACGTAATACATCGGGCCATCATCATCGTATCTAGAGCCCTCGCCGAGTTTCTCACCCATCTCCCTGCCGGGCCGATAAGCGAACTGGACATTGCAACCTCCCTCGATCTCAAGCCCATCGATGATGTGCAACGCGGCGGTTCGTAGGCGTTGGTAGTCCTTGTCGGTGAGCGTCTGACTGGGAGCAACGACGATGGAGTCGCCAGTGTGGACCCCCATCGGATCGAAGTTTTCCATGTTACAGACGGTGATGACATTGCCAGCGCTGTCGCGCATCACCTCGTATTCGACTTCTTTCCATCCAAGGAGGGATTTTTCGATGAGGACTTGGCCTACAAACGACGCGGCCAGTCCAGATGCGACGATTTCTTCGAGTTCTTCGACGTCTTTTGCGACCCCGCCGCCGGTTCCGCCTAGCGTGTATGCAGGCCGAATGACAACGGGATAGCCGATCTCTTCAGCGGCATCCGCGGCGTCTGGAAAATTGGTGACGGCGATGCCATAGGAGATGGGTTCACCGATCTCCTCCATGAAGGTTGCGAAGAGTTCGCGATCCTCGGCTTTGCGAATACTGGCGGTTTTCGTACCCATTACTACGACGTCTTTTAGTGCGCCAGCTTCTTCCAGTTCGACCGTCAAGTTCAGACCGGTTTGACCGCCAAGGGTTCCGAGAATGCCATCGGGTTTTTCGCGTTCGATGATGCGAGTGATCACAGGGACAGTCAACGGCTCGATGTAGACGCGATCTGCCACGTCCTCGTCGGTCATGATGGTTGCGGGATTGGAGTTTACGAGGACTACCTCAACACCCTCTTCGCGTAGCGACTTGCAGGCTTGTGTGCCAGCGTAGTCGAACTCCGCGGCTTGACCAATAACGATGGGTCCTGAGCCGATGACCAGTACTTTTTTGAGATTTTCGTTACGAGGCATATGTTCGTTGCTTGTTCCTCGCGCGGTTTTTGACAGCGGCTACGAACTGATCGAAGATCATCTCGCTGTCGTGGGGTCCGGGCGATGCCTCCGAGTGGAACTGGATAGTCATAATCCCGTGAGTTTCGTCAACTAAACCCTCGACGGTATTGTCGTTCAGGTTGATATGCGTCACCTTGACACCGGGGCGTTTGGGCAGTTTGTCTGGGTCGACCGCGTATCCGTGGTTGTGGGCAGTTACATAGACGCGTCCGGTTCGTAGGTCTTGGACTGGTTGGTTACCGCCGCGGTGTCCGAAGTGGAGCATGAAGGTGTCGGCACCAAGGGCTCGGGCTACTAGCTGATGACCTAGGCATATTCCAAGAGTTGGGATGGCGTTGGAGCCATCGCCGCTGGCCAGGTTGGATAGTTCGCGGATAGTCTCGACCGGACCGTCGAGTACCGCTGGGTCACCGGGCCCTGGAGATAGCACGATGCCGTCAGGGTTGTAGGTTTTGACTTCCGCGGCAGTGGCATCAGCAGGGAAGACTTTGACTTCACAATTCCGAGCCATCATGCTTCGCAGGATGTTCCACTTGACACCAAAGTCGATGACAGCGATGCGGAGAGGGCGTTCGTCTTTGTCGGCGGTGTATTCGACGCCTGCGCGGTTAGACCGGATGATCAACTCTTCCGCGGGACGGGTACCAGACGTGCCATCGCCGTGCCACTCGAACTCTTCTTTGGTTGCAACTTCGTCGACCCAGTTCTGGTCACCGTACCATTGGGCGGCGGCGAGAGTGGCGGTTGCGGCGTCGGGGTCGTCGCCTTGAACAATCGCACCCATCATAACGCCGGTTGAGCGTATGCGTCGAGTAATTGCGCGGGTGTCGACACCTGAGATGCCAGGGATGCCGTTTTGCTTAAGATACTCGTGGACGGTCATCTCGGAGAGCGGGTGAGATGGTTCGTCACAATCGGATCGGACCACGAAACCCTTGACTTGGATTTGGCGGGATTCCGCGTCTTTAAGGTTGATGCCGTAGTTGCCGATGAGTGGGTAGGTTGGGATGAGGATCTGACCACCATATGAGGGATCGGTAAGCATTTCCTCGTAGCCGGTCATCGAGGTGTTGAAGACGACAAGACCTACAGTGTCGGTTTCGGCACCTAGGCGTTTGCCACGAAATATCGAGCCGTCGCTGAGAGCTAGGAGCGCCGGACCGCGAAGATCGCTAAGCATCTGCTGCTCCGTTTTCATTGGTGTCCCAGATTTTTGTGCCATTCACGAACGTGGCATCGACGCGTGGTTTGACGTTGGCATCGAGCAACGGCGTGTTACGGCTTTTGGATCCGAGGGTGGCAGAAGTGACCTGCCACTCGGCGTTCGGATCAATGATGGTGATGTCGGCTGGCGTACCGGGTCGGAGAGTGCCTATGGCGGCATCATTGAGAATCGCGCTGGGGCCGACGGTAAGTCGTTCAACGACGGTCTCGATGCCGATACCTGCAACCCCGACGGTGAGAGCTAGAGCCGTCTCCAACCCGATGATGCCGTTTGCAGCCTCGGTGAAGGTGCATATTTTGTCCGTGTCGGCATGGGGTGCGTGATCGGTTCCGATGACGTCAATGGTCCCGTCGGACAGGCCGTCGATCAACGCTTGTCGATCTGTTTCAGTCCGGAGTGGGGGCGCCATCTTGGCGTTGGTCGCGTAGGCGTTCGGGGTAAGGGTGTTCGGCACTTCGCCGTATTCGCCGTACACCCACTCTTGGGTGAGGGCGAGGTGATGCGGAGTTACTTCGGCAGTGACGTTGATTGAGTCGGATTTGGCGCGTCGAATTATCTCAACGGATTCAGCGGTAGAAACGTGAGGAATGTGGAGACGACCGTTAGTCATACGCGCGAGGACGATGTCTCGGGCGATCATCATCGATTCGGCGCTGTTAGGGATGCCTTTTAGACCTAGGTGGGTGGCGACTGGGCCCTCGTTCATGTCCCACTCGGAGACGAGTCCGCGGTCTTCGGCATGGTTAATGACTGGGAGGCCCAGGTCGGATGAGTAGGCCAATGCCTGTCGCATCAGATGGGGTGACATGAGAGGGTCGCCATCATCGGAGAAACCGATCACGCCGGCATCGGCAAGTTCGTGCATAGGGGCGAGTTCATGACCTTCGCGGGCTTTCGTGATGGCTCCTATGAGGCGGACGCGGACATCCGCTTCGGATGCGCAGCGTTGCAGAAGCGCATCTACTACTGAGGCGTTATCTTGCGCTGGGTAAGTGTTGGGCATAGCGCAGATGGTTGTGAAGCCACCTCTGACCGCTGCATCGGACGCAGTTTTGGGATCTTCTTTCCACTCTTGGCCGGGTGTCCGGAGGTGGGTGTGAAGGTCGATGAAACCAGGCGCAACTATCTTGCCTTTGGCATTGAATTCTGTCCAACCGTCGGACAGTTCGGTTGTGCTGGGGGATTCAATCGAAACTACAGCGTTGTTGATGACGACTACATCGGCGATGGCATCGAATCCTTGGGTAGGATCGATGACCCGGCCGCTTCGGATGACTATTGGTTGTGATTGCTCTCGCATTGCAGCTATCCGATGGCGGCGCAGAAATGTTCGAGGACCGCCATGCGCATGGCGACTCCGTTTTGGACTTGGGTAGTGACTAGGCTCCTTCCGCCGTGGGCGACCTCAGTACTGATCTCCAGTCCCTCGTTCATTGGACCGGGATGCATGACAGGAGCGTCGGGTTTTGCTAGAGCTAATCGTTGACTGTTGATACCCCAGACCCGAGAGTATTCATTCACGTCTGGAAGCAGGCCCGCGGTTTGGCGCTCGAGTTGGAGACGAAGGCACATGATTGCATCGGCGTCGATGACGGCATCTTCAACGGATTCGTGGACAGTAACTTCTGAGTCCGGGGCATTAAGCGAGTTGGTACCTGCCGTCCAGCCATTAGGCAGAAGCGTCGGCGGCGCAGCGATGGAGATTTCAACGCCCATCTTTCGGAAAGCGATGATGTCGGACCGAGCGACTCTTGAGTACAGGATGTCGCCGATCATTGCGAGTTTTGCGCCTCTTAGGTTGCCGATTTCTGCCTCAAGGGTCATCACGTCGAGAAGGGCCTGTGTGGGGTGCGCGTGCGCGCCATCGCCAGCATTTATGACGGTGGCGTTAACGTGTCGGGATACAAAGTGAGATGCGCCTGAGTGTGCGTGCCGGATGACTAACGCATCAACGCCCATTGAGTCGAGCGTCAGTGCAGTATTGAGGAGTGATTCTCCTTTGTTGACGCTGCTGGTAGCGGCTGAGATGTTGATGACATCGGCTCCGAGTGCTTTGCCGGCGTGTTCGAAGGAGACCCGGGTTCGAGTGCTGTTTTCGAAGAAGAGGGTGTAGATGGAAGTGCCCCGTAGGATGTCGGATTTGTATCGCGTCGAGGCGCGGATGTCGCGGAATTCACGGGCAGTGTCGACTAGGTCTTGGATTTGCTCGGAGGAAAGTGAATCAACGTCTAGGAGATGCCTAGACGACGGCATCAAAATCGTGCTCGCTTGTCGGGGCGTTTTCGGCAAAGTGGTAATCACGTAGCGACATCCCGGTTTTGAGTTACTACGCTGGTTCTTGTCAATGCGACCCGGTCTTCTCCGTCAACTTCTTCAAGAAGGACATGAACGCGTTCGGCGCGGGATGTCGGGACGTTGCGTCCGACAAAGTCTGGGTTGATTGGCAATTCTCGGTGTCCGCGGTTGATGAGGACGGCGAGATGAACATAATCAGGTCTACCGGACTGCATCAAGGCATCGAGCGCGGCTCGAGCGGTTCGGCCAGTGTGGAACACGTCGTCTGCAACCACGACCCGCATGCCTGTCACATCAACTTCGTCCATCCCATTTGAACGAGTCACACCGTTTGATCTGTTCGTGTGTCGATGATGCGCGTCGTCGCGGAAATTCGACGGATCCAACGACGCCGTTACCGGACGTATCGATTCGAAGCGCTCAATCTGGTTTGCCAAGCGTTCGGCGAGATGTTTGCCACGCGTTGGGATGCCAGCGATAAGGAGATTGTCGGCGCCGTGGTTGCGCTCAATGATCTCGTGAGCCATACGAGCCAGCGCCCGGCGCATCTCAGCGCCAGTCATCAAGTTCCGCTCGAAGTTTTTATCGCTAGCTGACATCAATATCGGATTTTCGTCGGGTTCTATCCAGCCTCAAAATAGAAGCCCTCGTCGCGGACCGACGAGGGCGTTTTCATGTTTGCAGGCTCAGCCGCGTCCAAGTATGGACATCGACGAACACCGATATTGAGTTTTCGCACCTTGTCAGTCACACGGGACTGAATTAAAGGCTGTTGCTTTTCCTAACGAATTTAGCGGGGTTTTCGCTCCAGAATATGTTGCTGATTCGCTCTAAGAATCGATGCTATCACGCGAACCGCGCAGGACTGAAGCCGCTGTATCTTGAACCCGTTTCGCTTTGAGCAAGTGCTATTTCAGCAGCCAATTTCCCAATTGCTGGACCCAACTCGATCCCTAATGGCCCGGCCCCAGTCGCCACTACCAGCCCACGCGCGTCGGGCATCTCGCCGATGATCGGCAATCCATCTGGAGTGACAGGTCGCAAGCATGCCGTTTGTTCAGCGATCCTCTTGTTCGCCAAGAACGGAAGCGCGCGTTCTGCGGATCTTCGGATCCCCTCTCGACCCTCTGTAGATGGTTCTTCATCGAAACCTGCGTCGGTATGCGTAGTCCCCGCGTGCAACAGTCCGTTTGGTTTTGATGAAGCGTAGTCTGAACCCCACCATAAAGAAACTGGCAACGGAGGTTCATCCCCTAAGTCGTAACGCAGAATCTCGCCCTTTAACGGCGCCACTGGAAGTCTCAAATCAGAGGTAGAAGCTCCACGTTGCAAAACGGATTGGCTCCACGGCCCGGCCGCGAGCACAACAATGTCTGACGAAATCGAGCCATCGCCCGTCGTGACGCCCGTAACGATACCGTCAACGACGTTTATGGCTGTCACTTCAGCATTAACCATGACCGCGCCGTTTCGTTCGGAAGCTGCCCACAACGCTTTTGTCACGCCGTCCGGTGAAATCTCGGTCATCCCGCCAAGATAAAGGGCACCTATCACGCCGGTCGACACTCGGGCTTCGATGTGACTCAACTCGCCGTACGCCAGCCATCTAACATCATGACGATCTTTCGGCCACTCTGATCTTAGGAATCCAGCGACGCCCGATGGTTTGAGGTACGCCGCATCGGTTTCGTCGAACGCCAGCACCAGGCCGGCTTTTTCCTTGAAGTGGTAGTCAACACCCGATACTTCTGGTAACGAATTAGCCAGTTGATGATGCAGATCAATAGATTCTGCTCGGAACCACTCAATCGGAGGACCCGACGAAGGCGGTTGGAACTGCGTGTGCAGCGACCCAAAGGCAAACCCAGAAGCATGGGCTGCCGGTGCATCCTTTTCAATCAGCGCGACGCTATGGCCGGCGGATGAGAGGTAGTAAGCGGCAGCGCATCCGCTGATGCCCCCGCCTATCACGATCGCGTCGTAACTCATGTTTGGAAGTCTTGCTGTTCGAGCCTTGATTCAACTCTAACGCGATCGCATCGTCGCATAGACCTCGTCCGTCTGCCTGCGACGCCTGCGGGCGACGCCAGAATCCTGGGCGGCAATGGCGACGCGTTGTGCGACATTACGTGCAACGTTTCGGTCGAACACGCTCGGGATGATGAAATCGGGGTCGAGATGCTCATCGGGAATGACTTCAGCGATGGCCTGAGCGGCCGCGATCTTCATCTCCTCGGTGATGTCGGAAGCCCGAACGTCTAGTACACCTCGGAACAAGCCCGGGAAGCATAGCGAGTTGTTGATCTGGTTGGGGTAGTCAGTGCGACCAGTGGCCATGATGGCGACGTTTTCAGGAATGTTTTCGGGCAAGATCTCCGGGTTGGGATTCGATAGAGCGAACACGATCGCGTTATCGGCTGCGGTGGCAACTTGCTCGCGGGTCAACAGATCAGGACCGGCAAGTCCGAGAACAAAGTCGGCACCTTCGATACATTCCGAGAGGGTGCCATTCACGTTATTCGGGTTCGTGTTGTCGGCAAACCACTGCTTCATCACATTGCCCTCATAATCGCGGTCACGCGACAGAGCGCCTGTTCGATCAAAACCAATGATGTCCTTCACTCCGTATGAAAGGAGTATTTTGGTGCAAGCTGTGCCCGATGCGCCAGCTCCCAACACTACGGTCTTCAAAGTTTCAGGAGTTTTGCCTACTAGTTTGAGAGCGTTGATCAGTCCAGCGAGCACAACGACAGCCGTGCCGTGCTGGTCGTCGTGGAAGATCGGAATGTTAAGCCGCTCTTTTAACTGCTCTTCGATCTGGAAGCAACGAGGGGCGCTGATGTCTTCCAAGTTGATGCCGCCGAAGCCGGGAGCGATGGCGGTTACGATGCTGACGATCTCGTCAGGGTCATTAGTGTCGACACAGATAGGCCATGCGTCGACTCGCCCGAACTCTTTGAACAGCAGGGCCTTGCCTTCCATGACCGGCAACGCGGCAGCGGCCCCGATATCTCCAAGGCCGAGGACTGCGGAGCCGTCGGTGACAACGGCAACCGTGCGTCCCTTCCCCGTTAGGGCCCAAACCGCATCAGGATCTTCATGGATTGCCATGCAGACGCGACCGACGCCCGGCGTGTAGGCCTTGGACATGTCATCGCGTGTGCTGACAGGCACGGTGGATCGCATCTCGATCTTTCCGCCCACATGCATCAAGAAGGTTGCGTCAGAGACACTGTTGACTGAAACGTCGTCGAGTGCTTCGATAGCTTCCATGACCATTTGGGAATGGTCTTCGCCGGAGGTGTTGATCGTGAAGTCGCGGATCATCCTCCCTCCGTTAGTGGAGACGACGTCGATAGCCGCCGCGTCACCGCCGCATCTGCCGATAGCAGACGTAATTAACCCCAACATGCCAGGCCGGTTGGGGTATTCGGCTCTGATGGTGATGCTGTAGGCAACTCCAGGAGTCTGTCCTGCCATTTCGGTCTCCCTGATAAACGACGATCAGTGAATTCGCGGGGATTCGGTCTAGCGATTATTCGCCAGAGAAATCGTGAAATCATGGTATCACCAGCCAACGGCGAGGTCCCAAAGCTAGATGAAACTGAACATTGTTGTAACCTGTTTCACGCAACACGTTGAATTCGAAAGGCGATATGACCCAGCAGCGAGAAATGAATCGACCGACGATAAGGGGCAGGTTTACGACGTGCGAGATCACTAGACGAGAAGATTTAACTGAGGATCTGTGGAAGATTTGGCTGAAACCTGCTCAACCGTTCACATTCAAACCGGGGCAGTACTGCACGATCGGAGCTGAGGGTATCGAGAGACCATATTCGATTGTTTCGTCGCCTGATGAGCCTGAGATCGAGTTGTTCGTCGAGCTGGTGCCCCCGCCCGACGGGAATTTGACGCCAGTGCTCTTCGATTTATCTGTGGGCACGGAATTGACGTTGCGGCCTCGAGCGAAAGGCATATTCGTATTCAAACCCGAATTCAAGAACCATGTCATGGTTGGAACCGTCACGGGCGTCGCTCCTTATGTGTCGATACTCAGGAAGTTCTTGAACGATCCCGAGTGGAACTCTGATGCGCCAGTCGCTCGAGAGGACTACAAGTTTTACGTCCTAGAGGGCGCAAGCTATCTGGACGAGTTTGGGTATGACGATGAGTTGTCACAACTTGCGGAAAGCCATGAGAACATCGAGTTTTATCCCTCGGTGAGCCGACCAGACGAAGAACGCAACAATACCTGGGAAGGGCCCAAAGGCCGTATCAATACGTTGGTTGAAGACTTCGTCAGAGAACGCAATCTAGATCCAGCTGAGACAGTGATATATGCCTGCGGTCATCCGGGAATGATCGAAGATGTCAAGGCCCGGTACATCGACACCAGCTATCACTTCGAGGAAGAGCGTTTCTGGAAAGACGACGACTAGAACGCGCTCTCGTCTGGCGCCGTTTTACCATCGAAGGCTGGCACGAAAAATGAATCGACCTGCGCGTCGATATCAAGCGACGAATACCTACGCCGACTTCGAGAGGAGAAGCAACATGGCAGAAAAGATTGGATTCATCGGGCTCGGAATCATGGGCAAGCCCATGGCTAAGAACCTGATCAACGCAGGCTACGATGTGACTGTTTACGACGTCTTTCCAGACCCGATCGATGAGATGGTCGAGGCTGGTGCTTCGGCAGGGAGTTCTTGCGCGGATGTGGCTAGTAAGACCGATATCGTGATCACTATGGTCCAAGATGGCCCTCAGGCTAAACAAGCGATCATTGGCGAGGGCGGTGTGGCCGATGGTGCGTCGGAAGGCGACTTGGTCGTCGATATGTCGTCTATCGCACCCGGAGTTTCTCAGGAGATCGGTGCTGGCCTGGCCGATAGCAACATCAACTTCTTGGACGCCCCGGTTTCTGGCGGCGAGCCGTTCGCCATATCGGGAGATCTCGCGATCATGGTAGGAGGCGGAGCAGCAGATTTCGAGCGTGCAAAGCCGCTGTTCGATGTCCTCGGAAAATCGGCGGTGCTATGCGGCGCTCACGGCGCAGGCAACGTGACGAAATTGGCGAACCAGATCGTCGTCGGCGCGAACATCCACGGTCTTGCGGAGGCGTTGGTCCTGGCTACCGCAGCCGGTGTCAACCCCCAGACTGTTTTCGAAGCCATCCAAGGCGGCCTCGCCGGGTCCAACGTGATGAACGCCAAAGCCCCGATGATGATCAGCCGGAACTTCGACCCGGGTTTCCGTATCGAGCTCCACTACAAGGACATCAACAACGCGATGGAGACTGCGCGAGCATTGAACGTGCCTTTGCAGGTCACCGCAAACCTCCAACAGGTCTTGACAGCATTGGTAGTCGGTGGTGACGGCACAAACGACCACTCCGGCATTCTTCGGTACGTCGAGCAGTTGGCAGGCGTTGAAGTCCAGGAACTCTAACAAACCGGATAAATCGATCGGGCGTCAGTCGGTTTGACCCGACTGACGCCCGATTTTTATCTTCGCCCTTCCTCGTCTTCCCAACCGCGGGAAAGGTCTTGCAAGAACTCCTCTAGTTCCGGTGAGAGTTCGATCTCCTCTTCCTCAGCGGGTTCCGCCTCTTCTGCATCGTACTCCAACTCCAGTCTTGCAACTAGCTGCGCTAAGCGTGGATTGTCAGAATTCGATATCTGAACCTGGGAGTACTGCGTCTCGCCCATCCGCATCTCAGGCATGCGGTCTGTTGGAACATCGTAAACCTTCGACAGAACAGACAGCACTCTAGACGCTCCGACGTAATCGTTGTCGAGTTTCAAGTAGAGAGGAAGGTGGACGATCATCGAAAGCGTTTCTAGACCGAGTTGAGTTCGTGCCAACTCGGTCAGTTGTGAAACCATCGATGTGGGGCCTTCGTAACGGCTTCTTCCGAGACGCACACCGTGTTTGAACGTTCTCGGCGGCTCCCAACCGCGAGCAGAACCCGTCACTTTTAGCGGCCTCGTGTGAGGAACTGAGTCATACATCGACCCGACAAGAACATACCGCTCGACGTTGAAGGTTTGAACCAGTTCGAGGATCGACTCGTTGAAGTCTTCAGACCAGGCGTGGGGTTCAAGCATCTTGATAAAGATCAGATCCCGACCATCGGGAACACGTGCCGCGGTTACCTCGGTATTGGGAATGCGGAAGGTCCGCTCTCCACGTCTCATCTTTATGCGTGGGCGATAACGCGTGTGGTCGTAAAACTTACCCGGACGTGCGAGTTGACCGATTTTCTTCGCGTCGTAGATGCGACCGAGTCGGTTGACCACAATCCTCCCGACGTTTCCTACGTTCACCCAAGGACGCAACGTCACAATGCAGTGGGGAGAATCGAACGACCCTGGATCAGCGTTTATTTCGAAGTCACGTATCTGCAACGGATCGTCTCTAAGCCATTCGTAACCGTTGGAATCGACCGATTTGGCCTTCCGCGGTGTCGCCTAGAGCCATATCCGTCTTGGCTCAAGGTTATCGCAATCGCCTAATCGTTGCTCTGTATCATTGCGTTAAGTAAATCCGCACCGGTTAAAGCGAATTTGGATAACCGATCGGTGCATCGACAACCGAACAGATCGTAGAGGTGAAACGCGCAGATGTCGTTCAAAATGGTATTCCTGCCTCCGAATTCCAAACACAATCTTGACTTCCTGGAGAGATTGCAAGATTCTGTTCCTGATGCCAACTTAGTAGCCCCGATGGACGAGGATTCGGCGGTCGCGGAATTAGCCGATGCCGATGCCGCGTTCGGGACGATGAATCCCCGTCTAGTAGCCGCGGCGCCTAAGCTCCAGTGGTTGCAGGCACCAGCCGCTGCACCTCCTGCCGGATACTACTTCGACGAGTTGATTGCTCACCCGGTCCAAGTCACCAACTTCCGTGAGATATACAACGATCACATCTCGGTACACATCGTGGCGATGATGCTTTCCTTCGTCAAGCATCTCAACATATACCGGGACCAGCAAAAAGATCGCAGCTGGCACAAGCTTCTAGGCGACCAGTACAACAGCATCTTTCTCCCTGACTCAACCGTCGTCATCGTCGGCGTAGGTGGAATCGGAACCGAGACCGCGCGGTTGTGTAAAGCACTAGGTTGCACGGTGGTTGGTGTCGATGCACGCTGGGAAGCGCCGGGCGCACGCGATTACGTCGATGAGATGCGCGATCCATCCGAGTTGGATGAGGTATTGTCGATGGGCGATTTCGTCGTCTTGACTATCCCACACACACCGCAGACAGAAGGTCTGTTCGATGCAAGCAAATTCGCGTCGATGAAAAAGACCGCGATCTTCATCAACATAGGACGAGGGATGACCACCAAGCTGGACGATCTGAACGACGCCTTGAGAAACGGCGTCATCGGAGGTGCAGGCCTAGACGTCTACGAGATCGAACCGTTGCCAGAGGAACACCCACTTTGGGACGCGCCGAACACAATCCTCACGCCTCATATCGCGGCTGATGAGGGGCGATATCTAGGAGAGCGGCGATATGAGGTGGTATCCGACAACATGCGCCGATTTGCCGCTGGAGAACCACTGCGCAACGTCGTAGACAAGGAAAACTGGTTCTGATCGCACACCGTGTAGATCGTCGCGTGCACAAGGAATCGACAACATGCAAGACTCGCGCTTAACTCCCGACACCGTCGACTTCATGGAAAAGGCGGCGACGCTCGATATGCCCGCCTTCGGCGAATCCTCGCCTGAAGAACTGCGCGCCGCGACGGAGCGACGCGGCAAAGTCATGCCCCCGGCAATTGAACCGGTCCGCAAAGTGATCCGTCGGAAGTTCGATGGTCCGGATGGCGAGGTCCCCCTACGCATCTACATTCCCGAAGGCGGCGAACCGCCCTACCCGGTAGTCATGGTCTTCCATGGCGGCGGTTGGACTATCCGCAGTTACGAACTCGAAGGACCAACCTCGCGCGGATTGGCAAACCGCGTAGGAGCCATCGCGATCTCAGTGCAGTACCGACTAGCGCCGGAGACTCGTTTTCCCGGTGCCGCCGAGGACTGCTACTCGGCAACATTGTGGGCGTTGGAAAACGCTCAGGAATTCGGCGGGGACCCGTCGATCATGGCCGTGGCAGGGACTTCGGCAGGGGGAAACCTCTCGGCGGCTGTCTCTCAGATGGCGCGTGATCGGGGCACGCCGAAGATTTCCCACCAAGTTCTCTTCTGCCCAGTCATCGACCACAACTTCGAGCGTGGATCGTACGAAGAGTTCGCAGATGGGTATGGCCTGACCAAGCTAGGGATGGAGTGGTTTTGGGATAACTACATAGGTCCCGATGGAGACAGCTCTCACCCCTATGCGTCACCGATTAGGGCAGACGACCTGAGCGGTCTACCCGACGCGACGGTGATTGTAGCCGAATGTGATGTCCTGCGAGATGAAGCTGAAGATTACGCTGCTGCGCTCAAAAACGCGGGAGTTGATACCAGATTGACCCGATATGAGGGTGTTCTACACGGTTTCAACTGCCAACCAGGCCACATTCACGCCGCCGAGTCCGCGTTGGACGAAGCCGCTTACCGCATCAAGAAATCGTTCGCAAACTTGACCGCCTAACCGTCTCGAACCCCGAAAACCTGCGGATAACAGCCATTTGCGAAGTTAACTGCATGTGGTGTTTCCCAACTTTTCAGGCCGATTTCTATAATCTACCCGAATAACTGAGTTGAACTCAACTCGGGAACGTCGTTGCTATAGGAAACGAGGTAGGAAATGGAAATCACTGCATACTCGGTGAAAGAAAAGGCCAACGTACCGGTCCAGAACCCTGAGATCGTCACATTGAAGAATGGCCGCAAGGCTGTGCAGGGCATGTCTCCCGCTGGCAACAAGGTATTCCGGATTCTCTCGAATGCCGACGCCGAAAAGCTTGCCAAGCAAATCGGCTAATCACCGATAACCAAGCGCTGCAAGGTGGCGCATCACGGACGAGGCGCTATGTTGCTCCAGTTGGCAATTCGTGACTCGTCCAATATAATTAGCGTGCCGGCGAGCCTGACCTGATGGCTTGCCGCGGCGGTGGCAAGCGAGCCACGAGCCGGACACTAAACGAAAGGAGGGACGTCTAGGTAATGGCATATAGCCGTATGAGAGGTGTCTCGACTTAGTTGAGATCCCCCAAAAGACGTTCCCAGTGCTGGGATCAGTCCTAGCGCTACGGAATTGAGAATGAGGGGTGTTCTCTGATCTAGGTCGAGGCACCTCCCGGCGGGTGGCATCACTCGGATAGGTTTTAAGACCTGTCCCGGTGGTGTCACCCGCCTCTTTTTTCTTGTTGAATATTTCGTCCAATTTCCCTGTTAGCCTTAGTCGAAACGCAATCCATGCCACGCAGGTTGATTCCATGTCTCCAATGATGTTCGGCTTTGGCAGCCAACGTCGACGCATGCTCGAGGGCGAGCTCCAACGCTTCGCCGAAGAAATGCCGCAACTAGGAATGACCCGATTGATACTCATTGGCGATCTCGTCAGCGGCGAACCGACCAAACCCGACACCACCCTCGAGTTGATCGTGGTCCAAGAAACCGACGAACCCTTCCACCGACGTTCCGACTTCTGGGTCACGCACCTGCGTCCCTCCGTCGGCACAACATTCCACGTCTACACCGAAACTGAATTCTTCGAATTGGCCGATTCAGACCCGATGCTAGTCAAGGCACAGCAGTACGGCGACCAGCTTTACTGAGCCCTGTATTACGGTCGCCAATCCACGCAAACCATTATCTTCAAGGATCGCCATGACCGATTACTCATCGCTGAAACGTGTGCCTCGCAGCTGGTTGGTACAGTCCAAAGACGACCTCGAAGCCGCAACAGCCAACGCCGAGGATGGAAGGCACGCTCTGGCCTGCTTCTTGGCCCAGCAATCGGCAGAAAAGGCCGTCGTCGCCTTCCTATACAACCATGGTGCTGAGCACGTCTGGGGACACGCCTTGGCGGACCTCTGCGCCGACGCCACTGCCTTCGACCAATCCTTCGAGTTCGTAAAGTCGATCGCCGGTCTGCTGGACAAACACTACGTCGGAGCACGATATCCGCAGACGCTTATTGGCGGCGCACCCTGCGAAACTCATGAAGCACTAGATTCCGAGCGCGCATTAGAGATCGCGCACGATGTTTTGGCGGGGATAGAAGAACGGCTCGGGCTGAGCTAACAGCCCCGACCTGGTTTGGTGACGCTCAAGCCCCAAAGGCCGCTTGACTACACCGTGTACAGCGTCGGCGCACTCGGTATCGGCGCGATCTGCTCTGACGTCAGCTCGTACGACTCTTTGCGGTAGATCTGGATCCGGTGGCATCCAAAGTCAGCCACGTACATCAGATCCCCACGTTTCGGATCGTTGTGGAACCGCATCATCGCCGGGCCCCGCAACCTGCGTGTGACCTCAAGCTCAGCCGACTCCCGGTTGCGCAAAACCGTCGTGCTCGAAAGAATGTAGATCCTCCCGCTCTTCGACAGCACACTGTCACCGATGAAGCGGTCGACGTATCGCCCCGTGAAGTCAAACTGCAGCACACGGTGATTGCTCCGGTCTGCAACATAGACATCACCATGCCGATCCACCGTCACGCCAGCAGGCCGATTGAACTGACCGATGTCATCGCCACTTGAACCTACCGTCCAGATGTGCTTGCCGTCAGCGTCGAACTTCTGCAAGCGGTCGTTGCGCCAGTCGGAGACGTAGATCGATCCGTCAAACGGATCGACGCCGACACCCCAGGGCATGTTGAACTGACCATCCCCGGTACCAAATTCACCAAACCCGAAACCGCTGATGTGCTCGCCTGACGCCGTGAACTTCTGCACACGGTGGTTCATCGTGTCGACAACCAACATATTGCCGTCGTTGTCCCAAGCGATACCAGACGGCCGATTGAGCTGACCAGGTTCGCTGCCGTGCGTCCCCCAAGTGTCGAGTTTCTCGCCATCGGATGGTCGCCACACCGTGATCGTATGATTGCCTTCGTCCGATACGTAACAATTCTCGTCCGCGTCGCGGATCATCTGGACCGGCCACACGAAATCCGAACCGAAGATGTCCAAATCATCGTCGTCCCAGTTGATGCGACGTATTTGACCGCCCTGCCCATCTGTCCGGTTGAGGACGTACAACCGGTCCTCGTCGCCGATCACTAGGTCCATCGGATACGTGGTCACACGACGCATCCCTAGCGTCGCGTAGAACGGGAACCCGGCGCGGAGCAGCGCATGCGGCCTGCCGTTCGTCCCGTTCATCGAGCCATTACCGTTTTCACTCACGGTTAAACCCTCCCGGATTATCTCTGCTGCGTGATCTTATGATCAGACCAAAGTCTTCTCGTACGGTTGGAGCTGTTCAAAACTCCCGCCCACAATCGGCACTGGGTCTAGGCCGAACCACTGCTCAAGGATCGTGCCGTACATCCCTCGGAAGTCGTAGGTGTGCCTCAGGTCCTCGTCGTTCAACCAGCTTGGGCGGTCAAGCGGCGGGTACTCGGAGTACAGGCCACCCTTGACATGCTCGCCGATCAGGAACGCGCCACCGCCAGAGCCGTGGTCGGTTCCCGAGCCGTTGTCCTTGATGCGTCGACCAAACTCGGTGAAGACCAAGATCGTCACCTCTTCCGCGGCATCGTGATCGCGGAGATCCTGCATGAAGTCGCGAATCGCTTCGGACAATTCGCCGATGAGCTTGTTGTGGGCAGGGACTTCCTGCGCGTGGTGGTCGTAACCCAAGTGGTTCGTGTAGAAGATGCGGGTGCCGAGGTTCGCGGTGTGAACCCGGACTACATCTCGAAGCGCCTGGGCGATCGGGTTGTCGGCGTATTCGACGTTGGACTTGTACATCTGCGGAGCAACAGACAGCATGTCCGCGCCTTTCAGCACGTCTCGACCTGTTTGCCCCAGATAGTCCATCACAAGACCCGAACCCACGGCAGGCGTATACATCCGCTTGAAGATCTCGAGGTTCTCATCACGTTCCTCAGCGACTTCGATACCCGACATCAGTCCGTAGTTGTCGAGGTCGCCGATAGAGGTCGCAGTCACATTCGGAGCTGCCAACGCGCGCGGCAACCCTCGACCGAAATTCACCGCGGTCACGGGATTCTCGCCGTTGGGATCCATTTCGCGAATGACCTTTGCCAGCCATCCTTCGGTAGCGATGGTTTCCGGCTCGCACGTGTGCCAGATGTCCATCGCTCGGAAGTGCGATCGGCTCGAGTTTTCGTACCCGATGCCTTGAACGATCGCCACTTTGCCCTCGTCCCAAAGATCCTTCAATGCCCCGGCATTGGGGTGAAACGCCAGCTGTTCGGTGATCGGGATCACCTTGTCTTCCGGCATCCCGACGAGGGGTCGCACATCGTAATAAACGCCTTCGGTAAACGGGATCACCGTATTCATGAAGTCGTTGCCACCGGACAGTTGGATCACTACCAACACGGGATCCTTTTGCTTCCCGTTAGTCCCGTTACCGTTTCCGTTGATTGCCATTTCAGTTGCTCCGATTGGCTAGTCTGCCGACTCAACTCAGTCAGCGTGATCCTTTACTCGAACTGGAACTCGCGAGTCGAAACCGCAAGAGTGATTAGTCTCAGCACGCGCTCTTCGGCCTCAGGACCATCGAAATCGCCACCATCGTAGGCATGTTCGATTAGCGCATCGCGAGACGCTTCATCAACGTCCAACCTGCAAAGGAACTCCAAGACCGTCTCTACTACCTTCTCGGGAGTACGCGGATCGGCGATGTCCTCAACAGCGTCGATGATTGCCTTAATACCGGGCTTCGAGGAGTCACCCAAGGTGTTGACCGCGAAATTGACTCTCTCCGTCAACGTCCCACCGTCGATCCACTCCTTACCGGTGTGCCATCCCTCAACTGACGGCGGGTCCATCAACTTCTGACCCATCGCCACGAGCGTCCCTTCGAACTGCTCCAGCCCCACATCAACGGCGCGATAGTCGCCAGAAATCTTGAGCACGTTCGACACAAACTCGGTCGGCGACTTCACCCGCTTCATTCGAGCTTCCTTGAAGAAATCAGACTTCAGCATTGTGCTGACCACATGCCGGATGTCGGCATCCGATTCCATCCAAGCATCGACCAACGTCTGGATCGCTTCGGGATCCTCCGGCTCCTGAATACTCCAAGCCGGAACTTGAGGTTCATCCGCCACGAAGAACGTATAAAGGTGTCGAGCGATGAATCTCGCCGTCGCCTCTTGTCGGGCGATGATGTCGATTATGTCCTCGCCGTTGAATTTGCCCCTGTGCCCTAGGAACTCCTTCTCCCCAGCATCGTGGTCTTCTTCACGGTAGACAAACTCCGCCTCGAAATGACCAAACGGGTACAGCGGCAACGGTTGCGTGAAAGTCCAACCCGTAAATGCCCTGGCAGCATTCTTGATGTCGTCCTCGGTATAGTTGCCGATACCCATTGAGAACAACTCGAGGATTTCGCGACCATAGTTCTCGTTGATCGAGTAGCCGTGGTTCTCATTGTTGTCCAACCAGAAGATCATTGCCGGGTCTCTCGACAGCTCCAGCAGGATCGTCCGGAAATTGGCCATGCAGTTGTCGCGGAGCATCTGGATATGATTCACCATGCTTGGTGTGTGCTCGCTCTTCGTCCAACCAGTCGCCAAAATCCCATGCCAGAACAGCGTCATCTTCTCTTCTAAAGGACGTTCGGTGTTCACCATTCGGAACATCCATCGACCGTTCCAGACCGCGCCATTGTCTTTATTCGCAGCCAAATGCGGATAGAACCGCCCCAGAAGGTCATCCTCAACCTCAGAGAACCGCTCAGGGTGTACAAGATCGTCGACTATCTCGTCGTACGACTTCCCAGCGTATCGTTCTATCTCCGCCCGGTCGGCACCGAATCCTGCGCGGCGCAAAAGGTGAGCAACCAGGTCCAAGTCGGTCTTGGTTTGAGCAAGTACCATCTCTTTTCCTCTTGGATTTACAGTCACGTACGAATATCGTGAACTTTATCAGCGAATCTTAACGAAAGTGATGTTGCAAAGCAACAACAACGACGAAAACGCGGGCGAAGCTAAGTCCTGTCAATCAGGACTCCACGCCTGTTGCCAATGCCATCAACTGGCACTCTGATTCACGTAAATCGTCTTCGTCTCCGTGAAGAACTCGATAGCAGCCTTGCCCTGCTCTCGGGAACCGCTGCTAGAAGCCTTCATCCCGCCGAACGGTACCTGAGGCTCGACACCTGCCGTTTCGCCGTTTACCTTGACGATACCCGCCTCGATACGGTCCGCGAACTGCATCGCCGCGTTCAAGTTGCGTGTGAAGATGCCCGCGCTCAAACCATACTGAACATCGTTCGCAATCCCGATGGCATCATCTATGTCCGCAGCCGGGATGATCCCCAACACCGGACCAAAGATCTCTTCGCACGCCACAAAGTCGTTCGGCGAAACCTTGGACAGCACGGTCGGCTGCACGTAGGTCCCGCTGTCGTACGCCCCACCCGACGGAACGTCACCACCTGTGAGCACGTTTCCACCGTCGCTTACGCCGCGTTCAACCGACTGCACAATGTTTTGCCGAGACGCTTCATCAATCACCGGAACAACCACTGAAGCTTCTTCCGCTCCAGGACCTACCGTGAGCGCCGCGGTCTTCTCAACCACGAGATCAGTAAAGTCCTCAATCACGTTGCCGATGACAATTGCACGAGATGTGGCGGTGCACTTCTGCCCCGAGTACTTCATCGCGCCGTCAACCGTCACCTGAGCGGCCTGCTCAAGATCAGCATCAGGCATCACAATCACAGGATTCTTACCGCCCATCTCAAGCTGGAACTTCACTCCCCTGCTCGCCGCCGTAGCAGCGATGCCCATCCCAATAGACGTCGAACCCGTAAACGACACCGCAGCGACTCCATCCGAACCGACCAACGCATCACCCACAGCGCCGCCAGAACCAGTCACCAAGTTGAACACTCCCGGAGGCAGTCCCACAGCATCCCACATCTCAGCAATCAACACACCGAGATGCGGCGTCGCTGATGCGGGCTTGAGCACGATAGTGTTTCCGTAAACCAGCGCCGGTGCCATCTTCCAAATCGGTATCGCCAACGGGAAGTTCCAAGGCGTGATCAACGACACAACACCGATGGGAACGCGTTTCGTGTAGAGAAGAATGTTCGGATCGACCGAAGGCACTACATCACCTACGGGATTGGAGCCCTCAACGCCGAAATACTGCAACAGCGCGACCGCACGTCCAACTTCCCCGCGCGCCTCCAAGATCGCCTTCCCGCACTCCCGCGTGATCGCCTGAGCATACCGCTCCGCGTTGGCATTCAAAAAGTCCGCCGCGGCCAAAAGATATCCGCCCCGAGCCAACGCCGACATCGAACCCCAAACTCTTGACGCGTCCGACGCTAACCCAACCGCGCGCTCCACATCCGACGCGTTCGAGGCTTGGAAATCCCCAATCACGTCGTCCAAGTCAGCCGGGTTGCTGCTCTGCGAGACATTCCCAGTCGACGCCGCAACCCATTGACCATTGACGTAATTCAGATATACATCGCTTCCTGCCATCAATTTCACTCCTGTTTGACCGCTGAACGCGATCTGGATTTTTCAGTTCAAGTAAGTAGAGACTTCCTCTACAGGTGCTCGTTCGGCATCCTTCAAAGATTCGGGGAAACCGATGAAAAACGCTCCAACTATGGTCCAATCTAAACCCGCGCCAACCGCTTTGTGGACCTCTTCGGCCTTACACAGTCGACCAGTTGACCAACCAATCCCGAGGCCGAGTGCGTGTGCCATGAGTTGCATGTTCTGCGCCGCACAGCACGTCGCTGCATAGTTCTCGTGAGTCACCTCTTCGTTCATCCCGGGCACCGAATAGACCAGCATCAAAGCCGGAGTCTCCAACACCTCGTCACGAGCTTCGGCTGAACTGCTAGCCCTACGCTCCGGGTTCGGGTTCTTGACGTAGTTCCAAGTCCATTCGTAGACGCAATCGGCGACCCTGGCACGTGCTTCACCGTCCTTCTCCAGCACTATAAAGCGCCAAGGTTCGGTGTGTCGGTGATTTGGTGCCCAAGTTGCCGCCTCGATTATCCGATCCAGCATCTCGCGAGGCACGGGTTGATCAGTAAATTCCCTGACGCTCCGTCGTGTCCGGATGACATCCATCAACGCATCGGTATCTGCGATGCCGGAAATAGAATGTGATTGTCCCATCGCGGATCTCCTTTAGACGCAATTTGCTTTTGACTTTGACCCGCTCAACAAGCGATTGTAAGCCAAATCAGTATCCCAACCCGCAGTTTGGAAGCCAATACCGCAATTCATGAGCCGATATAGCAGAGCACGAAAAATCCACGACAACACGGTGGAAGGTCGACGCGCCGTACTCGAAGCACTGCGTGCTGAACGTCACATCCAACGCCTCCTGATCGCCGATGGCATCGAAGCCGGCCCCCAGATGCGCGAGATCATCTCCCTGGCCGAATCCGCAGGAATCCAGATCGAGCACATTCAACGCCGCGAGTTGGACCGTCAATCCCGCACCAAAAAAAGCCAAGGCGTAGTTGCCGTTCTCCCAGACACGCGATACGTCGACATCGAGGACATCATCCTCGAAGCAGATCGCCGTTCCCAAGCTCCCTTAATCGCAGTCCTAGACGGCATCGTCGACCCTCACAACCTAGGAGCCATCGCACGCACCATGGACGCCGCAGACGGACACGGCATCATCATCCCCGAACGACGAGCCGCAGGAGTCACCCCCGGCGCCATCCGAGCATCAGCCGGCGCACTCATGCACTTGCCAGTAGCGCGCGTTGTCAACATTTCACGAACCATCGAATACCTCAACCAGTTGGGTCTGCAAACCTTGGCCCTAGCCGCAGACGCCGATACCGACTACACCCGCGCCGACCTCAAAATCCCCACAGCCCTGGTCATTGGCTCAGAAGAGAAAGGCGTGTCCCGTCTAGCCATGGAGCGCTCCAGTGGAACGATCTCGATCCCGATGCACGGCCAGCTGGCATCCCTAAATGCATCCGTCAGCGCCGCGATTGCGTTGTACGAGGCGGTAAGGCAGAGAAGCAGCATCTGAACAATGCCGAAAATCGCGGCAAAACTCCGTCGGTCACGAAAGTCCCGATTGAATCTATGGCTGGTCACGACCCTCGTAGTCAGTGCAATCGCGCTCACATTGGCGATCAGCTCAACCGCCACCGCCCAATCCCCTGCCACCAATCTGACCATCCAATCCCTAACCATCGCCAAAACCGGCGAGACCTCAACCGGGGTCACTTACCAAGCCACAGCAACCGTGAACAACAATGGCGACACCGATTTCTCCGGAGCGCAACGCGTCGATTACCAGATCAACAGCAGCGATGCGCAACTCGCTTACATCGTGACAGACCTGCTGGCCGGCGGATCGCTAAGTTTCACCTTTAATTTCGAACTTCAACCCGGCGACCACACCATCCGAGTGATTATGGGAGAAACCGAGACCTCGCAAACAGTCTCGGTCGCTGGCTCCGATATAGCAGTCGAGATCGCAGAGCATCGAATCCTAACCGGCAGCACAGTCGAATTCGATATCCGCATCTCGAACTCAGGCGAATTGACAGCAACCGATCTGACTCTCACCGCGACATGGGAAGGCGCAACCGACGATGCCTCAGGCACACAGGATTATGACGGCGACATACCATCCCTTGCTCCTGAAGGTGAGACATCAATCACCATGGCGCTTGAAATCAAACCCGGTTCATACACCTTCACTTTTGAAGCAACAACCTCCACTATCGAAAGCGATTCAACCAACAACTCAACCAAACAATCCCTCGACGTCGAATTCATCGATCTGCGCGTCCAAGTCCTATCCACAGACAGCCTCGGATGGAACGGTGATGGGAAAGCCTTCATGTCGATCATCATCGAGATCGAGAACGTCGGAGTCGACGACTCCAAGGCCTTTAATATCGGTATCGAATGTGAAGACGAACGAATCACCGAATGCGCCACTTCAACGCAATCCAATCGAATCCCCGCTGGCGAAAAAACTGAGACCGAGCTACGGCTCTGGCTCCCGATCGGCGACGCGACAACCAGGATCTTCGCCGTAGAGAACGAAGACACCTTCCGTTGGGGCCACTCCAACGCCATTGACGAAATCATCACCGCACCCGAAGCCCCGGAACTAACCTGGACCCTAGTCCGCATCTCCCAACCATCTGTATCCAGCTACTGGAGCGACGGGACAGCAAATGTCGAACTAGAACTGACCCTCGCAAACAACGGAACCGACGAACCCTACACCATAACCATCGAATGTGCCCAAAGTGAAACCGTAATCGACGACTGCGGCGGTGATGTGACCGGCGAATTCGAAATCGACTCCCATCCCACAATCGCACGTCCCGTGCTCCGCTTGCCCGCGGGCGAATGGGAGATCACTCTTGACTACGGCGCTGAGGAATCCAAATCCACAGTCGCAATTGTCCCCGAGCGCATCATCGGCGTGGAGCGCGACGTCTGGGACTGTTTCAGCGACACATCCAACATCGATCCTGAAGATCGAGACAACTACGCGACTGGCGACGAAGGTATCGGTTGCGCAGGTTGGGAGCGCGACCGAGTCATCAAATGGCCTGTCGGTGAGCCGATAAAAATCTGGTCGCACGGCGAGGCCCTCTACCTCGAAATACTCGAAAAGGTTCTAGCAGGCATCAGCGCCCTCATAAACGTCGAATTCGAAACCGTTGCCACCAAAGATGAGGCCCAACTCACCGTCCACACCGGCGTCCCGAGGGAAGACGCAGACTTTACCGCCTTAGACTGCATCGACTTCGCCGGGTGCGCCCAAACTCATTTCGACAAGAACAGCCAAATCACATCCAGCAATATCGCCATCTGGCTAAACAACATCGAAGACGAAAAACGACGCGATCACACCATCCACTCAACCACGCTACACGAACTACTTCATGCCCTGACCAATATGCAGCACCGTCATCACGACCGCACGAGCGTGATGAGCTACGACGCCCTCGACTACACCACCGTAGAAGGAATGGACCACGGCCTGTTCAATCTGTTAGGGCACCCACTCGTGCAACCAGGCATGGCCTTCGACGAAGTGCTCGAATTGATTATCTTCGCCGATGAACTCAACGATCCACCCGAACCCGTCGAATTATCCGCACCAGCTTTGCTCCGTAGGGCCCACGCGGCGTTGATGGACGCCGAATCGTTTAGTTTCCAAGTCACGGGCGATTGGCCCGGATGCCGCGGCAACCACGACTTCGGACCAGCCCAACTCCAACTCGCCAACCTTAGACCTTATTCAGCCCTTTGGCGACATTTCCAAGACGGCAGCGATCGCTACTACTACATCGGCAACCCATCGGACTGGTCTACAAGCGAATGGTGGTTAAGGCGAGGCCGCACATGGCAAGACGTTGGCGGACACCAAGTTTCAGACGCTACAACCTTCCGAGGCGGATTCACTTCCACGCTTCAGATCCTCAACTACATCAACATATACGCCGATGAATCCGATTACTCAGTCACATCCCGAACCTCGGACAGCGTTGAGATCGAAGTTGCCCTAGATCAACCGATCCCCCAGTGGAGCCGGGATTTAGACCTTCAAATCAGCATCTCTATCAATCCCACCACCTACCAAATCTCGGAATACCAGTTGCATTGGGCATTCAATCCGAGAAATCGCAACAGTTGCGAGGCCTATAGCGTGAGGGCAAGCTCACCAGTTTACGGTCTAGATTTCACTTTCCCTGACGCAATATGGGAAGAATCCACGTTGCTGGTCAAACCCGAAACATCAGACGAGAACGCGGTCGAAGTCGCAACCGACCGCAATCCCAACCATCTCGAAATATCCCTCCCGCGACGCGGGAGGGACTAAATTCAGCGGCCTACGAGAAACTCAGTTCTCGCAGTCAGGGTGGCCGTCTTCCCAGCGACCAAACGGGATGTCGTGCTGCCCGCCCTGATTGATCTTCGACATCTGCTTGCGGCAGTCCATCCACATGTCATGCCACTTCACCGGATCTCGCAGTTCCGACTCAGGATTGGACCGGCTTCTAGCGACGAACTCGGGGAAAGCAACTCGCCCAGAGTGCGCACCAGTGTTGTGGTACCGAAGGTCGAACGACCAGCGCATGTTATCGCTCAGGTTCGCCAGAGAGCCGTGCACAGTCCGCTTGTGCATGAAGATCACATCCCCACGCTCCGTCGGCAACGGTTGCGCCTGCAGATACGGGAACAGTTTCTCAGGGATCTGTCGCCCCGCGACCATCGTCGTGTTAAACGCATAGCTGTTGCAGTGCGTCAACAAATCACCGCGGTGCGTCCCGGGCACCACATTCAACGGACCAGACTCGACTGGCGTATCCGTCAACGAGAACCAGACCGTGACCATGTTGGTGTCGTCCGCTTCGGGCACAACCACGCCGTGGTCTTGGTGCCAAAGCGTAGCTCCGATCAACGGCTGACCATTGTCGTCCTTCGGTAGATGCTTCTCCGGCGGCTTGATCCGAACATGCTGCACCGGGTTCGATGAAATCTCCGGCCCGATCAACTGCTCAAGAACATCCAACAGGTTCTCGTTCACGAACGCATTGAAGACCGCTGGCCCGAACCAGCAAGGAGTGTCCTCCTTGACATCCTGGAACGGCAACGAAAAGTCGAAATACTGCGCGTGCTGCCGACCTGTCTCTTGATAGATCTTCAGAATCCGCGCATCGAAAGGCAACTCCTCATACTCCGACTCGATCTCGCCAGCCTCATATAGGTCGCGAGCCAAGTTGTCGAGGACGCCTTCATACTCCTCTATGATCGGGTCGAGCACCGTCTTCGGGTCAAGGACACCCTTGACCTTCACGAATCCTTGCTCTTGGAACTCGTCTACGACGGATTTCGTCGCAACTGCCATTTCAATCCTCCGTTTTTCGGATTCATTCGTTTAATGGCAAAAGATTTTACACCTTAACGACTCGAAAATCCGCCGATTTCAAACACCATTTCACAAATGCCTCAACCCCGGTTGTTGATGGGCACCAGCCTAAAACTCCGCCCGAATACAGGCCACCTCGTGTCGCTTCGTCAACGAACCCGTACTCCGCATCCGCGGCACAATCTCAGCACAGTCAGATATCGCTATCGGACACCGAGTCCTGAACACACACCCAGACGGCGGATTCGCCGGGCTAGGAATATCCCCCGTCAACACGATCCGCTCACGCTTCCTCTCCATCACCGGGTCCGGCATCGGAGCCGCCGAAAGCAACGCCTGTGTATACGGATGCAACGGGTTCTCATAGATCTCATCACCATCCGCCATCTCCACTATCTTTCCCAGATACATCACCGCCGTCCGATGCGCCGTGTGCCTCACCACCGACAGATCGTGCGCCACAAAGACGAACGCAAGATCGTGCTCGTCCTGCAGGTCCTCGAGCAGATTGATCACCTGCGCCTGTATCGAAACATCCAACGCCGAAACCGGCTCGTCCAACAACACCAGCTGCGGATTCGCAGCCAACGCACGCGCAATCGCTATCCTCTGCCGCTGCCCCCCCGAAAATTGATGCGGATACCTGCTCGCCACTCCCGGATGCAACCCGACCATCTGGAACAACTCTCCTACCCGCTCCCGATACTCATCATCCGTCTCAAACACCCGATGCGCCTTCAACGGCTCCCCAACAATGTTCCCTGCACGCATCCTCGGATTCAACGACCCGTAAGGGTCCTGAAACACCATGCTCATATCCCGCCTAGCATCCCGCAAAGTCTCGCTCGGCGCGCCCACCAACTGCTCTCCTTGAAAAAACACACTTCCCGACGTCGGCCTCTCCAACTGAATCACCGCCCGCACCACCGTCGTCTTACCCGATCCGCTCTCCCCGACGATCCCCAACGTCTCACCCGGATTCACATGAAAACTCACCCCATTCACCGCCCGAATATGCCCCACCGTCCGCTGCACAATGAAACCCCGATTAATCGGGAAATGCACATGCAAATCCTGCACCGACAACAAAGCCCCCGCCGCCAAATTCGCCACAGCCAACTCACCTACCGACGCCAACGCGCCAACCCTATCCGGCGCAGTTGCGACGGCGGTGGCTTGGGCGGTGTTGGATTTGTGTGGAGCTAGCTTCATTCCATTAGCTTATGCAGTTCGGTTACTAAACTCCATTACGGTCCGAAGCGAATTCGAGATCAGTAGTCAAGCGCGCAGATCAATTGATTCTGAACTTAACCGCATTTCGGTTATAACCGCAATGATCAAGCAACGCTCTTGTACAACGTCTTACGTTGCTTGTGTTGAGGGTGCCGCCGATAACCCAATAACCGTTGGGCAATTGTTCGCCGAAGCCTGGCCAAAACCCGACGTTTTCAGTCCGTACAGCCATGTATTTCGGATTTTTGCCGAAGAGAATCTCGCCTTCGAACCGGTGTCGATCAGTAATCCATTCCGCCAAAGTCAACCAGATGGCTTTCCAAGATCGTGTCGGGATTTGTTTGCCATCCGGGAGCATCATGCAATCCGGTGATTTGCCTTTAAATTCCAACTGATCAAATACAACCCATCCGTCGTGGCCCGCTCCAGATTGCATCACTTCGGGATTCACATCTTCATAGGACGAATTCCCGGTGCTGGATCTGTCTTCGACAGTTCGATCACCAGTCCCAGAATCCATACTGTCAATTAACACTTGTCTCGAAATCTTCATGAGTTCCAAGGCAGTTTCGTATTCTTGCGCGTCGGTCAAAACCCGATCCACCGTGAGTTTCCGCTCGCCTCTGATCTGCATTTGCCAATAATTCCCGTTGGTTGCGATCGCGTATTTGACCGTTGGGTCATCGGAGATGTAATTGAGCACCTGCGCCGTTACGTCAGCACCAAGCCGACTGCCGAGGTGTTTAGCTTCAACGACCGCCATCGGTGCTTCATTGACCTTGAGCGCATAGTCAACCCGACCACCGCCCATCGGGTGTTCTGCCAAAACCATTGCAGGATCGGTAACGTCCCAACCCAGTCCTTCTAGTACCGGATTTATCAACCCGTTTCTGGTATTGGTCTCGTTTCTGTTGTACGTCGAAGCGTTGTTCTCGATTCGCGTTCGTACAACCCGCAGAGTTTCTACCACATCGCGGACGTTACCAATGATGGCGTTGAGTTCGTCTAGATTCATCGATCGAAGTATCAGTTCACAGTTCGTTCCACATCAAGATACTACGCGAGATTTCCCCACCCCCTCCCACTCCCAACACGCAACCCCATGCCCCTCTCCAACCTCCTCAACCCTAGGATCCTCCACACCACACAACGCCACCGCATAGTCACACCGAGGATGAAAAGCACACCCACCCGGCAACATCGTCGGATCAGGCACCTCTCCCGGTATCTGCGTCAGCTTGCCCGACTCCCTACGCGCATCCAAACGAGGCACTGCACCCAACAATCCCAACGTATACGGATGCCTCGGATTGCCGTATAGCTCCTCCGATGGCGCCATCTCCCGTATCTTCCCCGCATACATCACACACACACGGTCCGCATATCTCGCGACCACGCCCAAGTTATGCGTGATCATCAGCAACGCCGTCCCTAACCGCTCCGTCAACTCCTTCATCAACTCCAATATCTGAGCCTGAATCGTCACATCCAACGCCGTCGTAGCCTCATCCGCAATCAACAACCTCGGATTGCAGCTCAACGCGATCGCGATCATGATCCGTTGCCTCTGTCCCCCGCTCATCATGTGTGGATAGTCCCGCATCCGCGCCGACGGATCAGGTATTCCCACCATGTCCAGCAACTCCTGAGCCCTCGATGACGCCTGCTGACGCGTCATACCCAAATGCTCCTGCAAAGGCTCCACGATCTGTCTCTCAATCGACAACACTGGGTTCAACGATGTCAACGGCTCTTGAAAGATGATCCCGATCTTCCCGCCCCTCACATGCCGCATCTCTCTCATACTCAATCGCAAAAGGTCCTGACCCTCGAACAAAATCTCCCCATTCACAATCCGCCCCGGTGGATCCGGCACCAACCGCACTATCGAAAGCGCCGCAACACTCTTCCCACATCCCGACTCTCCCACCAATCCCACCGTCTCTCCCTCGTCGATATGGAGATCGACACCATCCACAGCCCGAATCACACCGAAGTTGGTATGGAACTGCGTCTCAAGATTTCTCACCTCCAACAGGTGCCGGTACGACGTTGCAGACGACATGCTCACCGCTCGATTAGTCTCCAATTTCCCGCTTTCCTCGCTCCAGATTGCACAATCAATCTTATCCAAGCATCCTGTTTCCCCTCTCCCGTTTGACAGGAGAGGGTTAGGGTGAGGGCTACAGCCTAACTATTCAACGTCGAAGCACACAGCAATTGACCTCAGAAACTATCGATACAACCGTCGACAACCTCCTACACGCCGGCGTCGCTCAATCAGCGATCACACCACCTATCGGTTTCGACATCTCCGGCCCTGAGTTCTCGGATCGACCCGCTCAAAGCATCGACCACGATCTATACGCACGATCCGTCGTCCTAAAGTCATACGGCGAAACCGTTGCCATCGTTTCCCTCGACGTATGGAGTATCGCCGATTGGCTCAAACACCGTCTCACTCAAGCCATCGCCGACACCTGCCACATTCCACAACAGAACGTCATCATCCTGTCCACAGGAAACGGCACATCTCCCCCGCTATGGCGACGCGAAACCGACCTTCCGACCAAATACCGCAACTACATCGCGTACCTCCCTGACATCATCGCAGGAACCACCCTCGAAGCTGCTCTCTCACTCCAAGCCGCCGCAATTGGCACGATCTCAACGAACCTACCCAACCTAAGTTGCTTCGCCAAACCCAATCAACCCGAAAACCTAGAAACCGAACGCGAAGCCCTGCAAATAACCGTCATCCAATCCTCTGATGACACCATAGCCAGCCTCCTCTACAACTTCGCCTGCCCCGCCACAATCGTCGGCAACACACAATCATGGATCGCCGACTTCCCCGGCGTAGCCTCCTCCGCCCTAGAAAACGCAGGCATCCGCAACGCCATCTTCATCCAAGGCGCAACCGAAGACATCCGACCCTTCGACTGGTGGGACGGCAACCCCAGCATCTCTCACCCCGATCGCGCTTCTTCCGACGCCCAAGCCTTCGGCATCCTACTTGCAACCCAAGCAATACGATCCGCACCAAACGCCATCACACGCCGCAACGCACACATCAAAACAACATCCGAAGACGGCGACATAACCACCCTCAGAATCGGCGACACGACCCTCATCTCACTTGACCATTCCCAACCCATTGAATTCGCCGCCAATCTACGATCCTCCTTACCCGACACAAAACTCCTGATCAGCACCAACCCAAGCATCGCTGAACCCGCATCAGCCAACCAACCCGCCGATACCCTCACCAAAGCCATTGAATTGGCAAATCAAAGCGGAATATATCCTTGAATCTAGGCCCGTTCCCAGGTCGTCTAATGGTAGGACAGAGGACTTTGAATCCTCTAATCCAGGTTCGAATCCTGGCCTGGGAGCCATCGCGTTTTCCAATCCTTTGTCAACTGGTGAAAGCGATGGTCGTCGCCGATGCGCGCCCTCCCGTGATCTCGCACCAGCGCACATTTTTCGCTTAGGTTCCCATGATTTGGTCCACGACATGAATTGGAAATCAGGGGAACAGATAGTTCAATACGAGATGTGGGGCGAAGGGATCGGCACGGCACGACCAGTAACAGTGGTCGAAGACAGCTCGCGCCATTTAGCGCTGTACTCGCATCCTCATGCTCGTATCGTGACGCGAGGGATAGAGAATCGCAACGCTCTCGAACTGAGCGATCGGATCGATTTATACATTGGAGCGCTCGATCCGCTCGCAGGTGAATTCCGGGAAGCAGTTTCTTCGCATAACCATGTGCTGACCATCACTCCGCCCGACGCATGGTACTCGGTTTGGTTGTTCTGGTCTCCGGAATGGGAATTTAAATTCTGGTACGTCAATTTCCAATCTCCGTTGCGCCGGGTACGTAGCGGCGTCGAAATACACGATTTCGTGCTGGATGTCGTTGTGCAACCAGATTTGTCTTGGGCGTGGAAGGATGTTGATGAGTTCGATGAACTCGTCACCCGTCGTTTCTTTAGTGATGATCAGGAAACGAGCATTCGTGACGCAGCAAACATAATGGTTGCCACGATTGAAAATCGAGGGAGCCCATTCTCGGACGGGTGGGAGAACTGGCGACCAGACCGTTCTTGGCGCACGCCAGACCTCCCGGGAAATTGGTCCGATCGCCATTGATGCCAATACGCTAACCGATCGGAACTCAATTTCAGTAACGGAAACGTTTCATGGACGGGTAGCCATCAAAAAACCAGTCAAATCCAACTCAAAACAAAAAAAATCAGGGGCGTGTGCGAGGTTCCGCACACGCCCCTTTTCTGTAGGCAAAAACCTTAGCAGCCTATCAGTTGCTAGCCGCCAGCCGTCGCCGTTCCTCTTCGCTAGCTCGGATCTCAGCCTCTTCGTCGTAGATCGAAGCCTGCAAGGCCTCATCCGTTGCCAGACTCCAAGGTGTCTCAACCACCCAGTGGTCCGGCTCCATCTCGATCAACGGAGGACGCTCTTTCGCATACTGGTGCGACTGATCAACCTCAATCGGCGTGCGGGTCATGAACACATCACCCGGCGGCGGGTCGATCGGGGAAACAACCTCACCCGGAAGAATAATCTCGTCACGAGTGATGTCCGGGTGCGACGGCAACGCCGCCGAGATCAACGCGTTCGTGTAAAGGTGCAACGGGTTGTTGAAGATCGCCTCGGTGTCACCCATCTCCTGCACGACGCCCAGATACATCACCGCCATCTCGTGGCACATGTACCGAACCGTCGCCAAGTTGTGAGCAACCAGCAGATACGCCAAACCGTGCTCGTTCTGCAGGTCGACCAAGAGGTTCATGATCTGAGCACGAATCGACACGTCAAGCGCCGACACCGGCTCGTCCAAGCAGATCAACTCAGGGTTCAACGCCAACGCACGTGCAATTCCGATACGCTGTCGCTGACCGCCCGAGAATTCGTGCGGGTACAGGTTCATCTGATACGGGTTCAATCCCACCTCAACCAACAGATCACCGACACGGTCGCGAATCTGCTGACGAGACATCGTCGTCGCTATCTCAAGCGGCTCGCCCACGATCGCCTGCACCCTCATCCGAGGGTTCAACGACGACCAAGGGTCTTGGAACACTGCCTGCACCGACCGTCGAAACTCTCGACGACCAGCACGGGTCATCGTCGCAACATCCTCGCCCTGCCAGTAGATGTGACCCTCAGTCGGCTCTTCCAAGCCCAAGATCACCTTCAACGTCGTCGTCTTCCCGCAACCCGACTCTCCAACCAGTCCGAAGGTCCTGCCTTGGCGAACATCAAAGCTGACATCGTCAATCGCCTTCAACCAGCTCCGCTGACCGATGCCCAAGAATCGACCTCCGACATCGAACCACTTCCGCAGGTGCCTTACCTGCAAAATCGTGTCCGGCGGATTCGACGCACCAGGCGCATCCTCGATCACTGTTGGGGTCGCTGTATCTGTTGCCATCTATCGATTACCTCTTGAATCAGTTACTGAGATCTTTCGTCTCGCCCGTCATCCCGGCGCAGGCCGGGATCATCCGTAAGAAACGAGGTGCTTGTACTTGTCAAAGTCCGCTACTGAGGATCTAGTGAGTTGCACGAAATGCCCCGGCGCAACCTCCACCAGGTCTGGCCGAATCATCGCATCCTCTTCCTTGTACTCGAGCGGAGATCGCGGCGCAAAAGCATCGCCCTCAGGCAAGTTGTAGAGCAACGGCGGCTGACCCTCGATCTGCGGCAACCGACCCGTCTTCTCCTCGAGCTTCGGCACCGAGTTGATCAACGCCTTCGTGTACTCGTGCAGCGGATTGTTGAAGATCGTCC
>CAZMBB010000005.1:0-66892 GCA_964564575.1 uncultured Dehalococcoidales bacterium
CCCTTTGTCCTTCGGACATTTCCCCCGCGAGCGGGGGAAACCCGACCGCACGTCCGCCCCGGGCCGTTCTCGAACGGCCCCTACGAAACTCTGCCCTCTTGTTAGTTCTCGAAGGGGTTATGCGGAGAAGTTGAAGTTTTGGCCTATTTTGTTGGCTTGGGCTTCGTTGTAGACGAGGGTTGCGCAGGAGATGTCTTGGATTGCTAGGCCTACGGATTTGAAAAGGGTGATTTCGGTGTTGGAGGTTCGGCCTGGGGTTGTGCCGTTTACTACGTCGCCTAGGTTTCCGGCGATGTCGGACCATGAGTAGTCGCCGTCTTCAACGGGTATTTGGAGGTCTCCGGCTTCAGCTTTGCAGGCTTCTAGCTGGTCGCAGATTATGCGGGCTCGTTGGATGGTTGCGGTGTCTAGTTCTCGGACGCCGGGTGCGTGTGACCCGATGGCGTTGATGTGAGCTCCGGGTTTCCACCAGTCTGCGCTGACGATGGGGTTTGCGGCGGTTGTTGCAAGGGCTACGATGTCGGACTCTCGGCATAGGGCTTCGCCGCTTTCGGCGAGTCGGGTATCTAGGCCGGTCTGGTCGGCTACCCATTCGGCGAATTCTCGGCGTGATTCTTCGTCGTCTAGTGAGAAGGTGAGGATTGTTTGGATGTTTGATGCTTCGGCGATGGCGATGGCTTGCTGTCGGGCTTGAACGCCTGCGCCGAGGACGCCGCCGACTTTGGAGTCGGGACGGGCCATGTGTCGAGTGGCGACGCCGGAGACGGCACCGGTGCGGACAGCGGTGAGGTATCCGCCGTCCATTGCGGCGACGACTTCGCCGGTCTTGTTGTCTTGTACGAGGATGGTGCCGATGGTTGTTGGGAGGTCGAATTTGGCTGGGTTGTCTTTGTATACGGTTACGGCTTTGATGCCTAGAGATCCGCTGGTCTTGATGTATGCGGGCATGTATGCGATCCATCCGCCGACTGCGGGGTCGATCATGACGGTTCGGGGAGGCATCTCGGCGGTTTCGTTAGCGAGTTCGCCGAAAGCTGCCTCGACGGCGTCGATGGCTTTTGGCATTGTGAGGACTTTTTGGACGTCGGAGCGGTTTAGGAGGAGGGCCATGGGAGTGGGAGTCCTTGGTTTGATTTGACTTATGGGCGGGTATTTGGAGAACGAGAGAAATCATACAACTGACCGGCGACCTCTAAGATCATCTTCTGTCTGTAAAGAGTCAGTTCGGAGTTCCGGAGGTGTTCCAGGGCGCGGCGTTGGGTGATTAGGGGGAAGTCGCTGGCGAAGAAGATGCGGGTTCCACCGACGAGGCTTTCGATTGTGGCGTAGATGTCGTGGTCGTATAGGAATGGAGCGGCGGCGGTGTCGAAAGCGACGTTAGCGAGGGCTGGTTTGACTTCGGGCATGTGTTCGTAGATGGGTAGTCCGCCGCCGAAGTGGGAGAAGATGAAGGAGTTGTCGGGGAATCTGGCGGCGAGCTGGAGTAGGCGGTCGGGGGTCATTGTGCCTTTGCCGGGGTATGTGTGTCCGAGAGGTTCGGAGCCGTGGATCACGACGAATGCGATTTTGTTGCGGTTTTCGACGTATTGTCGGGCGACGGACATTAGGTCGTCCAAGCAGTTGTAGGGAAGATCGACCCAACCTTGAGTGTCGGCGTGTAGTTCGCCGATGCCTCGTGCGCCGAAGTTCAGGCAGCGTTCGGCTTCTCTGGGTGCGGCGTCGTTGGGCCATAGGGGATTGACGCTGCAGAGGGGAATGAGGATGTCGGGATGTTTGGATGCACATTCCAAGAGATAGTCGTTGGAACGTCTAGCCAACTCTTGGTCGGTCCATCCGAAGCCTGCGATGACGGATCGGTCGACCTCTGAACGTTCCATCTCTTCGAGGAGGTGTTCGGCCTGGACGATGCGTGCTTTAGGGCTGGCGAAGAGTTCGGCGAAGGTTCGGTCGCTGGCGAGAGCTTCGTCGCGGTGTTCGTTGAAGTAAGGGGGGAGGATGTGGGTTAAGGCGTCGATGATCATTTCGATTGAAAATGGTAAATCGCGAGCGTCCACTCATCCACCCCGGGTCCTCATCCTAGCCCTCGCACGCTGGGCGGGAGAGGGCATCCCCTGCGATCTCGCTTCGCTTGCTCGCGTCCCCTTGCGCTAAAGCGAAGGGGAGGGGGTGCGGCGAGGTTGTATGGCAAACATAATGGCGATGTGCGCTACCACTTCAACACATTCGCCCCCGCCGCCGCATGGTCTGACTCCAATCGCTCGGATCAACACCATACCTAGATGTTACAGAATCGAGCGGTTACGCCGTGTCCTCAAGTAACTCGATTAACTCGATTCTTTCGATAGATCCTTTGGCGTAGCTTCTCACGCCGATCTCTATATCGCGAGTTCCGCCATACCCCCAAGGCTTGGACTCGTATCAGACTCACAGAAGCATGTTGCGGGGTTCGTCCGTAATGAACTCAACTGCGGCATTTTCGATGGCGCACTTCGGGCGTGCCTCGTCAAGGGCGTCGGGTAACGTTGGGCCTTCTCCCACCAACTCTTCTCCATACACAACAACCCACTGACCTAGGCGTTGATCTAGTAACTCATCCCAATGCGATTCGATGTAGCGACGGTCTTTCTCGAATTGCTCCAACACGGCGACGACATCTTGTTGTTCAGTGGCCATTTGTCTCGTCTCACTTCGAACTTTCGCTTAACCCTTGCTACCACATATTTTAGCTTCTGCCAAGCTATGAGAGGCAACTATCCTGACGACACACCAAGCCTTGGTATAGGCTCAGATGTGGCAGTTACATGTCGCATAACCTCGTGTACAGTTTCGTTAGCTCAAACCTCTCTGGTTGGATTCACAGGGATATAAGTTCCATAAGTATCAATGGTGGCGTGTTGAATGGGCCTCCCCCTGCCCCCTCCTGAAGGAGGGGGTGTGTTTTTGGTGTTCCCCCTTTGTCCTTCGGACATTTCCCCCACGAGTGGGGGAACCTTGGGTTTGTTCACACCAATGCGACGTTGTTGAGTTTGATGATGTTGCCGTTTTGGATTACGGTGGATGCTCGGTCCATGTCTCGGATGTTTTTGGCGGGGTTTCCGTTGAAGGCTGCGAGGTCGGCGGTTTTGCCGGGGGTTATGGAGCCGATTTCTTGGTCTAGGTCTAGGGCTTCGGCGGTGTCGATGGTTGCCATTCTGAGTGCGTCCCAATTGTCCCAACCTAGGAGTTCTACGGCGGCCCATGCGTTTGCGGCTGAGCGGTCGTGTGTTCCGTGCGCCATGCCCATGTCGAGGCCGTTGGTGAACCGTGCGCCTAGGTCTCGCATCTGGTTCAGGGTTTCGTAATGTTCCTCGTTGTCGACATCCGAACTAGCTACTGACCAATGCACCGATCGTGGAGGTGCTTCGCCTCTGGCGGTTGCTTCTTCACCGAGCATTCCATGGCCGATAGTGGGGTCTACCCATTGGCCTTGGTCCGCCATGCGCTTCGCGGTGTCTAAGTCGAACTCCAATCCCTTGGACGGGTCTTGCGAGTACCACCGGGCGTGGATGAGGTTGTGCACATTCGCCTCGACGCAGTTCTTGACTCCATCGGCAGACAGACAGTGCGCGGCGACGGTGATGCCGGATCGGGCGGCCTCCCGAACTGCAACCGCGATAGCTTCGGCGGAATATTGAGGCAACCGAGGGTTCGCAGTCGGTGTGAACATGCCTCCGGTGGACATGATCTTGATGGCGTCGGCGCCTTGTCGGACCTGGTTACGGACGGCTTTGGCGACATCATCAGCGGTATCGGCCTGTGTCCCGAAGAACCAGCAGTGGCCAGCCGTGATAGTGATGGGGGTGCCTGCGACTAGGAGTCGAGGGCCGGGGATTGCGCGGTCATTGATGGCCTGTTTAATGGCGAATGCCACCTCGTTGCGCGAGCCGATGTCGCGGATGGTGGTTGTTCCTGCGAGGACGGCTTTTCGCATTGCGGAGACGGCGCGCATGGTCAGGCGCTGGATATCGTCTTTTTCTGCGAGAGCGAGAGCTTGGGCGTCGGCAGTGGCGCTGCAGTGCATGTGGCAGTGGGCGTCGACTAGGCCGGGGATGAGGGAGACGTCGCCGAGGTGGATGATTTCTGAGTTATCGTCGGCGTCTGATGGGAGTTGGTCGATGGGGAGGGTGTCGTCGATTTTGTTTTCGACGATGCGGACGGCGGTGTTGTGGAGCCAACCGTTCATTTGTGAGTTTGCTACTCGGTCGGCGGTGATGTATTTGGTTCGGTTGGGCACGGTTGGATGGGGTTGGTAGTTAGTGAATTGCTGAAAGCAGTTTACAAAGTTTGGGTTGTGATGGTTATGTGAATGGGGTTACGTTTCCGTGGAGTACTCGGAAGTTTTGGGCGTTGCGTAGTCTTTGGCGTCCGACTAGGGCGTCGTCGGTGACGGTTAGGAGGGTTTGTTCGTATTGGGCGGCGCGGTCTAGGATGGTTGAGCGGCGTCGGCTGTCCATTTCGGATAGGACGTCGTCGAATGCGATTATGGGGTCGCGTTTTGTGAATTCGGAGACTAGGGATGCTTCGGCTAGTCGTAGGGAGAGGGCTGCGGTGCGTGCTTGGCCTCGTGAGGCGTAGCGTCGGGAAGGGGCGTTGGCGATGTCGATGCGGAAGTCGTCCAAGTGGGGGCCGATGACCATGTGGTTGGCGGATTGTTCTTTGCGTTTGGATGCCATAAGAGAGGTGTAGATGTGGTTGCGGAGGTCGGTGCCGGAGAGGGAGTTGGATTCGGCGGATCGTGCGGCGGAGCCTAGATTTGGCAGGTAAGTTAGGTGTAGAGTTTCGCCTTCGCTGAGTTCGGAATGGACGGGAGCGGCTCTTGATTGGAGGAGTTCCATGACTTCTCTGCGGGTCTGGATGATCTTTGCGCTTTCTTCGCAGAATCGGGAGTCCCAGAAGGCTATCTCTTCCTCGAAGTCTTGGACTTCGAAGGTGCCTCTAAGGAGGGCGTTCCGGCTGGATCGGACTCGGTTGAGGCGTAGGAGGGTTTGGACGTATTCGGTGTCGAATTGTCCGATGAGTATGTCGAGATAGCGACGTCGGACGGTTGCAGCGCCGAGAGCGAGTTGGAGGTCGGCGGCTTCGAAAATGACGACGTTGGCGCGTCCGACGAATTCGACGGGAGGGACTTTGATGCCGTTGATGCGCCATTCTTTGGATTTGACGTTCAGGCGGCTGAAGTTTTCGGTGGTGCTCGGGGCGATTTGGAGGTCGAATTGTGCGCGGACGGATTCGGGTCCGCTGTTGAAGACGCCGAGGGCTTGAACGTGTCCGCCGTCTCGTGCGATTCCGTGGTTGACGATTTCGCGGTCGTTGCTGGCGCGTAGGGATTTACCGACGGATAGCATGTGGACGGCTTCGAGCAGTCCGCTCTTGCCGTGTCCGTTAGCGCCAGTGAAGACGACGAGGCCGGGTGAGAGGTTGATGTCGGTATCGAGATGGTTGCGGAAACCGCTGAGTTTTATGCGTGTGAGGTGGATGTTGCGCCTCTGGGAAGAGTTGGATGTGGTGTTGCTGCAATCCTTGAAGGGTCTCTAATGCGTATCATAATCACAGCGGCGGGACTGCAAGGTGTGTGGATGGTAGTTGTGGGAAGGCGCAGGGCGCGGCTGTGGAAATGTAGAGAAATGAATGCCTTCCGCAAAGTTCAAATTGCGTTGGTCGTTGGTGTGCTTGCGGTTGTTTTAGTGGCATGTGGAAGTGATGATGCGGGGGTTGCTACTGTAGCACGGGAGATGGAGCCAACTGCCACGAGTGTCTCTCCCCCACTGGATACTCCGACATCGGAACCTGAGGTGCCAACCGCGACGAGTGCGCCTGAGCCTACGGAAGCGCCGGCGGCAACAGAAGCGCCTGTTGCGGCGGTGGCTCCTGAACGCGACTTAGACATCGTAACTTTGCTGCCATTCGATGGCATACCGGCGATAGATAATCCTGGTTTCTTCCCTGATCTTGAGAAGGCGAATATGTTTTACAAGGACCACGAGCTGGTGCTTGGCGTCGAGATAGATGGGGATGCTCGGGCGTATTCGGTGCCGTTGCTGAGCAGCCATGAGATTGTGAATGATGTTGTGGGGGGCAAACCGATCGCGGTCACTTGGTGACCGCTCTGCTTCACTGGGATCGGGTATTCCAGAGTTGTAAACGGGCAGGAGCTAACGTTCGGGGTGTCGGGGAAGCTGACGATGAATGCGTTGATCATGTATGACCGGCAGACGCGTTCGCTGTGGAGTCATTTTCTCTCGGAGGGTATCGATGGCGAGTTCAAGGGTGTGAAGCTGGAGAATGTGCCTTTGGTGTTGACTACCTGGGCTGAGTGGAAGGCGAGGTTCCCGGAGACTAAGGCGTTGTTGAAGGGGCAGTCGAGCGTGGATCCGTACACGACGTATTACATGCGCGGGGATGCGGGTGTGATTGGGGAGACGAACCGGGATGAGCGGTTGTATGGAAAGGAGCTGGTGCTTGGGTTGGGGTTTGATGACGGGGCGGTAGCGTTTCCGCATGTTGCGTTGCAGGAGGCGGAGGTTGTGAATACTGAGGTGAATGGGGAGCCGGTGGTGATTTACTACGACTCGCAGACGACTACGGCGTTGGCGTATTCAAGGGTTGTAGATGAGGAGGTTTTGGAGTTTTCGTTGCTGGTCGAGGATGAGGTCGATGGTGTGGCAAAGAGATGGATGGTGGATGAGGCGTCGGGTTCGCAGTGGTTGCCGTTGAATGGTCAGGCTTGGAGCGGGGATTATCAGGGGACGCGATTGGAGCCTGTTCATGCGGTGAATGTGTTCTGGTTTGCGTGGAGCGATTTCTATCCGGGGACGGAGATTTACGGGCAGTGAGTGAGGACTTGAGGGAATGGGTGCGGAATGTTCCGGACTATCCGCAGCCGGGGATTCAGTTCAAGGATTTGACGCCGTTGATGGCGGAGCCGAAGGCGTTTCGTGCGGCGATAGATTGGTTTGCGGCGCAGGTCGAGGAGTTGGCGCCGGATGCGGTTACGGCGATAGATGCGAGGGGGTTTATCTTCGCGTCGCCGGTGGTGGATCGGTTGGGGTTGCCGCTGGTTTTGGTGAGGAAGCGTGGGAAGTTACCGCCTCCGACTGTGCAGAAGGAGTACTCGTTGGAGTATTCGGAGGCTTCGACGGTTGAGGTTCGGTCGGATGCGTTATCGGGAGGTCAGCGGGTGGTGATTATTGATGACTTGTTGGCGACTGGGGGGACGGCGGTTGCGGCGGCGGAGCTGGTTGAGGGTCAGGGGGCTAAGGTAGTTGGGCAGGTGTTTTTGGTGGAGTTGGGATTTCTTGACGGGCGTGAGTTGATATTGGGTAGGGACCCGGAGTGCGAGGTGGTCTCGAATATCGTTTATGACTGAGGGTTTGAGAAGCGGATTTCCATCAATCGAGAGCCGACGTATAGGCCGATGAACTCGATGATGGTCAGGAGGGCGATGAATAGGGTGGCTTCTAGGAAGAAGCGCTCTGGGAACAGGAGGAGGAGGTAGTGGCGGAAGGGGTCTAGCTGCCAGAGGTCGTTGGCGAAGCTGAGAAGGTGGAACTGGGTGAAGATCCATGTGAAGTCGATGACGGCGATGATGATGATGGCGGCGATGGCGATGCCCCAGATGAGAGCGGTGTATCTGAGCCATCTGGAGAGGGATGCCCAGAATTGGCGGCGTCGGATTGCAAGGCCAATGGCGGTGGTTAGGGCTAGGATGATGCCGGTCCAGACCGAGGTGATGGAGACGTATTTCATCAGGTCCTTCACGTCGATCATGTGGAGGATTTCGCGCTCGTCGAAGAGGCTGGCGGTGCCGCGGGATGTGTTGACTCTGACGTCGAGTCGTTCGGCGTCGTTTTGGAAGTAGTCTTTGATCTGGTCGGCTGCGGAGTCGAGTTCGTGGATCGGCAGACCGGTGCGGTCGGGGATGCCGTTGCGCCACCAGTTGTAGGTGTATAGCCAGTCGGAGTGTGTGATGTATCCGACGTTGATGGCGATGATGAAGATGGGGAGGCAGGCGGCGAAGATGATGCCTAGGGGTAGCATCGTCCAGCGTGATACGTCGAAAATCCGCGATCTAGTTTCGCTGTCCACCGCGCGCCGCCTTGACGGATTTCGTGTCGATCATTGAGCCGCTGGAGGCATTCCTGCGTTGAGGTTGGTCGCGATTTGGTGGGCGATCTTCACGTTGTATTCGCTTGCCAGTTTCTTGTGGTTCACCGCGTCTACGATCGTGCCGATGAGACAGAGGCCGGCGGTGAGCAGGTACAGGATACCCATTCCGATGTGCCCAAGAACGAAGCGCTGAATGCCTGCGATCAGGACCAGGCCGATCAGTGTGAGGATCAAGATCGTAGTCTCGTCTTTTCGCTGGCTACGGTAGGCCATTGCGAACATCTGACCAGATTCATCGGGGATGTTCTGCACTATTCCCGATATTGCGGCTTGCTCGCCGGGCGGAATCTCAGGAAGAAGTTGCATTACGTTTGCCATGATGCTTTGCTCCTATTCAGCTTGAACATCTTCGTTTGTAGAGTGGTGATTCGCCAGAGGAGAATTGCTACTGTTGGAATGCCCAGGATGTGGGTTTCGAATGCTGAGATTACGTCGCCTCGGAAGAGATACGATATCGAGTGGCCTAGTCCGTAGCCGGGGCTTTGGATTCCCCAGACGTAGTATGGCCAGAATATCGTGAAGTGGAAATCGGATTCGGGGTTGCCAAGTGCGAGGACGATCAGGGCAATGAGCCAGATAGCGGCTTCGCGGTCTACATAGCGGAGCAATGCAGGCGCATTCCTAATCTCCGAAATCATGACTAGAGAATACTACCTGAGAGAACTGCCGACAATGGAGCAGGTGACGGATGACAAGTGAAGTTCAAGATGCTGATGGTGCGTGTTGCGCGTATCGACGCCTGGTTGAGACGGTGCGAACATTGAGGGATCCGGGTGGTTGTCCTTGGGATGCGGAGCAGACGCATCAGTCGTTGAGGTCGAACCTGTTGGAGGAGGCGTATGAGACGTTGGATGCGATAGAGAAGGGGGATGCTGAGGGTTTAGAGGAGGAGCTTGGGGATCTGTTGATACAGGTCGTATTTCATGCGGATATTGCTCGTCGAGCTGGTGATTTTGATGCGGATTCGGTGTGTCAGAGGGTTGCGGAGAAGTTGATAAGGAGGCATCCGCATGTGTTTGGGGATGCTGAGAAGCTCGATACTGGCGAGGACGTTATGGATAGGTGGGAACGGATCAAGCGTGAGGAGGCTGGCGGAGTAAGGTCGATAGTGGCGTCGATTCCCAAGTCTCTGCCGGCGTTGGCACAGTCGGCGGTTTTGCAGCGACGGGCGATGCGTGCGGGGCTGGATGTCGGGTCGGGGTCGGATTCGGATGGTTTTGTGGGACGTACCGAGGGGGAGGCTGATCGTGACGTTGAGTTGAGAGCGGGGGAGTTTTTGGCTGCTGCGGTGCGATCGGTTCAGGCGCAGGGTGTTGATGCGGAGACGGCGTTGTTGAAGGTGAGTTCGGAGTTGCGGGAGCGTGTGTTGAGGGCAGAGGAGATGGCAGGAGGGACGGCTATTGCCGAGTTGCCGGCCGAGGAGAGGGCGCGGATCTGGGATCAGTCTCGTTAGGGATTGGCTTCAACGGCTTTGCCATCGAACTCGGTGATTTCGCCGACTACGGTTCCAGTAACGCCTCGGGAGTTCAGTTGGGTGATGAGAAGGTCTGCTCTGTTCTCAGGTATTGAGATCAGCAGACCGCCGGAGGTTTGAGGGTCGCACATCAGGAGTTTGTCGGTTTCGGTGAGAGATTCATGCCACCTGACGCTGTCGGCACAGGATTCGATATTGCGGTGAGTACCGCCGGGGGCGATGCCGTCGTTGAGGAGTTCGGTGACACCGGGGAGTAGAGGGAGAGCGGAACGGCGGATGTGTGCGGTGGTGTTGCTGGCCTTCATCATGGTCATTAAGTGGCCGATGATGCCGAAGCCCGTGATGTCAGTTGCGGCGTTGGCGCTCGCGATAACCATTGCTTCGGCGGCGTGTCGGTTTAGACGGAGCATTGAGTCGGTGGCGACGTCTAATGCGTCTCCGAGTTTCCTGCCGTTTTTGAGGGCGGTGGTGATGACGCCAGTGCCCAAGGGTTTGGTGAGGACTAGGGCGTCGCCGGGTTTTGCGGTTGAGTTTTGGATTTGTTTGCCGGGTTCGACGATACCAACGACGGATAGGCCGTATTTTGGTTCGGTGTCGTCTACGGTATGACCGCCGACGATGATTGCACCTGCTTCTGCGATTTTGGATGCTCCTCCGCGCAGGATTTCAGCGGGGATGTCTGACGGGAGGGTGCGAGGGAAGGCGGCGATGTTTAGCGCGGTGATGGGTCGTCCGCCGACGGCGTAGACGTCGGACATTGCGTTTGCGGCAGCGATTGCGCCGTAGGTGAATGGGTCGTCGACTATGGGTGCGAAGAAGTCGACGGTGAGGACGAGCGCGACGTGTTCGTTTAGACGGTAGACTGCGGCGTCGTCACCGTTTTCGAAGCCTACGAGCAGATCGGGGTCTGACGCGGCTCCATCGATCAGCCCGCCCAATACCTGGGCGAGTTCGCCTTGGCTAAGCTTTCCGGCTCAACCAGCGCAACTGGCGAGTTCGGTTAGCCGTGGGACTTTTTCGCTCATGTTGAGGATGTCAGTTTCATTCGATTGACGCGATTCGGGTTCGAGTTCGCGCGCTTTAATCAATGGTAGTTTTCGGGGTTTCCTTGACGTTGCAGGTGGGTGAACTCAAAATGGATTACATGACCTGCCGTGAACCGCGTTGTCGCTAAGCCAAAACTCTCGCCATGAACGATCTCCCTCTCGCCGATGTGCTCCCAATCTCCGCTTCCCTAAACAGTGATGGTCGTTTGGCGATCCAAGGTCGGGATGTGCGTGGGATCGTGGAGGAGTTTGGCAGTCCGCTTTACATCTACGATGAGGCGACGATTCGGTGGATGTGCCGCGAGTTCGTAGAGAATTTCAGGCAGTTCTATCCAGAAACCGACATCGAGTACTCGACTAAAGCGTTCTCGAATCCGGCGGTATTGAAGGTGATCGAGGAAGAGGGGTTGCACATTGATGTAGTCACGGGCGGTGAGTTGGCATTTGCGCTGGCGGCGGATTTTCCGGTCGAGAAGATCAACTTTCACGGGAACAATAAAACTCGGCAGGAGTTGATGGAGGCGGTTGATGTCGGGATAGGACGGATCACAATCGATTCGTTCCATGAGATCGAGTTGTTGAACGAGGTCGCGGGAACGTTAGGCAAGACCCAAGCAGTGAATCTGCGTTTGTCGCCGAGCATCGATCCGCATACTCATCGCTTGACGAGCACCGGGATTCTGGATTCGAAGTTCGGGTTCTCGATAGAGACGGGTGATGCGGAGAAGGCGGTGGATGCTGCGTTGTCGCAACCGAATCTTGATGTGAAAGGTCTGCACTTCCACCTTGGTTCTCCCCTTTTCGAGTTGGAGCCGTACGACGAGGCGATCGAATACGTTTGCGCGTTCGCTGCTCGAATGAAGTATGTCCATAGGCTTGATATGCAGGAGTTCAGCCCGGGAGGCGGGATGGCGATCGGGTACCTGAGGTCGAAGTTGCCGCCGTCGATAGAGGAGTATGCGGAGACGATCGCGAATTCGCTGAGGGCCGCGTGCACGAAGTATGGGTTGGATGAGCCACGGATGACGATTGAGCCGGGGCGTTCAATCGTGGGACGTGCTGGTGTCGCCGTGTACACCGTCGGCGGGATCAAGCGTATTCCGGGAGTCCGCACCTATGTCAGCGTTGACGGTGGGATGGGAGACAATATTCGCCCTGCGCTGTACGAGGCGGAGTACGAGGTGATGTCTGCTGATGATCCTTGTGGCGAGTTCAAGGGAACTGCGACGATCGCTGGGAAGTTCTGCGAATCTGGGGATGTGTTGGCGAAGGATGTGAAGTTGCCGGATGTGAAGCCGGGCGACTTGTTGGCGTTGCCGGCATCAGGTGCTTACTGTGTGCCGATGGCGAGCAACTATAACCTTCAGACGCGGCCGGCGATCGTGATGGTTACCGAGCAGTCGGATGTGCGGTTGATTCGACGTAGGGAGACGTACGCGGACCTTCTGGCGACGGCGATATACGAGTGATGCTCGGGACGTCGCAGGAAGTTGGAGCGTCTGGGAAGTGGGACACGATCGGCAATTCCGCCGCGATCAAGCTGCTGAGCGGTGCAATTGATCAGGGGCGGGTTTCACACGCCTACCTGTTCGTCGGGCCAAATCGAGTTGGCAAGCGGACTCTGGCGCTTGATTTTGCTCGTGCGCTGAATTGCAACGCGGCGGATGTTGCGGCATCGGGCTGGGCGGAACTGGCGCCGGAGATCCCATGCGGCCAATGCTCGGCGTGTGATCGGATATCGCGGTCGAATTTCGCGGATGTGCAGGTGATTACATCGGCGACGCAGACTTCGAAGGATGCGGATGCTGAGGCGGCGAAACGACGGGTGATGATCGGGATCGATCTGATAAAGGACCTTCAGTCGGACGCTTTGTTGCAGCCTTACGAGGGCAAGGTCAAGATCTTCATCATCGACGATGCGAATCGGATGTCGCCGGATGCGGCGAATGCGTTGCTGAAGACTTTGGAGGAACCGCCTGAAAATGTGCATATTTTCCTCACGTCACCTGCGGTAGAGCTGCTGCCTGAAACGATAGTGTCTCGTTGTCATTTGGTCAGGTTGCGGTCAGTGCCGCGTGAAGTGGTCGCGGATGCGTTGGCTGCTCGTTTCGGATTGGATAGTGACGAAGCGCAGGTGTTGGCGAAGATGTCGATGGGCGCGCCGGGCTGGGCGATCGCGGCGATAGATGATCCGTCGCTGTTGGATGCTCGAAGACAATCGGCGGCCCGGATACTCGACGTGTTTGGGTTCGATTTGGCGGATCGCTTCGACTATTCGGCGCAGATGGCGCGTCAGTTTAGAAGCGATCGCGGGTTGGCCTTGGATGAGTTAGCACGTTGGCTGGAGATCGTCCGGGATATTGCGATGATCCAGAACGGTTTGCGTGAGCACGTGTTGTTCGATGACCGGGTGGAGGGGTTGGATCGGTTGTCGCAGGCGTTGACGGTAGATGATGTTGCTCGAGCTGCGTCGGTGATTGAGAAAACGCGAGACGCGTTGATGGTCAACGCGTACCCTCAGTTGGCGTTTGATGGGATGATGTTGGAGTTGCCGGGGGTTAGGATAAAGTGATAAACGCGGTGCCGATCACCGGGCCATAATTTATCAAGCAAACGGTGAATGATAGGTATGTTGGCTACTGAGCACGAACTACTTGCCCAACAGTTCCTTGTCGACGCTGACAAGGAACTCACTGAGGGAGATATTTTTCAAGCCTCGGAGAAACTTTGGGGTGCGGCATCTCACGTCGTGATTGCCAAAATGCATCGCCGGGGGATCAAGCAGTCAGGCCACAAAGAGATGATCAGATCTGTCAGATCATTCGCTGAGGATTTCAACGACACTACGTTGAGAGGCCTGTTTTCCAGTGCCGAGATGTTGCACGCGAATTTCTATCACGGGTTCATGGACGAGGAAGAAGTAGAAGAGCATCGCGACATCGTCAACTCGTTCGTCAACAGGATGCTCGAGTTGACGAACCATCAAAACGGTGTGGAGAACTAACCCGCTGCGGTAGGCAAGGGCTGTTTTGCCAGCCAAGGCATGAATGGGAGCCATGCGGGGTCAACGCGGTCGGCGCTGAAGCCTGCATAGGGGTTTGGTCGGGGTTCCATCGGTTCCCTTCGCAACTTCATGCCGGCTTCGCGGGGTGTGGAACCTGCTTTGCGGTGGTTGCATCGCTGGCAAGCAGTTACGACGTTTTCCCATGTGTGCTGGCCGCCCTTGCATCGAGGGATGACGTGATCGAGGGTCATGTTGGCGCTTCGAGTGCCGCAGTACTGGCATGAGTTGCCGTCGCGCAGGAAGACCTCTCGGCGCGAGAGTTTGCGGCGGTGAAGGGGTTTGCGGACCATGTAGACGAGGCGTATGATCTCGGGGCGTTCGAACATCCTGGAAACGGAGTGGATGTATTCGACACCGCATTGAACCGTTTCGGCTTTTCCTTTGCCAAGTAGTGAAACGGCGCGGCGCACGTCGCAGATGTTGAGGGGCTGATAGTTCTGGTTGAGCACCAAAACCCTCGAACGTATCAGCACTAACGCGTAGTCACTCACAATGCCCATATTTTATAGCGGTTGATGTTGGGCGTTGCCAACATTCGCGATTGGGTTGCGATATTGAATCCGAGTGGGCGTCACCGGACGTTGGAGAACAGCACCTCGACGGCAATGCCGATTTCGCGTGGAGCGAAGGGGAGGATGAAGGCTGGCAAGAGGGAGAATGCTTCGACGACGATGGAATGAGTGAGTTGATCGTGCAGCCATGAGCGGGGAGGGTGGCTGATGTAGATTCCCGAGTACGAGTCTGCGTATGAGACACCGCCGAATTCGAGACTGCCTTCGGGTACGACGTATGTAAATACCGCGAGTCCGGCGATCATGGCGGCGACTACCAAGAGGCCCATCACGGCACCTAGCAGTGCTCCGCCGATACCGTTGATCCACTTCAACGGCGTGAAATCGATTACCAATCGGACGGACGTCGATATCCATCGCGCTATTGTGAAGACCGCGGCCGAAAAGAGCACGTAAGCGAATGACGTGGCAATCGAGAAGTAGTTGTTAGGGAGGCCGAGGAGCGGGATAACGCGACTTACGATCTGTGCACTGAGGAAGATCGTTCCTAAGGCCGCGACAAGCCAGATCGCGGTGCCAAATACTCCTGTGCGGAATCCCCAAAATGCCAAAAGCGCGATTGTGAGTATGAATATGCCATCTAGACTGCTCATCGATAGGTGGGTGTTGACCGAACGCCAAGGATCGGCGAATCGCGTGGGGATGTTGTCAAATCTCGTCTCAAAAGCGCGCCCGACACAGTGGTAAACGCGCACTTCGTCCACGCTGTCTATAATCGAATGATAAGTTTGTCGCCTCGACCGAATCACGACGTTGCAGGGCGGTTTGGGACGGAAAGTGTGGAAGGCGAGAACATGTCCTCAGCGAATGAACCTTCCAACAGAACACGCACGAAAGCGGATCGCGTTGGACGGGCCGTCAGCTTCGGGGAAAACCACCATAGGCAAGATGATCGCCGAACGATTGGGGTTTGGATTTCTTGATACTGGTTTGATGTACCGGGCTGTGACGCTTATCGCTTTGAGGAGATCGGTCTCGCTCGATGATGTAGGCACGTTGGCTAGGATTGCCGATTCGGTGAAATTCGAGGTTATTCACCAGGGGAAAAGAGATTGGCGGCTGGTTGTGGATGGCGAGGACTTGACCGACGTTCTACATGCTGAGCGGATTAATCAGGCTGTCTCACAAGTTTCTGCGATCCCTGAGGTCCGTAGGGCGTTGGTGCGGCAGCAACGAGCCGTTGCGGATAGCGGTCCGATTGTTATGGCTGGCCGCGACATCGGGACGGTGGTACTCACGGACGCATCTTTGAAGATATTCCTGGTGACATCGGCGGAAGTCAGGGCCCGGCGTAGGGCTGAGGATGATGAGGGTAATATCGATCGTCAAGAATACGAGGATGTGCTCAGGTCAATTCAAAGGCGTGACGAGATCGACTCGAACCGGACCGACTCGCCGTTGCGACCAGCGGAAGATGCAAAGATCGTCGATAACGGTGATCTGACTGCGGCAGAGGCGGTCGAGAAGATCTTGTCGATGATTAACGATAGCGAGACTTTCTCCTCGGAAGGGAAAATCGTGGGACTGGAGGTAGGGTGAAGGCGAACAAACAATGGTTCTTTCCGTTCTGCAACACGGCGTTCCGGGGGACGCTGGCGATGTTTGCTGATATCGAGGTGAAGAACCGCGAGCGATTGGCAGTGGGCGGTCCTGTGATTTATGTTTGCAACCACCTTGCCAATCTGGACCCGCCGATAGTGGCGTCCGTGCTTCCGCGGCGTGCCCTTTTTCTGGCAAAACGCGAACTGTTCAGCAACCCTCTGTTCACGTTCTTGCTTAAGGGCTGGGGCGCCTATCCGGTGAGTCGGTATTCGGCGGATTTACACGCGTTGCGATGGGCGCGCTCGATGCTGGAGGATGACCGAGCCGTTGTGATGTTCCCAGAAGGTACTCGCAGCCGGAACATGGAGGGCTTGAAGAAGGGGGAAGTTGGTACTGCCCTCGTTGCAGCTCATACCGGTGCGACGGTCATTCCGATCGGGTTTTATGGAACTGACAATCTGCAGAATATCCTGAAGGTATTGATGCCTATAGCGAAGATCAAGATGTCGGTTGGTGAGCCGTTCAGAATCGACCAAGATGTGTCGGGGCGCAGTGAACTTGAAAGAGCCACACAAGAATTAATGACAAGACTGGCTATGCAGCTGCCGGAGGAGCGTCGGGGGATATTTTCCGACAAAACTCCAGCAAACTTTGAATTTACCAGCGCGGTGGAATCTCCACTTCCGCTTGGTGTGAACGGTTCACGCACCGAGACGACATTGAGCGCGGAAACACGCAGAAAGTCGGTGTAGGGGACGGTATGTGTGGGATCGTAGGGTTCGCCGGTTACGGTGATGCGAAGACGTTTCTACTGTCTGCGCTTCACGATCTGGAGTATCGCGGGTATGACAGCGCGGGCATCGCGGCAATCAATGGTAACGGGATCACGACGATCAAGCGCGCAGGTCGAGTTTCCGCTCTAGAAGAGACGATCAACGGTCAGTTCGGGCAAGCAACGACCGGGATTGGTCATACTCGTTGGGCGACTCATGGTGCTCCGACGGATACTAACGCGCACCCTCATCTCAGCTATGACGGGAAGGTAGCGATCGCTCACAACGGGATCATCGAAAACCACGGGAGGTTGCGTGCAAAGCTTGAGGCGGATGGGATTGAATTTACGTCCGATACCGACTCTGAAGTTGTCGCCCATCTGATTGCTCGTCATATGGAAGCGGGGGATTCGCTGCTTTCTGCGACGAAGAAGGCGAGCAGGCGGTTGAAGGGACTGTCGGTGATTTTGGCGATTTCGGCAGATGAGCCGGACGCGGTGGTGGGGATCAGGATCGGGTATGCAGGCAGCTTGATGCTAGGCGAATCTGGAGATGGTTGGATTCTCGCCAGCAACGCGGCGGCGATGCCACGAGACGTGAACGAGGTGACGCATATCGATCATTGCGAAGCGGTTCGCATCAGTCCGGATGACGCCATGATCGTAGATGTGGCTGGAAAGGTGGTCGAAAAGGAACCTGTAAGGTTACTCGCTGGAAGTCGCATCTCGGAGATCAACGAACATGCGCACTTCATGCACAAGGAGATCTCTGAGCAGGCGGCGGCTGTGCAGGGCGCGATGCGCGGGCGTGTCGACTTCAGCGACACGCGAATCGATATTCCTGAACTTGACATGTTGCCGGCCAAATTGGACCGTATCGTGCTGGCAGGGATGGGCACCTCGCATTTTGCAGCGATGGCCGGGGCACGGCGCATCGAGCGTTTGGCTAGGATACCTACATCAATCGAGTATGCGGGCGAGTTGGCGGATCGCGATCCGGTGATGGGCGAGCGGGACCTTTTGGTGGCGGTCACACAGTCGGGCGAAACGTACGACACGCTGGTCGCCATTGAGAAGGCGAAGAGTGTTGGAAGCACCGTAGCTGTCGTGACTGCCAATGTTCACAGCGAAGCGTCCCGGGTAGCAGATGTTGCTATCGACATTGGATCGGGTGTGGAGGTTGCTGTGCCAGCTACCAAGACGTTCATCAACACGATGCTTGTGCTGTACATGATCGGACTCCAGCTCGGGCGCGATGCCGATCGGTTGAGCGATTCAGAGTTTGATCGGCATATCGAATCGATAGTCTCGCTGCCCGGTGCGATTAACCGCACTCTTGGGCAGGAGGCGGAAATCGAAGCACTTGCCCGCGAACGGTTCGATGGTGTGACGAATATGCTCATCTTGGGGCGCGGTGATCTTTATCCTGTGGCTCTTGAGGGTGCGTTGAAGATGAAGGAGGCGGCGTACGTTCACGCGGAAGGTTGCTCGGCGTCTGAGATGAAGCATGGCATCAACGCGTTGATCGAGCCATCGACACCGACAATCGCTCTAGTGCCGAAAAATGGCGAGTTGAGGACGAAGATGTTGACCAGCATCTACGAGGTGCAGAGTCGAAGCGGTGAGGTGATCGCTGTGGCGCATGAGGGAGATATCGAGGTGGAAGCGATAGCTGATGGACTGATACCGATCCCGTCGGAAGACGAAGAACATTCACCGTTTCTAATGACGATTCCATTGCAGCAACTTGCGTATCACACCGCTCTCGCCCGCGGAATCGACCCTGATCGTCCGAGGAATCTGGCAAAGACCGTCACGGTTGCATGACTTCAAGCTCGAAAGCGATTCACTCTGGCGTTCGGGAACGAATCGAGCAACGAGAAGAGTCGCTGTCGCCATTTGCGACGAAATCGAAGGACGCAACTCGGAGGGTTGACGAGGAGCCCTCAGCGGTACGGGCAGCGTTCCAACGTGATCGTGACCGCGTGATTCACTCAAACGCGTTTCGAAGGTTGAAGCACAAGAGCCAGGTGTTGGTGAATCCTCAAGGAGACCACTTCACTACGCGGATGACTCACGTCTTGCAGGTGGCGCAAGTCGGGAGGACTATCGCTAGGGCGCTCAACCTGAATGAAGATCTTGTCGAGGCGGCGGCATTGGCTCACGACGTCGGCCATACGCCCTTTGGCCATATCGGAGAGCGAGTGCTTGATGAGCGGCTGCCGGATGGGTTTACTCACGCTCGGCAAGGAGTTCGTACCCTGACACTGCTTGAGAAACATGGGCAGGGCTTGAATTTGACTGATCAGGTGGTCGACGCTGTGCGCCGGCATTCGAAACCGGAAGGAAAGTTCATCGTTCCCGAGGCGGTGGCAGGTATGTCTTTGGAGGCGCAGATCGTGCGGATATCTGATGCGATCGCGTACTTGGCTCATGATCTTGCAGACGCGGAGAGAGATGGAATTCTTGAAACCGGGGATGTGCCTATCGAGGTTCGTGATGCGTTGGGAGATGCACACTCTTCTCGTCTGAATGCCATGGTCTGCAATGTGATCGATACATCATGGGACTGCACGGGCGAGTCGCGTGATCCGGGTATTCAGACTTGGATTCGAATGTCTGATGAGATGCGGGATGTGACTACGCAGTTGCGCAACTTCATGTTTGAACGTGTCTATCATCCGACATCGGCGTCTCCCGAAGGCATCCGGGCCCGAGATGCCGTAGCGATGCTGCATGATTACTACACGAAGCACGGTAATGACATCCCGGAGTGGATGCGCGTGATATCGATGGAGCCGGAATACGCGGCGGCGGATTTTGTGAGCGGGATGACTGATTCCTTTGCGGTGATGGCGCTAGAACGAATCTCGCCCGGCAGTGCCGAGGGGCTCTATCAAGGCAGGGTCACCCTCCCACCTCCACACTGAAACGTCCCAAAATCACGCGAAAACTCTCTTTTTCCGCGAATACCTTGGAGGTGTTGAATCCGTCGGATTCTCGTTTATACTTCCGTACGTCCTAGGCGTTTTCGGGCGTCGTGTCACCTTATGCAGGCCTGTGGCCAACAACTTCGGTGATAGGGCAATGGTAGGTGTCGGCAACCAGTCCAACACTGGAAGGGAGAGCAGATGACCTTAGTCGACGAAGTCAAATCTCGACTGACCATTGTTGATGTCGTCTCTGACTACATTGCCCTCGACAATCCCACTTCCCGCACGCCCAAGGCTCTCTGTCCGTTCCACGAAGAGCGCACGCCGTCATTCAGCGTATCTGTAGAGCATGGCAGTTGGCGGTGCTGGGGCGCATGCGGCGTCGGCGGTGACATGTTTGAGTTCGTCAAGCGCGCGGATGGTATCGAGTTCAAGGAAGCGCTTGAAAAACTGGCGGGTAAGGCGGGAATCGATGTCAACTTTCGCAGTCAGGAAGACGATGATCGCCGCAGGACCGAGTCTTCTGCGCTCCACGACGTCAATTTGATCGCCGAGCAATTCTTCTCCCGTCAGTTGGAAGGGGCTCAAGGCGCAGAGGCGTTGAGTTACCTAGAGTCGCGGGATATTGACGCGACGACGGCCCGACGACGCGGGATCGGATTCGCTCCGGGGGGCGTAAATTCGTTACTCGCATATCTGAGGTCGGTCGATGCGGACGCGGAGGCGGCGGTAGAAGCCGGTCTGGTGGTTAGAGGAAACGACGGCGGATGGCGGGACATGTTCGCGAACCGGATCACTATTTCGATACGCGACCAACGAGGCAACATCGTCGGGTTCGGCGCGCGGGCGATGGGAGATGCTCAGCCCAAATACCTCAATACCCATGAGACTTCGATCTTTAACAAGTCGAAGCTGCTCTACGGTCTTCACTGGTCGGTAGATGCGATAAGGGCATCTGGCAGAGCGATCGTCGTTGAAGGTTATATGGATGTGATTGCGGCCCAGGAACGAGGCTTCAAGAATGTTGTGGCCTGCATGGGGACGGCAGTGACGGCGGAACAGTTGCAAACCCTGTCCGTAGTGCTTCCCGACGATGCCGACAAACCGTCGTCGGTGGTCCTGTGTCTCGACGCCGATGAAGCTGGACAGGCGGCCACGTTGAGAGGTTTGAGGACAGCGATTTCGGAGTTCGGACGACATTCAGCGAGTCAAACCAACCCTCGTCGGTCTCAGATAGACATCAGGGTTGCCAGCCCAGTAGTGTCGGAGCACGGCGAACCAAAAGACCCGGATGAGGCGATACGCAACGACAGCGCGGAGTGGGTTGCATCGATTGACCAGGCTGATGAGGTGATGGAGTTCGTGATACGCGCGAGTATCCGGAGCCACGATACTGGTAGCGATGCTGGCTTGGATGCGGCATTGAATGATATTGAGCCTTATTTCGAGAGTGTCCCACCGCGCACAATTCGAGACCAACGCCTACTTGCCGACCTCGGGGACCGTTTGGATGTCGACATCGACCACCTGATGAACGTGCTGATCAGGAAGCGAGCGGGTCGCGTCACGCGCGACACCGGATCGCCTCAAGAAAATGATCAGCGTCGGAGGAATCAGACGCGGCGATTGAGAAACGTCAGCTCCGCCATGCCGATGGCGGCAACTCGAGCGAGTTGGGAGTTGGACCTGCTCGCTTGCATGGTCCAGTACGAGTATGCAATCGATCACGTCGCAGAGGTAAAGCCGCAATATTTCACTGATCCTGTACGGATGCGTGTGTTCGAAGGCCTAAAGGTAGGTGGTAACGCCGATGCGTGTGTTGCCAGATTCGGCGGAGACGATGAAGTGTTGGCGCTGGTGAACCGTTTGAAAAGTGTTGCGCTTTCGCCCTCGGTCGAAGTGATTGAGGATCAGGCGGCAATAATTCAGATCGCGGAATATTGTGCGAACAGAACGCACATGGATTACCTTAAACGGACCAAGAAGAAGGAGGTGCAACTGGCTAAAGAGAACGGGAATTTGATGCGTGAAGATGACGTGAAAAGCGCGGTGAACACCAACCGCGCCATGAAAGAACTGGCGAACCCGCGACACGCGGTGCCGAACTACTAGGAGGCGCTCAGATTGTCTAACGAGAGCGACGGGCTAGAACACGTGACAAGAAATGATGCGGCGGTTGTCGAAGTGGTAAGCGAAGACGACGCCGATCTCCCATTTAGCGAAAGGTCACCAAGCACCACCCGACAAGCGGCCGTGGATCGTCACGCGCCAGAGGTCGAGGATGAATCTGATGATGTTGAAGGTCAGGATGATTACGAGGATGTAGAGGCGGAACGCGACGAGGACGATGAGGATGACAAGGAACTGGAAGACGAGGAGGAAGGGGACACTCTTACTTTCGGCATGTTGGGTGGAGATGACGAAGAAGATGGCGACCGTCTAGGTGGCAACGACAGCCCGGCGGATGCATTGCTATCGACGTCTTCTCCGTCGAACACGATCTCGGATCTTGACAGTTGGGATGGCTCGGCGACTGGAGCAAAACAGCGCGCCGAGGTCATAGGTATCGAAAACACGATTGCCGACGTCGATCTGACTGACGATCCGGTCCGAATGTATCTGCGCGAGATCGGTCGGGTCGAGTTGCTGACGGCGCAAGAGGAGCGCGAACTCGCCAGAAATCTGGAGCTGCGGCGCATCGTGGGGGAGATCGAGACGGATTTCCTCAACGAACATGAAACCAAGCCGTCGGCAACGGAGATCAATATCGAGGCAATGCATCGTCTGGGCAAGATGCAGAAAGCCGCCAAGGCGATGGTCATCTACTCCGGGTACTGCAACGAGGGGATGTCAGAGGTCTTCGGGGTGATCAATGAAGCGTTGAAGAACCCTTACCGGATTCCCGATGTCAGATACATCTCCGACATCTTCAACTGCTCACGAGAGGAAGCGGTCGAAGTTATCAGAGATTTGACCAGGTTACCGGAAGAGACTTTCCGGAAGATCAGTACTGTCAGGGCACGAAGAGCGTTCAAGAATCTGCCCAACGCCGGAGTTAGGGAAGCTATCCGAGGTATTCTCAATTGTGACAATTCGACTGCCGAGATCGTCCGAGGTCTGGTGAATCGAATTGACGATGCGCCAATTGCGGACGTATTGACTCAACCAAGGCTACTCGAGATCGTCGCGGACCCCTACAGAAGGACGTCCGCAACTCCGATCCGTAGGAAATTAGGAGGATCGAGGGAAAGCGCGCTCGAGATAGTCAAGGATTTGGCACCGAACTTCGGTCACACAGAGTTCTCTCTGGATGGTCAAAAGTTATTCGGTGCTTGGCGTGAAACTTCGCAAGAAAAACGTGTGAAGACTTTGCGCGACGGTCTGAAATGCTCGGAGGAGTTCGCGGAATGGATGCTGAGTCTCGCCGATCAGTTCGCGACTACCTATCTCGCCGATATGCTGATGGATCCGATTATCCGTCAGTGTCTCGACGAACCGTACTCCGACGATCGGATCGAATATCTGGCGAACATCATGGATTGCGACGAGGATGAGTCGAAAGCCACGATCCGCAATCTGTCGCTGTTGACACTGTTGATAGCCAATGAGACGCCGGACGCGATTGAAAGCAACCCGCAGATCTTTGAGATCGAACAAGCTCTGGACAACGAGGCTGTCCAAAGGCTCTTCTACTATGGGCCGCTACTCGACGCCCATTTGACGACGATCCGGAACCGGGGCACGGCTTCCGACATCCACATCACGAAGGCGAACTTGCGATTGGTGGTGTCGGTGGCTAAGAAATACATGGGCCGTGGGATGAATCTCTTGGATCTCGTTCAAGAAGGGAACATCGGCTTGATCCGGGCGGTGGAGAAGTTCGACTATCGGCGCGGTTACAAATTCTCGACCTACGCGACGTGGTGGATCCGCCAAGCGATAACAAGGTCGATCGCAGATCAGGCGCGAACCATCCGCATTCCTGTTCACATGGTTGAGACGATCAACAAACTCTTGCGGATCAGCCGTCGATTAGTCCAGGAATATGGTCGAGAACCGACACCTGAAGAGATCGCGGTGCACATGGAGACGACACCACAGAAGGTGCGTGACACGCTAAAGATCTCGCTACAACCGGTATCACTCGAAACTCCTATCGGCGACGAGGAGGACTCGACACTAGGCGACTTCCTCCCCGAGACCAACACAGACGGTCCGATCGAGGAAGCTTCGTCGAACCTTATGAGGGAGTCGGTCCAGAACATACTCGAAACGCTAGATGCCCGCGAAAAGCAGGTGATTGAACATCGTTTCGGTATGAAGGACGGCAGGTCTAAGACTCTAGAGGAAGTTGGCCGTTACTTCGGTGTGACCCGCGAGAGAGTGCGACAAATCGAGGCCAAGGCACTTCGAAAACTGCGGCATCCTACGCGTAGCCAGAAGCTACGCGGATTTGTGGACTAAAGCGCTCGCTGCGGTTCGCGACCTTAGCGATCAGTGACCGAGCCGCCGTTGATGTTGATCGCCTGACCGGTGATATAGGCGGCGCGCGGGCTGCAGAGGAATCCGATCAACTCGCCGACCTCCATGTCCTCGGCCGGACGCCCTAGCGGGACTTGTGCGGCACGGCTCAACCACTCGTCGCCTCTGCCGACCGGGTCAAGACGCGCTGTCTCCGTCATGCCAGGACAGACGCAGTTTGCGGTTATCTCATGCTCCGCAACTTCTTTCGACAGCGCCTGCGTGAAACCGTCCACCGCAAAGTTCGCCGCGTTGTAGGCGGCCATCCGAGCGTTGCCACGTTTTCCTGCGGTCGAGGAGATGTTGATAATCCGGCCACCGCTGCCTTGTTTGATCATCTGAATCGCCGCGGCTTTGGAGCAGAGATAAGTGCCGATCACCTTCACCTCCAAGACCTTTTTGAACACGTCCTCGGCAACCTCAACGACCGGTACCCGGTCTTCCCCATAAGGCGCGGCAGCGTTATTGATGATGATGTCGACGCTACCCAGCTCCGCCACGGTATCGTCTATAAGCGCTTGGACTTCATCAGATTTGGCGACGTCCATCACGACTGTCTTGGCTTTCACTCCGAAAGACCTAACCTCATCCGCGGTCGAATCGATATCGCGCCAACCCGCCTTCTTTTCATCAGGGGGGAAAGTCGAGGGGTCACGACCTGTTCCGGTCACGACCACATCGGCACCCATTCTTGCGAGAACGTTGGCCGTCGCCCGGCCTATCCCGCGCAGCCTTCCGGCACCGGTAACTATCGCCACTTTCCCACTCAACTCGCGCTCTGAATCAGACATCGTCGTCCCTCCGGGGGAATTCAATTAGGTATACGAGCAACTGCTGAGCAGCAATTGTACGGAGTGGAGGACGCTGACGGGGGATTACGCGTCGGGAGAGGGAGATCCGAGGGTGACCGGGATTTCCATGACGACGGCTGAATCGCCAGCCCCTCGAATGGCGGTCACCACGATGTCGGTGCCGTGAGGGTGCGTGCGCAGAAATTCAGTGAAATCTGTGACGCCTCGGATACGAGTGTCGTCGATGCTCACAATGATGTCGTCGATCTCGAATTCGGCCGCAGCGGGCGACTGAGGATCCACATAGCGAACGCCGAATCCCTCGTTGACTGGCAACGCTTGCTGAAATGCCAGATACGGTGTTACATCGACTCCGCCAATACCGAGGTAACCCGGTTCCTCTCTCTCCCCTAGAGCGACCAATCGGTTGGTGCCTTCTAGGATGGTATTGATGTCCAGAGCGAAGTTCGCGCCATTGCCAACGCTCAGACTACCCACATTGATCCCGATTACCTCGCCTGATGAGTTGATAAGAGCACCGCCGCTGCTGCCGAGATTGATAGCGGCGTCAGTCTGTATCAGATCCTCAAACACAGTGCCGTCCGAGTCGGCGACCGTACGGTTGACCGCGCTGACCACGCCGCGACTCACGCTCGGACCGCCGCTAAGACCGAAGGCATGACCGATCGACACAACATCCTCACCGACTCTTAAGTCGCTGGAATCGCCGAATTCTGCTGGTACCAATTCGTCTGCTTCCACCGTCAAGACGGCGAGATCGAGATCGCTGTCCTCTCGCATTAACTTAGCGGGCAGCCTGACGCCCGAAGGAAGGACTACCTCAATTTCGTTCGCGCTTTCAACGACGTGCCAGTTGGTGATGATCGTGCCTTGCCCATCGAACACGATTCCGGTGCCGGTACCCGAACCATCGGCGCGGCGGACAGAGACTTGGACGATGGATGGAGTTACTGCCTCGACAACATCGGGAATCCAAAGTCCAACAGACAATCTGTTAGATGGCGCGGTTTCACCGGTTATCGCCCCGGCCTCTTCGGTGGGAGGCGCGCCGAATACACACGCGGTCGCAAGTAAACCGAGTAACAACACCCCGCTGATCGCCACCCTTGCATTTATGCACTGTAGAGGTCTCACGTCCTCACCCCAGATCGGTCACTTTTATGGAAGAGGAAGCTTTAACTCGATTATATCTAGCGGCGTATTTCGGCTTTGAACCGGACTAGTTCGAATCAAACTGAAACCGAAGCGCGACGAGTTACGTATCTTAACTGTCTCTGTACGACGAAAGGGACGGGTTCTAAATCCCGCGTTAGAATGAAATGTTGCTAAACCCCCACCTCACGTCACTCCATACCGACGAATCCGTCCAACTTGGCGATCATATGCCGACAGCCCACCTTTTGGAATCCCTCATCAGGGATTAAAGGACCCTTACTCTGAATTTCATCAGGTTCACACTACGTCGAGTTTCGGGTGAAGCTACCCTCCTCATCGGCGCTTTCGTCGGTTCTCTTATCACCGCTACCGTCATTGCAGGTGCTCCTGTCTATCTACGGACTTTGGAACGCGCTGGAGTCGCGGACACGATCGACGCCGTAATTCCGATTTATCAGCATCTCCAGGTGAACACTTCGTGGTTGCCATTGGAAGTCGGGAAGTATGAAGACGCCAACGAGGCGATAGCAGCTTCGCAAAAGGAGTACCTCGACGGCGCGATCACGGGAAGCGCAGCATTCATCAAGACACGTCGAGCCAACTGGGGGTACGAAGGAGAGGGGCTCAGGCGTCACAACGAAGCCTCACGGGCGATGTTCCTCTCAGCATCCGACATCAATGATCGTATCGTCTATATCGTTGGCAATGCCCCATCCAATCTGGTCTCATTTGAAGACGACGTTCCTACTGTAGAAGCATCTCTCGTGTGGGACCGCGCGTCGCAGTTCGATATCCGCGTAGGCGACATCGTGGACACTGTGCCAGAAGTCCGCGGAATCGGTCTTGTCCGAGCCCGGATCACGGGAATCTACACCCTCTCCGACCCAGCAGACGACTACTGGACTGGACTTTCAGATCCCATCATTCGACCGCGGGCGATCGTCGATGGTCGCGAGAACCCCATCGTCTTGTTGATCGAAGAGTCGGTGATGCTTGACACCATCGCCGAAGCCAATGCTGGTCTGCCCGCCGAGTTTCGCTGGCACCTATTCGTAGACAGCGACTATTTCAAAGATTTGACGCTCAATGATTCAATAACTCGACTAGCCGACTTCGAAGACCGGATAAGCCTTGAGGTCACAAGAGCCGACGTGCTGACTGTCCTCGAGTCTCGCTTGAACTCTTTGCAGCGACGCATGCTCTTCGCCCGTATCCCGATGTTGCTGTTAGCGGCTCTCGCGATTACATCTATCGCTTACTACTTGTTCATGGTGGCCGGCATCATCGCACGGCGTCGCGCTTCTGAAACTTCGATGCTCCGCAGCCGGGGGATAGCAGTCGTCCAGATCTTCCGTTCCTATGCCATCGAGAGCGTCATCATCGCTGGCGTCCCTGCCATCATCGCGCCGCTTGTAGGGATCGGTCTAGTGGCATCACTAGGCCTCCTTCCCGCCTATCGGAGCGTCTCGGAGTCGCTTTTCTTGAGCGTTGATTTCGCTTGGCAATCTTGGATCTGGTCGATTGGCGCTGGCTTGTTCGTCTTCGGGATATTGTTGCTGCCTGCGATCTTGGGGACTCGGCGCGGGATCATCGATCAGTACCAATCTGAGGCCCGGCCTGAGCAACCACCGTTCTTCCAGCGGTACTACTTAGACCTGATCTTCCTGGCCATCGGATCTCTGGTCTGGTGGGAACTGACCACACGCGGCTCCGTAATCGCGTCGACCCGTGAGGGCGAAAACTCTGCCGACATAACGCTGCTTTTCGCTCCGGCATTGTTCCTGCTCGTGGTTGCCTTACTCTTCATGCGTCTCTTCCCGATATTGGCGCAGATAATCGCTGCTATCGGGTCTCGCTTCACGTCCGCGGAAGTCACGCTAGGCCTTTGGAGGTTGCGGAGGAGCCCGTACTGGTACGTCTGGCCCGTCCTGCTTCTCGTCCTCGTATCAGGATTGGGTGTTGTTTCTGGCACCCTCGCATCCACCTTGGCTCGAAGCACCGAGGAGCAGATCCTTTACGAATCAGGAGCCGATTTCCGGTTCGTGCCTTCTTTTCCACCTTCGAGCGATGTAATCGAGCAAGCCCGTGAAGTCGACGGTGTCAAGAACGCAACTGAGGCGTTTCGAGCCTCAGGCCGTTTCGGAACTACATCTTTGGGTTTCGGCTTCAATATGCTCGCGGTAGATTCTCATCGCTTTGCAGAGACAGCGTGGTTCCGGGAAGACTTCTCTGAGACGGAATTCAAGGAGTTGACCTCCAAGATCGCGGTGGAAGTCAAACCGGAACCGATATTCCTGCCCAGCGACACCGTACGACTCGGAGCTTGGGCGAAGTCAGAACCGCGCGTCGAAAACCTGTTCCTGTGGCTCGTAATCAGAGACGCGAAGGGTCGGTCTCGAACTATCACACTCGGTCAGATCGAGAGCGAGTGGCAGCACCAGACAGCCGATGTCTCGAGTCCCTTCACCGAACCTGCTCAATTGGTCTCGGTGCAAACCTTCATGCAATCCGGACCAGACGGAGCAGTGCCGACATCTGCATTCTTTGACGATGTGTACGCCGAGAACAGCCGAGGCGAGCGCACGATCCTAGTCAGTTTCGACGAGTTCAGCGAATGGACGGGGATGCCCACTTCCAATGGTCTCGATGTTATTTTCGGCATCGACGACGAACCGCCCGGCCTGACTGTCGATGTCCCTGGAGACCGAGGGTCGTCGGTAGCCCGGGTCGAGATGGATCGAGGAAACGATCAAGGCGTCCGAGGCATCTACCGAACTGCCACAGGCGAACCGTTGCCAGTAATCGCCAGCGACGCGTTCATGTTCGAGACAAACACGAACGTCGGTTCTCAGTTCATCGTCCAGATCAGCGGCGGATACGTCCCCGTAGAGATCAAAGACACCGTCACCTACTTCCCGACTCTTGACCCTGACCGAGCACCGTTCCTCGTCGCGAATGTCGATTCCACAATCGACTTCCTTGAGCTCAGAGGCCTGACCGCCCAGCGTCCAAACGAGTTGTTCGTCGCGGTCGAACCAGATATGCACGGTCATGTCCTCATCGAGTTGCGCAAGCTTTTGGGCTTCACCACGTATACCGACAGGGCTAGTCTGCTTCAAGATTCGACCGTCGATCCGCTGGTCGTCGCTGGATGGCGAGGCATCAGCATCGTTTCGATCCTTATGGCTGGCGTAGCCGCCGCATTTGGGTACTTCACATACTTAGCCGCCCATGCCTTCCGAACTCGTCGAGAGTCTGCTCTCCTTTCCAGCATGGGCATGAAGGCACGTTCCTTCGGGACCTTGGTATTGATCGAACACTTGATGGTTGCAGTCCTTGGCATCGGGATCGGCATTGCGAGTGGATGGTATGTGAGTCGCCTCGCGGTCAGCAGTTTGACGTTTACTCAAACCGGCGGCGACCTCCTTCCCCCGTTCGTGATGCAGACCAACTGGGTTCCGGTGGGCATTCTCGCCGCTGTCATCCTTGGTTCCACACTCATTGCGGTCTTCCGCATAATGCGCCAGTACCGCACTTTGCCGATCCACGAACTTACCCGCGACGCCAACTGACGTCTAAACGATGCGTAGCACGATACAGCTGATGCTCAAGCGAACGATCGCCAACTGGCGATTGCTTTCGGCTGTCATCATCGGGTCCATCCTCGCGGGGACCATCATGTCCGCGACCGTCGTTTATTTCGAGTCGTTGCGAGACATAGCCCTGCAGAAGGAACTCGCAGACCAAAACCCGTCGGACCTCGACATGCTCATCGAGGCCGACCAGACTCCAATCAACGTCGACACTCACGAAGAGTTGACAACGTCTATGGAAACGCTCTTGCTGAGCCGGGTCGGGAAGTTCACCACCGACTACCAGCGAGCCATGCGTAGCTGGACGTTCTTCGTCGATGAACCGCCTGAACTTGTCCCTCTCGGTGAATGTCCCTGCCGTCCGACGGTCGCAGAACCCGATTCATTTAACGAGCGGGAAGAGCCTCTGATCGAGTGCGACTGTCGCCGCATCCAATGCATGACCGTCCCGGAAGAGGAGCACAGCATCCACTTAATTGCCGGACGGTACCCCGAAATCAATCCCGAACAGTCGGTGGGATCGGACCTGACTATAGAGGCCCTTCTCGACGCGGATGCCGCCGAGGTTTTCGAACTCGAACTTGGCGACATCATCCCGGCACGCCCCCATTGGGACGAGCAGAACATCAACGTCAACATCAGACTCACCGGGATTTACGAAAGAGCACACCCCGAAGCGCCCGAATGGCGGATCTTTGATCAGGCATTCGGTTCACGCAGCAGCACGTTGGAGTTCGCGCAGTTCGTGCTCCCTCAGCAATCGATGCTAGAGGTTTTGGGCGTCTATTTCCCGAACATGGGAGCCGAATACGCGTGGTTCCTCGATGTAGAGCCGACGACCATCCACGCAACCGATACCCAACTTATTCGTCAGACGCTCGAAATCACCGAAAACGAACTCCGTTCGCAGGTGGACGGCTTCGTTCTCGACACCGAACTCGACAAGACGCTCCTGCGTTACGAGGTTGAGCTCTTCTTCAACCGCTTGCCGATGTTCATCGTTCTCATCCTCATCGTGCTCGTGGTTGTCTACTACACGGCAACCCTGGCAGGCCTCCTCATCGAAGCTCAGTCCGCCGATGTTGCGCTCCTAAGGGGACGCGGCACCACCTCTAAGCAGCTAGTTCTGATGTTTGCCGTCGAGACTCTGATCATCGCGTCCTTCGCGATCGTGGTCGGTCCGTTCTTGGCGACCTGGGGAGTCTCTTTCCTCGGCACGTTGCCCTTCTTCGGGGAACTTAACGCCGGTGAAGCGTTGCCCACCAACCTCACGCAAAACGTCTACCTCATGGCCGGCATCGGTGCGATCCTCACGATGATCGCATTGATGATCCCTGCGCTTCGCGTCACCCAGCAAGGAGTATTGGCGGAACGTTCGGGTCGTGGTCGACCCGAACGATTGGCATTCATCCAGCGTTACTACTTGGACCTAGGTTTTCTCGCGGTGGTTCTGTTCCTTTTTTGGCAACTGCAACGCCAAGGTTCGTTCGTGGCCACTGATCTCTTCGGCGAAAACACCGTCAACCAGGCCATATTGGCGGTTCCTGCGCTTTTCCTGGTAGCTGCAGGCATCGTCCTTCTCCGAGTATTCCCGCTGATGATGGACGTGCTCGGACGGTTGTTAACAACAGGGCTCGCGTCGCGCGTAATCTCGCCAGCCGTCGTCCTCGGCATCTGGCAGATGGCCCGAAACCCCGCTCACTACTCCAGGGTGTCTCTCCTATTGATCCTCACCGCCGGCCTCGGTGTCTTCGCCGCCAGCTTCGCCGCGACTTTAGAGCGTAGCGCCCATGATCAGATCCTCTACTCGACAGGAGGCGAGATCCGAGTCCCCGGCATTTCGAACCGGCCCGGCGGCAGGTCATTCAATTTGGAAGAAGACCTCCAGGACATCAAAGGCATCGAAGAAGCTACCACCATATACAGACTCCGGGGCTCGATTACCGCCGGATTCAACTTCGACCAGTTCTCTGTCCTCGCGATCGACCCTGACGAGATCGGCGACATCGCGTGGCACCGTCGTGACTTCACGAATAACGGCTACGAGGAGACGTTCCAAGCTATCGCGTTCCACTCTGAAGAAGGTATCCCCCTGCCAGAGGATGCTAGGTTCCTGACCGCTCGCGTCAAACCGCTATTCCCGATGCCCGAAGTGCGCTTCGTCGCGCGTTTGAGCGATGTCAACGACCGTTTCTACAGCATCGATCTTGGCATGCTCTTGCCAGAAGCGCGTTCTCGCCAGAGATTCCCTTGTGCGCTTGAATATGCTGACCCTGAAAACGACGAGTTGCCGCTTCCGACTTGGTGCCGCATCGGAGCATCTCTCCAACCAGCACCTTTCGGGCGAGAGCGGGTCCTACTGCCATTAGGCCCCCTCAAGCTCCACTCCATCGGGGTCTCGACGTTCGACGGCTCGCTCCGCAGCGGCGCGGTGGACATCGACGATATCTCGACCATCAGCAACGATGGCACGAAGATGTACCGTATCGAGTTCTTCGACGGCGAATCCGACTACAACTGGAATCTGATGCGTCCCACTCAAGAAGCCTTTGCCGACACCTTCGACCCATCACCACTCCCTGCAGAAGAGGCCGAAAACCCCGGCATCATGCGCCTCCGCTGGGCAGCAGGACAGCTCAACGAGTTCCGCGGCATATCTTCGGGCAACACTATCGAAAACATACCCGTCCTAGCTAGCGAAACCCTTCTCGACAGGATTGGAGCCAGAGTCGGCGAGACCATCAACGTTGCCATCGACAACGAGAGGACCACGATAGATGTCGTCGGCATCGTCGATTACTTCCCGACGCTCAATCCCGAGGAAAGCAGCTTCGTCATCATGGACTTCGATGCTGCGCACAACCTCGTAAACGCACGTCGCCACAGCGGAGAACGGATCCCCAACGAGGCGTGGTTGAAGACCGAAGCCGGCACCCCGTCCATCGAAGAACTCGAGATGCTCAAGGACGAAGCCGGCGGAGCCAGATTGCGTTACACAGCAACGTCGTCGGTTGAACGCAACATCGATCTCCTCCGATTGCGATCCGGTCCTATCAATGATCGCCTCAGCCTGTTGGCAAACGTCAGCGTTGATCCGTTGGTATCGGAAGGATGGAGAGCACTCTTAGGCGTCGCGTTCGTAACCGTCCTCATCGTCAGCGCAATCGGGTTCGTCGTACATACACGAGTGGCGTTCCGACGGCGCTTGGCGGAGTTCGGCCTGCTCAGGACTATCGGACTTTCGATGCGTCAACTCCTGTTGCTAATCCTCCTTGAGCAAGTCATCGTCGTGGGCGTCGCCGTAGCCATTGGAATCTTCATGGGAACACGTCTAGGCGACACAATCATTCCCTACCTAGCACGCTCTGGGCAAGACGCCAACGTGGTGCCCCCGATGACGCTTGAAATATACTGGACTGGGTTCGCGACAACCTTCGGACTGCTCGCAATCGTCTTCGCAGTCGTCATCGCAATCAGCCTCGTTTCCGTCTACAACATGGCCATCCACCGCGTCATGCGCATGGGAGAAGGATAAGCGCTCCTAAATGACCGCCAAACATAGGTCGAAACACATCTGGAGAGACACAACTTGGAAGCATTAGATCGCGAATACATCATCTGCAGCGGCCTATACAAGATCTACAAGGCCGCTGGTTTAGAAGTTGTCGCCCTGCGTGGACTGGAGCTTACCGTCTATGAAGGTGAAATCATCGCCATCGTCGGCGCATCTGGATCCGGCAAGTCGACCCTGCTAAACATCCTCGCCGGATATGACGCACCGTCCGCCGGCACCGCTCGCGTAGGGGATTACGACCTCCTCAACATGACCAATCAGGAGATCGTCGACTATCGTCGGCACGAAGTAGGCTTCATCTGGCAGGAAACTTCACGCAACCTTTTCCCCTACCTCAGCGCCGCCGAGAACGTCGAACTCCCTATGGTTCTGACCGGGGTGCAACAACAGGAACGCACCGACCGCGCTAAGGAGTTACTTGAGATTGTCGGGCTTGGACACCGTCTAGGACACAAACCAGAGCAACTCTCCGGCGGTGAGCAACAACGCGTAGCCATTGCCGTCAGCCTCGCCAATCAACCGCCATTGCTCCTCGCAGACGAGCCCACGGGCGAACTCGACGATCTCACCGGTCAAGAAATCCTTGATCTCTTCAACGAAGTCAACCAGCAACTCGGCACCACCATTGTCATCGTCACGCACGATCCCGCAGTCGCCACCAGCGTTGGCCGCGCCATCACCATCCGCGATGGAAAGACAAGCACTGAGACCACTCGCAAAATCTCATTCCAACGCCGCGTCGGTGGATCCGCCTCCGATACTGAAGAGTTTCTCATCGTCGACTCCACTGGTGCCGTCCAGATTCCACGAGACATGCTTGACCAACTCGACATCAATCGCCGCGTCCGAGTTGCCGTCAACGAAGGAAAGGTGACGCTTGAATCAGGAGAATGAACAGACCAACGGCGCCCCAACCATCGAGGCCGTCGAAGTAACTCGCACCTTCCAACTCGCTGGGGAAGACGTCACCGCGGTCAAGCAACTTACCTTCAACGTTCACCATGGACAGTTCGTCGCCCTGGTAGGACGCTCTGGATCTGGCAAGACGACGCTGCTCAACCTGCTCGCTGGCCTCGATCATCCGACTACAGGCAAGGTGCTGTTTGAAGGCCGCGACATGGCGCAATTCACCGAACGCGACTTCATCGAACTCCGTCGCAACCGCATCGGAGTCGTCTTTCAGTCATTCGCGCTTCTACCTCTTCTATCCGCTTACGAAAACGTCGAACTCCCCATGCGTATCGCCGGTCTGTCCGCACGCGAACGCTCCGAACGCACCAACGACGCCCTCGAGATGGTCGGCCTTTCCCGACGCGCCCGCCATCGCCCATACGAACTCTCTGGCGGTGAGCAGCAGCGCGTATCCATCGCCCGAGCCGTCGCTATGCGGCCTGACATTGTCCTCGCCGACGAACCTACCGGCGAACTCGACTCCAACAACGCCCAATCGATCTTCGGCCTCTTCAGAGAAATGGTCACTGATCAAGGCATGTCTGTAGTCGCCACAACGCATGATCACACTCTCCTAGACATGGCCGACCGTATCTATACCATGCAGGACGGCGAAATGGAACTTACTGAGGATAGGTTGATCTAATTTCTCACCCAACCTTCGCCCGCAACAGCGCCATCAGCATCTCTCTCAACGAACGCGGCGACGCCACCGCAACCTTGGCCGCCGAACTGCCTGAACCGATCTTCACGGTGTGGACGTTGGGCCCGACATGCACGAAAAGGTCTTCGTCCGTTCTGTCATCGCCCGTCGCCATCTCGAAGTCGAACGGTCCGAATTTTTCAATCACTAAGTCATAGGCTCGAGCCTTTGTAAGGCCCTGTTGTCGTATCTCTACCACCTTCGAGCCATGAAGCACCTGTACGGGCTGTCCGCGTAAGGTGTTCTCCAATACTGACACCAGCTCCAGCGCCTGCCAGTTGCCTAATGACTCCTCAGTCTGCCGATAATGCCACGCCAGCGCCGTCTCCTTTTCCTCGATGCGAGATCCAGGCGTTCGACCTACGTAGTCCTCCAACAACGCCACCACATCAGGCTTCCAACTGGTGTCCAGCACTCCCAACAACCGCCATTCCTGTTCGCCAACAGCCTTCATCCAGGCACCATGCTCCGCAATCAAATCGATCGGGCATTCGTTGAACCATTCGCCGAGAGTCTGGTGGTCCCGGCCACTGTTGATGAATACCTTCACGTCATCCCGTTGTCCATACTCGTGAAGGATTTCCAAAATCTCGTCGGTTGGGACCGCATCCTCGTAACGGTCGCAGAACTCGCGCAACGAACCATCGTAATCAAGCATCACAAGGGAAGCGTCGGCCGTTTTGAAGTCGTTGGCAAGGGACTCGGCCAAGACCGAAGACTGCAACATCGGCGGTGAGCTAGTCTGCGCTGCTTCAGTCGCCTCGAGTGACGACATGAAATCGTTAACCCACCGATGCACATCGTTCTGCAGAATCCGACTGAACATCGGCATCATCCGCTCATTGCGCTCACCCAGACTCATCTCTAAAGCACGTTCCAACTGATCGGCCGTGCCCTCAATGTCCCAAGGATTAACCCTTAACGCTTCGCCCAACTCGCTAACCGCACCGGCAAACTCGCTGATCACCAACGCACCGCCACCATCTTCCCGACAGACCACGTACTCCTTTGCCACCAAGTTCAATCCATCACGAATCGGCGATACAAAGCAGACGTCCGCAATCCGGTACAAGGCCCCTAACTCCTCTTGAGTCACGGTTTGATATAAGTAGTTGATTGGGCTTCTCAATGGCGATCCGTGGATCCCATTGATCTCGCTGACCAGTCGCTCCACCTCATTCTTCAAGTCCTGATATGTGTCAATCCCAGACCGGGTTGGCACCGCCAACTGCATGAACAACACCCGCTCCGCCCACCGTGGCGACCGTTCCAGCAATCGCTCGAACGCCTGAAGCTTCAGCAATAAGCCCTTCGTGTAGTCAAGACGATCGACTCCCAAGATCACCTGCCTATCTCCGATCGTCCGCTTCAACTGCGTCAAAAACCGCTCAGCGTTCTCCGAATACGCTTTTTCGCGAAACTCGTCGGTGTCGATACCCAACGGATGCACCTCGACACGCACATTATGATCCCGCATCCTCACCGTACCAGCCTGCGACTCGATACCTAATATCCGCCTAACGCTGCGCAGGTAGTTGTATGTGTAGTCGTAGGTGTGCATCCCGATAAGATCAGCGCCTAGCAGACCGCGTAATATCTCTACTCGCTGCGGCAAGATGCGGAACGTCTCGTCTGCGGGGAATGGAATGTGAAGGAAGAAACCGATCCGGCAATCCAATCCCCGATCCCGCAGCATCCTCGGTAAAAGCATCAAATGATAGTCATGCACCCACACCGCATCGCCGGGTTCCGCGATTTCACAAACCACGTCGGCAAACCGTTGATTGACCCGCCGATACGCCTCAAACTGTTCCGGCACGAATGAACCGAACTCTGTGAAATAGTGGAACAAGGGCCAAATCGCATCGTTCGAATAGCCTTCGTAGTAATCGTCGTAATCTTGCGGATCGAGATCTACGGGCACAAGATTGCTCTCTGCCAGCAGGCTGCGTATCTCGTCGCTCGGATCGGCGCCCGGATACCCGACCCACAAACCGCCGGAACTCTCATGCAACGGCCTCAATCCCGTCACCAATCCACCTACGCTATGCGCCAACGTCTGTTCGCCTGTTGAGGGATCGACGCCGATCGTCACAGGCAGGCGGTTCGATACCAGAATGGGGCGTCTCATCTGCTACTCTCCACTATCTCTCACCTCCATAGAGACATAGTATCGCTAATGTCCGATCATCCACCTGAAATCGCCGGCACGAAATGAACCTCTGTGTCGGGCTCCAAAGGCTGCAACAATCCCTGCCGAGTCGCAGCATGACCCACTACTGCTGCCAACCCCGGTTTCAATCTGCCATCCTGAAGCAGATGCTCCGATATACCGGGACACATCTCCTCCAAGTTCTTCACCATCTCTCCCAGCGTTGCTCCCGCAACATCCAACTCGCCCTTGCCGCCGGCGTAGCGGCGCAACTCATACGGTAAAAACACCTTCGCCATACTGTGCAACCCTCCCGGCTTGGACTTTTTTCAAGGTGAGCAAAGATTGAATCCACTCAGATTCATTCTGAACGCTCGTGTAACGAGGATACTACCCGCAAGTTAAGAGACTGTTTCATTAGCCGTCACGTCCAGCTAAAATGATCCTACGGGAATCGCTTGAAATTTGTTATCCGTGCCAAAATTCGGCGGAATCTTCATCGGCCAACGAACCACGCGTAAGTTAATTCAAGAACCATATCTACAAAGTATCGACATATTACATACCTAGCGTTTCCAGTTTCGCATACGGAATGTCACAGCATACGGAATGTCACAGAAAATAGACCGACATGCAACGCATGAAAAGTTATAGAGTAGAAGTCTGAAAGATCATCAAGACAATGATGAGGAGATACAACGTTTGAATAGAACACCAATCAACCCATGGCCCTGGTCGCTGAATCTCGGTTATAACCAAGCCGAATTACTCGACGGATCTAGTAGACAACTGTTCTGTGCAGGTCAAACCTCGGTTGATGCCGAAGGCAACCCGCAGCACGCCGGGGACATGCGGGGCCAAATAGCGCTCGCCCTCGACAACCTCGAAGCTGTCCTGAGCGCGGCTGACATGAGTCTCGCCAATATAATACGTCTCAACATTTATGCTACGGATGTTGACGAAGCCCTAAAGAACTTCGACCTTCTCGGCGCCCGATTTGGACCGCTTAACGTCGCCCCTCCAATGACACTGCTCGGTGTCACTCGACTCGCCATCCCCCCACTCATGTTCGAGATCGAGGCTACCGCCGTCGCGTGAACTGAAATCCACTCAACTGGTTAGATGCACGAGGCGAAGACCGGGCGCAGCGCGACCGGCAAGACGGTCATGGACGGGGGCGGGATGCGCGCCTCCTGTCAATTCGCGGCGAATACCTTCGCCGCGAATTGATTGGTCACCCCTGCAAACTAGTCACCAGTGAACCGGGGAACTATCCCCCGTTCTTAGCCGCCAAAGCCTCCAAGATTCGACCCGGCTTCATCGGCTGCTCCTGCAACCTGACACCAATCGCGTCGTTGATGGCGTTCGGGATCGCTCCAAGCGGCGGTGCAATCGGGACTTCACCAACACCACGCACACCAAACGGGTGCATCGGGTTCGCAACCTCGACGATGTGCGTCTCAAGCATCGGCAAGTCTAACGAAGTCGGCATTCTGTAGTCCAAGAAGCTGAAGTTGGCCATCGAGCCATCTTCATTCATGAAGTACTCCTCGTTGAGCGCCCAACCGATGCCTTGAGCGGCGCCGCCCTGCATCTGATTCTCGACGTAAGCCGGATGGATCGCCTTGCCCGCGTCTTGGAACACGCTGTAGCGGACCACGTCGGTTTTTCCGGTGTCGGGATCAATGTCAAGATCGCAGATGTGCAGGCCAAACGCGTTACCGGCAGCCGCCAGGTTGACCGAAGACGTTGTCGAAATCGGACCACCCGTGTCGCCCAATCGCGACGCCAAGTCCTTGAAGCCAAGGCTCAACTCAGGATCCGACTTGCTGCTGAACACTCCGTCCGAGAATTGGACATCGTCTTCGTCTATGCCCCAAAGCGTAGCTGCACGGACCTTCATCTCGTCAACCATCTTCATCGCAGCTTCCCACGCCGCAAATCCTGTGGCATAGGTCACTCGGCTACCGCCGGTCGTCCCGGTGTAACCGATTTCATCCGTGTTCGGAATGCTTGGGTGAACATCGTGAGCATCCAGACCCAAGACTTCGGCCGCCTGCATCGCGATCGATGCTCGAGACCCGCCGATGTCCTGCGAACCCTCGTTCATCGCAACCGTGCCGTCATCTTGCAGCATCAGGTCAACAGTCGACTTTCCGCCGCCATTCATCCAGAACCCAACGCCGACACCGCGACCGCGTTTCCTGCCCGGTGCAGGTTCACCCAAGGGCGAGTTCCAGTGATCAGAATCTCGCGCCTGCTCCAGCATCTCCACCAGACCGATGCGATTGAACATCACACCGTTGCCATTTCGAGTGCCTTCCTTCGACGCGTTGTCGAGCCTGAACTGCATCTTGTCCCAGCCCATCGTGTCGCAGATCTCGTCTACAACCGTCTCGACTGCGAAACAGACCTGCGGAGAGCCAGGAGCACGATATGCCGCCGATTTTGGCTTGTTGACGACCACGTCGTAAGCATCGATGCGGGAGTTCGCAACATCGTACGCTGCTCTCATGCAGTTGATGCCCGCGGTGAACGACGAACCCGGGTAGCCGCCCGCCTCATATCGGAGCTTTCCATCGAAAGCGTGGATCTTCCCGTCTTTCGTCACGCCCATCTTCACGCGGACTTTGCCGCCGGGTGCGGGGCCACTTGCCATAAAGATCGCAGGGCGGTCCATGACCATCTTGACAGGTCGATGGTTCGACTTCTTCGACAAGATCGCCGCTACCGGCGACAAGTAGGTCTTGGTCTTGCCACCGAATCCGCCACCGATCTCGACCGACTCGGCGATGACGTTAGATTCTGGTAGCCCGACTAATGCCGCGGTCTGTTCTTTGACCGCGAACATTCCCTGTGTGCTTTCCCACACGCGAACATGGTCGTTCTCGTCCCAGACCGCCGTCGCGTTGTGCGGCTCGATATAGCCTTGGTGAACTGACTCGAGTGAGACCTCACGTTCAACCACTAGATCGCATTCGTCAAACGCCCCGTCAGGATCGCCAAACTCGTGTCGCACTGCGATCGCTACGTTGGTATTCGGGACTTGCTCGCCAAAGTGGTTTCCAACCAGATCTTCGAGCAAGATCGGCGCGCCGTCCGCCATCGCCTCATCCACGTTCCGCACCGGAGGAAGAGTCTCGTACTCAACCTTGATCCGCCTCACTGCCTCAGTCGCAGTATTCCTGTCGACTGCCGCAACCCCAGCAACTACGTGACCCCTGTAAAGCACCTTGTCCGAAGCCATCACATTGTCTTGCGTGCGCTTCATGTTCAGCACTTCTTCGCCAGTCTCAACCTCAACATCCGCTGCGATCGGAAAATCCTTGTGCGTCACAACTGCGAAAACACCCGGCAGCTTTTCAGCTTCCGATGTGTCGATGCTCAAAATCCGGGCGTGAACCTGATCTGTGCGCAACACGTCTCCCCAGATCAATCCTGGCAACTTGACATCCGCGCCATAAACGGCACGCCCGGTCACCTTGTCCAAACCATCGTGCCGGATCGGACGTGTCCCGACTACCGAATAATCAGTCTTCTCTTCGAAAGTGGCTACCATTCAGATGGTCCTCCTGCTTTCATATTGATGTCGACTACGCCTATCTGACGCGACGACCCGTTCGCCATGTTTTGGATTCGTTGAACCTCCGCGCGCGACTAACCCGCGATCGTCAGGCCAACGAACAATTGAATGTTAATGCAAATACCTGCGAAGTAAACCGACGCCAAAGTAAAGCGCCGTTTACGTCCGCGTCCGCGTCTCAGGTATGATCCCTGCTGGCCGGACCAGCAACACAACCACGATGATCAATCCGATCACTGCCAACCGCAGGTTGGGATCCCCCAAGAACCCGGGCAAGAACTGCGAACTCGATATCACCACCCACAAGACGAACGCACCCAAAATCGCTCCACGATGGTTTCCGCTACCCCCGAGTATCAGCATCGCCCAGATTATGAACGTCGCGAAAAACGGCTCAAACGCTTGTGGGGTGATCGAGTGTTTGGCGAATGCATACAACGCTCCACCGATACCCATCAATGCCGCACCATACGCAAACGCCTGCAACTTGAACTGAAACGCGTTCTTCCCAACCATCTCAACCGTGTCCTCATTCTCCCGTATCGCCAATATCACCCGACCCCATGGCGATCCCGCCAACCGCTGCGACACGAAGTAGACGATCAAAAGCACGATCAGCACCAGAGGCAGAAACACGAAATCGTACCAGTGCGGATCAACGAGACCATCTAGCACACGAGGTATACCGTTTAACCCGCGCGTACCGTCTGCCAACCATCCTTCATTAGTGAAGACCAACCGCACTGCTTCGCCCAGCCCCAATGTCGTTATCGCAAGATAGTCTCCGCGCAACCGAATCGTGATACTTCCCACCAGATAAGCCACCGCGGCACACACCGCCGCCGCGGCAATCAAGACCAGCGGGAACCACAGATCAAACCCGATCCGCTCTGCTCCGAGCGTAAATGCCAGATTCCCGCCCCACTCGTAACGCTGGTAGAGGTCTGGATTGGGTGGCGGCATCACCAAAATCGAAGCTGTATACGCCCCAAGCGCGAAAAACGCCGCAATCCCGATGTTGAACAACCCCGTGTGCCCGTAGTGCACGTTCAATCCGACGTTGATGATCGCGTAGATTCCCGCGATCACCAAGAAACTTCCGATGTGCAGGATCAGACCTTCAAACTCGCCAAACATCTCGCCTAACTCCGACTCTGCCCGAACAGACCGTTAGGCCGCACCAAAAGCAACACGATGATCGCCGCAAAGAAAACCGCAGGCTTATACGAAGGATCCAACCAAGCCGTCGAGACCTCCCCGACAACTCCTACAAAGATGGCCCCGGCAAACGCCCCGTAAGGATTCCCGATTCCACCAGCCACAACCGCTGCGAACAGCGGGATCAATATCTTCCAACCCGATATCGTCAACAGCTGTCCCTGACCTGTGGCGAACAAAATTCCAGCAGCAGCAGCCATCCCACCGCCGATCACCCAAGTCAACAGATTAGTCCGCTCCACGTCAATCCCCGTCACTCGCGCCAAATCCTCATTGTCCGCCGCCGCACGCATCGCCTTTCCCCACTTCGTCATGTTCAAGAACAGATACGTCGCCAGTGTCAACACAATCGCCGCCACCGCCACGAAGATCATGTCCGGCGGGATCCGGACCACTACATCTTGCAGATGAAAGAGATCGACGGTCCAGATGAAAAACTTCTTCGATTCACGGGGGAAATGCTCCACCTCGGTCCCCCAGATGTATTGGATGAAACCCCGCAACGCAATCGCCACTCCCAATGACGCCAATGCCATCACCCCCGGCAACGCGCCTCGCCTACGCATCGTCCGGTAAACCAGTTGATCAACCACCACGGCAAAGACCGCTACAAACAAAACCCCAATCGGCAAAGCGATAAACAACGTGTAACTGAATGTAAACGGGCCGACCGAATTCATGCTCCAAGCCTCGGGCAATACCGAAGTAAATACCCACAGGGCCGCAAACGCTCCCAACGTCATGTAGTCTCCGTGGGCGATATTCGGCAGATGCAAATTCCCATATACCAACGACAATCCCACAGCCCCGAGCGCATACACCGATCCCACCAACAATCCATTCACAGTCAAATCCAACTGCCAAATCAACGCCCAAATCGCTAGACCACCCACCGCTATTAGCGCCGATCTCTCAATAACCATCAACCCGCGTTCACCCACAACCGCAATCGCCGCGTCCCTGATCGCGTTCCGGTTAAAAATCATTGACAACCGATCTCCGACGTTAACCATCCGCGCCCTCCTCATCTGCTCCGCCTAGTCCTAAGAAGACCCGACCAATATCCGGATTGTTCAAAAGCCCGTCAGCCGTATCGTCGAAGAAGTTCCGCCCGCGAGCCAGCACATAAGCCCGGTCGCTATGTCGCAATGCTTTGATCGCGTTCTGCTCAACTAACAAGATCGAAACTCCGCTCCGATTAATCTCCCGAATCTGCTCCAAGACTTGATCCACAATCTGCGGCGCCAACCCCGCAGTCGGCTCATCCAGCAGCAACACGCTCGGTTCCGCCACTAAAGCCCTCGCCAACGCCAACATCTGACGTTGACCACCCGACAGGTGCCCCGCATTCTCTTTCCACCGCTCTCTCAAGAGCGGAAACAGATCCTGCACCTTTTCAATCCGTGCATCCAGATCCCCATGCAAGGTAAACGCCCCCATCTCCACATTCTCCCGAACCGACAAAGTAGGGAAGATGTTCCCCGCCTGCGGAACATACCCGATCCCCATCGCAATCAACCTGTCAGCACGCTCACCCGTTATGTCCTCACCGTGCAGCCGTATCGATCCACCTTCAACATCCGCCAGACCAAATATCGCCTTGATCGTCGTCGACTTCCCAGATCCGTTCGGCCCAATAATCGTGACCATCTCCCCCTTATTCACGACAATCGAAATTCCCCGAGCGATCAACGTCGGACCGTACCCAGCCTCCAAATCCCCGATCTCAAGCGCGGGAGGCACCCCATTTTCGGCGATAGCCGCGCTCACGCCTCAATCCCTCCCAAATACGCCTCTAACACCCGCGCATCGCTCCGCACCTCCTCCGGCGTCCCATGCGCGATCACCTTCCCCTCCGCCATAACGATCACCGAATCACACATCTCCATGATCAGCGGCACATCGTGCTCCACGATCACCCACGTAATGCCCTGTTCATCCCTCAAATTCTTGATCGTTCGAACGATGTTCTGCATCAACGTGGGATTCACTCCCGCGGCGGGTTCGTCTAGCAGCACCAGCTTCGGAGAAGCCATCAATGCCCGGCCAATCTCCAGGAGCTTCTTCTGCCCAGTAGAGAGATTCGCTGCCAACTCCGTTTCAAGATGATCCAACAGCAAAAGCTTCAACACCTCCCGCGCCTGCGCCCGTATCTTCTCCTCCTGTCTCCTCACCAACATCGGCGCAAACACCGACGTGAACATCGCCTCCCCAATCTGTCCCTCCGGTACTAGCGCCAAATTCTCCAACACTGTCATCCGACCCAACTCACCCGGTATCTGAAAAGTCCTAGCCACACCCCGTCGCGCAACCGAATGCGGAGGGATCCCGTCCAATCGTCGCCCGTCAAAGAAGATCCGACCGCTCTGCAACGGCACCATATCGGTGATCAGATTGAACATCGTCGACTTCCCCGCACCATTGGGCCCGATCAATCCCGTAATCGTCCCCGCTTCGACCTCTAGTGAACAGTTGTCAACTGCGCGCAATCCCCCGAACGCGCAGACCGCGTCCTCAACCTTCAGAATCGGCTCTGTCAATGCAGATCCACGCCTTCACACATCGAATATTCCGCCGCACGCACTATCTTCTATACTTTCGCCAACCAATTGTATAGCCGCAAATCCAAACGAAACGGCATCCCTGAATCCCCAATCAACACCGCCGAGAATCCTGATATGGCAACTAAAAACGGCAGCAACGAAACCATCGAACTCACTCCCGAAGACGTTCTAGGCACCGAACAATCCCCGGAACTCCGAGAAATCCGCACCCAAGCCGACGGTCCCACCGGCGTCCTACCATTCACCGCCGATTTCCTCACCAACAGTCCCAGCGGTGATCACTTCGGCATGACCCAAAACGCGGGAATGGGATGGAACCCTGCTGAACTCATGCGCAAGCAGTTCATCATCCTCGCCACCGCCGGCGGCCTCCGGGAAGAAGACGGAACTCCCGTCGCCCTCGGACTGCACACCGGACACTTCGAGCTCGCCTCAATGGTCAAGGCCGCTTCCGAAGAGTTCGATCGTTTGAACGGCTTGCCGTTCGCCACTTTCTGCTCCGATCCGTGCGATGGTCGAACGCAGGGCACTACGGGGATGATGGACTCCCTGCCATACAGGAACGACGCCGCCCAAGTTTTCCGTCGACAAGCCCGATCTCTACCCACTGCCCGCGGGGTTCTAGGTATTGCCTCCTGCGATAAAGGCCTTCCCGCCATGATGATGGCTGTCGCCGGTCTACGCGACAAACCCGTCGTTGTCGTCCCCGGTGGCGTCACTCTCGCACCCAAATCGGGCGAAGACGCCGGAATGATCCAGTCCATCGGTGCCCGATTCGCGCAAGGCGAAGTCACCCTCGAATATGCACAAGACGTCGGATGTCGCGCCTGCGCCTCCCCCGGCGGCGGATGCCAGTTCCTCGGAACCGCGGGGACATCCCAAGTCGTCTCTGAAGCCCTCGGACTAGCCATCACCCACGGCGCACTCTCACCATCCGGCACTCCCGCATGGTTCGATGTCGCCGTTCGATCCGCACGCGCACTCGTCATGGCCGAAAACCGCGGTATCAAATCTAACGACATCCTCACCGACGCCGCATTTGAAAACGCAATGGTCGTCCATGCAGCATGTGGAGGCTCCACCAATCTTCTACTCCACACCCCCGCGATCGCCCACGCCGCCGGACGAAGACGAATGAATGTCGACGACTGGCGACGGGTCAACGACGAAGTCCCCCGCATCGTAGACGTCCTACCCAACGGTCCCATCGGACACCCTACCGCGCAGCTCTACGCCGCTGGAGGCGTACCCGAGGTCATGCTCCACCTACGCAATCTCGGCCTCCTCGACACCACAGTCCTAACTGCCACCGGGCAGACCCTCGATGAAAACTTGGATTGGTGGGAAGACTCCGAGCGCCGACAAGACATGCGCAACTACCTCAGAAATGTTGACGGTGTCGACCCCGACAACGTCATCATGTCTGCCGACCGCGCGAAATCCAAAGGCCTCACCAGCACCGTCACATTCCCCGGCGGAAACCTCGCGCCGCAAGGCTCAGTCATCAAGTCCACTGCCATCGACCCAACAGTCGTCGATGACGATGGCGTTTACCGAAACACCGGCAAAGCCCGCGTCTTCACATCCGAACGCGACGCCATCGCGGCTATCAAGACCCGCGACGATGACTACAAGATCAAAGCTGGCGACATCATGATCGTCAACTGCGGCGGACCCTTAGGCACAGGCATGGAAGAGCTCTACCAAATCACCGCCGCGCTGAAACACCTTTCATATGGCAAACACGTCGCCCTCATCACCGACGCCCGCTTCTCCGGAGTCTCAACCGGCGCATGTATCGGACACGTCGGACCCGAAGCCCTCGCAGGCGGCCCCATCGGACGCGTACGAGAAGGCGACCTTGTCGAAATCATCATCGATCGCACCAACCTCACCGGCTCCATAAATCTCGTCGGCGAAAACGACATCTACCATGGCGCCAGCTGGGGCACCCAAGAACTCGAAAACCGACCAACCCCCGATAATCTGACTCCCCATCCACAAATCCCTGACGACTCACGACTCTGGGCCGCACTCCAATCCGCATCCGGCGGCATCTGGGGTGGCTGCGTCTTCGACACCGACTCCATCATCGAAACCCTAAACGCCGGCAAAGAGGCACTCCAAAAACAACGCGAACCCGTCACGTAGGGGAGACCCTCGTGGTCGCGCTAATGCAGGATGGCACTCTTAACCCTGAGCTTGCGTCAAAATCCCGACCGCTTCTTCAACATGCGCGGGCGCGCCCACCAAAATCAACGCGTCGCCGCCACGTATAACAACGTCGTCGACTACGTCGATAATCCCTCCCGAATCCCCGCGCCGCACTGCGATCACATCCGCCCGGCTAGTCGTAGCGACGCCACATTCTCCGATAGTCTTGCCATCGTACCCGCCTCCGCGCACCACAACCACCTCTTCCGTAATCACCGCCAACCGTCCGCCTTCTACTTCGATCGCCGCGTTCCCGATCTCCATCGGCGCGTCCTGATCCAATATCTCCTCCACGATGCTCCGAGCCGCAATGTGATGCATCGACACCACGTTTGAAGCGCCCGCACGCAGTAGCTTCGATTCCGACTCCGGAAGCGTCGCTTTCGCAACTATCTCCAGCTCCGGCGCCATCACATGTGCTGTCAACACCGTCATCAACGCCGCCGAATCCGGCGACACTGTGCAGATCAAACTCGACGCACGTTCAATCCCTGCCTTCATCAACACCTCGTCCTGACCGGCATCACCATGGATACCGATGTAACCATCCTCCGACGCGTTCCGAACCGCCTCGCTGTTGTTGTCGATAACCACCACTCGCGTTCCCGGCGTGGCATTCAACTCCGACGCCACAATCGTCCCTGTATCGCCGTAACCCACCACGATGTGATGACCCTTCAATCGCCGCATCATCGCCTCTGTCCCGCGTTGCCGCAAGTTCGAAACTAGCTGACCTGATATCAATTGCTCCCCCAGTGTCGCAAATGTATACGCAAACGCCCCTACTCCGGTGATGATTATCACTATCGAAAACACCCGCCCCAGCTCGCTCAGCGGCCTCACCTCCTCAAATCCCACCGTCGACATCGTGATCACCGACATATACGCCGCATCCATCCACGTCCAATCATCACCCTCGATCACCTTGAAACCAACCACACCGATCGCCAGCACCGTCAATAGCGCCATTATCCCGCGGAACAAATTCCAACGTCGCCGACGGATCAACCGCCGCGACTCGGAAGGCGCTGAAACTACAAATGCTGGCATGAATGCTCGCTTAAACCCTCAAGCACGCGCCGCCGCTTCACGCGCAGCGACCGCAACTGCTAACGCCTCTTCTGCCGTCTCACCCGTAATCGTTATATGACCCATCTTACGACCAACCCGATAACCAGACTTCCCATAAAGATGCAGATGCGCCCTCTCCATCCCCAATACCGACGCCCAATCCGGCGACCCATCAGTCGCCTCCCAAACGTCGCCTAACAGATTCACCATCACCGTAGGCGAACGCAATCCCACATCACCCATCGGCATTCCCAACATGATTCGCGCCAACTGCTCGAACTGCGAAGTCTCGCAACCCTCAATCGTGTAATGCCCCGAATTATGCGGACGCGGCGCTAACTCATTCACCAAAACCTCGCCATCCCGCGTCACAAACATCTCCACCGCAATCAAACCCACAACGTCCAGCCCCTCCGCGATCCGCATCGCTACTCGTTCTGCCTCAGCCTTCACCTCATCCGAACACCGCGCTGGAACAATCGACGTATCCAAAATCCCTTCCACATGCACATTCTCCGAAACCGGAAACGTCCGCATCTCCCCATCCAAATTCCGAGCACAAACCACGGAAACCTCCATCTCAAAATCCACAAACCCCTCAACAATCACCGGCGCATCCTCCGACCCTCCTAAACCATCAAACGCTGACTCAGCATCCCCATCATCCCCAACCACGCTCTGTCCCTTACCGTCATATCCCCACCGAGTAGTCTTCATCACCACCGGCGCTCCAATCTCCCCCACAGCCTCAACCGCTTCACCCACACTCCGAACAACCCGAAACTCCGGTACCCCGATCCCCAACTCCCTCATCGTCGATTTCTCAATCTCCCGATCCTGACAAACCCTTAGCACCGACGGCGAAGGATACACCGTCTTCAACTCCGCAATCTTCTCGATCGCCGCCGCATCCACATTCTCAAACTCATACGTCACAACATCCGACCGTTCCGCCAACTCCTCCGCAGCGCCCAAATCATCATACGCCGCCGCGATATGAAAATCCGTAACCTGTGAAGCTGGGCAATCCTCCCCAGGATCCAACGAAACCGACCGATACCCCATCACCCGAGCCGCCATAGCCAACATTCGACCCAACTGTCCACCGCCGAATATCCCGATCGTCGAACCGGGCTGCAATTCTCGTCCTGACATCCCTGAAACCGATCTACCCGTTCAGATCTCGCTCGCTCACATAAGTCCCCGCCAAAACCTCCGCCTCCGCGTCTCTACGACGCGCCACCAACCGCCCAAAAACATCCTCGTCAAACGTCCCCACAATCTGCGCCGCCAGCAATCCTGCATTCACCGCTCCCGACCTCCCGATCGCAACCGTAGCCACCGGCACCCCCCGCGGCATCTGAACTATCGATAACAACGAATCCAACCCGCTCAATGCCGAACTCTCCACTGGCACCCCGATCACCGGCAGATTCGTATTCGCCGCGACCATCCCCGGCAAATGCGCCGCACCACCAGCGCCCGCCACAATCACCTTCACTCCACGCTCCTTTGCCTCCTTCGCGAACTCCGTCATCAACCCCGGCGTCCGGTGCGCCGAAACAATCCGCACCTCATGACTAACCCCCAACTCACCCAAAACCTCCGCCGCATGACGCATCGTAGGCAAGTCCGACCGGCTGCCCATTATCACTGAAACCAAAGGTCCATTCGCATTCTCACTCATTCCCAGAATCCTAACCGAAATCGATTAATCGTCATCCCCGCAGTTACCACAACAAAACACCCTGATATCACCTCCGCATAGTCCTCCCATCTATCAATTCGCCCATCTTTGCATTAAATCCCCGATTCTCGTAGACTTAAGGTATGCATCTCGTCCCGAATCGGCACCTTACTCTCCCATCCGCCGATCTCTCGTGACTCCGGCAATCAAACGCCATTGAGGTAACCAACTTGGTAACACAGACTGACGAACACGCAGCATCCACCGCCACCAACGGTTTAACCGTCCAAGACGCTATTACCGAGTACGTCATGTCCATCCCGGACGAGAACAAGCGCGTCATCCACCCCGAGCTCTCGAAATTCGCTCGATGGATCGGCGGCACCAACTCGCTGGTATCGCTGCGACCTTCCGACGTTAGTCCCTATTCCGAGACCTTCGGCGCAAGCGCTTCCGAGGCGAACAAGCTGCGCATCGCCGCCGTAAAAGACTTCCTGAACTACGCCAAGAAAAAGGGCTACATCGACATCAGCCTGGCCCCGCACATCCGCGTACGAAAACCCACCATCAACGCCGCTCGCGGCGCTTCCATACGCCGCCGCACCAGCGAAGTCCAGATCACTCGCCAAGGCTACGACGAAATGGTCAACCGTCTCGAATCCCTCCGGCAAGAGACCATTCGCCTAGCCGATGAGATCGAGCGCGCCGCCGCCAGCGGTGACGTCCGCGAAAACTCTCCCCTCGAAGCCGCACGCGAGAACCAAGGAATGGTCCTCGCACAGATCAACCGCCTCGAATCGACCCTTAAAGTCGCTACCATCATCGAAGAATCCGACCGTAGCAACGATCAAGTCCAGATCGGTTCGTGGGTGACCCTGAAAAACATCGACTCTGACAGAAACGTCGACTACCAAATCGTCGCCGCAAACGAAGCAAACCCACTCCGCAACAAGATCTCAGACATCTCGCCCCTTGGAAGCGCAATCCTAGGACGCAAAGTCGGCGATCAAGTCGCATTCAAAGCTCCTTCCGGCGAACAACAGTTCACGGTCGACAACATCTTCTGATCCCGCCGCTGCACAATCATAGTCATAGCTAAGACGCTTCAACTGACTCGGTAAAACCTCCGGCGTGGCAGATTATTTCGACAGTTACACGATCCTCGTAGCATTCTCAGTCGGGGTCGTAGTCCTTCTGCTCCTGGACCTTATCCTCCTCAGCGGCAAGGACCATCACGTCGGGATGAAGGAGGCGACCCTCCTCACCATCTTCTGGACCCTCGTAGCCGCCGCCGTCGGAGTATGGGTCTTCATCGCCGGAGGAACCGAACTCGGCATCGAATACACCACCGCCTACGTTGCCGAAAGAGCTCTGAGCATCGACAACCTCTTCGTATTCCTCGTCATCTTCAACTACTTCGCGCTCCCCGACCTCTTCCGGTCCCGCGCCCTCCTGTTCGGCATCGTCGGAGCACTTATCGCCAGAGCCGTCTTCATCTTCTTCGCCATCGGCATCATCGACCTATTTGAACCCATCCTGTATCTCCTAGCCTTAATCCTCATATACACCGCATACAAACTCATTACCTCTCACGACGAAGATGTCGACCCTTCGAAGAACATCCTTCTACGTGGATTCCGCAAGCTATATCCTGTGTCGGACGAATACGACGGCCACAACTTTTTCACCATCAAGAACGGTATTCGAATGGCCACTCCATTCGCCCTCGTCGTAATCGTCCTCGCTTCTACCGACGTCGTATTCGCAATCGACTCCATACCCACTGTCATCGGAATCTCGAAGAACCAGTTCATCATCTGGTCCTCAAACGCGATGGCCGTTCTTGGGATGAGGCCCCTTTTCTTCCTCCTTGAAGGCCTCGTCAACCTCTTCCGTTTCCTCTCATACGGCCTAGCCGCAATCCTCGGGTTCATTGGTGTCAAGATCATCGTTGAGACCGCCATCCACGACCAGTTCCACAACTTCATTCACAACCTCGGAGTTCCCACCAATCAGGTCTCCATCACGATCACTCTCGGATCGCTGGCGATCGTGATCGGCATCCTGATCATCAGCGTCATCGCTTCAGTGGTCTTGCCGCAGTCTGACGACGATCACCACGCTAGCATCGACGAGGCAGCGGCGTGACTACCGCGAGCCGATCGACTCGATCGCAACTCGCTGAAGAACTCAATCGCGCGGTTGCCGGCGAAGTTAGATTCGACCGCTACTCACGCCAGCTCTACGCCACCGACGCATCCATCTACAAGATGACGCCCCTCGGCGTAATCCTCCCTCGTGACGCTGACGATGTCAGCGCAGTCATCGAGACCTGCAACAACGCCGGCATCTCCGTCCTCCCCCGCGGCGGCGGCACTGGACTCTCCGGGCAGACCGTCAACCGCGGCGTTGTAATCGACTTCTCGAAATACATGCACAACGTCCTCGAGATCAACGGCGAGGAAGGATGGGTCCATACTCAACCCGGCATCACCATCGACGAACTCAATCGTCAAGTCGCACACACCGGAAAATACTTCACCCCCGACCCCAGCACATCCTCACGCGCCAACATCGGCGGCGCAATGGGTAACAACTCCTGTGGCTCCCACTCCATCATCTACGGCAAAACCGTCGACCAAGTACAGCAGATGTCCGTCATCCTATCTGACGGGTCGCCAGCCACCTTTCAATCGCTGACCGCCTCGCAGCTAGAAGGCAAGATGGGCCTGTCAAACCTCGAAGGCCAAATCTACCGCGGCATCCCCACCATCGCAGACACCGCAGCACCAGAAGTCGATAGACGCTTCCCAAAAATCCTCAGAAGAGTCGGAGGCTATAACATCGACCGCGTCTACTCCCCAGTCACCGACGGCCCGATCATCGACCTCACTCAAGTCATGGTCGGCTCCGAAGGCACCCTTGCCGCCGTAACCGACGCCCGCCTCAAACTCTGGGACATCCCCAAATCAAAAGGACTCGCCGTTCTCCACTTCCACACCCTCCGCGACTCCATGGAAGCAACCGTCGCCACACTTGAGCACAACGTTAGCGCCGTCGAGCACATCGGCGAGATCATCATCAACCAAGCCCGAAAATCCCTCGGCTTCTCCCGCAACATCGGCTTCCTACAAGGCGAACCCACAGACATCCTGGTAGTCGAAATGACCGGGGAGAACACCATCGAGGTGCAGTCGAAACTCACCGCGTTCGAGCAAGCCATCAAGCGGGACACCAACACCTTCGCCGTCACCCTCCTCCTCGAACCCGCCCAACAACGCCAAGTCTGGGCCATGCGTGAAGCAGGTCTAGGCCTCATGATGAACGTCGAAGGCGACACCAAACCCCTCCCGTTCGTAGAAGACACCGCCGTCTCTCCCGAAAGACTCCCCGAATACGTCGAACGCTTCGACGAGATCGTCAGACGCCACGGCACCGAAGCCGGATACTACGGGCATGCAAGCGTCGGTTGCCTCCACATCCGTCCCCTCGTCAACCTCAAGAAAAACACCGGCATCGACACCATGTACCAGATCGCCGACGAAATCTCCGACCTCGTCCTAGAGTTCGGCGGCTCCCTAAGCGGTGAACACGGCGACGGAATAGTCCGTGGAGCATGGGCCGAAAAGATGTTCGGCACCGAACTCGTCAACCACTTCCGCGAAGTCAAAGACCTTTTCGATCCCAACAGCATAATGAACCCCGGCAAGGTCTTCGACACGCCCGACATGCGCGAGAACCTTCGCTACGGTTCCGACTACGAAACCGCGCCCATTCCGACCAAACTCGACTGGACCGCCGATGGCAGTTTCGCCGGCGCCATCGAACGATGCAACGGCGTAGGAGCCTGCCGAAAAGTCAACGCTGGAGCCATGTGCCCCTCCTACATGGCAACCCGCGAAGAAGAACACTCCACCCGAGGCCGCGCCAACGCGCTCAGGGGCGCACTCTCCGGGGCCATTCCTTTGGATGAAATCCGCTCCGACCGAATGTTTGAAGTCCTCGACCTCTGCCTCGAATGCAAGTCCTGCAAATCCGAGTGTCCGTCCAATGTCGACATGGCCAAGATCAAGTACGAGTTCCTCGATCTCTACTACCAGACACACTCAGTCCCCCTACGCTCCCGCATCGTCGCCAACATCCACCGCCTTAACTCCCTAGCGCCTGGTCCTCTAGCGCCAATCGCTAACATCGTCAACCGTTCCGCCCCAGCCAGATGGGCTTCCGAGAAGATCCTAGGTATTGACCGACGCCGACAACTCCCCAGGATCGTCAGCCAGACCTTCGAGCAGTGGTTCAATCGCCGCCAACCCCGAACCACCGGATCGCGTGGCGACATCGTTCTCTTCCACGACACCTTCATGAACTTCAACCATCCCGAATCCGGTATCGCCGCCGTCAAACTCCTTGAATCCCTCGGCTACCGAGTCAACCTAGCCGACCGCGCATGTTGCGGACGCCCCATGGTTTCCTCAGGCCTCCTCGATCAAGCCGTAGCAAACGCCAAGAAAAACGTCGCTGCGCTACTGCCATACATCAACGCTGGCGCCAAAATCGTCGGATGCGAAAGCAGCTGCATCCTAACCCTCAAAGACGAATACCCCGATCTCCTCGGCTCTGATACAGCGGCCAAAGCTGTCGCCAACGCATCCGTAATGCTCGAAGAGATCCTCACCGAAACCCAAAACGACGGTCAACAACAGATCGAGTGGAACGACACCTCCGCCGAAATCCTCCTCCACGTCCACTGCCACGAGCGTGCCTTGGTTGGAACCTCCCAAGCAGTAACCGCCCTCAACCTGCCACCCAACTACAACGCAGAACTCATCGACGCCGGTTGCTGCGGCATGGCAGGATCTTTCGGATACGCCAAGGAGCACTACGACGTCTCGTTGCAAGTCGGCGAAGACCGCCTCTTCCCCGCGTTGCGAAAAGCCAGCCCGTCTACACAGTTCGCCATCACCGGCGTCTCATGCAAACAGCAGATCGAAGACGAGTTGGACCGTCCCGCTCAATTCCTAGCCGAACTCCTAGCCGAAGCGGTGGCCTGATCCTATGCCCACCGTAGGCATCATCGCCAACCCCGCAGCCGGCAAAGACATCCGACGCCTCGTCGCCCAAGGCCGCGTCGTCTCCAACCAAGAGAAATCCAACATCCTCCGTCGAGTATTCGCCGGACTCCAAACCCACGGCGTCGAAAAAGTCATCGTCATGCCCGACATGGCAGGCCTAGCCCGCGCCGCAATGTACGACACCAAAGACACCCTGTACTCCGAGTTCATCCCGCAAACCCCAACTGGCGGCCAAAACGATTCCACAGTCGCCGCCCACATGATGCAAGGCGCCGGCGCCGATTGCATCATCACCCTTGGGGGCGACGGCACAAACCGTCTAGTCGCCAAAGGATGCGGAAACGTCCCCATCGCCCCCATCTCCACCGGCACCAACAACGTCTTCCCAAGAGAGATCGAAGGCACCTTGGCCGGCATCGCCGCTGCAACAGTGGCACAAGATCCCACGATCCGTGACCGCGTCTGTCGCCGCTCCAAAAAGATCAACATCTACGTAAACGACGAGTTGCGCGACATCGCCCTCGTAGATGCAGCCGTCTCGCGCCAAACCATGGTCGGTGCCCGCGCCCTCTGGGACGTCAACACTCTTGATTCCGTCTTCCTCACTCGGGCCGAAGCATCCAGCATCGGCATCGCATCCATCGGTGCCCGCCTAGCACTAATCGCCCTTGACGATCCCCGCGGCCTCCACATCGAATTTCCTCAGCCTGGCAAATCGGGCGCGTCTTCATCAAAGGCTCCGATAGCGCCTGGGATGGTCCGAGATGTGCCAATCGAAAGCTGGCGGATAATCCAACCCGGAGAATCCGTTCAAGTCCGAGCGAATCGAGGCACGATAGCTTTGGATGGCGAGCGGGAGGTCGAGTTGCTAGAAGGGATGGAGGCGTCAGTGAGCATTGACACCAACGGCCCTTGGGTAGTCGATTTCGACCTATCACTAAAAGCCGCGTGCGCCAGTGCCTGAGAGTCAGATGCAACACCGACGACGATATGCAAGAATTCAGGCTCGTTTTTGTACACGTCGGATCGAGAACGTCCAGTCTCTGTACACAACGTCGCGTTAAGTACAAATCTCTGCTAGATTTCGTACATGTCGCGTTTGGAGGGAGCATTGGTTGTACATATAGCGTATGATATGTATAATTAAAGGCATAAAATTATACATATCGTCAGAAGTTGAGAAGATCGATGTCAGATTTCGACCCTCGCAACCCCTATAACTCGCTTCCCGAACTGCCACCCGCCGCTGAGGTAGAAACCCTCGGGGTGATGCGCGCGTTGAACTTGGCGAGCCGCGCACTCGCCAATCTCAACGGCACCGCCCTTAGTGTTCCGAATCCTCAGCTGCTGATCGATACGTTTGCCATCACAGAGGCAGTGGCTAGTTCGGAAATCGAAAACGTCATCACTACCAGCGACGAGCTCTTCAGGTATCTGGCCGTCGGCAACGAACGAGCATCTGACGCCACCAAGGAAGCCGCACGATATCGTCCAGCGTTATCTATGGGCATCGAGAGATTGCGAGATCATCCGCAGTTGGATGCCCAACTGTTGATGGATACATGTAGCCAGATACTCGGATCGAAGACCGATGTAAGAGATACCGCCGTCTACATCGGCAATCCGCTGACCAGATATGTGGCTTACACACCGCCCTATGGCAAACCTACATTGCTCCGGCTTATAGACAACCTTTTGAACTTCGCGAACGAGGACGCGTCTAACTTGGATCCCATCGTCAAGATGGCGATAATCCACTATCAGTTCGAGGCTATCCACCCGTTCCCAGACGGCAACGGGAGGACAGGACGAATCATCAACATCCTTTATCTGTTGCTCAAAGGACTTCTCGACCAGCCCGTGCTGTACCTGAGCCGCTACTTCCTCCACCATCGCCGAGAGTACTACGCAGGGTTACGGTCCGTTACCGAATCGGGTGCGTGGGAAGCTTGGATTCGTTTCATTTTGGCCGGAGTGAAAGAAGTAGCTGAAGAAGGGCGGGACAACTTGACCAAGATCCGAGAATTGCGTAAGGAGTTCGCCGACCGGGCTAGGATCGACGCTCCTACCGCATCATCAGAGCAGCTAATGGACCTCCTATTCATACGCCCCTATACCACGACCAAGATGGTGCAGGAGGTCGACGGAGTGACAAGAGCGACGGCGCGTTCGCGACTTGAAGCACTCGCCAAAGCTGGCATGCTCGAACGCGTTAAATCAGGTCGCCACCAGCTCTTTCGAAACAGCCAACTGATCGAAATCCTGGTTGGTCGATCCGATGACATGGAATTCATCGTTCATTTCAGCGATGCTTGATCACAACATGTACAAAATCCACTCGTGTTTTGCTCATGTCAAACTGCTGATGTACAACGCTTTGACACATTAAATTCGATATGTATTATTTGGGGCAGTAAATCGTACATTTCTGGCTCCTGATGTGGATCATCCGCTTCGTATCTCCTTGATCAATGCCACCACCTCTCGACTCCGCGTCTCAAGAGTCGCCCAATCCTCATCTGCCACAACGTCGCTAGACACGAGTCTCGAACCCATCCCAACCGCGCAAACCCCCGCCTCGAACCAAGGTCGCAACGACGCTTCCGTAATGTCGACTCCTCCCGTCGGCATGATCGACGACCAAGGCATCGGCGCCAATACGTCCTTGACGAACCCGGGCCCGCCAACCGCCGAACCGGGGAAGATCTTGACGATATCCGCACCTAACTCTTCCGCAGCAGAAATCTCAGATGCCGTCCCGCAACCCGGAATATACGGCACTTTGCGCCGGTTGCACACCTTGGCAACGTCAGGATTAGTAATCGGCCCAACGATAAAGCTGGCCCCATTGCTGATATAGATCGAAGCGGTACCGGCATCAAGGACCGACCCAGCGCCAAGGATCGCATCAGGAAGTTCGGCGGCGCAGAATTTGTCCAAGTTTGAGAACACCTCCCAAGCATGGTCCCCGCGGTTGGTGAACTCAAGAACGCGTATTCCTCCCGCTACACAGGCGCGGGCGATGTTTTGGGTCTTTTCAAGGTCGCCGTTGTAAAAGACGGGGACGACGCCGATTTCGTGCATCGCATTTAGGACTTCTAGCTTCGAGTGGCGTGACATTCCGTATCTCCTCAGGAGCTTCAGCGCTTCAACGTAAACGAGTCTACTGTTTGGATGTGAGATAGCCGAAAAGCGGGTATGTTAATCTCATTTCGCGCGCAATGTCACGAGGTTTGGAAACATGGACGTCAATCCGGTAAAGGCGAAACTCGCAGAAGGCAAACCTTCTCTCGGCACATGGTCGGCGAGCGGCGACCCGACGGTCATCGAAACCTTGCTGCACACCACCGATCTTGACTGGGTAACCCTCGATTTCGAGCACAATCCGATCGACGTCTCAACAGCCGTCAACTGCCTGCGCGCCGGCAACGGCTCAGGCAAACCGATGTTCGCACGCATCCCGAGCAACGATCCGATATGGGTCAAACGAGTTCTCGACATCGGCTTCACCGGCATCGTCGTCCCCGACGTAAAAGATGAGGACGAAGCCGAACGAGCTGTTGTAGCTGCCAAATATCGTCCGCGAGGGTTGCGAGGTATCGGATCGACACGTGGTCAACTCGTGTATGGTGCCGACTACTATGCGAAGGCCAATGATCTGATGATGGTCGTCTGCATGATCGAAGACTGGAAGGCCGTCGATCGGATCGACAAGATCATGCAGGTGCCAGATCTAGACGTCTGCTTCGTCGGCCCGAACGACTTGGCAAGTTCTCTAGGCGTCCCCACCGGCCTAGACAACCAACATCCAGACCATGTCAAAGCAGTAGAAACCGTCGTCGCCGCTGGGAAGAAACACGGTGTGGCCACAGGTATTCACTGCATCGACGGCAATGAAGCTGCACGCCGCATCGAACAGGGCATGACTTGGTTCCCGATAGCCTCGGACGTGCGGTTGCTCAAGTCCGCAGTCGATGCTGAACTTGCGAATGCTGCCTCCAGTTCGGACGGTGATGGCGATGAGTCCAGCGCGACGTTTTACTAGATGACAGAACAAATCACGGCGTAAATCACCAAAGGAGATTGGATAGATGCCATCAGTTGTCACGTTCGGCGAGATCATGCTTCGGCTCGCTACCATGCGTCGGGAGCGCTTCACTCAGGCGCGAGAGTTCGAGGTCACTTATGGCGGCGGTGAGTGTAACGTAGCCGTCTCCCTCGCAAACTTCGGCATCGACTCGATCTATGTAAGCGCAATCCCCGACAACGACATCGGGCAAGCATGCATCAACTATGTCCGTCAGTGGGGTGTCGATACCTCTGAGATCCTTCGCCAAGGACAACGCCTCGGCACTTACTACCTCGAAAACGGAGCGGCGATGCGCGCCTCAAAGGTAATCTACGACCGTGCCGCATCCTCGATCGCTGAACTAGGACCGGGTGAAGTCGAATGGGAACGCATATTCGAGGGCAAGGACTGGTTCCACTTCACCGGTATTACACCTGCGGTCTCGGAATCGGCTGCCAAGGCTTGTGATGAAGCGGCAGCAGTCGCCAAGTCGATGGGTCTAAAAGTCTCCGCCGACATGAACTACCGCAAAAATCTGTGGTCCCCCGCGGAGGCCCAAGCTGTCATGCGACCCATGATGAAACACGTTGACGTCGCTATCGGCAACGAGGAGGACGCCGAAATGTCCCTCGGCGTCGCTGCCGAAGGTGTGGACGTCACCACTGGAGAGATTGACGCGACCGCGTACGAACCAGTGGTGAGCCGCCTAGTCGACGAATTTGGATTCGAGCAGGTAGGCATCACCCTTCGAGAGTCACAATCTGCGGACGACAACGACTGGTCGGCCATCTACTACGACGGCAGCGAAATCCTGATCGCGCCTAAGTACGCCGTCCGAATCGTCGACCGCGTCGGTGGAGGTGACGCATTCTCGGCAGGGATCATATACGGAAACCTCCAAGATGGATGGACATCCGGCCAAATCCTCAGCTTTGCCGCCGCTTCGTCGGCGCTGGCTCATACCTTCCACGGCGACTTCAACCTTGTCTCAGTGAGTGAGGTGATGAGCGTGGCTGGCGGTAACGTCAGCGGTCGAGTCCAGCGATGAGTTCGGAGTTCGCTGGCAAGGTCGCGCTAGTTACTGGCGGATCAAAAGGGATCGGCCGGGCGTGCGCGTACGCCTTTGCTGAAGAGGGCGCTAACGTCGCGGTGACGGGGCGTACCCTCGATGAATTGGAAGCGACGGCGGCACAAGTCGAAGAGATCGGGACCGAGGCGTTGGTTTGCCAGTCGGACTTCACCGATCGCGAGCAAGTAGCCGGAATAGTTCCTTCAGTCTTGGACAAATTCGGACGCATTGACGTCTTGGTAAACAACGCGGCCATCATCCACCCTCGCATCGATCTCGTTGATCTTGACGACGAGGTCTGGTACGACGTAATCGAGGTCAACCTCAATGCTGCGGCAATGTTGACAAAGGCAGCGATTCCTTCGATGGTCGAGCAGGGCGGCGGCACGATCATCAACATCTCAAGCATCGGGGGCAGAACCGGCGGGCGGGGCCGGAGCGCGTATCGCGTCACCAAGTCGGCGTTGATCAGCTTGACGCAGTCGTTGGCCGCTGAGTTGCACGAGCACGGGATCAACGTGAATGCGATATGTCCCGGCGGCACCGACACAGAGGGTTACCGGGAAGCCTTTGGCAATCGAGGGCGTGAGGACAACCCAGATTTGATGCTTCCTTCGGAGATCGCCAACGTTGCTGTGTTTCTGGCTTCGGAGAGATCATCCGCGGTTACTGGAACCGCGATCGACGCGTTTGGCGGCAACAACCCTCTCTTCGGGTAGTGATGGCGTCTGGCTCGCTGATCCTGACGATCGATCAAGGCACGACTTCGACTCGTGCCATCGTGTTTGATGAGGGCGTTCAGTCGATAGGTTCGGCCCAGCGAGAATTCACGCAGGTCTTCCCCCAACCCGGCTGGGTAGAACACGATCCAGTCGAGATCGCGGAGACAGCGATCGGGACGGCTCGGCAGGCCCTTCAAACGGCTGGCGCATCAGCGGACGATGTTGTGGCGTTGGGGATAACTAACCAGCGAGAGACAACCGTCATCTGGGAGAGTAGGACAGGACGCCCGCTCTCGAACGCTATTGTGTGGCAGGACCACCGGACGGCCGATATATGCAATGAGTTGAGCGATGCGGGAATTGCGGATGATATCTGGGCGCGGACGGGGTTGATTGTCGATCCGTACTTCTCGGCGACGAAGATGCGATGGATGCTGGACCATCTGCCGATCCCGAACTTGCGGGCTAGAGCCGAGAACGGGGATGTGAGATTTGGGACGGTAGATGCTTGGTTGATCGATCAGCTTGCGAGAGGTGAGAGTGGTTCGGTTGGGGATGACGTTCCTCATCTGACAGACGTGACGAACGCGAGCCGGACAATGCTGTTGAACATCCACGATCTGACCTGGGACCCCGATTTGCTTCGGATATTCGGGATTCCAGAGGTTGCCTTGCCTACCCCTATGCCGTCCGCAGGGCCATTCACTGTTACACATCCCTCGATTTTCGGTCGGGAGATTCCGATTACTGGTGTTGCCGGTGACCAACAAGCGGCTTTATATGGACAGGCTTGTTTTGCTAGGGGAGACATGAAGTGCACATACGGGACAGGAGCGTTTTTGCTTGCCAACAGCGGTGGCGATGCTCACGCGCTGTTCACTGACGCAGCACCCGGAGAGATGGGTGCAGATGATCTTGAAGCTGCTTCCGGCGGTTTGCTGTTCACCTTGGGATGGCAGGCTGGAGGATCAAAGGCATACGCTCTGGAGGCTTCGATCTTCAACACAGGTGCCACAATGCAGTGGTTGAGAGATGGTTTAGGGATCATCAACGATGCCGCGGAATCGTCGGACATCGCCGTGCTCCTCGGAGACAACGGCGGAGTGTATCTCGTCCCAGCATTTTCCGGTTTAGGATCACCCCACTGGGATCCTCACGCCAGAGCCTCCATCACCGGAATCAGTCGTGGAACCACAAAAGACCATGTAATCCGGGCAGCCCTCGAGTCGACCGCCTATCAGATCAAAGAGGTCGTCGACATCATGGACTCCCAATTGCGACTCCCAAGACGCGGAAATCGACGCGAACGTGTGCTTCGTGTAGACGGCGGCCAGACGCGCAACCCCTTCTTGATGCAGTTCCAAGCGGACCTCTTGGACCGGCCGATCGAGGTCTCGGCAGTTGGTGAGACAACTGCCCTTGGCGCCGCATTCCTAGCAGGGCGGGCTGCCGGAGTGTGGCGATCCGACCGACAGTTGGCGAATCTATGGCAGTGCGCTCAGCGATACGAGCCAGACATGTCCGAGAGCCAGCGGCTCAGTTTGATGGCTGGCTGGAACGAGGCTCTTCGACGAACGAAGACGAATTTCAGAGGATGAAACACAGATATCAAGACGAAGCCCCGATAGATATGAACATAGATGAGGTAATGAGTTCGGCGAATCATTGATCCGCGTCGCCCCCTCACACCAACTCCGACCCGTACAACCTCTCATACCGCGTCGGACGATTATGGTGCAAATGACTACGCATCAAAACAATCTTTTGCACCGGCACCGCAACCTCATTCCTGCCATCCCCCGACGCCCGCGCCTCTAACCATCTCTCTCCTATCGCCGCCAAAACCCGCTTCTGCGTACCGCTCCTCACACGACCCACCGTCACATGCGGAGCGAACTCCCGACGCTCCTCCGCAAACCCCAACTTCACCATCGCACCCTCCAACCGACTCGCCAGACTCGACATCCGCCGCAGATCACCGTCCAGCCCCGTCCACAAAACCCGCGGTGTCCGCTCTCCCGGAAAACAACCATTCGCACCCAGCGTCAGCCGCAACCTCGACGAGTCCGCCGCAACCTCATCCATCTCATCACGCAGATGCCTCACATCATCCCGATGCACATCCCCCAGAAACTTCAATGTGATATGCATATTCTCCGGCGTAGTCCAACGCACCGCATCATAAGCCACCGCACCTCGCGAAGGCCGACGACGCTGCACGCCCCCATACGACACCGCACGCATCGACCTCGCCATCCCATCCAAAACCCTCACCGCACGTTTCGGCAACTCCACAGCCACAAACAACCGCCACCAATTCAGAGCTTCCTCCTCCGCCTCTTCCTCACTCACACCGCCCGGCAACAACACCGGCTCCACCTCGCGCCGAGTAGCACCCCGACTACGCCGAGGCCTGCCCTCCGATCTCTCATCCATGCGCTGCATCCCGTAATCATAGACCGCCACCGTCACCTTCGCGGAGCGCAAGGAGATGCCCAGAGAATAGCGGTAACGGCGGCCTCCCTTCTCCATTGATGGGAGAGGGCTAGGGTGAGGGTGAAGAGGCGGAGCAGGGCAATCTCCGCAAAACATCTAAAATCTCAACATGCTCACTACATCCCCCGACATCTGGTGGTCACCAACCACCCTCCAGTTCCAAGAAATCCACGCCCGCGGCGGAACCGACTGGACAACCATCAACCTGGTCGACGCCGCCGGCCTAGCCGGTCAAGGCGAAATAACCTCAACCCAACTCTCCGGTAGCGTCGCAGCCATAACCGCACGCCTAGCCAACCGCCTCCGAGGCCAGCGCATCACATCCGACGACCACGTCATGCAGATCCTAGGCGTAACTCCCGAAGCCTGCGAGGAAGACCAGAAACTAGCCACCGCCGTATCAGCCCTCCGTTGCGCCGTCGCAGACGCCCTCTCTCAACGCGCCCAACTCCCACTAGCCCAATACCTCCGCCTAACCCACGACCACGAAGGCGAACTCCCAGACCGCGTCCAACTCTACGGAAACATAAACCGATCCTTACTTCCCGACGACCAAGGCCCCGTAGACCGCGGCCCCGACGACTTCGCAGAAATGGCGATGGAGGCCGTAAACAACGGCTTCACAACCATCAAATGCGCTCCATTCGACGAGTGCAAAGCACCATTCGACTCCACCGGCCTCCCTCACTGCGCCGAAGCCGGACTCGAACGCGTCCAGACCATCCGAGAAACCGTCGGTCCCGACATCACCATCTTCGTCGACTGCCACTCACGCTTCGACCTCGACTCCGCACTAGCCCTGGAACCCGAACTACAAGCCGCAGGAGGGCAGTGGTTCGAAGAACCCGTAGACCCAGTCGAAAACTCCGACGACCTACGCACCATACACGAGCACGCAAACCTCCCAATCGCCGGCGGAGAGCACGCATACGGCGTCAACCTATTCAAGCGACTAGTCGAAGAAGACATCCTCGACATCGTCATGCCCGACGTCAAATTCTGCGGCGGACCCGTCGAAGCATACCGCATCGGAACCGAACTCGAACCCGCATACCCCGGCTCCGTATCCATGCACTGCCCATCCGGCCCACTATCCCTCCTAGCCAGCGCACACGCCACCATCGCCTTCGAAAACACACTCCCCCTAGAGCACGCCGTCTACGAAGTCGACTGGCGACACACCCTCTTGGAACCATACGAACGAGTAGAAAACGGTCACCTAATCATCCCCCAAGCCCCCGGCCTAGGCGCAAGAGTAGACCCCGCAGCAATAGCCTTCCGAGGCAAAACCTGGACCGAGTGATTACATCGTCATTCCGGCGAAAGCCGGAATCCAGAGGGGTTGGGTTGAGGGTTTCCCTCGCTCGCGGGGGAAATGTCCGAAGGACAAAGGGGGCGCGACGGTAGGGGCGGTTCGCGAACCGCCCCTACCAACCAACATCCAAAATCACACCCCATCACTAAAATCAGCGTAATCAACAGTTCAGACATGCTCCCCTCCGACATCCTCCCACCCCGCACCGTCTCCTCCCGCGGCATGATGTCCATGCTCCAACGCCTAGAAACCGACTCCCCCAACAACCACATCTTCAAACTCGTCCCTCCCTCCCCTTCGCGAAGCGCAAGGGGACGCGAGCGAGCGCAGCGATGCTCGCAGGGGATGCCACCGGGAAATCCCCTCTCCCGCTCAGCGGGAGAGGGTCAGGGTGAGGGTGACCGGGGTGGACAAAAGGGAGGGGCGCCCCAATCAACCACCAACTGGTCCTGGCTACCAAAATCCGCTTCAAACTCACCCACCGGACTAGCATTCTTATACACAAAAACCGAAACCACCCCATACCAACCTCGCCTAGCCATAGCACCACCATTCCCCATCAAAACCGAGACCGAAACCACCGACCGAGAAACCCTAATCCAATCCATGAACCCTCCCCTACACGTAGCCATCATCCTCATCCGCTACGGCTACGTAGCCATCGCCATCGCCCACGACGAAACCCTCGTCCTCACCAAAACCGAGACCCGCTGGGTACCCAACAAACACCGAGCCGGAGGCCAATCCGCAAACCGCTTCAAACGCTCCCGAGAAAAGTGGGCACGAGAATTCTTCGACAAATCAGCAGCCCTAGCCCAAGACCGCTTCAACACCTATCCCCACAAAATCGACCACCTGATCTTCGGCGGCGATAAACACGTAATCAACCAATTCCTCCAACGAGCAACCCTCCCCAACAACCTAGCCGACCGCATCCTAACCCGACGCCTAAACACCCGACGCCCAAACCGCAACGCCCTAAAAGACGCCGTCAGACAAGCCTGGTCCTCCACCATCTACGAACTGGCATCGCCTTCTCCCTAGATGACAAAGGACTAACGCAGCAAGACCGCAGGGCATGCCCAGACAGGGGAAGGGAGTTTCCCCTCTCCCGTTGGACGGGAGAGGGCCAGGGTGAGGGCACGGGGAAGAGGCGGGCCGATCCTTCCCATCATCACCAAATCCTTCATATCCTAGTTCTTATGAAAATCACCGCCATTAACTCCCACATCGGACACGGCACCCGCTACCCTTGGGTCTTCATCACCATCGAAACCGACGAAGGCATCACCGGACTCGGCCAGGCCCAAGGCGGCATCGTCGCCCACATGATCCACAAAGCGATCCCTCACCTCGGCGACCTCCTCATCGGCGAAGACTCCTCACGCATCGACTACATCTGGACACGCTTATTCTCCGAACTGAACTCCACCGGTAACCGAGGCTTCGGATCCGCTCTCATCTCCGCCGTCGACATCGCACTCTGGGACATCAAAGGCAAGCGCCTCGGACTCCCCATCTACGAACTCCTCGGCGGAAAATTCCGAGACAACCTACGCCTCTACTCCAACGGATGGATGCCCAAAGAGCAGACCCCCGAAGCATACGCACGCGCCGCATTCGAGACCATCGCCGACGGACACACCGCCCTCAAGATGGACCCCTTCTTCCACTTCGACGACGTCTCTCCCCTCCAGCACGGACACAACATCTCACCCACCGGCTTACGCAAAGGCGTCGAAATAACCCGCGCCGTTCGCAACGCCGTCGGTCCCGACATCGAAATCCTCATCGACCTACACGGACGCTACGACGTCGCCGCGGCGGTACGAGTAGGCAAAGCACTCGGAGAGTTCGACATCGGATGGCTCGAAGAACCCGTCCCTCCCGAAAACCACGACGCACTAGCCCTCGTCAAAGAGCAAGTCCCCATGCCCATCTGCGTCGGTGAAAGACTCGTCACACGCTGGGACTTCCGACCCATCCTCGACAAACAACTCGCAAACTACATCATGCCCGACATCGTCCGCTGCGGCGGCATCTCCGAAATGCGCAAAATCGCAACAATGGCCGAGGCATACTACATCCCCGTCTCACCACACGACGCCACCGGACCCATCACAATGGCCGCCGGAGCACAAGTCATGATGTCCACACCAAACTTCTACCGACTAGAAATCGCCTACTCCGAACTAGCCCACTACAACACCGCCCTTACCCCACCACTAGACGTCCGCAACGGCTTCTACCACGTCCCCGAAACCCCCGGCATAGGCCACACCCTAAACCCCGACTACATAGCCGCCGGCCCCAACAAATCCCTAATAGATTAGCCGTACGACCACCCCCTCCTTCAGGAGGGGGCAGGGGGAGGCCCGCCGCAAGGCGGAAAGACCAGCACCCCTATACGTCATTCCCGCGCACGCGGGAACCCAGAGGAGGGGCTGGGAGGCCGGGTTTCCCCCGCTCGCGGGGGAAATGTCCGAAGGACAAAGGGGGCTCCCCCTAAACGTCATTCCTGCGAAAGCAGGAACCCAAGGGTGGACGAGGGGACGAGGGGCAACGCCCCTTTCGCGTAGCCCAAAACGCCATCAACGAGATCGAAGCGGGCGCGCATAACCCATTTCCCTCCCCCTCTCCGAGGAGGAATACAAGGGGGGTGCTACGCGGGGGATGCCACCTCTTTTTCCACCCCCTCCTTCAGGAGGGGGCAGGGGGAGGCCCGACATCACGCAGTTCACCC
>CAZMBB010000005.1:66992-73150 GCA_964564575.1 uncultured Dehalococcoidales bacterium
CCACCCCCTCCTTCAGGAGGGGGCAGGGGGAGGCCCGACATCACGCAGTTCACCCAAAACCTCACAAGCACTCAAACCGACACCACGCTTATACCAATGCCGCTAGGCAGGAGCTGCTTTACCCGCCTCACAACCTCTTCATCGCCATCCAAATAGTCGATCACCCAGTCGGTGTCGATCAGATACATCATCGCATCAAAGCTTCGGCTCAGAACGCGTCACCATCTGACGACTCTCATAGATGTCGCGCTTCAGCCGCTCAGCATCCACCAGCCCCTTCCAACTCCCCGCCGTCTCCACCCGCTCCTTTGCCGAATCAGGAGCATCACCCGCTTCTGAAATCGACAACCCCACCTCTTGCCCATCCTCAAGATCAAGCGACTCCGAAGGCTCCAAAACCCCGTCCTTGTATGTGGCTTTCACAGATCGAACCATACGCTACTCCCCCATCTCACCAACCGTCACTACCGAACATTGTACGACGCAACACTACCCGCACTCTACACGTCATGCCTGTCTCCATAAACGTCATTCCCGCGCACACGGGAATCCAGAGGGGCGGGGTGCGGCGGCGGCCCCTCTCCCTTGATGGGAGAAAGCTAGGGTGAGTGTGAACAGGGCGGCCAAAGGACCGGCAAGTTTGACTTTCTAATTACTCGATCGGATACGCGTACCAAGCTTGGAATTCTTCAACATACTTTGTTGATTCGTTCACTCGTCGAGCGAAGTTCTCGTTCGTCACGTAAAGATCCATGGGGTTTTGGGTAGCGTCAACCACCATACAGTTCGCTTGGTTGTTTGTGACGATCTTTAAGCCTCGATTACGCCATGCATGGTATGCCAAATGTTCCGACGGAGCATTCCCGAAGAAGGTAAGTGACGGCGTCAAAACATCGAGAAATTCGTACGAACGGCCCGAATCGCGACCGTGGTGCGGGGCGATCAAAAGGTCAATATCCTTGACGTCACTCTCGTAATTTCCCAAAATGTAATCCCAAGTTTCATCGTGCGAGTCGCCACCGAACACGATACGATGGTCATTTGTCCTGTATAAAATAACGAACGAACATTTGTTGTAGTCGTCGGAATCGTCCGCGGCATCCACCAACTCTTTTGTCGGCGCGAGTATCTGTATCCCGTCGCCACCAGTGCAATTCCAGAATTCGCCGCGGGCGCCTGCTAACAGCGCCAGTCGCCTCGGATCAGTAGTCGGTCTGGTGTCTCTGAGATTCTTGTAGTATTTCCAGTCATCTGCATCGTACGGGGAACCATTCCAAGATGAGTCGTCGATCTCTTTGTTGTTGTCAGTATCCCACAGGTTCTGCGGGTTGAATTCTTCAAACAACGCTTTGATGCCGTCCATATGATCCATATCCGGGTGTGTTTGTATGTATCTGAAGATGCTGGTCACGTCATGTTGCTGGAGATACTCGATCGGATTCACCGGGTGTTTTTTCTGTTGGAAGTTTCCACCGACGGATGCGCTCTCAAGCTCCAGTGAAAGTCGCGCAGCTTGCGAATCACTTGAGGTACTTGGACTGGCATTGCACACGTCAATAACGCTGACTCGGCCAGAATTGTGTTCGATGACTGAACAGTCACCTTCTTTGACGTTCAAAAAGTGGATTTTCGCCATTGCGTTACTCCAATCCTTTCGCTGCTTCAAATAGAAACTCGGCGTACCGTTCAGCGCTGGTTTTAACCGCCTCAGCATTCACGTGGAACACTAACGTGTAAATCATTACGACGGAAAACACCCAGATGGGTGATAACGCCAATATTTTGGTCCATTCAAGGGGACCGGCGAGTGTATAGACCACCCCCAACACAGCCGTTGCAGCCGCAATCACCACCCCGACGCGTCGAATCGCATACAGATTGCGCGAGAAACCGTATTGTTTGAGGTAGGTTCGAACGAGTGGAAACTTGTGACGATCACGAGTTCTCGATCTGAGCTCCATTACATACGCTTCGTACTTGTCGTCAGCTGAGTCCGGATCGGCCTCTTCAGTTTCGGCCGAAGGAACGGCAAATCCCGATGAACTCATACGTTCGTGCAGGATCGATTTCGTATGTTGGTTGTATTCTCTATTCCGGTGCCTCAAATACCTCGTTGTTGGAGGACCTCCCCAATCCTGCCAAAGTCGCTGTTCGATGCGCTTGCCCGAATCGGCCGTCATAGACGCAAAAAGAATGCACAAACTCATGATCACTGGGACCGGGATCAACATCAACCATGCGTTTACATCGACACCCGTCACAACCGTTACCCCCACCGCTATTGGTGATGCCACGATGACAACCGGCAAGAAACGGGCAAATCTGTCGTAGTCATCACCTGGAAGCGTATCGAGGATACGATCAAAAAGGTCCGTTTGCTCCCCGTTGTCTTTCATTCGACGATCTCGAGAGTTGTGAATTCACTACGTCTCATATTTCGACAACTCTGTCATCAATCTATCGCTACGCCCATTCACATTCGGCTCACTCGCAAACAGCATCCTATACCGTTGCATCATCGCTTGAGTATCCGAGTCGCTCGGATCCAAACCTAGCATCTCGGCTACGACATCGTCGATTTCATGCCTGCTCTTGTCGCGGAAGCAGAACACGAAAGGCTCAAGCGTCAATCTCGACAACCGGTCAAAATTCGCAGTAGCTATCGACCGCGCCGCTTCAGCAGCCGTTGAATCCATATGAAATGCTGGGCAAGGGATTCCTGCAATAGCACCGACTTGAACAGCAGCGCGGGGGCCCCGTTGCCCCTTCTGTCCATACGCCCGCCTAACAATCGCGCCGAAAATGCTGTTGCTGAAAAGTGCAACACACATCGCGTTCTCGTCCGAAACGTTTTGAAGCGCGTTCCATGTTCGACCGCCGTGTACTAGCGCCCGGGTTTTCGCCACGGCCAACGCTTGGGAGGTCCACGCCAAGTTCCGGTTGACGAACCATCTGCTACGTTGTGCCGTCACCTGCCTAGCGAGCTTGCGGTCAATTGCCGAGCCGCCATGCGTTGGACGTACGATCATTCTGGTTTGATTTCTGCCATCGGCGGCCCACATAGATCTGTGGGTAGGCGCAGATGGCAATTGATTCAACGGAGTCCACTCGAACGCGCCAATCGGATCGCCGCCTGCTGGGTATCCAATCGTGTGATGTGTAGGTCCAGTACCCGCAAGGTCCCCGAGCGTAGCCATCGGCAATGATATTGGCGTCTCTACGAACTGATCGGGATCATATACTTTGGCGTCGAGTAAACCTTCCGATACTGCAATCAGGTCAACGTTTCTATTCCCGATAGCGCCCCAAGGATCTCCTGGTCCGCGTTGGATGACGCGTGCCCAGTTTCCCCAAGGTTTAGCACCAGACCTCTGATTAGTCGGCACTTCGGTGATTTCCCGCGCTAACGCATAACCAGCAGCCATCGTCGAAGGCGCACTGCTCAAGTTGACGCAAAAAAGTTCCGTCGGTCGCCAACGATTCGGACGCTTTTTTCGCTTAGTCGCAATGACTAGCATCTCACTCATCTGAGTGTCGGCGCTCATGCTCTGAAGCTCCGCCGAACTCGTATTGGAAATTAAGGTGATGTCTTCGAAGTGTTTCTCTAAACCGCTACGCCATTGTGTCCAACTACCGGCGTGGGCAGCAGTTAGAGGAAGCACGTGCGCGAAGACGCCGCCGGACCGCAGTCGAATGTTGCTCATATTGCCGAAATCGCTCCCGAGACCAGCTTGTCCGTGAGACATTTTCCAACCGTACTTGGACGCGATGGCACGAAGAGGCGCCAAGCCTGTCGTAGCCTGCCTACGCCCTCTTCGCGGCCTTGAATAAGGCGGATTCATCAGCGCCCAATCCACACTGCCCACAGGGATCCGTACCGTGCCATTATTGGTATCTTGATCAGGACTCATTCCTCTTCCACCGCTACCTAGCATGTCAGTGATTCCTGTACTTTCAGGGTTCAGCAGACATAAAGACCCCGCCTCGTGTGTAACTACAGCTATGCGAGACGTGTGGTAATCCTGCGCGATTTCCAAGTCAGTGAGTCTTTTAGCCGTCAGCGTGCCAGCGATACCATCGACATCTAGAGCTATGATGTGGTTCTCCATCCGCTTACGGTGCAGATTCGGATCATTACCGCTCTTTAACAGGTAAAGCCGCCTCAACGCACGCTCGCCAGCACCTATGAGAGTACCTGTGCCGCTTGCAGCATCCATCAGATTTAACGAAGCTACTTCGTCTGCTGACCTGTCATTGAATCTTTGTGACGCCAATGCGGCCAGCAACTCAGCCACCTCTGGTTTCGTGTAATGGGCTGCCCGTTCTTCGCGCTCAGTGACTAGACGCTGCCACAACTCACCCGCAAAGTTGTAAACATGCTTGGCTTGGAGCGCGTTCAAATCCGCACTAAGATCCTCAAGATTTCTAACTATCTCTGAAACAGCTGCAGAATCGCCTACCGCTAGCAGACTAGACTTCGCGAGTTCAATCACCGGAACGTAGTTAACGCCTTCAATAACTTCCCAAGCGTCAATCAGATGTTGCTGGCGAAGTGTGCCGAATGTTGAGTGCAACCTCATCGCTTGAGTTGTCTCCAAGCCCTTTGACCGCAATGTGGGGCTATGAGACGCGAGATCGTTGTGAAGATCGATCGTTGTCAACCAGATGGCACAAACTATTCGAGTCGCATCCTCTTCAGAGCCAGCCCCGACGATCTCAGCCAAACTCGTTAGTACCTCCTTGCCCCTCTCCCCCATTGATTGCAAGGTATCCAACAAACTCTCGCCTAGCGACCCAATTTCTTGGGCCACCTTGGCGCTGTGTCGATCGATCTCCAACTGCGGCACTTGGGCGTATTCACAATATGCGACGAGATCAACTGGGCGGGACACCATCGGTTCCCTGGGCCAAACACCAGATGTCGACACTAATTGGACAGTCAACATCATCTCGTTACGCTTTAGTCGGCTCAGGAATTCTGCCCGCGTATCCCCTTCACAGCCTTCGTCAATGCCGACAGCGATCACTTCCGTCAGCTCTCGCGTCTCGCCACGAAGTTTTTTGCCCAGGCGATCCTCAGCGTCACCAACCGCCGGCCGCCCATACTCGGTCTCCAACACAACGGCCCTGCGACCAGGTTCGCGAACGACGATATCCGGTCTTCCGTTGTCGTCAATTAGAGTTTGTCTCCGCTCCGCGTTGGCAGACCAGCCCTTGCCACACTCATCCAGATACTGCGCTATGGCGCTGTTGGCTTCGATCTCAGGCAGGATGCCGATGGTGGGTTGTATGGTCATAGGTCACACATACGCAACTTCGCGATTTGCGTAAACAAGATGGTACCTGACATCACCTACAACCCGGACACGTCGTGACACCACCAACCAACCCCACATTGTCCCGGTGATAAGGATCCGTCCCCCGGTAATTGTAGCGAAGCATCTTGTCATCGCCCATCCGGTCATCGTACGGACTATTCGGAGACGTAATGATCGACAACGGCAGACCCAAAATCCGAGGCTTGAAAATCCCCTGCTGACTAATCAACGTCACCCGCTCCCCCAGATACCGAAACCCCTTCAGCAACACACTCCGATCAACCACCCCATCCTCACCCGAAACCCGCGACCCAAGCCACCCAAACGCAGCAGCCCTAACCCCCCGCTCAAGCTCCAAGTCATAATCCAAAACCATCCAGCGAATTATACCCCCCAACCCCGTAGGGGCCGTTCGAGAACGGCCCGGGGGAGGAGCTGCGAAGGAAGCAAAGCGCCCTTCGCAGAAAGACGCACTCACCCAAAACCACCACTCATCCAAACCCCGCACACCCCAACCACACGCTCCTCTCACTCCCCAAACACCAACTAAAACCTCCACCAACTATGAACGAAATCCCCTCTCCCGCTCAGCGGGAGAGGGCCAGGGTGAGGGTGACCGGGGCGGACAAACGGGCGGGGCAACCCAAACAACCAACAACGCAACCCAAAACCAAACCGCGCAACAACTAACACCAAATCCCAATAATCCCACAAAACCCCCAATAATCCCCGTTCAGACAAACCGCGCTTGACAACGCCAACATCCGTAGTAATATAGAAACCAGATCGACGGATCGAACACAGTGCTGCGCAGACGTGTGCAGACCCCCGACCAGACGG
>CAZMBB010000006.1:0-67490 GCA_964564575.1 uncultured Dehalococcoidales bacterium
ACCCACGACCTTCGGATTAAAAGTCCGCTGCTCTGCCGAACTGAGCTACAGGCCCGCGCTGCACTTCGATTCTAACCGTAGGGTTCTCCGTCATCTGCCAGAACGGACGCCGAAGACGGATTGAATGGGACTTGCGAACTCCCGCCCACGATGGTTGCCTGCAGTCGCAAACCCAACGCGCGGATCACCTTCAAAATCGTCGCAAATTCAGGATTCCCATCGGCCGAAAGCGATTTGTAAAGACTCTCACGTCCGAGCCCGGTTTCACGCGACATCCAAGTCATCCCCTTGGCGCGTGCAATATCCCCGAGCGCCGCGGCAATGACGCGATGATCGCCATCTTCGAGCGCCGCTTCGAGGTAGGCAGCCACATCTTCATCGTCTTCGAGATGATTGGCTGCATCCCATAATGTTGTCTTTGCTTTCGTCATCTTTTCACTGCCTCAGACATCTTTCGCCAAATCCTGCGCGAGCCGGATATCCCGCCGTTGCGATCCTTTGTCGCCTCCAGCAAGCAGGATCACCAACTCGCTTCCGCGTTCGCAGAAGTAGACCCGGTATCCAGGACCGTACGGTATCCGCAGTTCCGAGACTCCTCGGCCCACCGACTTGGCATCTCCTCGATTGCCTATCGACAATCTCCGTATCCGAACGTTGATCCTCGCTTTGGCTTGCCGATCGCGCAGTCTCCTGAACCAGCGGGCGTAACTCTCCGTCTGTCTAATCTCAATCATAACACAATCGTATCCTGTGGAATACACTCGCCCCGGCGGATTTCGCCATGTGTCCGATGTGCCCCTTTTCTTAGAATTGATTCGTAGACCGTCTCCATTCTGCCTTGCCGATGCCTGATCGAACATTCACCGCCGACGAAATCCGAGAACAATTCCTCAAGTTCTACGAGGAAAGAGCGCACCTGCGCCTACCATCCGCATCTCTAATTCCCGCCGGCGATCCCACGTTGCTCCTGACCACCGCTGGAATGGTGCCGTTTAAAGCCTACTTCTCGGGTGAGTTGACACCTCCATCACCACGCATTACAACAGCACAAAAGAGTTTCCGCACAACCGACATCGAGGAAGTCGGTGACGTCTCGCACCTCACGCTCTTTGAGATGCTCGGCAACTTTTCCTTTGGCGACTATTTCAAAGCCGAATCCTGCAAATGGGCTCTGGAGCTTTGCCTTGGCGTCTACGGGATGGACTTCGAACGGATTTATCCCACGATCTATCTAAACGACGACGAAGCCTACGAGATCTGGCGTGACCTCGGCGTCCCTGCCGACCGCATCTCGCGACTCGGCGACGAGGATAACTGGTGGGGACCCGCTGGTGACGAAGGTGCGTGTGGGCCATGCAGCGAACTCAATTACTACCTCGGCGACTTTGACGATCTTCCACCTACAGATTCTCCGGCAAGAGGTACTACTTGGGGGCCCGGCATATCAGACGACTTCCTCGAGTTTTACAACCTCGTCTTCACCCAGTACCACCGCGACCGGAACGGCAACGATGAGTTGCTGCCCAAAAAGAACATCGACACTGGAATGGGCTTCGAGCGGACATGTCAAATCCTCCAAGGCAAAAACAACATTTACGAAACCGACGTCTTTTCGCCGTTGATCGATCTGGTGGCAACTCGGAGCGAGCGGAAGTACGGAGAGAGCGAAGGATCTGACCGCGCTATTCGCGTCGTCGCAGAACACGGCCGCTCTGCCTCGTTCCTCATCTCCGACGGTGTCGTGCCCGGAAACACCGGCAGGGGATACGTCTTGAGACGCGTCATCCGACGCGGCATGCTCTTCGGACGCGAACTCGGCCTGTCAGGACCGATCCTTCCGCAGATCGCCGAGGCGACCTCGTTGCAGATGTCCCACATCTATCCGGAGTTGCAAAGCAACCTGTCCTTCGTGCAACACGTCCTCCAACGCGAAGAAGAATCTTTCGAGTCCACCCTCGACCAAGGTTCACGGATGCTCGACGAGGTCATCGCCGAATCCAAATCCTCCGGTATCTCAACCGTTCCCAGCGAATCCGTTGTGCGCCTATACGACACCTTCGGCTTCCCCATCGAGATGACCGCCGAGATTTCGACCGAGCAGGGCATAGAAGTGGACCTTGAAGCCGTCGATGCCGAGATGGAAGCCCTACGCGCCCGCTCGCGTGCCTCAGCAAGCATGTTCGCATCAGACACCGACGCCGACAATCTATACCGCTCCTTCGGAATCGAAGAGGTCCCGTTCCTTGGACACCGAACCCTGACCGCCGACGCCGAGGTCATCGGCATCGTCAAGGACAGTCTGCTCTTGGAGCAGGCATCAAAAGGCGACAAAGTCGAAATCGTGCTCGCCGAAACGCCCTTCTACGCCGCCAGAGGCGGTCAGATCGGCGACACCGGCAACATGCGCAACGACAAAACCTCAATCCGCGTCAACGACTGCCAAGCCCCATACGGACACCTGAACGTCCACTCATGCGAGATCGAGAGCGGAACCGTTGCCGTCGGCGACGTGCTTACCGTCGAGGTTGACAGCGAACGCCGCGAAAAGATCCGTCGCAACCATACCGCAACACATCTCGTCCACTCCGCACTGCGCGAGGTCCTAGGCACCCATGTCCGACAATCCGGATCGCTCGTCGCACCCGACTATCTCCGATTCGACTTCACCCACATGGACGCCCTCACCCCCGACGAGATCGCTAAAGTCCAAGACCGTGTCAACCTCGCCATTCGCGAAAACCACCCAGTCGATGTCAAATGGACCACCTACGGCAAAGCGGTAGATGAGGGAGCGCTCGCCTTCTTCGGAGACACCTACGAACACGATGTCCGAACCATCAGGATCGACGCCCCGTGGAGCTACGAGCTTTGCGGAGGAACCCACATGGACACCACCGGCGGCATCGGCATCTTCGTCATCATCGGTCAATCCGGCATCGGCTCAGGCATCCGCCGTATCGAAGCACTCACCGGCATCGGTGCCGAAGCAGAAATCCAGCGACGTTTCGGCATCGTCGATGATGTCGCTGCTGCGCTCCGAGTAGACAACAACAGAGTGCTGGACCGGACCCAATCCTTGCTTGCCGAGTTAGAGCAGTCCCGACGCCGTGCGGCTCAACTTGAGGAGCAGCTACTTCGGCAGTCTGTGGACGGTTCATCCACGACTGCGGACGCATTCGATTTTCAGCTTGACGTGAATGGCCGCAACTTCCCGATCCAAGTTCGTAATATTCCAGCATCAAATGTCGACGCGATGCGACGCACTGGCGACCACATGCGCGATCGCCTGAAAAGTGGCGTCGTGGTTCTTGGCAGTGTCATCGACGAACGCCCAGTGATCATCGTTATGGCGACAAAGGACATCGCTGGCAAAGTCGTCCACGCCGGTAACATCGCCAAAGGTATCAGCGCCACCATCGGCGGCGGCGGCGGTGGCAGACCAGATTCGGCGCAAGCTGGAGCGCGCGACGCGTCTCGGATCGACGAAGCACTTGGCAACGCCCGATCTGTCGTAGAAAATCTTGTCAAAGCAACTTTGGAAACGGCGGGGTAATCATGGCAAGTATTGACCGCAAACACCGCACCGGAAGGTGCATGGGTGTCGACTATGGGCTAGCTAGGGTCGGCCTAGCCATTTCGGACCCTTCTCGGACCATCGCTTCGCCTTCGAAGGCAGTCGCGACGGAAGATGCTCTGTTCCACATCAAATCGCTTGTCGATGAACGCGGAATCACCGAGATCGTCGTTGGTGTACCTCTACACATGGATGGCAGCATGTCTGAGATGGGCGAAGAGGTGATGGCGTTCGTGATTCAACTCAGGGCTGTTGTCGGCGTACCGGTCGTGACACGGGACGAACGCCTGAGCACCGTTGAAGCTGAAAGAGCGCTGAACTCGGTAGATTCAGCCGCACGTAGACGCAGTAGACCAAAGGGCAGAGTCGACTCTGCCGCAGCCGCGATAATCCTTCAGTCGTATCTCGACGGCGATTAACGACCGTCGCCCAAACCGATCCAAACGACGAACGCGCCGTATCGAACTGAGACACTGCTAGGTCTTATCGACAGACCAAGTCGCGAAGAGCCGCATTGCAGCGATATAGCATTTATCTTGACGCGACGCACCTACGAACTACCCCTGTTACCAACTAATGAGCACCAGCAACTTCGGCATCATCGGTTACCCGTTAGGGCACACCCTGTCCCCCGTATTCCAAAATGCGGCCTTGCAGCACCACGGAATCGACGAGGTATTCGAAGCCTGGCCAACGCATCCAGACGATCTAGTTTCCAAAGTTGAATCGTTCCGAGCCGAGGGCTTTCTGGCAAGCTGCGTCACGTTGCCCCATAAGCAGGCAGTGATCCCCTTGATCGATGAACTCGCCGATACCGCGGTCGCAGTCGGCGCGGTCAACTGGATCATCAACGACAACGGACGTTTGACAGGACACAACACCGACTCTCCCGGTTTCCTGCGTGCGCTCACCGAACTCGGAAAATTCGATCCTGCTGGCAAATCGTCGGTCGTATTCGGTGCCGGTGGAGCAGCCCGTGCAATCGTTCACGCGTTGAAATCTGCCGGCGTTCGCTCCATCACCATCGCCAACCGCACCCTTTCCCGGGCACACGAGCTCGCAAACCACTTCTCCGACAGCTCGTTGAACATTGAATCCTGCGAATTGGCGTCACATCAAATGAACAAAGCTGTCGAGTACGCCGACCTCCTCGTCAACACCTCATCAATGGGAATGGACGGCGGCCCGGCACCCGACGCAACGCCAATCAACGCCAAAATGATCCGTTCCAACGTGGTCGCATACGATGCGGTATACGCCCCTCCAATGACTCCCTTCCTCAAAGAGGTCGAAAAAGCAGGCGGTAAAACCCTCGGCGGTTCAACGATGCTCCTCCTCCAAGGCGCGGTCGGTTTCGAGTTGGCGACCGGCAAACCAGCGCCGGTCGATGAAATGTTCGCAGCCGTGAAACGAGCCACTTCCTGATATGACACACTTCCGATACCTCACCGCAGGAGAATCTCACGGCCCTGGTTTGACCGTGATAGTGGAGGGCGTACCCGCCGGACTCCCAATCGACGAGGACTATGTCGAAGAGCAGATGGCTCGGCGTCAACAAGGATACGGCTCCGGTGGCCGCATGAAGATCGAAAAGGATCGCGCCGTCATTCGAGGAGGGGTGCGACACGGCATGGCCCTCGGCTCTCCCATCGCCATGTGGATCGAAAACAAAGACTTCGCCAACTGGACCGATGCCATGTCAGTCGCGGCAGTCGGCGACGATGTCGACAAGAAGACACACACTCGCATCGTCCCGGGTCACGCCGACTTCCCCGGCGCGCTCAAATACCTGCATCACGATGTCCGCAACGTGCTGGAACGCGCCTCGGCGCGGGAAACTGCAGCCCGTGTAGCAGCGTCCGCAGTAGCACGCTGCATTCTTGAACAATTCGGCATCGAGATCCGCGCGCACGTGATCAGCTGCGGCGCTGAGAAAGCGCCAGTCATCGATCCTTCAGAAATCGACTGGGCCGCCGTAGAAGGATCAGAGGTACGTGCGTGGGATACGGACGCCGATGAACGTTTCAAAGCCGCCATCGACACCGCCAAGAAGGAACGCACAACAATCGGCGGTGTCATGGAAATCGTCGCCTTCGGTGTGCCTGTAGGCCTCGGAAGCCACGTCATGTGGGACCGCAAACTCGACGGGCGCCTCGCTCAAGCCATGATGAGCATCAACGCAGTCAAGGGCGTTGAAATCGGATTCGGGTTTGATAACACCGCCAAATGGGGCCGCGACGTTCATGATGTCATTGTCCCCGATCCTTCAGATCGGCGTCGCTTCCGGCAGTTGACCAACCACGCGGGCGGGATTGAAGGCGGAATGTCGAACGGCAATCCTGTCATTGCCCACGTCGCGGTCAAACCGATAGCCACCATGACCCGTCCTTTGCCGAGCATCGATATCAACACGGGCGAAGTCATCGAAGCCGCTTACAACCGGTCCGACATCTGCCAGATCGCACGAGCCTGTCCAATAGGCGAAGCGATGATGGCACTCGTCCTCGTCGATGCCTTCTTGGAGAAGTTCGGCGGCGACTCGATTACCGAAACTCGACGCAACTACGACGCCTACATAGCATCCCACCAAGAATTCGGCGTGAAAGCGGCCGTATAGGCGTGGAATCTTCCGGAAACATTTATCTCATCGGCTTCTCGGGCACTGGAAAGTCACTCAGTGGAATCAGGGCCGCGGAACTGCTGCGTCTGCCGTTTGTGGACATGGACGACCTCATCGAGTACCGAATGAAGAAATCGATCCCGGAGATATTCGAGCAGGACGGCGAAGACGAGTTCAGAAGGATCGAGACCAACATCCTCCGTGAACTCTCCCAAAAACCGAGCCGAGTAGTATCCACAGGTGGGGGAGTGCCGGTGCAAGAAGAAAACCGCCGAATCATGCAATCCAGCGGTATCATCCTTCTTCTTACGGCAACACCTGAGACGATCCACCATCGATTGACCACTAGGCAGAGCCGAAACCGAACGTTGCGTCCGTTGCTGGGAGACGATGCACCTGAAAAACGAGTCGCTGACTTGCTCGCCAAGAGAAGCGAGGCCTACGCCTGTGCAGATCGATCCATAGACACCGAAGGTCTGACCCATCGCCAAGTCGCAGCCGCGATCGAAAGCGCATGGTGTGAATTGTCATCTGAGGCTTGTCGGGCCAACGAGACCGCAAATGCTTAACTACAGACCGGCAGCCAACGAGCCCGCGGCTACCGTGCGGACCTCTCAAGGCGACTACCGCGTCATGGTTTCGCGCGGCGCTATCGAAAACATCGGACCTGAGATGCGCCAAGCTGGCATCACTGGACGAGCATTCCTGATCGCCGACTACTCAATGTTCCCACTCTTGGTTCGGCGAGTGCACGAAGCCTTGGAACGTGGTGGTTACGAGACACACGCGCTCATCCTAGAACTCGGCGAAGCGGCAAAATCAATCGAAACCGCAACCAGAATCTATGAATGGCTAGCAGAGCAGCGCGCCGAACGCATCGACTGCTTAGTCGGTATGGGCGGTGGCGTCACAACCGACTTGGTCGGATTTGTAGCAGGCACTTGGCTTCGCGGTGTCCCCGTAGTCCACGTCCCAACATCTTTAGCAGCGATGGTCGATGCATCCATCGGAGGCAAGGCGGCAGTCAACCTTCCAATCGGCAAAAACCTAGTCGGATCATTCAAACAACCACGCTTGGTTGTCCACGACATCAACTTCCTCGACACGTTGCCACGTCGCGAACTCGCAGCCGGTTGGGCAGAAGCGATCAAGAAAGCCCTCATCCTCGACGACGAACTGTTAGACACATTCGAAACCCACGCCGAAGACCTAGCCGCACTATCCGGCGACTTGGTAGAACCTGTAATCCGCCGTTCTGTCGAGATAAAAGCGGAGATCGTCTCAGCCGACGAGTTCGAAACCGGCAACGAAAGGGTGTTGCTCAACTACGGCCACACAATCGGCCACGCCATCGAAGCCGTCACCGAATACGGCACCTATCTGCACGGCGAAGCGGTCAGCATCGGAATGATGGTAGCCGCCGGAATCTCACACAGGATGGGCTTGATCTCCGAGGAACTCGTTGACCGACAACGCGCCCTGTTGAAGCGTTTTGAGCTGCCCGTAACCTTGAGCGGAGTAGATGCCGACACCTTGATAGAGGCCACCACTTCCGACAAGAAATCACGCGGTGGCAAAATCCGTTGGGTCTTGCTGCGAGGCCCCGGACGTTCAACTACAAGCAGTGAAGTCTCGACCAAGATCGTTCGAGCCGCGCTAGCCGACGTTCTAGTCGATTAGCTTCAACCGCCAGCGACCGCCGGAACGATACTCACTTCATCGCCGTCATCCAGCGAGGTCGCAATCCCATCAAGGTACCGAATATCCTCGCCATTGATGTAGATATTCACGAAGTGGCGAAGCTCCCCGTCATCGTCGCACAACCGCGCCTTGATCCCAGGAAACGACCCATCCAGCGATTCGATCATCGCCGCCACGTCGCCGCCCTCGGCGCTAACCGTCGACTCCTGGTTCGTCAGCCGTCGCAACGGCGTCGGTATCTTGACTGAAACTGCCATCTCTCTGTTACTCCGTCAACAACCGGCATACCGCACGGCGTTCTACTTAGGTCCTCGATGCTGAACGATGATTCTAGATGATAGGTCGTCTTTGATTTTGAACCCGAATGTCAAGCCTTGTCACGTATCAGCGTCCTTCCATCAGGATCGCGAAACACCAGATGACGCAACCGCGACGCTCAGTCATCAAGCAGACGGTTTAACTGCTGCGATCTATGGTTGAACAGTCAGCGGATCTCACGCCACCGCCCCCATAAGCATCTCATCGAACGAGGAAACAGTCGCATCGATCGTAGTCACCCGGATCGAATCCGCCACCGCATCCATCGTCTTCAACCCGCTACCCGTAATCAGCGCAACTGTTTCCTCGTCACGTCGAATCGCGCCGCTCTCAGCCAGCTGCTTCAGCGAAGAAATCACCACTCCGCCAGCCGTCTCAGCAAAGATGCCCTCAGTCTCGGCCAAAAGACGAATGCCGGCCGCCACATCCTCTTCAGGAACAATGCAGCCTTTACCGCCGCTCTCCGTCGTGATCTTCGCAGAGTAGTACCCGTCGGCTGGATTCCCAATAGCAAGCGACTTGGCAATCGTGTCGGGGATGACAGGACGCGGATGAGACTGACCCTCTTGGACAGCAGTTGCAACAGGTGCACAGCCTTCCGCCTGAGCAACATGCATAGAAGTAGGCACATCCTCGATCAAGCCGAGCTCCGTAAACTCTCGCAACCCCTTCCAAACCTTTGTAAGCAAAGACCCCGAAGCCACCGGCACAACGACGTGCCGAGGAGCGCGCCAACCAAGCTGCTCCGCAACCTCGAAACCGAGAGACTTGCTACCCTCGGAGTAGTAGGGCCGCATATTCACATTCACAAACGCCCAACGACGCTCATCCGCAAGCTCGCTGCACAGTCGGTTCACGTCGTCGTAATTCCCCCGAACCAATATCACAGACCCAAAGATCGCAGCCATATTGATCTTCGCTCGCTCAAGGTCGTGCGGCACAAAAACCATTGTGTTCAAGCGCGCCTTCCGACCATGCGCCGCGGTCGCCCCAGCCAAGTTGCCAGTCGAAGGACAAGCCAAAGTGTCAAACCCAAACTCCACCGTCTTAGTCGCCGCCACCGAAACCACGCGATCCTTGAACGAGTGTGTCGGATTGGCGGTATCGTTCTTGATCCAAAGATTGTCCAGTCCCAACACTTCACCAAGATTGTCAGCCTTGATCAAAGGCGTTAAACCCGCACCGATATCAACAGCGTTCGCCGAGTCAGCCGGGAGTAGATCCGCGTAACGCCAGAGCGTCATCGGACCCCGCTCAATAGACTCGCGACTGATCGAACGACTTACAGCCTCGTAATCGTAGGTAACCTCAAGCGGTCCGAAACAAAAGTCGCAGACGTAGAGCGGCTCGATAGGGTAGTCAGTGCCGCATTCCTTGCAGCGTAGACCGTTGACGTGTGGCACGGGGTTCGTTCCTCAAATGCGCTGATGCCTGACACACCTGCGCATGGGAACCTTAGCGGTTAAACCCGTGCCGGGAGTGACAGCAGCAACTCTGTGATCCTAAGCTCGCTGATTCACCGACTGTTCCGAGCGCCACATTGGGATCGACGCGCCAGAACAAGGTATCAACCTAATCTTATGCGGAATTAGGGTTGAAAGTCAATTTACCGACGCTTGGCACTAACTAACCTCAGGAAAAAACTCCGCATTCTCCCCCATCGTCGGATGATTCCGCTTAGGCACTAGCACAGTCCTACGCACCGACAACACACGCTCGTTCCTCTGGTTATACCCGAAACAATCCAAACGTATCACCCCACGATCACCCTTAGATGTCTCCCACTTGTCCAAAACAACCGCCTCCGAATAGATCGTATCCCCATGAAACGTCGGCCCTTCGTGGGTAACCTTCTCATACTCCAACGCCGCAATCGCACGACCCGAAACGCTAGGCACACACTGACCGATCACAATAGCGAACACCAATATCCCGTTCACTAGACACTGCCCATGCGCGGTGTGATTCTCCGCGTAGTTAGCGTCGATATGGATCGGATTCTGGTTCTGCGTCAACAACGAGAACCAAGTATCGTCAGCCTCCGAGATCGTCCGTCCAGGCCAGTTCCGATAAACATCCCCGACCTCGAAATCCTCGAAGAACCTCCCGAAACTGGCAACGCTGTTATCGCTCATGTCATATCTCCTTCACTGAGACTGTCACCAATTCTTTCGTCATTCTCGCACTCGCTCTTCGTACTCGCGCCAACCGATGGCCTGAACATCGCAGACACCGCAGCACCAGTCCAAAGAACAAGCGACGGACCCAGCCAAGCTACCGGCAACGGTTCGAACGGAACCGTTACCGCAAAGTTGAACCAAACGAAACTCGTCGCTATGACCAGACCCACGATGCGGATGATTCGATTTCCATCGTAAGTATCTGCGTACCTTATTAGGCAAGTAATCGCTATCGCCTGTACGAGAAGAACGGGGAATGTCCAAGGGGAGATCGTCGGCCAGATCACCGCTCCAGCGATCGCGCTCCACCGAATCGGGTCGCGCATGACACTTCGAATAGGATGGACGACGATTCGGCGCAACCATGCAAATGCGCTTCGTACATCAGGAAGATTGGAAAGCCAACTTACGGGGCCGCCGACGGCATCACCTGGGTTTATGATCAGGTCATGCCGGAACACGCTCAAAAGAGCGATGATTCCCATCGCCAAACCGTAAAATCCCATAGTCAAGCCTCCTAAATCCGACGTGGACGATGCGTAGGGCCTTCCCGAAAATACTTCTATAGAGCTCAACCAGACGGCGACGATTCCGAACGAGACTAAGGCGGCAATCCTAGAAACGGACGGTTTCATCGTGTCAAGCACCCGCACCGCATTCGCGAGAAACCAACTCCATGACAACGCCCAGGTCAGATCACGGACGAATTCCCTAAACTCGAATCCGAAGTGCCTGTCGTCAAGAAACTCTAGAAACTCCAAAAAAGAAACAGCGACGCCGAACGTCAGAGCTATGACGATAGTCGACCATCGTCCCAGATCGAGACTTCTCTTGGTTTCTCCGTTCGAATTCGTCAAGCTATAGCGCCATTTTCATCTTCGCGTGATTCGCTCCACACTCAAAGTGCAACCAGCGAGCCTGAACTGCACAGAGTCCTGAGCCGGCTCGTACATCACGCTTTCGAACAACGTGACCCCTTCCTGGCACAACTCTTCACCCTCATAGATCACGTCCCCTACGCAAATGCCGCCCGCTAGCGTTGACAACATCAACTCGCTATCCGGCGCAATATCGCTTAAATCGACCTCGACTTGAGTGTCTGTGCAACTAGGGTTAACCGCCTTGTCTCGTTGATCGGTGACGATGAACATCCCTAAAACCATCAAGCCAACCGCTCCATACACTACCAATATCGTTCTCAACGACGGAAGCCGAGAACGCCTGCCTTCATCCTTCCAATCTTTCAATATCCTTACCCGTCCTAGTTCAATCCAGCCCGCGCAAGAACGTTTTTCGCCCTCGCCACCACCGGAGCATCGATCATCTCGCCATCAAGCGACAAACTCCCACGTCCCTCAATCTCCGCAGCACGCGCCGCATCTAGGACCCGCCTCGCACGTTCGATCTCTTGCTCAGTAGGGGAGAACACGCTATCGATAATCTCGATCTGCGCCGGATGAATCGCAAACTTCCCACGATAGCCCAACCTACGAGCCAACCCAGCCTCACGTCTCAATCCCTCTTCATCCCTGAACTTCACGTAGGGCGTATCCAACGCTTCAACATCTGCAGCTCGAGCCGCCACCGCGACCGCCGACCGCACATACAACAGCGACGCCTCGCCATATTCTTCCGCAGTCTCAGTGTTGCCACCAACAACATCGACTGATCGACTTATCCCCATATCCGCGCTGAAATCCTCCGCACCAAACGCAACCCAACGCACACGATCAGAGGAAACACAGATCTCGTAAGCGTTGACGATCGCACTCGCAGTTTCCAACCAAGGCAAAATACCGATCGCCCCTACCTCCAAACCCGTAGACCTCTCCAATACCGTGATCATTTCGTCGATAACCGATATGTCATCCCTTCCATTCACCTTCCCGATACTAATCCCGGCGATGCTTGAACCAACCACCGCCCCCAAGTCATCCTCCGTCAGTCCGGTCGGCAATGAATTTACGCGCGGCACAACCGGTTTGCCAATCGCGCTCAAGGAGGGCAGAGCATTGGCCGTAACTTCCCGAGCCTCCTCTTTGTTGGCAAGCGGCACCGAATCTTCAAGATCCGGGATATACGCTGATGGCGAGTACCTTCCGGCCTTCGCAAGCATCTCTGACCGGTTCCCCGGAATGAACAATGGACAAAGCATGTTGATGTGAGAGAATTGTGACGGTGGCAACGAGAACTCCTGAGCCGTTAGTTTAGAACCAAGTAATGCAAGAACAGCACAAAATCCATGTGGCATTGCCGCGCCGTCCCGCAATACGTTCGGCGCTCGAAAGCGCGATACAAGCCGCTATCGACCTCGAACTCGGCAATTACGACTTGACCGACGATATCTCGGAAGCCGCTGTCGTTGTCACCGACAACGAGACACTCGACAACGAAATCGGACAAGTGCCAAGTTCAGTCAAATTCCTCCAACTCACCGGTTGCGGGTCCGGCGCACCAAACATCACCGACGACAATCTCACCGTCGCCAACGCCTCCACACTGTTGGTCGAGAACCCCGCTGACTGGGCAATCGACCAGTGGCAAGACATCGAACGACGATTTACAAGACCCCGGAGGGAAAACCTCAGCACCGCTGGAATCATCGGTTTCGGGAATTTGGGACACGAACTCGGCAAACGACTTAACCAATTGGGCGCGACGATCTGGGTAAACGACATCCGCACCCCTCGACAGATGTCATTCCAAGAAGTGGACGGACGCCGTTCATCGCTCGACATGCTGCTGTCGCGAAGCGACGTGGTATTCGTCGCAGTTCATCACGGACCTACTTCCGACCCGTTGCTTTCCTTGCGAGAATTGCGTCTCCTTAACGTCGGCGCAACCATCATCAACATGTCCGGCGAAAAAGTCGTCGATCAAGGCGCAATCGATGAACTCAACAGCCAACAGCAACGCCAGATCGATTACCGCAGGATGCCATCAGACCTCAGCCGCGCATCCGCCTCACGACGACCCCAAAGCACCACGGGATGGATCTTGAACAACCTCGGCCACTGGGCACTCGGCCACCAACCTCGCTCCATCGTCGAACAAGTCTCCCACCCCTCCGCCGGCGACCCCGCATTCTGGGCATCAAGAATGGCTCCAAAGCAGACGCCCGGTTAACGATTACGGCTAACCATCTCCACGTCCACCAGCCGGCATCAACTCCGTAGGCTGCTTAACCTCCCCCGCCAACCGGACCCGACGCTGCGCAACCCGCACATCCTCATCCTGATACTCCGACTTCGCAATCTTCACCGCACAAGCCTTGAACTCCGGCGTCTCTGTGATGAAGTCGTAAGCATCTGACGTCACATCATTCGTCCGCGTTATCTCAGGAAACGCGAACGACATAAACACCAAACCCCGCGGCGATCGCTCAGTCACCCGTGCCGAAACCGTGACCTTTCCTCGACGCGACGACACATCTAACAAATCTCCATCCATAAGCCCCATCTCCGCCGCATCCGACGGATTGATCTCCAACATCTCATGCGGCACCAACAGTTGGAAGCCAGATGCCTGACCCGTTTGCGTACCAGTGTGATACGTCGACCTGCGTCGACCCGTCGTCAACAACCACGGATACTCGTCATCTGGCTCTTCCGCAGGTGGAATATGGTCGACCGGCGCAAAGAATCCCGGGAAGCCCGACTCAAACTCATCTCCATGCAAATACTCAGTCCCTGGGTCATTCTCATCACCGCAAGGCCACTGAATCCCGCCCTCACGATCCAATCGCTCATGCGATAACCCGCCGTAGATCGGGGAGACGCTCGCCATCTCAGCAAACACGTCCTTAGACGTCTTCAACTTCTGCGGCTTGCCCATCCGCGCAAACATCTCGAGCAAGATATCCACATCAGGCCTAGCTTCCCCAGGAGGCGAAACAGCAGGGCGTACCCTTTGTATCCGACGCTCGCTATTGCCAAAAGTCCCGTCCGATTCGGCGAAAGACGCCGCCGGCAACACAACATCGGCCAGCTGCGCTGTCTCGGTCAGAAAAATGTCCTGAACAACTAGGAAATCTACCGATCGCAGAGCATGTTCAGCATGATTCGCATGAGGATCCGAAACAACAGTGTTCTCACCCATCACATAAACCGCCTTCACCCGACCCTTGATCATCTGCTCCATTGCAGTGATCTTCGTGATCCCACGACGCTTGGGCAGCGGTGCATCCCAAGCCTTCTCAAACATTGCGCGTATCCCCGGCCGTTCCACCTTCTGATATCCCGGCAAATCGGTAGGAATGCAACCGGCATCTCCCGCACCCTGAACATTGTTCTGCCCACGCAACGGATTCACACCACCATTCGGCACCCCCAACGTCCCGCACAACAACCCCAAGTTCCCTAGCGACTGCACATTGTGAGACCCGCAAGAGTGCTCGGTGATTCCTAACGTGTAGCAGATCGCCGCTTTCGGGGCCGCCGCCGCAAACTCACGAGCCGTCTCAATAATCTCCTCAGGCGTTATTCCGCAGATCTCAGCCGAATACTCCGGCGTGTACATCTGAACATGCCGCGCAAACGCCTCAAAGCCCTCCGTCCGATCCCGGATGAACTCGGAATCCTGCAACTCCTCATTGAGGATCACATTCGCAACTGCATTGAAGAAGGGGATATCCGTCCCGACCTTGATCTGGACATGCCGCGTCGCCCACTTCGTCAACTCGATCTTCCGGGGATCCACCACCACCAGCTTCGCACCATTCTTCACCGCACGCTTCATACGCAACGAAATAACCGGATGCGCCTCGGTAGTGTTCGATCCCGCAACCAACAAAAAATCAGTCCCTGCCAACTCCTCGATCGAGTTCGACATCGCCCCTCTTCCTACCATGACCGCCAGACCGGCGACCGACGGAGCGTGTCAAGTACGGGAACAGTTGTCGATGTTGTTCGTCCCAATCGCCACCCGGGCGAACTTCTGCATTAGATAGTTCGCCTCCGTCACAACCCGAGCCGACGCCCAACAAACTGTCGAGTCCGGTCCCTCAGTCGCAATCGCATCCTTGAACTTGCTCGACACCAGATCCAACGCCTCATCCCACGTAGCCTTTCGGAACGTCCCATCTGCCTGCTTGATCAACGGATGCCGCAACCTATCCTCGCTCCGCACAAACTCCCAAGACGCGAACTGACCCTTCACACACAGCGAACCCCGACTCGGCGCGGTGAAATCCGGCTCCGCACCGATGATCTCCCCATCATGCGTCAGCAACTCGATTCCACAACCAACTCCGCAATACGGACAAATCGTCTGCGTCCGATCAACCTCCTCCGCCGATATCTCCTGATTAACAACCTTCCGATCAGTCAATGCCCCGGTAGGGCAGGTGTTGATGCACTGACCGCAGAACGTGCAAGGCGAATCCATCAACTCATTCCCGAAAAACGTGAAGATGCTCGAATCCTGCCCACGACCATCAACTGTGATCGCCGCCGCCTGCTCCCAATCGTTGCAGATATTCGTGCACCGATAGCACGCGATGCAGTAGTCGTAGTCCCGCTGGATAAACGGATTCTCATCATGTTCCGCCTTATCCCGAACCCGCAACCTCGGAAAAGCATCCCATCTCGCCTCATATTCCTCCACCGCACGATCAAACTCCGTCGGCCCAACCTTGTTCGAGTAAGGATTCGCATTCGGCGACGACATCTCCGACAGCAGCATCTCCAACAACGTCTTCCGATAGTCCTTGATCTCCTCCGTATGCGTCGCCACCGACATCCCTTCTTCCGCAAACGCCGTGCAAGACGCCACCTGCTCCGTACGACCATTCACCTCCACCTCGACCAGACACATCCGACACGTGCCTTGAGCCCCTACGCGCTCGTCATAGCAAAGCGTCGGCACCTCGAAGCCAGCTTCCTCCATCGCATCCAACACCCGCGATCCCTCCTCACACCTCACCGCCACACTATTCACGCACAGGTCCAACCACTTAGTCGTGCCTTGCGCTCTGCCGTTGACCGAAACAGTAGTCATAGTTCATACCTGCATCATGAGTTACCCAATTTTAGCCAATCACCCCCGAATCGCAACAACAGGGCAGGGCGTACCCCCTTCCCGAAAAAACACTTTCACACGAACTAAAGGCAAAAGCTACTTCAAACCCTCCCTATGCACCTTCAAGTCAAACTTCCAATAACACCCTCAGCTCACACAACGCCATAGAGGGCGCTCTCCGCCCCCAAGACGTGGCAAACCCCATCTCTCCCTTTTCGACGCCCAGTTTTGCGCCGGACTCTCGTCGTCGGCTTCTCCACCCCCGAAAAATTCCTGCCGCAACTTGCCGTTCTTGCTAACCAAACCATTATCTAACAAGTTCAAACAAAGTTGAACACGAATCCAAACTCGAATCAACCACCCTTCAAAGCTGAATATGACGTAATATAATACTTCATCAAAACTATCGCGAGATAATGACAAACTCATCTCGATCAAGTTCAGTCGAAATCTGAACTACGCTCGAAACTGTCCCAAAAATCGTTGAAACGCGCTCAAAACTTGCTCTAAACTAGTTCAAATACAGTTGCATAACCAAGCTGATCCAAACTGAAATCGGACCAACGCATCAAGCCCATGAGGGCTCACGACATGACCACCTACAACTACCTCCGAGCAACAAAAGCCGTCACCCAGGCCGAAGAAACCCTCGGCGGACCGCTTCGTGAGGTCCTCCGATACAAACTCAACGAACCCGGCGTAAACGTCAGCAGCATCGCCAAAGAAGTCAACGTCCAAAAAGCAACAATCAACTACTGGATGGCAAGACTCGGCATCAACTACGGACGCGTCGCACACTACTTCGATGAAGTGGTCCGCATCCTCTCCCAAGAAGAAGCTGAACTCCTAGACCTCGTTCTCGAAAAAGGCCTGACTCTCGAAGACCTCACCGAAACCGACCCCGAAGCAGCGAAATCGCTCCAACGCCTCCAAGAACTCGGAATCCCCGTCGAAGAACTCGCTTCGATGAACGCCACCCAGATCGTCGCTCTACGACGCCTATCCCGCATGGGCCTCTCCGACGAGCAAATCGACCTCATCGACGCCGGAACTCTCGAAACCATCGCCAAACTAAACACCACAGGCATCACCACTGACGACATCGCATCTCTAACCAGAGACGAGATCAACTTCGTCAACAGAGCACGAGAAGAGGGCATCGACACAGAAGCCCTCACCGAGGTCGGCAACGACTGGCTAAACCTCATTCGCAACTCAAAGCAACGAGGCACTAACCCTGAGCAACTTGAGCAGCTGACCCCCGACGAACTCGCCCTGATCGAAAAAATCCGCGAAAAACAACGATCCAACCCCGATCAGACCCGCGCCACCCTCGGAATGCTCGACTACATCTAAACCCTTACTGTCACCACGCCGCGCTATCGTAGAATTGTTTGAGTCGGTAGAGTAGAGCCAGAACTACGGAGAGCACGGCATTGCGCATCGCTCGTAACTCGTTTCAACGTGTCCAATCCAAACGCAACCTCATCTCGGTTGCCAGCCTAACCCTCCTGCTACTAGCTTCCGTGCTGCTAACCGCATGCACCGAGGTCTTCAACCCAACCGCAACGCCGGTAACCTTCGATCCAACTCCCGCGCCGCCAGGCACCCGCGAACTCGTCCTAGCCGGATCAGCCATCGACATCGCAGCCCTATCGCAGCCCCGGGAACTCCCCGAAGGCAACGCCGCTGGCGGTGAAGCACTCCACACCACCCTCGGATGCGCCGCATGCCACTCCACCGGCGACGACACGATCGTCGGCCCCGGATGGAAAGGCCTCTACACCCGCGCCGGCGAAAGAACCGATCTCGAAGCCGACGACTACCTCATCCAGTCCATAACCAAGCCCTCCGCCTTCATCGCCGAAGGATTCACCAACGTAATGCCCGCATTCGACTACCTCTCAGACCAAGAACTAGCCGATCTCCTAGCCTTCGTAAAAGCCAACAACTAAACGGCTCTAGGGCAGGGCATACCCTAGAACTCCTTAGCTGGAATATCCAGCATCCCCCGCACGACAAATCAGCGCGCCCTGATAACCCGCGGAAAAACCCCCATCGATATTCACCACCGACACTCCCGCGGCGCAAGAATTCAGCATCGTCAACATCGCCGCATATCCATCCAAGCCCGTCCCAAAACCATTACTCGTCGGCACCGCAATCACCGGAGCCGCAACCAACCCGCCAACGACACTCGGCAAAGCCCCATCCATCCCCGCTACCACAATAACCACTCTGGAGGCGTGCAACACCTCCTCATGCGCCAGCAATCGATGGATTCCCGCCACACCAACATCATTCACCCGCGTAACCTCACACAACATCAATCGAGCCGTCAATTCCGCCTCATCCGCAACTGGCAGATCCGCAGTCCCGGCACAAACCACCGTCAACCCCGAGTACTTGGCGTCTAAAGCCCGATCATCAGCCCAAATCGCCCCACAAGACTCGACATATCGAGCCGAAGGTATCAAACCATTAACCTCATCCGCCGCAACCTCGTCTGATCGCGTAACCAACACCAGACCCGAAGCATCATAAATCCGCTTCGCAATCCGAGCCACCTGCTCCGGCGTCTTTCCCTCACCCATAACCACCTCCGGAAACCCCGTCCTTCGCTCTCGGTCCAAGTCCAAAGTAGCGAATCCCATATCCGCAACAGCACCGTCATTCCGGCGCAGGCCGGGATCCACAACACCCTCAGATTGGGAAATTTCGCTCGATTCTTCGACCATCTAACTACGTTCCGCTTTGAACTGACAACCAACTAGGAGCAAACTCGCCTTCGCTATATCATTACACCGAATAAACGGAGGATCGCGTAAAGGCGTCTAAACGGCCTCGCAATCGCGATTCTAGAATCTGCAATCCTAAGCAGATCCACTAGCGCAACACTAACCCTCACAAGGTACGCCGCATGAAGATCACTTCCATACAGGACAATCTAGCTCGTGGCCTGCGCGTCGTTCGACGCGCCGTCCCTTCCAGGGCCACTCTGCCCATCACCCAGAACATCCTCATCGAAACCGAAGACTCCAGGTTGAAGCTAGCCGCAACCGACCTCGAACTCTCGATCACCACCTGGGTCAGCGCACAAATCGAGCAGACCGGCGCCATAACCCTCCCCGCTCGCCCTCTCCTCGACACCATCAGCAGCTTCAACATGGGACGCGTCGAGATCGAAGTCACCGACGAACCATACGGGGCAAAAATCACCACAACCACCGAACGCAGCGGAAATCCCCTCACCATCGACACCGACCTACGAGGCGCACCCAAAGACGATTTCCCACCTTTCCCCGAAGTCTCCCCTAAACACCGCGTACGCGTCGACTCCGGCATCCTCCGAAACGCCCTCGAGCGAGTAGTCTTCTCAGCCGCCACCGACGACGCACGACCCGTTCTAACCGGCGTCAAGATGGAAGTCGAAGGCGACAAAGCAACCTTCGCCGCCGCCGACGGATTCCGCCTCTCCATCGAGACCGCGCAACTCATGGAAGCTCCCGAAGAACCCTTCGACGCCCTCATCCCGGCCCGAGCCCTCCGAGAACTCGGATCCCTCATGGCCGGAACCGTCGCAACCGTCGAAATCATGGTCTCCGAAAGCGGTGGAGAAGCCATGTTCCGCATCGGCGACGAAGTCGAAATGATCACCCAGCTCATCGCCGGAACATACCCCGACTACAAGAGCCTCGTCCCCCAAAACGCCGACACAACCTTGTCCATACCCTTGGAGAGCGCCGAGCAAGTCGCACGTTCCATGCAGGTCATTGCACGCGAAGGCAGCGCAATCGTCCGCATGGTCGCACAAAACACCGACGGACAAGGACGCTTAACCGTCTCCTCCAACGCCGAAGACCTCGGAAATAGCGAAGGCAGCCTCGACGTCGACATCGAAGGCGAAGACGGCAAGATCGCATTCAACGTCCGCTTCCTATCCGACCTCGTCAGCAACGCGCAAGGCGGCACATCCAACCCCGTCGAAACCGACGACGGCGCAGCAGGCCCCGAAAAACTCATCCTAGCCATCACAACCCCATCCAGCCCAGCGGTATTCCGCCTCTCAAGCCACCCAGGCTTCACACACGTCGTGATGCCAATGTACGTTCAGTGGTAGGGACCCCTTCTTACCCTCTCCTTCAGGAGGAGAGGGCAGGGGGAGGCCCGCCGCAAGGCGGAGAGAGGCCGCAGGGGGTCCCCGGTCATGCGCGGCACCTACCTCTAACCGCTTTCTTCCTCGCCATCCTTTGCCTGGCAATCCTCACCAGCTGCACCAACGAACCTGCAGCACCAACCATCACACCCACATCCGACGTAGCTGACAAAGTCTCACCCCCACCCACCGCCGCTCTCCCGCCAACTCCAGCCAGAACCTTCGACCGCTACGACTTCCAATTCATCGAAGCCTTCGGCGGACACGTCTGGGAAAGACCCGTCGATATCGCCTTCCTCCCAGACGGCGAGTCAGCCCTCGTCGCCGAACAGGTCGGACAAGTCCACCGCGTCTTCCTCGACGCCAGACGTGACCCGATCCTAACCTTCTCCATCCGCGAACGCGTCAGCCGAGACTCCAACGAAGAAGGTCTGCTCTCCCTCGCACTAGACCCCAAATTCGAGGAAAACGGCCGCATCTGGATGTACTACTCCGTCCAAGGCGGCATCCGTCGAACCCGCCTCTCGTGGTTCACCGTCGACGAATACATCGTAGACTGGTCCTCCGAGCACCACGTATACGAACTCATCCAGCCCTACGGAAACCACAACGGCGGCAAGATCATCTTCGACAACAACGGATACCTATACCTCGGACTAGGCGACGGCGGTTCCCTCGGCGACCCCCAGAGCAACGGCCAAGACCTCTCAAACGTCTACGGCACCATCATCCGACTAGATATCTCCCAATCCTCCGACGAAGAACCATACCGCATCCCTCCAGACAACCCCTTCATCGACGACCCAGACATCCCCGACGAGATCTGGGCCTACGGCCTCCGCAACCCTTGGCGCATGACCTTCGACCCTGAAACCGACCTCCTATGGATCGGCGACGTAGGGCAGAGCTACCGAGACGAAATCAACGTCGTCAACACCCTCACCGACGGCGGCACAAACTTCGGATGGAGCACCATGGAGGGCACCGCCTGCTTCCGTCCCCGACGAGACTGCAACCAGACCGGCATGGCCCTCCCCATCGAAGACTACCCGCCCCGCTCCGGCCACTGCTCCGTAATCGCCGGCCCCGTATACCGAGGCACCGCCATCCCAACCCTCAACGAAGTCTTCCTCTACTCCGACCACTGCAAAGGCGAAATCCGAATCATGGACGCCAACGACTGGTCCAACGGCAGCGTCGCCCTCAAACCAATCGCGCCCGAAAACACCCAATACGACACCCCCGGCATAGCATCCTTCGGCACCGACCTAAACGGCGAAATCTACATCCTACGCTTCAACGGCCCAATCCTAAAAATGGTCCCCGGCGAGCAATCTCCCTAATCCACCCCACTCCTACGCGGCCGATACCGATAATTCCTGATCCCCGGCGCTAACCGCCAAATCGCAAAAACCACGATCAACGAAATAAACCCACCCAAAACCATCACATTCCCCGCACCGATAATCCCGCCCACAAACGACACCTCCATCTGACCAAGATGGTTTGCTCCCATAGCCGAGAACGAGTGCGCGCTACTCGCACGACCAAGCATATTGTCCGGTGCCGTCAACTGCACCAAAGCCTGCCGCATCGTCATCCCCACAGCATCCGTCCCTCCCAGCAGTGCCACGATCACCAATCCGATCGCAAAGATGTAGTTCAACGTCCACGAAAAACCGCCCAACGCCAACGTCACGAACGGATTATCCACAAGGTCAACACGGTTGAATCCCCAAACGAACAACAACAACGCATAGATCAACGTCGCCACAAGCACAATCATCCCCTTCCTACGCCAACGCTCCGTTATAAACACCACCATGCTCCCGCACACGCCTCCCAGCGCGTTCGCCGACGTCAGCAACGCCGTCCCTTGCGCTCCCATGCCGTAAAGCTCGTGCGAGAAGAACGGGAACAGCATCCGATAGAAACTCACGATCGTCACACCGATATCCAGCATGTAAAGACCCGGCAGTATCGGGTGCGTCCGCACAAAATGGAACCCTTCAACGATCGTCTTCCACTTCACACCGCCTCCGCTGCCTTGCTCCGGCGCTCCCGAAGCCCTGATCAATAGCGGCGAAATCACACTCAACCCAGCTATGCCAGTCGTCACCAGCAGGGTAGGGGCGATCCCCCAAGCAAGATACAGCGGCGCAAAGATAAACGGCACCGTAATCGACGCTACCTGCATCGTCGACGTCGATATTGTCACGGCATTCGTCAAATGCGAACGTGGCACAACCCTCGGCAGCATCGCCGGACGGGCCGAACTCCCCAACATATTCACCATCCCCGTCAAACCCGTCACCACCCAGATATGCCACGGTGCCAAAACATCCGCGTACGCCAGGATGGTTAACGTCGCCAAAGAACCGAACGACACGCACTGCGTCAGCGACATCAACACCTTCCGGTTCATCACATCCGCAAGCGCACCGCCGTAGATCACAACCGGCATCTGCAACAGCTGCACCGCACCCAATATCCCCAACTGAGCCGCCGATCCCGTCACGTCGAAAATCCACTGACTCGTCGACAACAACCGCAACGTCATCGCCATCGTCATCGTCACCTGCGCAGCCCAAAGCACCGAAAAGTTGTAGTGCTGGAACGAAGACCAAGGCTTCACACGCTCGGTCCGGGAATGAGATATACGAGTTCGAGAGGCCAAACAGCGCCAACGCCTAGGGCGAACCCAACGGCCCGGCCCCACATCTTAACGATTCATTGCATGATACACCCCAAACCAGCCCCTTTCGCACAGCGGAATGGCGAGATTGTAGGGGCAGGTTTCAAACCTGTTCTCCGAAGCGACTGCGCAGGGCATCCCCGCCGAGACGGGAAACCCCGAACAACCAAAACCGCCATCTGCAAACCACTAAGAAATCCCGACATATCCCCATCAGTCTTCCCAGAAATCGTCGAGCAGCCAAGCCGGAAGCTCCACCTCCTCATCCTCCTTACTCGCCTTGGCACCACCGACCGGAAACTCCCCCAACACCCGCACCCGATACGCCGGTGACTCCAAACCACGCGTTTTCGCCATCCGTTGTGCCCAGTAGGGCGTAGTTATGCCCCCAGGACCAGCCTCGATCTCCGACAACTCACCCTTCGCCTTCAGCAAATCACCCGATTCCCCAAGCACCGACTCCGAATCCACCTTCTCAAAAGCCGGCGTGTCGAACGCCGAGATATGGATCCTCTTCCAGACCTCCCGGTCCTTGTGAAACGCGTCGTAGAACGTTCCCCAAAGCTTCATCGGGTTGCCCAGCATCAGCATCTTCGAGTTTGACGACGTCAGACAACCGAATATCGCATCGAAGATGTAATCCCGCACTCCCGACGCCTCATCCACGATCGCCAAGATGTTCTCGCTGTGAAACCCTTGGAACCGGTCCTCGATGTTTGTCGTAAAGCCGAACGCGAAACGTTTGTCCGACAGTTCCAACCGCGTCAAACTCATCTTCCCCCTCACTATATGCCGCGCTTTCCTGTGCAGCGCCCGGATCTCCCGCCAAAGCACCTCCTTAACTTGCCGCTCCGTCGGCGCAGTCGTGATCACCACTGCCTCATCATGCACCATCAACCACCAGATCGCCGCCAACGCACCCGCAAAAGTCTTGCCCGAACCATTGCAAGCACGCACCGCAACATAATTATGGTCCCGCACCGCATTCAGAATCTCCTCCTGCTTCGCCCAAGGCTCCACACCCAAAACCCTCGTCACAAACCAAACCGGAGCCATCCTCCCAACAACCCGATCACTCTCCAACAGCCGCTCCGCCGGACCCTCCCTCTTCGTCATCAAAACAACACCTCCAAAACCAACTCTAAACAACTATCATAGCACACAAGTAACATACAATACCCTTCCTTCAATCCCTTCCCCATCCTGAGTATCCTAGTTCCCACCCCCAATCATCGCTATCATAGTTCCCCAAACACCCCCAACATCGGAGACCAAACAATGACCCAGTTCGACGGCAAATCCGTAATCGTCACCGGCGGAGCGCTAGGCATCGGAGGAGGATGCTCAAAAGCCTTCGCAGCAGCAGGAGCTTCCGTAACCATCATGGACATCGACGATGAAGCAGGAGAATCCCTAGCCGCCGAACTGACAGGGCAGGGCGCTACAGCCCAATACATCTCCGCCGACGCCGGAACCATCGAGGGATGTCGAGACACCGTCGACGCCGCGATCGACGCCTACGGTGGCGTCGACATCATCATCAACAACGTCGGCATCCAGCCCCCATCCTCCTACGTCGACGCCGTAGACCTCCCCGAAGATGAGTGGGAACGAATCATCAACATAAACCTCCGATCCCGCTTCCTCATGGCAAAATACGCCGTCCCCTCAATGCGAGAACGAGGTGGAGGCGTCATCATCTCCGTCGCCAGCGTCCAGGGCCTCGCATCCATGCCCTTCGTCTCCGCATACGCAGCCAGCAAAGGCGGCGACCTCTCGCTCACTCGCCAGATGTCAATCGACTTCGCCAAAGACAACATACGCGTCCTCTCCGTAAACCCCGGCACCATCAACACCCCCATGGTCTGGAAAGCCCTCGAAGGCACCGGCGACGACATCGAACAAGGCCTCATCGACTCCGCCAAGACCCACCCCCTGGGCCGCATCGGTGAACCCGAAGACATCGCAAACGTAATGCTCTTCCTAGCCTCTGATAAAGCCTCATTCATGACTGGCTCGTATGTAAACGTAGACGGCGGAATGATGGCCGTAGGAGCATGGGCAGGCACAGTAGGAGCCGCCGGCAGCGACTAGCTCCTCCTCACACCAACAAATGAACACCAAACCCATAGATCGCTTCAAACTCAGGAGTGCACGCCTTGGCGGGGAAGAGAGGGGTCCCCTCTCCCGCTCGGCGGGAGAGGGCCAGGGTGAGGGTGACTGGGGCGGACAAAAGGGTAGGGCACGCCAATACATCACCAACGCAAACCCCAACCAAAAACGCTACCTACCCACATTCACATTTCCTTCTCTTCTCGCGTGGCGCTACCTCCGCCTAGCAATCTACATAACCCTCCTCCTAGTAGGCCTCCACACCCTGACAAGCCTCGACCAACCCACGTCTGCCCAAACAAACACCCCACGCGGCACCTACCTAATCCAACTCGACCGAGCCATCGATCCCGTCTCACAGCGCTACCTAATCAACAACCTCGATCAAGCGCAAGGCCAATACGCCCTCGTAGTCATCCAACTCGACACCCCCGGCGGACTCCTCGACAGCACCCGCAAGATGGTCAACGCCATCCTCGAATCAAAAGTCCCAACCGCTATCTACGTCGCACCCTCCGGCGCCCGCGCCGCAAGCGCCGGAACCTTCATCAGTGCCGCTGCAAACATCCTCGCAATGGCACCAGTCACCGAGATCGGCGCAGCAGCCGTCGTCGGAGGGCAGGGCGAAGACCTCGGTGAAACCCTGCAAGTCAAAGCCAACGAAGACGCTGCAGCACTCATCAGAGGCATCGCCGAAAAACGAAACCGCAACATCGAAGCCCTCGAAGCAACCGTCTTCGAAGCCAAAGCATACTCCGCCGAAGAAGCCCTCGAAATCGGCATCGCCGACGTCATAGCCGCCGATCTGGACGAATTACTCCACTGGGCCGAAGGGCGAACCGTAGAAACCGCAGCAGGCGAAATCGTCCTTGAAAACCTCTCCAGTTCCCGCATCGTCGAGAGCGAATACACCATCTGGGACCGCTTCCTCAGCGCCCTCGCCAACCCCAACCTCGCATTCCTATTCATCTCACTAGGCGGACTCGGCCTCATCGTCGAACTCTGGAACTTCGGAACCTTCATCCCCGGCACTATCGGCGTCGTCCTCCTCGTCCTAGGATTCGCCGGTATTGGCCAACTCCCATTCCAATGGGCCGGAGTCATCCTAATCGCCGTCGCTCTAGCCCTCTTGGCCGCCGAAATCTTCGTCACTCCAGGATTCGGATTCTTCGGCATCGCCGGAGTAATAGCGCTGGTCCTAGGCGGAATCTTCCTCTTCCCGTTCCCATCGATCGACGCACCAGAACTCCCCGGCGGTCAAATCCAAGTAAGCCGTTGGCTCCTAGGAGGTGTCGGTGCCGTCCTCCTAGCCTTCGTCATCTGGATGATCTACGAGCTCCGCAGAGTATCAAAACCAGAGTCATACATCCCCGCAGGCACCTCCGACACCCTCATAGGCACCTCCGTCATCGTCACCAAAGCCCTAGACCCCGAAGGCGAAGTCTACGCCGCCGGCGAACACTGGTCCGCACATACCCCCGATCGCTCAAACATCGAAGCAGGGCAGAGCGTAAGAATCATCAGCGTCGAAGGCATACAGCTAGTCGTCCAACCTGATACAGAAGAGGCCCCCAACACCGATCAACAACCGAGTTAAACCAACCCAAAGTAACATCAGCCACAAGCAATAACGACCTTTCGAATTGCAACTGACGGAATGGTCGTCAAAAGGAGACCAATATGGGAATCATCAACTTCATCCGTGACTACGAACGTGTAGCACGGTTTCGCCTCGGAAAGTTCGAGGGTATGAAAGGCCCGGGAATCGTCTTCTCGATACCGATCCTCCATCAGATTCAGAAAGTCGACACCCGAACTGCCGTCCTCGAGATACCCCGCCAGACCAACATCACCAAAGACAACGCTCCCATCGACATCGACTTCCTCGTGTACATGCGGGTAGACATCAACGAGGCGCACAAAGCCGTCTTGGAAGTCGAACACTACACTTCCGCAGTCGTCGGTCTCGCCACTACGACTCTCCGCGCCGTCGTTGGTGACATCAGCCTGGACGACGTCCTTTCCCAACGAGAACGCATCAACGAACTCATCCGTACCCGCCTCGACCAAGAGACCGGACGCTGGGGCATCAAAGTCACCAACGTCGAAATCCGAGAAATCGAACCACCCACCGACATCCAAGCGGCAATGACCCGTCAGATGTCCGCCGAGCGAATGCGACGCTCCATGGTGCTCGAGGCCGACGGACAAAAGGAAGCCGACATCACCGTCGCGGAAGGGCAGAAGCAGTCCGAAATTCTCAAAGCCGAGGGTGCCAAGCAGGCTGAGATCCTCAAGGCCGAGGGCGATCAACAGGCCGCCGTCCTACGAGCTGCCGGTTACTCCGAAGCCCTCCAGCGCATCCAAGATACCGCTCAAGGTGTCGGCGGAAACACCATGACACTCCAGTACATGGACGCCCTCAAGGAAATGGCAGCCGGTCCCGCCACCAAGTTCGTCCTACCGATGGAAATGACCAAGCTGATGGGCGGAATCGGCAACATGATGGGCGTCGCAACCGGCACCGAAGACCAAAATTAGCCTATGTGAACACCCAGTGGAATTTCACGGCGAGATTTTCGGAATCTCGCCGTTTTTTTTGCATTCAAGTTCGGGTTGTTTTCGGTATAGATGCTATTTGGCCATGTCCCCCAATACTGCTTGCTAAGTTGACAAGTCAAAATAAATGGTATCTGTAATAAATCCTGCGAAATCAAGTCAGATATTACCCTCAATCTCGCGGTTTGCGCGATTTGTCATCATCGCGCTACGCACGATCTCTCCCTGAGCTGTACGTCGACTTTTCGATCATGTGACAGTCAATATCCAAATGATCTGGTTGACTGCAGCAGTGGTGAGCAGGCATTCCGGGCAGGGAGGAATAGCAGCCGGTTTCTGTGACGAAGCCGCAGCGGTGTCTTGGAGGAAAGATCTGGATTCGGACCCGATGCTGGTGTATTTCACGTCATGAAACGACCGCGGTTTTCGCTCGATCTTATCGCAGGCCAGGACGGCTTTCGGGTGAGGCGCTTAGAGCGTGTTCGTGGTCGAGGTTGGTCTTGTTTTGAGTTGTTCGAGTCGAGAAAAGAGTGCGTCGGATGTGAGAATTGCGGGGCTTCCCACGCGAAATACGCGAATTGCCGCAAAATTGCCGATTGCGCGGCAAAAACGAGGCTAGAGCCGCAAATCATGCCGTGTTATGCTGTTTCGAGAAGCAATTAGCGGCAGAAACAGCAAGATATGGCTAAATTAGGCGATTTCGAGTTCCCCGAAGTCGGACTACAAGATTCCATCGAATTAGCCCGCCGGATATACCAAGAATTGGGCGGAGAAGTCCGTAGAGACGGCTTGGCCATGATTTTGGACATGTCCCCTATCGGAGGGGCCTACGGTGCCCGAATCGGCGCCCTCAGAATGTGGGGACTAGCCACAGGAAGAAGCGTAATCAGGCTAACCAGAGACGCCGAACGGTTAGTTTCATCACCAAATCCCATCGAAGAAGCAGCCTTAACGCGCAAATTGGCACGATCTGTGCCCCTATTCAACGAGTTGAACGACCGAATCGGGGATACAAGTCTCGACCAACGAGTTCTATTGGTGATGATGCAAGAGATCACAGGCGCAGAGATAGATGACGTTGCACGTCGTGTAGCCATGGTCGAACGGATTTACGGTGGGATTCAAGCGGTTTTCGACGCGAACTTCAATGAGGAATGGGCAAGCAAAGACCACAATCTCGCAACACCCGAAACCAACCAGGATATGACGCTACCGAAGGGCTGGATAGAGTTCAAATACGATGACGGAACTCTGAGATTAAGAGAATCGAGTGAGAATCTGGACGTTCTGATCGGGGTCTTAGAGGCGCGAAAAGACCAAATCAAGGGGCATTAACCGGGATCAGAGGTAATCTTTGACCTTCGCTGCCAAACGTTGAGTCATACCAGGAGTAGAGGCCAGCTCCAGTTCAGAGGCTTCACGGATGGCCTTGACAGAGCCGAATCGTCGCATCAGAGCACGTTTGCGGGACGGACCGATACCGGGAACGAGGTCCAAAGCGGATTTGAGCGATGTTCGGCCTCTAGTTTTGCGGTGATAAGTGATAGCGAACCGGTGCGCTTCATCTCGAACCTGTTGAAGAACGAAGAGAGAAGGTGCATTGCGGGGCAGAATGATGGGTTCTGAACTGTCTGGAACGAAGATTTCCTCCTCTTTTTTGGCGATGGACGCCAATGGGATATCAGCAACGCCGAGATGAAGCATGGTTGCGAGGGCTGCCGACAACTGCCCTTTACCCCCATCGATAAGGACTAGATCGGGAGTGATGCCGAAGGAGTCTGCTTCACGTTCGGACTTTTCACCGTTAGATCGCTTTTCTTGGGCAGTGTTTAGGCGTTTGAAGCGTCGAGTCAGAACTTCTCGCATAGATGCGAAGTCGTCGTTTCCTTCGACGGTGTTGATCTTGAATCGTCGGTATTGCGAGGTTGCGGGCGAACCGTTTTCAAACACGGACATTGCGGCCACTGACGATGTTCCTTGGATGTGTGAGATGTCGTAGCACTCGATGCGGTGAGGCGGTGAAGGTAAGCTGAGGGCCTCTTGAAGGTCCTCGAGGGCACGTGCCATGAGATCGGAGTTGGCCTGCCATTTAAGTTTGAGCTGAGAGAGCCCCTGAACAGCGTTTTCCCGGGCCATATCGACGAGTTTCCGCTTGGGACCTCGTTTGGGGATGTTGATCTCCATCTTTGTGCCGCGTCGCTCGGTTAGGAGTTCTTCGAGGACGCCGGTGTCTTCAACCTCGGTTTGGGTCAGGATGCGGCGAGGCATGTGGGGATTGCTGTCGATGTAGAACTGTTCGATGAATTTACCGATGATGTGTGAATCGGGATCGTCGAACGTGCCAGTCATGATGAAGTTGTCGCGTCCGACCATACTGCCTCGTCGGATGAAGAAGACATCAATCCATGCTTCGTCACTGCCTTTCTCGCAGGCGATCACGTCCATGTCCTCTTGAGTGATGCCAACAACCTTCTGGTCTTCGTAGACGATACGCATGGCGTTGAGGCGGTCGCGTAGGGCGGCAGCACGCTCGAATTCGAGGTTTTCAGCGGCTTCGGTCATCGACTCTTGAAGCTCGATGACTACTTTGTTGGTATCGCCTTGCAGGAATGAGATGACTTGGTCGATGACTTTGCCGTATTCGGCTTTGTCGGCATAACCGGTGCAGGGTGCGACGCAGCGCTTGATGTGATATTCGAGACAGGGACGCTCTTCTTCGCCAGTGATTTTCATCGTGCACGAGCGGTATGGGAAGAGTTTTTTGAGGAGGTCGAGGGTGGTCCTGACGGAGTATGCCGAGGCATAGGGTCCGAAGTAGCGCGCTTTGTCGCGCTTGGAGCGCCGTCTCGTAAAGTAGACGCGGGGGAAGTCGTCTTCGAGATCGACTTTGATGTAGGGGTAGGTCTTGTCGTCTTTGAGACGGGCGTTGAAGCGTGGTTTGTGCTGTTTGATGAGCGAATTCTCAAGGAGGAGGGCTTCGCGCTCGGATTCTGCGACGATGTAGTCGAAGTCGTGAATGAGTTTGACCAGACGCTTGGTCTTGCCGGTAAGTCTGGTTTCGTTGGAGAAGTAGGAGCGGAGCCGATTTCGTAGACTGACGGATTTTCCCACGTAGAGGATCTGTCCGTTTTTGCCTCGCATGGTATAGACGCCGGGTTCACGGGGCACGGCGGCGAGGCGATCAGCGAAGAGTTCGGCGCGGGAGGGGGATTCTGTAGGAGTGGGGGAGGGCATGGAGGCTGTAAGTTGATTTTGATTGTACGGGGTTGAGGGAATTTGAACCATGGTGGGAATGATCGGGGTTAGACGTGTTCAATTACTAGGGTCGCCCCGATGCGATGTCCCTTGCGTTTAGCGAAGAGGACGAGCGTAGTTCGAGTGGGCACAAGGCCTTGGCGCGACGAGAGGTGCGCTGTTGGCTGGAGAGAGTGTCCTTGGGTGCGCGTCTTTTGCGCGTAGTTGAGTGCTCTACAGGACTAATGTGAAGACAGTGAGGGCGACTACGATACCTGCGGCCAAAATGCCCATTTTGCGGATTTCACGGGGGAAAGTGCGGGCGTAGACTTCGGATCGGGTTCGTTGAGTGCGGCGTGGCGCTCGAGCTGTTTGTTGGGGCGCCTCTGATGCGGATATGGCCGGAGATGGTGCGGCGGCTATAGACGGAGTGGCATCTGACGCGTCTTGCTCTGCGGGTTGGGCGGATCCTGAAGGTTGTTCTGTCTGGACGAATACGTTGGGGCGCCGTCCGCTTCGTCGTCGATTTCGGTTGCGTGGTGGCATGGGATGTGGCGTTCTGGGATGGGTTAGTTGTTTGTGTTGATTCTAGACGATGGCTGGTTTTGAGCCGGGTCATTAACCCCGGGCATCCCCTGCGAACATCGTTTTCCCTTCACGAAGTGCAAGGGGACGGTGGTTAGAGCACGCCGTCGTCATCTAGCGAATTGGCGGCGATTGCGGTCGCTCGCGCTGCATATTCGATGGTGACGTCGGAGGTGTTGAACATGAAGTGGTACAGGAAGGGATCTATTGGGCTGGTTCCGAATGCTTTTTCGAAGTAGCGGTGTTGTGCGGCGTCGGAGTGAGTAATGAAGTCGCGGGCTTCGTCTATCGAGATGCTCTCACGTTCGGCGACTCTCGCAGCGCGGTCGTCCATTCGGCCGACGACACCGACGCGCAGGACGTCGGTGCGGTCTCTGAGGATAGCGGCACCACCACGGGATAGGATGACGATGTTTCCCTGTTCTGCGACGTCTTGGATGACTTCGCGAGTTGTTGCAATGAAGCGGTCATCGTCTACCTCTTCGGCGGTGGTGTGTGGTTCCTCTTCGTATTCGCTGTATTGGCGCGAAATAAGGTCTTCAACTCCGGGACCGAAGTACGGATCACCGCCCATGCCAGCAACGGCGGAGCGTTCGAGGACGCGTTGAACGCGGAGTGCCAAGCGATTAACCAACGAAGGCACGCGGCGCTCTTGGTCGACTAGGGCGCGCATCGTGGCGTTGACGCGTCGCGCGATCTGAGCGAGGATGAGGCGATCGACGAAGTCGATCTCAAGCTCGCGTGCGACGTGTCTTCCGAGGTCAGGTGCACCGGCACCAACTCTGCCTTCGACGGTGATAATCGGCATGTTCGCTCCTTTACTGAACCGCTGGAAGTGTTTTTCAGGTTAAGGGAATGGTCGTTGGGTTAGGTACATTATCGCTTGAGATTGTGAACGTGGTGATTCGAGAAGTGATTTCGATGATTTGATGATGAGGGCGTTGCCGTGGAAGTGTTGGTTTTAGGCTGGTCCATCGCCCTCAGCACCCCCTGCGAACATCGCAGGGCAGGCTCGAAACCTGCCTCTAACGTGATTGGGTTCTAAAATTGCGGTGATGCTTGAGAAGCGACAAGGTGGTTAGATTCGTATGCCAGCAGGTGCGTTGACGTCTCAGCGGTGGCGAGAAAATTCGGCTGTTACGTTCAGTCCGTCGAATCGTCCCGCGGTGGGGTACGACGGTGTTGTGGGGTCGACTCATGCGTTGGGTTCGGCGGCTGGATCTGAGATTTTGACGGCGGGAGGAAATGCGATAGACGCTGCGGTTGCGACGCTTTTCGCGCTGTCGGTCGTAGAACCGATGAAGATGGGGATCTACGGTGCCGGTTTCATGAACATCCGCCTAGCGAACGGCGAACGGTTTGTGATTGACAACTACTCGCAAGCCCCGATGGCGGCAACCATGGGCATGTTTACTCCGTTGTCCGACGAGTGGCCGAACTACATGCGTGCACGAGGCGACCTTAATCAGACTGGGGTGTTGGCGTCGGGAGTCCCTGGGGCGCTTAAGGCTTGGTGTGAGGTGCAGGCGGAGTATGGGGTACTATCGTTGGCGGAGGTGATGCAACCGGCGATCAGGTACGCGGAGCATGGTTTCAGGGCGACGGCGCATCACTGCAAGTTCGTGACGGATACGCAGGATTTGTTGCAGCGTTTCAGCGCCACGAGCAGCATTTTCATGCCTGGTGGACGAGTACCGAATGCGGGGGATTTGGTTGTGCAGCGTGATCTTGCGAGCACGTTGAAGCGGATAGCGATTGAAGGATCGGATTATCTGTACGACGGGGAGTTGGGGCAGGAGATAGCGCGTTATTCGCAGTCGCAGGGCGGCATCTTGAGGATGGATGACCTGCGGAACTACCAACTTCGGCGAAGTGATCCAGTGACGGGTGTATATCGTGGCTTCACGATCACGGGTCCGCCTCCAGCATCCGCAGGCGGGTTGCATCTGATGGAATTCTTGAATGTTTTGGCGTTGCGAGATGTTGGCGGAATGGGTTTTGGTCGGAGTGCGACGATTCATTTGATGGCGGAAGCGATGCAGCTGGTGTTTGCGGACCGGAATCGATATCTTTCGGATCCACTGTTTTACGAGATACCTTTTGACCGCTTGCTGTCGGAGTTTCACGCTCGGGAGTTGCTGAGTCAGATATTGCCGAATGCGGTATTGCCGGAGTTGGCGACGCCCGCGTTGGCGGAGTCGGACAGCACGTCGCATATGACTACTGCGGATCGGGAAGGGAACATCGTTTCGGCGACGCAGACAGTGAATCACATATTTGGATCGAAGGTAGTTGTGCCGGGAACTGGAGTGTTGCTGGACAACACGATGGCGAATTTCGATCCGCATCCGAATCTAGCCAATTCGGTGGAGCCCATGAAGCGAGTGGCGAGCAGTATGGCGCCAGTGATTGCGTATCGTGGCGATCGACCTGCATTCGCGCTGGGATTGCCTGGCGGATTGCGTATTTGGCCCTCGGTGGCGCAGGCGATTGTGAATATCGCGGATCATGGCATGACTCCGCAGGAGGCGATTGAAGCGCCTCGAATGTTCACGCAGGGGCAGGCAGTGGAGTTGGAGAAGGAGTTCGGGACTACAGTTGAGGACTCGTTGCGGAGCATGGGGCACGAGGTAGAGATGGTGAACAATGTGGCTGGTGGAATGAACATCATCGAGTTTGGTGACGATGGGTCGCTGGCAGGGTCGTCTTGCTGGCGCTCTGATGGTGGTGCAGTAGCGGTTAGTCGTGGGATGGCACGTGAAGGAGTTGGATTGACAGTGGTCGAGCCGGTCACGGATTAATGGGGCGCGCTGGATTATCGGAGGTTCTTGAGGCGCGTTCGACGCGGTTCGAGTTGGTTTGCGCGGCGTGTTCGGAGGTCGCAGATGTTCCTTCGGTGAGAAATGTGTACTGCCGGTGTGGTGGGATTTACGACCTTCGGTATTTTGATGCGGAGGATGCTGTAGAGGGGTTGCCGTTGGGAAGCCCGGAACTGTGTGTGGATTTGGGGCAGGGAGGTACTCCGTTGGTTCGGCTGGATGAGTTGGCCAGGGAGTTTGGTGTGGGTGAGTTGGTGGCGAAGTTGGAGTTTTGTTCGCCTACAGGGTCGTTCAAGGACCGCGGGAGTGCGGTTTTGATGTCTGCTGCCAAAGAGGAGGGTATTGAAGAGTTTGTGGAGGATTCATCGGGTAATGCGGGCGCGTCGATGTCAGCGTATGCCGCGCGTGCCGGGATTCGCGCTCATATCTTTGCTCCGTCGAGTGCGGCTCAGGGGAAGTTGGACCAGATACGAGTTTTTGGTGCAGAGCTGCATCTGATCGATGGTCCTAGGCAGGCGGCGACGGATGCAGCGGCGGAGTTTGCGGATCGGGAGAGGATACCGTATCTTTCACACGCGCTCAGCCCCTGGTTCGCTGAGGGCGTGAAGGCGATGATCACGGAAGTGCGGGACGCGGGATTTGCGGCGACAGATATTGTTGCACCAGCGGGGAATGGAGCGTTGTTGATAGGAAGTTATGCGGGTTATGCGGAAGGAGAACGGCCCCGAGTGCATTGTGTGCAGTCGAAGGCGGTCCAGCCGTTGATACGAGCGATACGGGGCGAGGAATGGGATGCTCGTGAGGTGAGGTCCACGATTGCTTCGGGAATATCGGTGAATTTGCCGCCGCGTGCTAGGCAGGCAGCGAAAGCAGTGGTTGCCTCAGGAGGAGCGGGGGTTGCGGTCTCTGACGAAGCGATGTTGGCGTGGCGTGACCAATTGGCATCAGAGGTAGGAATTTTCTGCGAGGTGACTTCGGCGGCTGTGTTTGCAGGTTTGGAGGAGTTGAGGAGTATGGGGGCAATCGGGGATAAGTCCCGTATTGCTGTAGTGGTTACGGGTTCGGGGTTGAAGGAACCGTTGGGCTAATCTGCGACTGAGGCAAGTTGCCCCGCCGTCATCCTAATTGGATTTCGCGGTCGCCCGTTGAGAGCGCAGAAGCTAGTTTTCGGGCTGTCTTAACCATCGACAGAAGCAGGGAGATCCAGATGGGTGAGGTCTGGGAGGTTTCCGCAGGTTGCGACTTGGGAGAATGTGCCGCCAGGGATTGAGACGGCGATAGCGTGGTTGCCGTCGAGGATTGTGCTGACGTGACGTTCGGTGAGATCGGTTTCGGAGACACCGCCGATGGCGTGGTCTAGGGTTTCGACCCATTTGAATTTCGATAAATCGCCGGCATTTTCGCACAGGCCTTCGCGGATGCTGATCTGTTGGATGACACCTGGCGCGGGGCGGACGGTGATTTTGATGCGTGTGCCGCGATCGAGTTGAGTGACTACGCCAGCGCCTTGCTGGGGGTAGTCTTGTAGGCCGAGGTTGAAGCCGACTTGGACTTTGCCGTCGTCTTCGTCTTGGTAGACGGTAGGAGTCGGTGTAGTCGACATTGCGCCGGGCGTTGCCGTGGGAAGGGGTGTTGTCGTGGGCTCGGTGTCATCGCCGCAAGCGATAGCGGATGTTGAGGCGAGCACCGCAAGGGACGCTACGACAAGGAGTTTGGCGATTCGGATGCGGTTCTTTGCAAGCATGGGAGTCGATTCTATTTCGCAGTTGTGGCCTCTTTGAAGGCTTCTGCGAAGCCATCGATAGAGCCGTGGAGGACTTCATCGGGTACGCAGTAAGAGGCTCGGAAGTATCCGCTCATGCCAAAGCCGATGCCGGGGACGACAAGAACGAGTTTAGATTTGAGGAGTTCTACGAAGGCGGTGTCGTCGGGGATTGGGGATTGAGGAAAGAGATAGAAGCCTCCGTCTGGGAGATTTGACTCGTATCCGATGTCGTCGAGCGCGGAGTGGATGATGTCTCGCTTGCGTCGGTATTCGGAAATATCAACGGTGGAGAGTTGAAGGTTAGCGACGACGCGTTGCATGATGGCTGGTGCGTTGACGAAGCCGAGCGTTCGGAGCATGAAGACAGCGGCGTCTAAGAGGTCGGTTTTGCCGGGATCGCCGGGATTGACGGCAAGATATCCGATGCGTTCACCGGCTAGGCCGAGGTCTTTGGAGTGAGAGGTTGCGACGATGGTGCGAGGGTGATGCTCGAAGACGAAGGGGTATGTAGCGTCGGTGTAGATGAGTTTTCGGTATGGTTCGTCGGTAATGATGTAGATTTCGGTTCCATGTTTGGATTCGGTAGTTTGGATGAGTTCGGCGAGTTGGGCAATGGTTTCTGCGGGGTAGATAACACCTGAAGGGTTGTTAGGAGAGTTGATGATGATGGCCCGAGTTCGCTCGTTCATCAGAGATGCGAGGGATTCAAAGTCGGGCATGAAGTCTGGAGTCGATTGGGCTTCTCGGTATACGCCGTTGGCGTGTTGGACGTAAAAGATGTATTCGGCGAAGTAAGGCGCGATGATGATGACTTCGTCGCCGGGGTCTAGCAGGGCGCGGAGTGCGACGTTGATGGCACCAGCGGCACCGACAGTCATGATGATGTCAGAGGGTGTGAATTGTGTGCCGGATTCTTGAGTCAGGGCGTCGGCGACAGCGGCTCGGGTTTCAATGAAGCCCGGGTTAGGCATATAGCGATGTTGACCGTTGTCTGGTTCGTTGGCAATGTCGGCTAGGGCTTTTTTGAATTCGGGCGGAGGTTCGAGCAGGGGATTGCCTAGTGAGAGGTCGAAGACGTTTTCGGGTCCGTGGATGGCTTTGAGTTCGATGCCTTCCTCGAACATTCGGCGGATCCATGAGGATGCCTGCATTTGCTCTCTTGCGAGTTTGGATATTGCCATTTTCGAGTCTTTCGAGTGTGGTCAGTTTCGGCGTCGGTTTCGTCTTCGGCGTCGGGTAGTTGGTCTACCGACGCGTTGTTGTCGGTTTTGGTCGGATTTATCTTCGTCTTGAGTTGTGAACATTCGGGCGAGGAAGCCTGGGCCGCCGCTGTTGGGGATGACGACGACGTAGGTTCCTGCGATTTTGTCATGCCAACCTTGGCGTTTTTCGTCGAATAGGACCCATATCAGCCCTAGACCGAAGGTGATTATGGATACGAAGCGCCCGACGGCCTCGCGGGGGATGGCGATTGCGACACCGGGTTTATTGCCATCTTCATCGACTACAGATATGCCGGCGACCCATTTTCCGATGGTGCGTCCGAAAATGCCGGTAGGGATGATGAAGTATGCGAGGAAGATGAAGATGTCGATGTATCCAGGTTGAATAATGCCGAAATCGAAGATACCTTCACTGCTGCGGGTGAGTGATCCGACCACGTACACCACCATCAACAAGATTCCTATGTCGACGACGAAAGCATAGGAGCGACGTAGAGGACTCGCGAATTCGAGATCTAAGGCCTCAACCAGTTTGGTTGTCGGTTCAGATTGATGTGTTGGTTCGTTGTCTTGGGCTGGAAGGGGGACAGAAAGAGCCGGATCTTCGGTCTGAACCGGACGTGAGCGGTGTCTTCGACGGGGAGTAGTCATTGTTGGCGATTGAGATTCTATCGTTCGAGGAGTAATGGACTTACACTTACTAACGCTGATCGTAAATCTGAGATTGGAGCGAACATGGGCAGGCTTGAGGGCAGGACGGCTTTGATAACGGGCGCCGGATCGGGTATCGGTGCGGCGTGCGCTGAATTGTTTAGTGCCGAGGGTGCCAACGCGTTTTGCGCGGACTTGGATGTTGAATCAGCGCAGGTGGTTGCGGATCGGATCAAGGGGCGAAGTAGAAACGCAGCTGCGGGTTCGGTGGATGTGACGAAGCGTGGTCAGTGTGAGGAGTTGGTGTCGAAGGTGGTCGAGGAGTTTGGCGGTTTGGATGTGTTGGTGAATAGTGCTGGTGTGACGCCTCGAAAGGCGCCGTTGGATTGGGACTTCGAGGCGAAATGGGATTGGGTGATAGATATCAATTTGAAGGGGACGTTGTTGATGTCACATGCGGCATCGGAGGTGATGCTTGAGAAAGAGTATGGATCGATAGTCAATCTGGCTTCGATAATCGGTTTAGTGGGTTACACCGCCGGTTTGAGTGACGGGTTTAATCCGTATCCGCATTCAAAGGGTGGTGTGGTGCAGATGACGCGTGATATGGGGGTTGCTTTTGCGAGCAGAGGGGTGCGGGTGAATGCCTTGTGTCCGGGGTTCACGTATACGAACTTGACGAAGTCATTGACTGATGATGCAGATATGCGAGTGCAGTTGGAGTCTTTGCATCCGATGGGTCGGCTGGGAGAACCGATCGAGATAGCGTATGCGGCGTTGTATCTGGCATCAGATGAGTCGTCGTTTGTCACAGGCTCTTGCTTGCCGGTTGACGGCGGTTATACGGCCCAATAGCAGAGGATGGAGAGAGTTAGATGACAACTAGAACTGAACCTGTGAATGCGACGGCTCTAGGGCGATTGAACGGCAAAGCCGCACTCGTTACTGGCGGGGGATCTGGTATCGGCGAGGCTAGCGCGAGACTGTTCGCGGTGGAGGGCGCGAAGGTAGTTGTTGCGGATTTGAACATAGAAGCTGCGAAACGCGTTGCGTCTGAGATCAATGATGAAGGTGGAGCGGCCGAAGCGTTTCATCTGGATGTGTTGAATGAAGACAGTTGTGTTGAGGCAGTTGATTCGACGGTGGACCGTTTCGGTAGTTTGGATGTGTTGGTCAACAGTGCGGGCGTGGGCTATCGAAACATGCCGGACATCAGCTATGAAGAGCGTTGGGACTTGGTGATCGGTGTGAATCTGAAGGGAACGGTGATGATGGCCCGTGACGCATCCGAGCAGATGAAAGAGCAGGGGAGTGGTTCGATAGTGAATATTGCTTCGATTCGGGGGTTGGTTGGGTATCCGGCGTTCATAACGGACGGATTCAATCCGTATCCCCATTCGAAGGGAGGTGTGGTGAATGCGACACGGGATATGGCAGTGGGTTTGGCAAGGTCAGGAGTTCGGGTGAACGCGGTTTGTCCCGCGTTCACGGTTACGGAGATGACGCGCGGGACGCGGGAGAATCAGGAGATGTACGAGAAGGTTGTGGCCTTGCATCCCATCGGTCGTTTCGCAGAGCCGATCGAAATTGCGCGAGCGATCCTGTTTTTGGCATCGGACGAGGCGTCGTTTGTTACGGGCGCGTGCCTAGTGATTGACGGTGGCTTTACTGCGCAGTAAAGTCAGATCGGAGAATATGGCCCGGGCACGTTCCGGGGCGTTAGGTTAGTCGGCGACGGTGGCTAGTTTACGTCCGATGGGCAGGCCGTTCGACGAAATGATTCGCTCTGAGCGGTCGGCGATTTCCCATACTTCGTCGGCTTTGGCGATGATCCATGGGTCGGATTCGTACACGACGTTCGGGTCTTTGCCTTCGTATGGGATGCAGTTTAGGACGTGTCGTATGGCGTTGATGCGTGCGCGCATCTTGTCGTCGGATTTGATGACGTACCAGGGAGCGAGTTCGGAGTGGGTGTGGTAGAACATCACCTCTTTTGCTTCGGTGTATTCATCCCACCGATTTCGAGAAGCGAGGTCGACAGGGCTGAGCTTCCACTGTTTCAGCGGGTCTTTCTCCCGCCTCTTGAAGCGTCGTTTCTGTTCGGTGCGGCTCACAGAGAAGTAGAGTTTGATGATCCGGATACCTGCGCTGGCCCACATTTGCTCAATGAGCGGCGTGACCCGCAGGAACTCTTGGTACTCCTCATCAGTGCAGAAGCCCATCACTCTTTCTACGCCTGCTCGGTTGTACCAGGAGCGGTCGAAGAGAGCGATTTCACCTCGCGTTGGGAGATGTCGGACGTAGCGTTGGAAGTACCACTGGCCAGCTTCTTCTTCAGTTGGTTTTTCGAGCGCGATTACCTTGGCGCCGCGTGGGTTGAGATGCTCCATAAATCGCCGGATAGTGCCGCCTTTTCCGGCGGCGTCTCGGCCCTCGAAGACGATTAGGAGTCGTTGTCCAGTATCCCGCACCCAGTTCTGCATCTTGACGAGTTCGATCTGGAGTGGGAATTTGTGCTCGTAGTAGCTCTCAAGGCTGATCTTGCGCGGGTAGGGATATGTACCTTCGCGGAAGAATTCACGACGCTCGTCTGAGTCCAAGATCTCTGGATGTTTGGGTGCCTTGTACTTACGGATGCGGCCTCGGGTCATGAAATCTTCGAACGCATCGCCGTATTTTGTGGAGAAGTAGCCATGCGCTCGTTCGTGGTCGCTACTCTTGTATCCAGTCTCTTTTTCGTGCGTCATGGGGATTGCTTGGAGTTTGGCGGTGATATGCAGTTTGAGTTTGTACCAATATACCAGCAAACGGGATTTTGATACTCAACTGGGAAATACAGACGGACGTGGATTTGGCAATAGGGGAAGGATCTGCGCGCTAAATATCGAGGAATCGCGTTGACGAGACGATTTTTGGAGGAGAGATCTCGTCGTGAATCAGGTCTGCAATCCAGTCTGCGATCAAGGGTGATAGCAGGATGCCCTTTTTGCCGGCGCCGTTTGCGTAGAAGATGCCTTGGGCGACGGATGAAGGGCCGACTATCGGGAGGCCGTCGGTAGCGACGGGGCGGAGACATGCCGTTGAGGTAGCGATTACCGCCTCTTTAAGTGAGGGGATGTAGCCTGTGACGCCGTTGAAGATGTGTTGTTGGCCTTCTTCGGTGACTTTGCGGTTGAAACCTCGGTCCCACTCGTAGGTTCCTGCCCATACGGAACCGTCTGGTTTGCGGCCAACATTGAATCCGTTGAATCCAACTCGGTTCTGGAGGTCGTTTCCGGCCCGAGACAGTCTGAGGATTTCGCCTTTGATCGGTTTGATGGGCAGAGCGGGTATTCCTTGAATCTCGCTCGTCCAAGGACCAGTTGCCAAGATAGCTATCGGAGTGCTGATGGTTGATCCGTCTTCGAGAGCGACTCCTGTGAGTATGTCGTTGTTTGTATGTATCGCAACCACGTTGCCAGTGGTGAGCGTAGTGCCGCGACGTTCTGCTTCGGTTGCGATGGACTTGGTGTAGGAGTAGCTGTCAAGTTCCCACCCGGCATTCACCAACGACGCGGCGACTATGCCTTCCCGGATAGCGGGTTCGAGTCTGTAGACATCGTTGCCGTCGATGACCTCGGCGACAAAGCCTTCGGATCGCATCCATTCAACATCTTTTGCCAGTTCAGCGGTAGTGTTTTCGTTGTCGGCTAAGGAGAGGGACGTGACTTTCTGCAGTTGCCAGTCGATTGCCGCGGTCTCTGCGAGCTCGTCATAAAGTTCGATATGTCTGGCGATGGAAGTGCGATAGTGCTCGGTCATAGGGCCGGGCACACCGCTGCCGAAGTGAGCTGATAGGCCGCCCCAAGCATATCCAGACGCGTTGAAGGCAATGTCATCGCGTTCAATGACGATTGGGGATATGCCGTTTCGAGCGAGCCGCAGCGCGACTGCGCATCCAACGGCCCCAGCGCCGATGACGACTGCGTCTGCCGTTAAACGAGAGTGCAATTGGCGTTTCCTTTGTGCATTCGTTGGTTCGAGTCAATCGAATAATAATCGGTTGGGATTTCCACGGAAGCATTGACTGATTGTCGGACGATACCAGCAGTCGTAACTTCTCGTGAGGAAGGTGATGCAGATTAGAATCTCCAAGTAGCGGCGATTTTTGCCATGACCGTCCATCTTGAGTGTGGATTAATAAGATCGGTCTGCCAATTTCTGTTGTTACGAGCGTCGAAAGCAGGTCAAATAGATGTTGGGCCGTAACGGCAGGATTTTGCGCGCCCCTGGTTTCGACGATCGCGCAGGTAGGCAGTTTGAGCGGATCGACGCCGCGATCCGCATTACACGTGACGTTCTCTACGCCCGAGGCTACCAGGCTGTTGAAACGCCGCTAATTGAGCAAACCGAACTGTTTCTACGTCGCTCGGGCGGGTTATTGTCTAGCCAACTTTTCGACTTCGTAGCGCCTGATGGAAGCGACATCAGTTTGCGTCCCGAACTTACTGCGCCGGTAGTGAGGCACGCATTGGAACAGCAAGACGCCGTGTTGCCGATGCGGTTTCAGTATGCGTCACCGATATTCCGATATACCGAACGGCCTTACGATGCACCCGCGAACGCGGTGCCAAACAAGAGGCAGTTTATCCAGATCGGTGCCGAGTTGGTGGGCGCGTCGCATCCGCAAGCGGACGGCGAGATAATCGGCGCGGCCTACGAGCTAGCACGATGTCTCGGAGTTGAGCACGTCTCGATTCGGATCGGGCATGTGGGATTGATTCGTGAGCTGTTGGGCCGATTCAACCTGTCTGAGCGCGCGCGCCTGTTCCTAGCGAACCACGTTTCGGCTTTGGCTCTCTGTGAAGACGAGGGCAAGTCGGTGGAGGAAGAGGCGGTTCGATTGGGCATGATGCCGCTGATGGGGCAGCAGAGGATCGAGACGCAGGCGTCTGCTGCCGATCTGCTTTCTAGATTGGCTTCAGGCTCGGTGATGTTACCTGCCGAATCTGAGCTTACGTCGCGGAGCGCTGAGGACATCGTTGCCGGTTTACGCAGAAAGGTCGAGTGGGACTCTGCTAACGCAGATTTTCCAATGGTGCTGGATTTGATTCGTCAACTTTCGAAAGTGCACAGCTTAGCGATGGCACCCGAAAACAAGCCTGTTGAGAAGTACGACCGGTCTAGGTGCGATAAAAGCACGGTCCGCCACGATGATACGATCTCTGCCGCTCGAACACTGATCGGGGAGTTGGACGGTTTGGATGACCTTGCATCCGTAGTTGATGCGGCCGAATCGAATGGCGTCGACGATTTGGATCTGTCCGTCGATTTTGGCTTCGCAGCGTCTATTGCGTACTACTCGGGGATGATATTTGAGGTTAATGGGTGGATTGAAGACGAACACGTGGTTCTCGGTGGGGGTGGACGATACGACGGATTGGCATCAGCGCTCGGATCAGATACAGATTTGCCGGCGCTTGGGTTCGCGTTGAATCTTGATACGGTCTTGGAGACCACATCTGACTCCGATTGGGCGTCATCTGATCGACGCTATATCGTTGTGGCGCCTGCTCACGAAGGAATTGTCGATGAGGTTGTCGAGAGGGCAGAGGCGTTGCGAAGCGAAGGGCACAATGTGGTGACGGTGTTCGATCCGGGTGATGACGTTGAGAGATTGGCTAAATCGATGGGCGATGCTGAAGTGATGCGGGTTGAATTGACGGATGAAGACGGGGAGGTATCGGAATGAAAAATTCGTTGCGTCTTGCGATTCCCTCGACTGGCGCGCTGGAGCAAGGCGCGGTCCGTTTGCTTGCGGAGTCGGATGCGGCGGTGAGCCGGATCAATTCGCGGCGTTATACGGCAAAAGTCCCTTCGATTCCCGGTATAGAGGTGATCTACCAACGGCAATCGGACATCACAACGATTGTGGACTCCGGTAATGCTGATCTCGGCATTGTTGGTCTCGATCGATATCTTGAGGCTAGGTTGGAGGACGGGGATACGCTGGTTGTCGCGCCGGATCTGGAGTATGGGAGATCACGCTTGGTGATAGCGGTACCGGATTCTTGGCTCGACGTCACGTCGATGTACGACCTGTCGGATCTGAGTCTGGAGTTTCACGAACGGGGACGTGACCTGCGAGTTGCGACGAAATACCCTCGATTGGTGAAGCGATTTCTGAATCGTCGGGGCATCAATTACTTTTCGATGGTGTCGATCAATGGTGCACTGGAGGCGGCTCCGAGAATCGGATACGCCGACATCATCGCTGATATCTCTGATACCGGCAATACGCTGCGAGAAAACAACCTGCGCACGTTAGTGGATGGGGTAGCGATCGAGTCGCAAGCGATCATGATTGGAAATGCCAAGTTGCTTGCTTCATCTGAATCTAAGTTGAACTTGGCCCGCCTGCTGTTGGAACGCATCGAAGCTAGGCTGCGGTCGAGGTCTTATCGACGTGTGACTGCGAATGTAAAGGGCAAGTCTGAAGGGGAGATCGCGGAGTTGGTACTTGCATCGCCGGAGCTTTCGGGGATTCGTGGGCCCACGGTTTCGAGGGTTTTCACTACGGACCGCAATTTGTGGTTTTCGGTGCAGATCGTTACACGCAAGAGAGATGTTTTGCGGGTGGTTGATCACTTGCGGAGCCTCGGCGGCACTGGCACGGCTGTAACCGATTTGCAGTTCCTTTATCAGCAGGAGTGTGAGTTGTACTCGGAACTCGTTAAAAAGCTGGAGCAGTTCTGTGGGATGGCCGCGGAGTGTTGAGACGGATTCATGGTTTGGACGCAGCGATTGCGCTGTTTAAGAACAGAGGCTCCGATGGCGACGACGAGATCGTTGCGACGGATGGAGGTGGCATTTACGCTTCCCCGCTTTCGCTGGACGCGTTTGCCGACCAGGTGATTCGTGATGTGCGCAAACACGGGGATGATTTTCTCAGGCGAATAACTAGAGCGCTAGACGGTGTCGATATCGAGGATTTCAGGGTGCCGGTTGAAGTGGTTACAGGGGCCAGCAGTGGGTTGCAGCCGAGTGAGGTCGAAGGGCTGAAGTTGGCGGCTGAACGCGTGACGGCATTTCAGAAGAGAACGTTGCCGAATTCGTGGCGCGACGTTGACGCTGGATACGGTGAGGTGGTCCACCCGGTGCAACGCGTCGGTTGCTGCATACCAGGGGGAACGGCCCCGTTAGCCTCTACGGTAATAATGACTGCCGTGCCGGCGAAGGTAGCTGGGGTGCCGTACGTGAGCGTGGTTACGCCCGCGGGGAAGGATGGGCTTCCACACCCTGCAGTGTTGGCGGCTTGCGACATTGCAGGTGTGGACGATGTTTTCACAGTGGGTGGCGCGCAAGCGGTTGCGGCGCTGGCTGTCGGTACCGTGTCGATCCCAAAAGTGGACGTGATTTGTGGTCCAGGCAGTGTATGGGTTACAGCGGCGAAGCGTCGTGTCTTTGGGATGGTAGGAGTAGACGGAATTTATGGCCCTACCGAGACGATGGTGGTTTTGGATGCAAAATCAGACCCGGCCGTTGCGGCTGCGGATATGTTGGCGCAAGCAGAGCACGATATATTGGCATCTCCAGTGTTGGTGACCCTGTCTGATGACTTGGTTGATGCAGTTGAGGGGGAGTTGGCAACGCAGTTGGAGATGTTGCCCAGGGCGGGGATTGCACGAGAGGCTTTGATGGGTCGAGGGGCGGCTGTGGTCGTAGACACGGTTGAGGAGGCGTTAAAGGTAGCGGAAGTTTATGCGCCAGAGCATCTGTGCCTCGGATTTGAGGGGGCGGATGAGTTGATTGCTGACGCTCGGCACGCGGGAGGTATCTTCGTTGGTGAACGTTCGGGCGAGGTGATGGCTGACTATGTTGCCGGGCCCAGCCATGTGATGCCTACGGGTGGATCGGCTAGATTCTCGTCGGCTTTGTCGGCGCGGGACTTCGTGCGGGTTACGCCGTATTTAGACATGGATGCTGAGACTTTTGAAGGTATATCTGGAGCAGCTTCGGATCTCGCCCGATTGGAGATGCTGGAAGGGCACGCGAGAGCGGCTGACATACGACGCGGACGATAGTATTGCGTTGTCAGAAATCGTTGGAAGGCAGGCGTTGATGCGCGACTTGAGAGAAATGATGCGGCCGCATCTTTACAATCCGCAGGGATATGTTGGTGCTCAACATTCGGACCATTTGGCGACATCGATGGGTCTCAACCCGGGCGACGTGATCCGGTTAAACGCTAACGAGAATCCGTATGATCCTTTGCCTGAGATTACCGATGCCTTAGTTGGACTACCTATTCACGAGTATCCAGATCAAGATCTAGTCAGAATCAGATCGGTATTGAGCGATTACACGGGTCGTCCACCTGAACAGATCATCGCTGGTTCAGGTGGGGATGAGATTATCGAGTTGTTGACCAAATTGTTCGTGGCACCGGGAGAGTCGATGATCGATTGTCCACCGACATTCGGGATGTACGAGTTCTGTGCTCGGATTTCGGAGGCGGAGCTTGTGCCAGTGGAGCGTCGCGATGACTGGGAACTCGACATCGAGGCGACAACGGATGCGATAGAACACACTGGCGCGAAGCTGCTGTTTATCGCGTCACCGAATAATCCGACGGGCAATCTTTTGCCTGAGAGCGATGCCAAGGCACTTTTGGATACTGGAATTGTGCTGGTGGTTGACGAGACGTACTACGAGTTTTGCGGTGAAACGACTGCCGGATTGTTGGACGAGTACGAGAATCTGGTTGTGATTCGATCCTTCAGCAAGTGGGCTGGAATAGCTGGGTTGCGGATCGGATACGCGATCGGCTCTGAGTTGATAGTTGACCACTTGATGACGATCAAGCAACCCTACAACTTGAACATCGCTGCAGAGTCGGCGGGACTTGCTGCATTGGAGCACAAGGAAAAGTTATTAGCACGTATCGATACATTGACGAGTGAGCGCAGACGGATCGAATCCGTGATTGATGAGTTGGAGGGTGTCAGTTATTCGCCTTCGACTGCCAATTTCCTGTTGCTGAAATTCAAACGATTGAGCGGTGATGAGGCGTATCAGTTGCTGGCGCGAAGAGGGATATTTGCGAGGAAGTTCAGTGGAAGGCGGTTGGAGAATTCGATACGCGTCAGTGTTGGGACACCTCCGCAGAACGACTTGGTGATTGCGGCGTTGCAAGAAATTGCTTGACGCTGTTAGTTGCATTTGAATGCGGGGTTTGAGGTAGTTCGACATTCGATAATTGAGGGTTGAGGTGCTTTGATGAGTGATCGAACCGCAGAGATCGAGCGCGTAACGGGCGAGACCCAAATCCGCGTAAGCCTGAACATCGATGGGCAGGGCAGAGCAGAGATCGAGACGCCAATCGGCTTCATGAATCACATGCTTCACGCCTTGGCGAAGCATTCGATGATGGATCTTTCGGTTACTGCGTCAGGTGACGTCGAGACTGGTTCGCACCACACCGTTGAGGATACGGCGATTGTTATTGGTCGATGTCTGGCTCAATCGTTGGGGGATTGTGCAGGTATTGTCCGAATCTCGAGCAAGCATGTTCCGTTGGACGAGGCTTTGTCACACGCGGTGGTGGACCTGAGCGGTCGTGGTTATCCAGTGATCGATATGGGATCGTCATCGAATGTCGGGGATTTTTCGCCGGATATGGCGCGGCACTTCTTCGAGTCGATGGCGTACGAAGGTCGGTTCAATTTGCACCTCACGGTTTTGCGAGGCACGAACGAGCATCACATGATCGAGTCGGCGTTCAAGGCATTTGCCAGGGCGTTTAGGGAAGCTGCATCGACTGATGAGCGCGCCAGAGGCTCGGTGCCTAGCACCAAAGGCACCCTTTCAGACTGATCCCAGAGTCGGATCGGCCTTTCAACTCTATTGAAATCTGCCTCGTGCGAGGTGATGATATCGCGTCTTGACCGAACGACAGGAGCGAGATGATGACAGATCAAACCAACTGGCGAAATACCGTTTTTGAGTGGACAGCGATTACGGTGATCTTAGCTTCGGCGTTGGTCTCGACAGCGAACACCGACATACCAGCGTTGATCCACGCGAAATGGGGACCGGCCAATGGCTGGATAGATGATGTCGCGTATGGCACGGTGATCTTCTTCGCTGTCGAGTACGTGATTCGTGTCGTTACCGCGCCGAACAAAAGAGCTTACATCTTTTCGTTCTTCGGGATTATCGACTTGGTTGCGGTTTTGGTGGGACTTGCGGCGTTGCCGCAGTTCGCGTTCCTGCGGTTGTTCAGGATGTTGCAGATCGTGCGGTTGTTGAAATTGGCCCGTTACAACACTGCGATGCGAACGTTGTCACGATCGTTTGGTTCCATGCGTGACGAGATTGTGATGTTTTTCAACGTGACGGGGCTGTTGATCTTTATGGCGGCGTTTGGAGCGTATCACTTCGAGCATGAGGCTCAACCAGAGCAGTTTAGCCACTTGGGTGACGCTTTATGGTGGGCGGTTGCCACGCTGACAACGGTTGGATACGGGGACATATATCCGATCACGATCGGGGGCAAGATCATGACGGCGGTCGTGATACTCTGCGGTTTGGGTATCGTTGCTGCGCCAGCTGGCATTGTTGCTTCAGCGATGGCTACAGCTTTGCGAGAAAAGAACGGAAACGGTGGTGCAGGGAAGGGCGAAAGCAGTACTTAGTCGACGATTTCGACCGAATACGTCTCGATTACGGGGTTTGCCAATAATGTCTCGCACATCTTGCTGGCGGTCTGTTCCGCTTGGTCAGGAGTTGTCGCTTCGATGTGAATGTCGAAGAACTTGCCGGATCGTAACGAAGCGATCTGGTCAAAACCTAGGCGATTGAGGGCCCGATCGATCGTTTCGGACTCGGGATCGTGTACACCAGGTTTGAACGAGACGCGGATGTGGGCTAGGTAGGTTCCGCTCATCGACATTGATCACCTGACCGGTGTCATACCAGCGACCTGTGGTTCGAATCCCCGGTCGAAATAAGCGTCGATGAATTCGAGGATTTTAGGTTCATTGATCTCGTCGAGCCTTAAGTGGTGACGCCACGCGGTAATGGTGATGACGGTGTCGGTGAAGGGGTAAGGAGAGATGACAAAACCAGTGTAAGCGTCGTCATCGTTCCAGTCCTTGGCGATACGTTTGAATGCTTCGGCGATCGCTGTGCATCCGTCGCCGGAGCATTTTGTCGTGTCGTAGTGCATGCCGATACCGCCATGTTCGAGGTTATGTATGAGCACTTGATCGGGAATTACGCGCTCATATGGTCCCCACGCGGTTGGCGCTCGTTCGAAGTTGTTTGCGGCACTGCCGAGGGAGTTCCAGTGGGGGCCAGAGGTTGGGGGATAGACGCTGTATCGCGTTTCAGGCACGACGGAGTCGGGAACGTGTGCTCGACCGTCGTCGGGGTCTTCAGGTACTGGTCCGCCACTGTTGTAGGGCCCGCGCTCGCCTCCGAGCTGTTGGTCTTGTGATACGAACCCCTGCTGGAAGACAAGGGCGAAGATGATTAATACGGCGAATACCGACCCGAGTGCGATAAGGACGGTGCGTTTGCGTTGTTTGCGGCGATTGCTCCGGGACCGTCGTTCTTCGCGGACCTGAGAGCGGGTCATCCCGCGGCGGTGCTCAGGCCGAGTGGTCGCAACTCTGTTTCTTGACTGTGTCATGGACTTAAGATTCTATTTCACGGATGCGGAACGACATGTCAGACGTTGAACACGCAACCCGTCAGTCGTTCATATGCGGATATGTAGCGTTGTCGCGTCATGTCCATCACTTCAGCGGGAACCTTAGGTGGTGGTGGCTCGCGGTTCCAACTGGTTGACATCAGCCACTCTCGGAGATGCTGTTTGTCATACGCAGGTGGGAACGCTCCGGGTTGCCAATCATCGGCATCCCAGAAGCGGCTGGAGTCGGGAGTCAAGACTTCATCGATCAGCGTCAGGACACCATCTACAAATCCGAATTCGAATTTGGTGTCAACGAGAATCATGCCATGATCTTCGGCATGTTTTCGGGCGCGTTCGTAGATGGCGATGCTGGTTTCTTTCAATTCGTCGTGGAGTTCTATGCCCACAAGGTTTTTGGCTTCGGCCTCGGTTAATGGGAGGTCGTGGCCCTCTTCTGGTTTGGTAGACGGTGTGAATAGGGGTTCGGGGAGACGTTCGGCGGCGCGTAAGCCTTTGGGCAGCGGGGCGCTGTTCAGAGTCCCGTTGCTTTCGTATTCGGCCCAGCCTGCACCCGCTAAGTATCCACGGACCACGCATTCCATGTCGATGCGTTCGGCCTCTCGTATGAGCATTGCGCGGTCTCTCCACTCGGTCGGTAAGTTGGCGAGAGCACCAGTGTTGCCGACCATAGCAGCTATCCCCGGGTCGGATGCCATTCCGATCATGTGGTTGTCAACGATGTCGCCGATGACGTTTCGAAACCAGAAGGCGGACATTTTGGCTAGGAGGATACCTTTTTGAGGAACGGGATCATTCATGATGACATCGAACGCGGAGATACGATCGGTGGCGATCATCATGAGGATGCCGTCGGAGACGCGGTAGGTGTCCCGGACTTTTCCTCGGTGGACGAGGCCGGACAAGTCGGTGGTCAGAACGGCATTTCGAGTGCTCAAACTACCTCCTCTATGCCTAGACGGTCGAAGATCGGGTCTATCTGTTCGATGAAGTAGTTGTAGTCAAAGAGATCGGTCAACGTGGCGTCGTCTAGGTGGGTAGTGACGATTTCGTCGGTGCTGATGATCGTCTGGAAGTCGGTTTGGTCGTCCAGCGCCTTCATTGCAGCGCCTTGAACTGCGTCGTATGCAACGCCACGCTCGACGCCAGCTTCGACTAGAGCAAGCATTACGCGTGGTGAGAAGACCAGACCGTGGGTAAGGTCCATGTTGCGACGCATGCGGTCGGGTTTGACGGTCATGTTGGCGATGATGCCGGTCATAAGGTCGAGGGAGTAGTCGAGGGCTAGGGACGAATCTGCAAGGACAACACGCTCGGCTGAGGAGTGAGAGATATCGCGCTCGTGCCACAGAGCCACGTTTTCAAGCCCAACAATGGAGTTTGATCGGATAACCCTTGCCAAGCCGCAGATACGCTCGGAGAGTTCGGGATTTCGCTTATGTGGCATCGACGATGAGCCCTTACTCACGTAACCCGGTTGACCGAAGGGTTCTTCGACCTCGCCTATTTCTGTTCGTTGAAGAGAGCGTATTTCAGTCGCCATCTTGTCGAGAGTCGCAGCAACGAGCGCGAGGACTTGAAGGTATTCGGCGTGGCGATCTCGCTGAATGACTTGGTTTGACACTTCGGCAGGTTTGAGGCCGAGTTCTGCGCAAACGTGCTGTTCGATCTCGATAGGGATCCCGGCGAACGTCCCCACCGGGCCGGAAAGCATTCCGACGGATACACGCCCCTTCATAGCGGTTGCCCGGTCACGGTTACGGCGCATTTCCGACCACCAGAGCGCTAGTTTCAGGCCGAAGGACATGGGTTCGGCATGGATGCCGTGGGACCTACCCATGCAGAGGGTATGTTTGAACTCGGTCGCGCGTTTAGCCAGCGCGGACATCAAAGCGTCAATCCCGTCGATGAGGAGTGATGTCGCATCGGACATCTGCATTGCGAGTGCAGTGTCTTTGACGTCGTTTGATGTGAGGCCGTGGTGAATCCAACGGCCTTCTTCGCCAATAGTCGTTGCTACGGCGCGAGTGAACGAAACGAGATCGTGACGTGTCTCTTCGAACTGGCGGTCATATTCGTCGCGAGAGAATTTCGCTTTGCGGATCTTCCTAATGTCGTCGTTGTTGATGACTCCCAATCGCGACCATGCTTCGCATGCTGCAATCTCCACCTTCAGCCAGAGGTCGAACTGGTGGTCCTCAGACCATATTCGACTCATGGCAGGTCTTGAGTAGCGGGGGATCATCTAGGAGTGCACTGGCGAGATTGGTTGCTTCGAGATTGAAGAATACTAATTCACGGTTTGCCTAGACCGCGTTGGCGGCGATATCTGTCCTGTAACGCGCGCCGTCGAATTGGATGTCTGACGCTAGAGTAAACGCCGCGGCACGAGCCTCAGCGACGGAGTTGGGTGACGAAGCGGTTGCCACAAGAACTCTGCCGCCCGCGGTGACAAGCGAACCATCGTCGTCAGTTGCGGTTCCAGCATGAAACACGATGGCGTCGTCATCGGAGGGCAGTTGGCCTTCGATCGGATAACCGGTTTGGTATGAGGCAGGATAGCCGCGTGAGACGACCACGACACCTACCGCACAGTTATCGTTCCAAATCACTGGAAATTCTTCAAGCCGTCCTTCAGCTACTGCCATACATACCTCAGCCAGATCGGAATCTAGCCGTAGCATTAGGGGTTCACACTCAGGATCTCCAAAACGGCAGTTGAACTCGATGACTTGGGGGCCAGCTTCCGTCAACATCAGGCCGGCATAAAGGACTCCACGGTAAGGGGACCCTTCTTTAACCAACGCACGGGCTACAGGTTCGAGTATGGTTTCGCGGATATGTCGTAGATCAGACGGCGAGCACAGGTTGGGGGACGTATAGGCTCCCATTCCTCCTGTGTTTGCGCCAAGGTCGCCGTCGCAGGCCCGTTTGTAATCTCGTGCGGCCACGAGTTCGGACACAAACTCCCCGTCAACGAAAGCGAAAACGCTGAGTTCGGGACCAGTAAGTCTTTCTTCGATCACAATCGTATTGCCAGCATCCCCGAAAGCATGCTGTTCCATAGCTTCGGATATGGCGGTAACGGTCTCTGCAACGGATTCGGGAACGGTCACGCCTTTGCCAGCCGCCAAGCCGTCAGCTTTAACAACTACGGATCCCACAGGTTGTGATTCGACGTAGTTAATCGCCATCGCCGCGCTTTCGAAAGTTCGGCTTTGTGGACAGGGGATGTCGTAGCGATACATCAGATCGTTGGCCCAGGATTTTGAGCCTTCTATTCTGGCCGCACATGCCGAAGGGCCGAATACGTGTATGTTCCGGTCATTGAGCCTATCCGCCAAACCGCCAACCAAAGGCGCTTCAGGGCCTACGACGACGAGATCAGGCCTCTTCTCGGTTGCTAACTCGACTACTCCTTCGACGTCTTCAGCACTAACCTCGTCGGTATCGGCGAGTTGTGCAATACCGGGATTGTCCGGTGTGCAAATGATTTGGGAAACGAGCTCAGATTTGGCGAGTTTCCAAGTTAGGGCGTGCTCCCTGCCGCCGGATCCGATTACGAGTACCTTCATCGTGTCGCGGAGAGTTGAGTTATTCCCATTCGATGGTCCCGGGCGGTTTGCTTGTGATGTCGAGAACCACGCGATTGACCTCAGGAACCTCGTTGACGATACGGTTAGACATCCGAGCAATGGTTTCGTACGGGAGGCGTGCCCAATCCGCGGTCATCGCGTCGGCGCTCACAACAGCACGAATGGCAACGACGTATTGATAGGTCCGAGCATCGCCCATCACGCCGACGCTTTGGGTGTCGGTTAGCACGGCGAAGCTTTGCCAGAGCTGCTCGTATAGTCCCGCGTCTTTTATCTCGTCAACCACGATCCAATCGGCTGCCCGCAGGATTTCGAGCTTCTCATAAGTAACCTCGCCCATGATTCGGATAGCCAATCCCGGTCCCGGGAAAGGTTGACGGTTGACGGATTGTGGAGATAGACCCAACTCGCGACCAGCTTCACGAACCTCGTCTTTGAACATGTGGCGAAGCGGTTCGACGAGCTTGAGATCCATCTTCTCAGGTAGTCCACCGACGTTGTGATGGGTTTTGATTTTGTGTGCGGCTGAGCTTTCTGGAGAGACAGATTCGATAACGTCAGGGTAGAGCGTACCTTGTGCGAGAAAATCGACCTCGCCGATGTCTCGCGCCTCTTCTTCGAAGATGCGGATGAAGGTCTCGCCAATCCGTCGGCGTTTTTCTTCGGGATCAATCACCTCTTTAAGTTCGCTGAGGAAACGCTCAGTACCGTCGACGAATCTGAGGTTGACGCCCAATTGGCTTGCGAAAACGGACTGGACACGCTCAGCTTCGCCCCGGCGCATCAGGCCGTTGTCTACAAAGATGCATGTGAGCCGGTCGCCGATGGCGCGGTGGATTAGTGCGGCTGCAACCGACGAGTCAACGCCACCGGATAGTGCGCACACGACTTTTCCATCGCCGACTTGCTGCCTAATCCGCGAAATCGAGTCTCGTACGAAGTTCCGAGGTGTCCACGACCCGGATGCGCCGCAAATACCATGAACGAAGTTGCGGATAATCTGGTCGCCCTGTTGCGTATGAGTAACTTCGGGGTGGAATTGGATGCCGTAGGCACGCATCGTCTCGTTGCCCATGACGGCACAAGGGGAGTTCTCTGAAAACGCGAGCGAAAGGAACCCGGGGGGCATTTCAGAGATGCGGTCGCCGTGACTCATCCAAACGGGAACAGTGGCGTCGAGTCCTTGAAAGAGCGGATGGATGGCTCCGTTGAGGCGGAGCAGGGCGTGTCCGTATTCTCTCTCGATGCCGGCAATCACAGCACCGCCTAGTTGGTGCGCTAATGCCTGCATTCCATAGCAGATGCCCAAGATTGGCACACCAGAATCGAATACCCAAGACGGAATCAATGGTGCATCGTTGTCGTACACGCTGTTCGGACCACCGCTTAGGATGATGCCTTTTACGTCTTGCAGGTGAAGGATGTCCGGTCCAGCGTCGAAAGGAATGATCTCGCAGTAGACGTTGGCCTCACGGACGCGTCGGGCGATAAGCCGGCTGTATTGGGACCCGAAGTCCAGGATGACGATCGACTCGGTCCGGACGGGTACTGAGGGTGACTCTCCATGTAGCCGATCGCGTTCAGCGATCTCAAGGTACGTATTGAGTTCGATGTCGTCAGAAGTGGCGACGCGGTGGGAGGTGGTATCGGGTCTAACGGACGTCATATTGGAATGATGCTAATTCCAGATTCTAATCTCTCGACAGTGGTTTGCTTCCGGCAAGTGCTCGGGCGAAGTGCGGTTGTACGATAGTCAAAGTGCGTGTTGTCAATAGCGCTGGTCAGGTTTCGATGACGTTGGATCAGATCGATTTGAGCGAGGCCGTCGACGCGGTTAAGTCTGGCGGCGTAATTGCGTTTCCCACCGACACCTTTTACGCGCTAGGCGTGGATGCTATGAACGAGTCAGCTATCAAGCGCGCGTTTGAGATCAAGAGACGTCCCGCCACAACTCCGATGCCAGTTTTGGTCTCCGAACGCTCACAGATTGATAGATTGTCTGGTGAATTTGGGAAATCTTCTGAGGTTATAGCTGATCGGTTTTGGCCCGGCGCGTTGACCATCGTCGTCGCGGCGGCTAGCGAAGTGCCTGCGATATTGACAGCTGGGTTGGATACCGTAGGGTTGCGTAAACCTAATCACGACCTCGCGCTCAAACTCATATCAGAGGCAGGAATCGGCCTTACGGGTACGAGTGCAAATATCTCAGGTGAACCGCCCAGTAAAGATTGGCACGTGATTGCCGATGTTATGGGCGATGAACTTGACGCGATAGTTGTCGGCGAGTGTGGTCAGGAATCTGCAGCATCGACCGTAGTTCAGGTAGTTGACGGAAATGTGCGCGTGTTGCGGGAAGGGCCAATATCCCAGAAAGAAATCGAAACCACATTGAAGGTGCACGCATGACGGAGATGGTGAGCGCATTGCTTCCGACTGAGGCAGAAGACCAACTTGAGGATGCTATTCGTACATTCTTCGAAGGTCGAGAATTAGAGATTTATCAGATGATGTCGTGGCAATTGGGCCACACTGATGAGCCCGGCACGGAAACAATTGGACCGACTGAACGTCGGCTACACGGTTCTTTGCTGTTGGCGGTTGCCCAGGTTTTACACGGTGATTACACCGCGGCTTTGAAATACGCTATCTCAGTTGAGTTGATGTATAACTTTGCGCTGATCCATGGTGACGTGCAGGATGGGAATACTGAGCGGTTGGGCAGGGCGTCGGTCTGGTGGAAGTGGGGACCTTCTCAAGCGATCAACACGGGCGATGGGATGCACGCTTTGGCGAGATTATCGCTGTTTGAGCTTTGCGACATTGGAGAGTCGCTTGAACGCGTTAGCAAGGCGTTGGAGATCGTCGACGATGCTGTTTTGCGAAGATGCGAGGGAGAGTTTCTCGACGTTGCGTTTCAAGAGCGCACCTCGGTTTCCGTGCCGGAATACCTCGACATGGTCGCAATGCGTGTCGGTTCGCTCTATGGGGCATCTGCTGAGCTGGCCTCTATATTCGATGATGACTGCCGGATGGAAAGACGATTGGCGTTGCGGAAGTATGGCGAGAACATAGGAGTAATCAAGCAGCTTTCGGCCGACTGGGCAGCATTTTTCGGCGGAACAGAGCGAAACCCCGTGGATCAGGGAAGGATTATTTCGAAGAAGAAGACTTTGCCGGTCTCGTATTTGTTTGACAGGGTGAAGGACCCTTCGGTCCTGCGTAAGGCCGGAGAGATGTACATGCAGCGTGTGATCGATCCTTCTCGGATTTCGGATTTGACCCAGTTGGTGGTTGACGCTGGTGCACGGGAGTTCACTGTTGAGCAGATCGAGTCTCATCTTGCCAATGCCGAAGCCGCGTTGTCGGAAGCAGGCGTAGGTGCTGGCGATGCGGCAAGACTGATGGTGTTGGCTCGGGATATTGGCGATATCGACCAAATCCACGACATTGTCGGTTCCGCGGATCGAGATTAAGCGGGATGCCTGCGGTGTCCGTCTCGTTGCCTAAGATCGAGGAAGCCTCCCTGCATGGCAAGCGAGTGTTGTTGCGCGCTGACCTGAATGTGACATTTCGACCCGGGACGACGGGAATTGCAGATGACAGCCGGGTACATTCGACCGTTCCAACGGTTGAACTGTTACGGACCAAGGGCGCGAAGGTCGTTTTGTGTTCGCACGTCGGTCGCCCACGAGGCAAAGTGGTGCCGGAGATGCGTATCGAACCCGTCAGGATGCGGATGTCGGAGGCGCTCGGCATCGATGTGAGGCCCGCGTACGGGCCAGTTGGTCAAGATGCGCGTCATGCAGTTGACAGGTTGGATGATGGAGAGGTCGCGATGCTTGAGAATCTGCGATTTGATCCGGGCGAAGAGGCGAATGATGCGGAGTTTTCGCGATCGTTGGCATCGCTCGCTGATGTGTACGTGAACGATGCGTTTGGTGCGTCGCACCGAGCCCATGCTTCGATAGTCGGGGTTGCTGAGATCTTGCCCACCTATGCAGGTTTGTTGATGCGAACGGAGATTGAGGCGTTGGATCGCGCCTTGGTGTCTGATGAACGGCCTGCCGTTGCGCTACTTGGCGGGGCTAAGGTAGCTGACAAACTTGGTGTGGTCGAGAACTTGGTTCCCAATGTTGACGCGATCCTGATTGGTGGAGGGATGGTTTCTGCGATGCTGGCCGCGCAAGGCAGAGGGATTGGGTCAACTGAATTGAGCGAAGAAGAGTTGACTGCTGCAGAGGTGTTGCTAGCGGATTATTCGATCAAGGCGAAGTTGCGTTTGCCTTCGGATGTCGTAGTTGCGGAGAAATTCGACGCGAATTCAAGCTTTGTCGAGATAGACGTTGACGCGATACCGAATTCCGGCTACGTCCTTGACATTGGACGGAAAACGGTCGCGGAATTCGTGGGGATGATCGCCTCCGCGAAAAAGGTGATTTGGAATGGGCCGATGGGGTTGTTCGAATGGAAACCCTTCGCTCGGGGCACCGAAAAGGTCGCCGCCGCGATAGCAGCAAATAACTACGCTTTCAAGTTGGCAGGTGGCGGCTCAACTATCGAAGCCATAAACGCGCTGGGAATCGGCGACAAGTTGACACACGTCTCAACTGGTGGAGGCGCGTCTCTTGAATATCTAGAAGGCAAGACGTTGCCGGGAATCGCCGCGTTGATGCCGTGATGGACGAGAGACGGTTGCGACGATCGTAGACGTGATTCGTGACACAGCTGGGTTTTGGTGGTTGACGATTCGATGAAGTGGCGTTATCTTTAACTTGCGCGTGAGGAATTGCCGTTAATCGATTGGTATGCCGCAACGGGTGAAAAGGCCCGAAGTTACATTTGACAACTCGCAAGCCGTTAATCGCGGGTAACTGGAAAATGAATACCACGCCGCAAGAAGGCGTGGCGTTATCGCAATCTATCTGCCGATCCGTTGGAGATTCGGAAGTTGTAGATGTTGTCCTCTGTCCGCCGTTCACGTCATTGATCGCGGTTTTTGGAGTAGTGCATCACACGCCAGTCATGCTTGGGGCACAGAACGTGAACCAGCATCCCAATGGGGCGTACACGGGTGAGGTTTCGTCAGCGATGTTGGAGGGTTTGGTGAGTCATGTGATCGTAGGGCACTCCGAAAGAAGGCAAACATTCGGTGAGACGGACCAGATCGTGGCAGCAAAGGTTGCGGCAGTAGTGGATGCGGGGATGACTGCGATACTGTGCGTGGGTGAGGACGACGTGGAGCGACAACGTCGGCGTGCGGAGCGGTTTGTGCGGCGTCAGGTGCGGCTCGGGCTTGCAGGAGCGAGTGATCCGTCTCGGGTGGTAATCGCGTATGAACCGATCTGGGCGATTGGTACCGGCGTTGCGGCCACCCTTGGTCAGATCGAATATATGGCTGCGTCGATTCGGGAAGAGGTTAGCGAGGTTTATGACCAAGACGCATCTGCCGAGATGAGAGTGCTCTATGGGGGCAGCACAAATTCGCAAAACATCGGACAAATCGTTGGAAGCGACACCGTTGATGGAGCGTTGGTCGGTGGTGCAAGTTTGAGCAGTGATGAATTCTCATCAATGATCTCAACGATGGCTGAGACCGTCAGCGTTGAGTGATGCCGAATCGGTGTGACCGTTAAGGATTTGCGGGATCAACAAACCCGAGTAGTCGCCGTTGTTGGTGCTACGGCTACCGGCAAGACTGCGTTGGGTGTTGAGTTGGCGATACGTTTTGGCGGCGAGGTGATGAATGCGGATTCGAGGCTCTTTTACCGGGGAATGGACATCGGGACTGCCAAACCAACTCTGGAAGAACGTCGGGGCGTCAAGCACCATTTGATAGATGTATTGGATCCTCGAGATGGTTACAGTTTGAGTGATTTTCTGCGCGCGGCACATGCTGCGGTTGCCGATATAGACCAGCGAAAGAAGTTGCCGATCATCATAGGTGGGTCAGGACAGTATGTCTGGGCCCTCTTGGAAGGATGGGAGGTGCCTGAGATCCCGCCGAACCCGGAGCTGCGAGAGGAGTTGGAAACGCAGCTTGTAGAGGAAGGTATCGAGTCTCTGCAACGACGGTTGAAAGAGACGGGCGCAAGGAATACCGATCGAGTCGAGGCGTTGAACCCTAGGAGGTTGGTTAGGGCGATCGAGAGGGCAGTAGCTACGGGCGATGCTATGGGTGGCGCGAGTAAAAGCGATACCCCCCCGTACGATGCTTTAGTTATCGGGCTCAATGCTCCCAGAGATGTTTTGCACGACCGAGTTGCGATCCGCTTTGAAGAAATGGTGGTAGCCGGATGGCTCGACGAAATTAGAACGTTGTTGAGTGCCGGGATCGATGCGGAGATGCCTTCGATGTCGGCGATAGGGTATCGGCAATTGATCGATCACATCGATGGTCGGAAAACGTGGGAAGCGACGCGCGAGGAGATATCGATCGGGAACCATCGTTTGATCGGTGCCCAACAGAACTGGTTCAAGCCTAGGGATCCGCGCATACAGTGGCTTGACATAACCGATCAGGGTTACGTTGAAGCCGCGATTGCGATGGTCGAGGCACGGTTGTGTGAGGCGGGGTGAAACATGCAAGGGATAGAATCGCTTGGTAATCGACTCGCTCGGGTCTAAGGAGGACTGATTGGAGATTAGGTTTGCAAAGCTGCATGGTTGCGGCAACGACTATATAGCTGTCGACGGTAGGTCAATAGATCGCGATTGGGCTGCTCTGACAGCGGAGATGAGCAGACCTGCTTTCGGTGTGGGCTCTGACGGGATCGTGTTGTTGCAGGAATCTGAAGTTGCTCAGGTTAGGATGCGAGTGTTCAATCCTGATGGATCTGAGGCTGAGATGAGCGGGAACGGGATCAGGTTGTTCGCTAAGTTTGTGTTGGATCGGCAGTTGGCGGAGCCCGTGAACGGCGAGTTGACGGTTGAGACTTTGGGTGGAGTGAGGATAGTTTGGCCGGAGATGGTTGATGGTCGTATGAAGTCGGCCCGTGTTGCGATGGGTCCGGCGACATTCGTTGCTTCTGAAGTACCTGTGGATACGACGAATCTGGGAGGAATTGTGGAGGTTGTTGCTGAAGAGGTTGAGATCGGCGGTGCTGAGTTGAAGATTACTTGCTTGGGTATAGGCAATCCTCACGCGGTGGCGATCATGGATGAATCGGTCGAAGATTTCCCGTTGGTCGAAGTCGGCCCGTACGTTGAGAACCATCCAATGTTTCCACAGCGGATCAATTTTGAGATCGTGAATGTTCATGCACGGGATCGGATAAGGGCTCGAATTTTTGAGCGAGGCGCGGGGGAGACGTTGTCGTCCGGGACGGGTAGCACGGCTTCGGCGTTCGCTTGTCGGAGGCTTGGTTTGGTGGATGATGCTGTCGATGTAGTTGTTGATGGGGGTGTGTTGCGGATCTCTTGGGATGAAAACGACGAGGCGTTTCTGGAAGGACCTGCGGTTGAGGTCTTCACAGGCGTTTGGAACGAATAACAACCGATCATTGGGAACATCAGGACTTCAGGTCGAGGGACAATGCCAGAACTAGCGAGACGAGTACAGCAACTACCTCCGTATCTCTTTGTGAATATTTCGCGGGCGATAGCGGCAAAGAAGGCTCAAGGCATCGATGTGGTGTCGTTTGGTATCGGAGACCCCGACATACCGACGCCTGACATCGTGCTTGATGCGTTGGATAGCGGTGCTCGGAAGGCGCCGAACCATCGGTATCCGGAGAGTGAGGGGTTGCCGGAGTTTCGGCAAGCCGTATGTGACTTCTACGCGCGACGGTTTGGGGTCGAGTTGGATCCTGGCACCGAGGCGATCAACCTGATCGGGGCCAAAGAGGGGATCGCGCACGCAGCATTGTGCTTCATTGACCCGGGTGATGTTTCGATCTCGCCTGATCCCGCGTATCCGGTTTATGAGATTGGAACCATGTTCGCCGGCGGTGAGACGCACTTTGTGCCGTTGCGTGAGAACAATGGGTATTTGCTCGATTTCACGGAGATACCCACTGACGTTGCAAAGAACGCAAAAACGTTGTGGTTGAACTATCCGAACAATCCGACTGGCGCAGTAGCTGATCTGGCATATTTTGAGGAGGCTGTGGCGTATGCGAAGGAGTTTGATCTGTATCTCTTGCACGATGCCTGTTACACGGAAGTGACGTTTGATGGATATGTGGCTCCGAGCATCTTGCAGGTAGCCGGGGCTCGAGATGTGGCGATGGAGTTTCATTCGTTGTCGAAGACGGCGAATATGACTGGTTGGCGTGTTGGAGCGGCCGTTGGCAACTCTGAGATGGTCGATGCGTTGATGCGGGTGAAGTCGAACATTGACTCGGGGCTTTCGCAGGCGATACAGGAGATGGGTATCGAGGCGATGAATCTGCCGCAGGAGTGGATTGACGGGAATAACGAGATCTATCGTCGACGTCGTGACAAGGTTGTTGCCGCGTTGAATGAGATCGGATTGGAGGCTTCTACGCCGAGGGCTACGCTGTACATCTGGACGCGGGTGCCTGAGGGTTATACGTCGGCGAGTTTCGCGGAGAAGATGCTTGAGGAGCGTGATGTAGTGGTGACGCCGGGAGCTTCGTATGGGCCGTCTGGAGAGGGATACATTCGGTTGTCGCTCACGATCCCTGACGATCAGATTGATGAGGGTATTCGTCGCATATCTGGTTGGCGGGTTTAGTCTGGTAATAGGACAGACAATACCGTGTCTAGGCGCAAAAGAATGTACAACACCGCTGCGAGGCGTGAACGCGCTTGCCTTGTGGGAGCGCGTGTTCGACGCGGTCGCAATGGCTGGTCGTTGGACGATTCTGTATCTGAATTGGGAGCTTTGGCGCGAGCTGCAGGAGCGAATCCAGTCGCTACATTGACGCAGAATCTGAACGCTCCGTCGCCGACTTATGTGGGTAGCGGAAAACTTGATGAGCTGGAGGATACGGTCAAGGAACTTCATGTCGAGACGGTGATATTCGATGACGAGTTGACGCCAGCGCAGCAACGGGTTCTTGAAGATCGGTTGCAGGTGAAGGTGATTGATCGGACGGCGCTGATCTTGGACATATTTGCCGGTCGTGCGAGGACGCGTGAGGGCAAGTTGCAGGTTGAATTGGCGCAGGTCGAGTATTTGATGCCTCGGCTTGCGGGGCAATGGTCGCACTTGGAGCGTCTGGGAGGTGGTATCGGGACGCGAGGGCCTGGCGAGTCGCAGATTGAGACTGATAGACGGTTGATGCGGTTGAAGGCTCGGGATTTGCGTCGAGCGATATCTAACGTCCGGGACCAACGTGGTTCGCAGAGACGTCGACGATTGCGAGGTGACGTGCGGACGGTTTCATTGGTCGGATACACGAACGCCGGCAAGTCGGCATTGTTCAATACTCTGACGGGATCGGATATTCGGTCGGTTGATCGACCATTCGAGACGCTGGATACGACGACACGTCGTTTGTATCTTCCGTCGGGTGTGCAGGCGACGTTGAGCGATACGGTGGGATTCATCAACAAGCTGCCGCCCATATTGATCGACGCTTTCAACGCAACGTTGGAAGAGGCGATGTTTGCGGATCTGATGGTGCATGTGACGGATATTTCGAATCCGCTGGCTGCTGAAGCTGCCGAGGTTGTAGATGGCGTATTGGAGGATCTGGGTCTCGGCGAGACACCGAGAGTGTTGGTTTTGAACAAGCTGGACTTGGTGATGGATGCACCGCCGAGTCGGGAAGAGATTTGGGACGACGGCTCAGTGATGACGTCGGCCGTAAAGCGGTGGGGGATTGAGGAGTTGAGGTTGGCGATCGATGCGGCGCTAGGTAACAGCGATATCGAGGAAGCGACCGAGGAGTTGGTAGAGCCCAGCGTAGTCTGAAATCGTGGAGAGATGAGAGCTGCAGGGATTTGGTTTGGGAAGGCGCATAAAGACGGTGGTGCAGGTCGCTTCGCACTAGACGTGTTATGTAAAGTCGGAAGTGGTTTGGAAGCGGGTAAGGTTGGTCGGCAATCGGTTTTGGGTTCGGTGTCGTATACCCTGATATCAATGTGAATGATGATTGAATGTGCAGGGATGGACGGATCCAGATGAAACGAATAACGGTCTTTGAACGCCTCCCGTTGTTGTCGGTGACGGCTATGTCGGTCGCCCTTCTGTTTGCGTTTGCTTGTGATGCTGAGGAGGAGCCGGCAGTTGAGGTCGCCGCTGAGGATAGTGTTGCGGTTACCGAGGTCGTTGACGTGGCAGTTGCTAAGGAGCCTGCAGCGATTGCCGAGGATGCGGTTGAGTCCGAGATCGAGTCGCCAGAGATCGAGATAGAGATCGTTGGTTCTGAAGATCTGGGAGATCAGACGGCTGAGACGATCGACACCGAACAGGATGCGGTGCCTCGTGTAATCGAGTTTCCGAAGACTAGACAGTTGCCGGATGCGGTGCCTGAGGATGTTGCGGTTATCTGGGAGGCATTTCAGTTCATCAACGACGAGTATGTGGATTACACGCTGGTCGACCATGCGGAGATGTCGGAGCAGGCGGTCTTGGGTTTCATCGAGGCTTTGGGCGATCCGCACATGACTTATATCTCGCCGGATCAGATGCGGATGAGTCGGGATGATTTGGCGGGATCGTTCTTTGGGATTGGCGCTACTGTGGCTCAAGCGCCCGATGGTAAGGGAGTGATTATTCAGGCACCGATGGAGGGTTCGCCGGCGATGCGGGCCGGGATCAAGCCTGGTGATCGGATTTTGAAGGTGGATGGTGTGGATGCGACGAGTTGGAGCGTGAGCGAAGCGGTGTTGATTATCCGGGGTGAGGAAGGTGTACCGGTGATATTGACAGTGTTGCATGTCGGTGAGACTGATCCGGTGGATATTGAGATCATCAGGGGGCGTGTGGAGCTGGAGTCGGTGAATTCGAGGATGATTCCTGATACCCCGTTCGCGGAGATGGATATTCGGCAGTTCACGGATGAGACTCCTAGGGAGATCCGTGAGCATATGTCGGAGCTGATGTCGCAGGGCGCTGAGGGTGTGGTGATTGATTTGAGGAACAACCCAGGTGGTCTGTTGCATGCGACGCTGGACGCGGCGAGTGAGTTCATTCCTGAGGGTAGGCTTGCCTATGAGCAGGACCGGAACGGGGCGCGTAGGGACTTCTTTGCCCACGGTGAGGCGAACTTTGCGAATGTGCCGATCGTGGTGCTGGTAAATGAGTGGTCTGGGAGTGGTGCTGAGTTGTTTGCCGGGGCGATACAGGATCATGGTCGTGCGGTGTTGATTGGAGTTAAGACGTTTGGGAAAGGGAGTGTGAATATCACTCGGACGCTTTCGAATGGTGCGGGTTTGAATATCACGATCAGGCGGTGGTACACGCCGAATGGGAATGTGATTGAGGGTGTCGGGTTGACGCCTGATGTGATTGTTGAGACGGAGCCGGTTCCCGGTCAGCGGGATGTGGATTGGGTTGAGCCGCAGATGGATGCTGCGATCAAGCAGTTGGATTTCCAGACGCAGGTTACTACTGCGGTTGGGCAGTAGTTTGCCTTTGGATGAGCAGGGTCGTCCGTGATGGCCGCTCCTGCGGATTTTTTGGTTTGGGGTACGCCCTGTTATGGCTCGTAGGAAACGCAAGAAGAAGGTTGATGGCAGCGGTTCGGCGTCGTCTGGGACGATGGCTACCAATCGGCGTGTTCGGTTTGATTACAACTTGATGGATGAGTTCGAGGCTGGGTTGGTTTTGCAGGGTTCGGAGATCAAGTCGATTCGGGATGGGAAGGTGGATATTTCGAATGCTTATGTTCGGATCACTGATGGTGAGGCTTGGTTGATGAATATGTATGTTGCTCCGTACGATGCGGCGGGTCTGTGGGGGCAGCATGAGCCTTTGCGGGAGCGTAAGTTGCTGCTGCATCGTAGGGAGATCGAGTTTTTGCAGGGGCGGGTTGAGCAGCAAGGGTTGACGATCGTTGTTCAGCGGATCTACATCGTTCGTGGGGTTGCGAAGGCCTCGATTTCGTTGGCCAGGGGCAAGACGCACGGGGATCGCCGAGACACAATCCGCCGCCGCGATCAGGAGCGGGATATTGCTCGTGCTATGCGGAGGTAGGTGGGCAATGGTGGTCACGCCGGTTGTTTTTGTTTGAGGAAGTTGCTCGAGGGGGCGTATCTGATGGGTGCGCGGTTTGATCCTGGGTGTCCTGGGGTGTTGTAGAGGGCGCATCCGTCGCAGCTGGAGCGGATTCCGCATGGTGTGGGAGCGAGTGTTGTTTGGGTGCCGAACGGTTCGCCGGGGTCGGCCAATATGGATGCATTCGCTTCGCGTTTGACCTCTGCCCTGTTTTTCGTGAGATGCTCGGTGCCGCCATCGGTGCGGCTTTTGCGCTCTTGGCTGAGGAGGGAGTCGAGGCGAAGCTGCTTTGCTGGTTCTGGTCGGTGTCCGGGGAATGTGATGAATGGCCATGCCCATTTCTGGACCACTCCCATAAGGGTGAGTTCCTGCCAGCGAGTTATCTTTGCACGGCGTCGGTTTTGGAGGATGCGTTGGACGCTGATGGGGCCGAGTCCGGGGGTTCGCATTAGCTGGTCGCGGGTGGCGACGTTGATATCGACGGGGAATGCGTCGAGGTTTTCGAGTGCGATGGTTTGTTTGGGGTCGAGTTCCAAGGGCAGGAAACCTCCATTGTCGAATCCGAGTTTGATTTCGTTGTCGGAGAATTTGTAGACGCGTTTGAGCCAGTCGAGCTGGTAGAGCCGGTTGGTTCGTTGCATCGGTGTTGCGGGATGCTCTTCGAGGGGCGTGTATCGAACGGGTCTGAAGGGCGAGTAGTAGACGCGCTTGAGTTCCCAATCGGCATAGAGTTGGGAGATGCGGTTGAGGATGTCGAGATCGGTCTCGTCTGCAGCACCGACGACGAGTTGTGTGGCTTGTCCGATGGCTCCGTTGGTGGGACCGCGTTTGAGTTCGTCGATCCATGCCATGGGATCCATGATGTCGCGTTGGTAGTGCTTCATCTTGGAGAGCTTGTTCATGTGGTCGACGGTGGTGGTTTCGAGGTTTACGGAGAGACGAGTGCCTAGTAGGTGCGCGGCTTCGACGATGTCTTTTTCGGTGCCGGGCATGACTTTGAGGTGGATGTATCCGTTGAACTTGTATTTGTTGCGGATGAGGTCGACAACTTTGACCATTCGCTCGGTTGTTTTGGAGCCGGTGCCGGCGACTCCGGAGCTTAGGAAGAGTCCTTCGACGGTCTGGCGTTCGAGGAGTTCGTTGAATGTTTTTGCGAGTTCGTCGGGTTTGAATCCGTATCGTTTTCGTGGGACCCAGTGGCTGTTCGGGCAGAAATGGCAGTCCATCTTGCAGAAGTCGGTGAACATGACCTGCATGAGGTTTGTGAACTTGCCGTTTGGGAGACGTGATCGGTAGACGCCGGGTCCCGGGTTGTTGCGAGGTATGGAGTACGGGGCTCGCTCCTTGACGGGCATCGGGTTCTGCCCTGCTTGTGCAGATGGCAGGATGATGTCGTCGGTGGCCATCTTGCCGAGGTGGTACATCTTGGTCCAGCGGTCGGGTTTTTGTTTGATGAGCATGGTTTTGGGCTGTTTGTCTGAACTGGGATTTTTGGGATTGGGGGGATTTTTGGGATTTTGTTGTTGGTTGTTTGGGGGATTGGTTTTTGTTTGGGTGTGTTTTTATGTCCACTCCTAAGTGGTTTCTTCCGCCTTGCGGCGGGCCTCCCCCTGCCCCCTCCTGAAGGAGGGGGTGAGAGAAGCATCCTCCCCCTGCGCCTTTTCAGGGGCGCAGGGCTGTCTTTGCCTTTTGGTTTACGTCGCCATCGGGTGTGACCAGGAGGTCGGGTCATCGGGCCCGAATTTACAGGCCCTGGTCCTGAGCTTCGGTCTTTGTACTTCGACCTCGGCTCCTTCCCTCTCCATCGCCTCTTCCTTGTGGGGAAGAGGACGACCCCGGAGAGGGGTCAGATGCTGCGCAGA